>NZ_QSNG01000001.1:1200000-1800000 GCF_003416765.1 Paratractidigestivibacter faecalis | reverse complement strand
GTCAAACGCCTTGTAGTAGGCGCTCTTGTGTTCGGAGATGGTGCGGCAGAGAGAAAGCACCGTGGGCTGAGAGAGCAGGTGACTCAGCTGCAGCGCAAGCAGGTAGCGTCCGGTGCGCCCGTTGCCGTCGTAGAAGGGGTGGACGTACTCGAAGAGAAAGTGGCAGAGCGCGGCTCGGCAGAGCTCGGGCACGTCGTTGCGTTTCGAGAGCGAGATCATGTCTCCCAGCAGCTCTTCGATTCTTGCCTCCGGCTCAACGCCCCGGTGGACGACCCTGCCCCCGCGCTTCTCTATGACTACGGGACCGGTGCGAAAGAGGATGCCTCCGACCAGGTCCTTCTCGTCAATGGAGCCCTTGACCACGGAGTCGTAGATGGTCCTGATCTCTTGAAGCGACTGTGGGGGCACGGGATTGTCGGTGAGTCCCAAGTAGAGCTGTGCCAGCTCGAAGAACGGCGCGCGCGTCGCCTCAGCCGCACCCACGTTGTTGCCACGGGTCGCGCGCCCGGCCTCAAGCGCAACCTCGATCTGCTTGCGGGTGCTGTGGACGCCCTCCATCTCGTTGCTGCAGACCACCTCGTCAAGGATGAGGCTGCGGAGAAACGCCCCGCGCGCGGTCCTGGGCAGGCGACCCCAGAGCTCGGAAACGTCCCTCTCGCGGCGAATGACCTGCTCGCTGGCAAGGGACAGCTCCTTGGGCATCGCGCAGAACAGCTCCCCGTGCTCAAGGGCTATGCCCGTGCGGAAGGTGGAGGGGTCTCCAAGTCTCCTCGCCGCCTCGGCGTCGTGGTTCTGAAAGCGCTGGCTGGTCGGGTCTGCATAGAACGTTTTCTTGAGCGTCTGATAGGCCAAAGCGTCCCCAATCTTTTCTTTTTAGGAGAGAGTATAGCCACCAAAAAGAAAAAATAGGCCATTTCTTTCTTTTTCACGGTCGCACTGTAGCCAAAAAAGAAAGCCCTCAAATTGGGGACGTGTTCAAATTTGCGCAAAAAACGGGGGTGCGGACGAAAAGTTGGACGCCGACAGGCGTCCGGATTGGAGCCCGCAATGTACTCGAGCGACGAGAGGGACGCCATCCTGGGGCTCTGGCGCGAGTCCGGCCGGCCGGCCCACAGGTTCGCCAGGGAGTCGGGGCTCGCCTCCGCCGAGTCGATCAGGCGCTGGGCGTCCGGCGACCTGGGCGTCGGCTGGCACGCCCCCTATACTCTTGCCCAGAGGGCCGACGCCGCGCGCAGGGCGCTCGCCGGGGAGGACCCCGCCGAGGTCGCCGCGTCGATCGGCTGCCACCCGGAGACCGTGCGCGGCTGGGCCCGCGCCGCGGGGAGGGAGGGCGAGGTGTCGCTCGCGAACGGACGGGGCGCCCCGCGCGTGCCGCCGCCGGCCGACCCCGGGGACCTGGAGGCCCTCAGGGCCGAGAACCGGGCCCTGAGGCTGGAGCTCGCCAGGGCCGAGGCGGTGTTGGACGTCCTAAAAGGAGGCGGCCCGGGGCGGGGCCCGGACTCGCTGACGGCGGCGGAGAGGGCGCTGGTCGCCGACGCCCTTAGGCCCGGGTTCGGCCTGGAGGACGCCCTGCGCGCGGCCGGCGTGGCGCGCAGCACCTACTACTACCACCGCGCCCGCAGGGGCGCCCCCGACCGCCTGGCCGCCCTGAGGGCGCGGGTGCGCGCCCTGTTCGAGGCCGGGGGCGGGGCCTGGGGCTACCGCACGATATGGGCGAGGCTGCGCCTGGACCCCGACGAGCCCCTGGCGGTCTCCGAGAAGGTCGTGAGGCGCGTCATGCGCGAGGAGGGGCTCGAGGTGCGCTACCTGAGGCGCCGCAGGCGCTGGAGCAGCTATGCCGGCGAGGTCTCCGAGGCCCCTCCCAACCTGCCGCTGCGCCCCGACGGCACCCACGACTTCTCCGCCTCGCGCCCCAACGAGCTGTGGGTCACCGACGTCACCATGTTCACGATAGGGTCGGGGCGCTGCTGGCTGTCGCCGGTGGTCGACTGCTTCGACGGGGCGGTCGTGGCGTGGACCCTGTCGGAGTCCCCCGACGCCCGCATGGCCGACTCGATGCTGGAGGCGGCGGCCTCGACGCTCGCGGCCGGCGAGCGGCCCGTGGTCCACACCGACCGCGGCTGCCACTACAGGTGGCCGGGCTGGGCGGCGATATGCGAGCGCCACGGCCTGGTGCGCAGCATGTCGAGGAAGGGCCGCAGCCCCGACAACGCCGCGGCCGAGGGCTTCTTCGGCCGGCTCAAGCAGGAGTTCTACCACGGCAGGGACTGGTCCGGGGTGGGCTTCGAGGAGTTCCGGCGGCGCCTGGCGGGCTACCTCGCCTACTACAACTCGGGCAGGATCAAGCGGAGCCTGGGGTGGAGGAGCCCGGAGCAGTACCGCAGGGACCTGGGGTACTCTCTCCGTAGTGTCTAAGAAATTGTCCGCACCCCCAACGAACACGTCCCCAATTTGAGGGGCGTGTGCCTTGGGATCTGCGCAAAAGAGCCTTCCGCTGGAGGCCGTATTTGCGCGCGAGGTGGTTTTCGGTGCGTTTGCTCAAAGTTGCCCTCCAGTGGAGGCGAAACTTGAGCGCCGAGAAGCACTTTGGGCCTTTCGCGCAGAAACGCCTTCCAGCGGAAGCCAAATCTGAGCGGGGCGACTGTCCGGCCCCGTCCCCGGTCTCGGCTACCAGTCCAGGTCGTTGCGCTGGGCAAAGGCCTCGGCGCTGGCGGAGATGCCGGGCTGGGCGGCGGCCCAGTTGATGAAGTCGGGCACGTCGGCGATGGTGGGCTCCATCTCGTGCACGGCCAGCGTGGCCTCCTCCAGGGAGTTCACCGCCACGGGAGGACGGTCGGGCAGGTAGACCTCCACAAACACGGGCCTCATCAGGGCATACGAGCCGCCCTGGCACAGCCGGTCAAAGCCCGCCAGCGCGCGCCTGGCCGCGCTCATGCGGCCCAGCTTGTACATCAGCACGCACCTGGAGAGGCTCGTCCACGCGTTGTCGTGCCTGCCAAAGCGGGCGTCAAGCTGGTCAAAGCCCTCCTCGTCCTCAAGGCGAGCCAGCGCGATGGCCTCCGTGTGCCGGCAGCCGAGCTCGTCGGTGGGCGCCACGGCAATCACGCGCTCGCAGGCCTGGGCGGCCAGCCGGTAGCGCGCGCCGTCGAGCAGCGTGCGGCTGATGGCCGCCTCCAGCCTCAGCTTGGGGCGAGAAAAGACGTCCGCCCAGAGGTCGCATCCCTCGGGCGCGTCGCTGGCGGCGTCCGTGCCGTCGTGCAGGCCCAGCAGCTGCTCCAGCAGCGAGTCCGGGTCAAGGTCTGCCGCCAGGGTGCCCACGAGCTGCGCGTCCAGGCACTTCTCGTCAAGGGCAAGGGCGCGGGCGCAGCCGGCCTGCAGGTTGGTCAGGCGCTTCTGCCGGGCCTTCTGGTACTCGTCGTCCTCAAGCAGGTCGTCGTTGTTGAGCGAGGCGTCGTAGGCCGAGAAGGCGCGCTCGAGCTCCACGTAGGCCTCCTCGGCGGGGGAGTCCACAAACGCGGAGGGGTTCTCCCTCACCGCAAGCAGCAGCTCGGCAAACCCCTGGTCAGAGAGGTCGCCCAAGGCCTTGCGCCTGCGGGCCGCGCAGCGCTGGATAAGCTCCTCGTGCACGTTCACTTGCCCTGCACCCCCTCCTGGCGCATCTCGGCCGCCACCTGCAGGGCAACGGCGGGGTACATCCCGGCCACCTGCGCGGCAACCCAGGCGCCCAAGACGCCGCGACCGGTGCGGTCCGCGCCCTCCTGCAGCAAGACGATGCCCTCGCTGGCGGCAATGATCAGCTCGTCGGCGCTGTAGGGCGCCACGTACAGGCGGGCAAACTCACCGTCCGGCAGCTCCGTCTGGCGCAGCAGCGTGACGGCGGCCTCGGGGTACGTCCTGCAGATGTGGGCGAGAAGCCCCTGGGCCTCCTCCATGTGGCAGGCCTTGTGGGCAAGCGCCATGCGGGCCATGAGCATCCAGGCGTCGTCGGCCCCGCGCGTGGGGGAGATCTTGGCGTAGCGCGCCTCGAGGGCGTCCAGCCCGGACTCGTCCTCGAGCTTTGCCAGCGCGTAGGCGTAGGTGAAGCGCACGTCGCAGGTGTCGGCCGGGTCGCTCTGGAGCAGGCGCTCGCACCAGCTGATGGCCTCGCGGTTGCGGCCGCAGATGAGCGCGCCCTCGGCAAGCGATGCAAGCCAGCGCCAGTAGGGGCGCATGGCCAGCGCGCGGCACAGGGCCACGCGCTCCTCGTCCTCCGAGGGGTCCTGCGCGTCGCGGGCCTGCTCGCAGGCGGCGCGCACCTCGGGCTCCCGCTTGACCAGGAACTCGTGGCGGGCGTCGAGCCCCGCGACTTCCGGCCCGGACTTCATGCGCAGGGCGTCAAAGCACTTCTCGTCGAGCGAGAGGGCCTCGTCCAGCAGGGACTGGCCGTGGCGGATGAGCTCGGCCGCCTGGTCGGGCTCGGCAAACGGCAGCTTGTAGTCAATGAGCTCGGTGGCACGGCACACCAGGTGGAAGGCGCGGTCCGCGTCGGTCTGGGGAAGGGAGTCCCTCTCCTGGGCAAAGCGCCGGCCAAAGTCCGTGAACTCCCTGGCCGCTGCCAGGTCCAGCGGGTCTATGGTGCGAACGAAGCGCAGCGCAAGGCGCTGGTAGTCCTCGCGTCTGGGGTCATGTGCCATGGGGTCTCCTCTCAGGCCCCTATGGTACCTGACATGAGCGAGCTAAACCTGACTTATACCCACCCATGCACGGCGCGTTCTTCTTGGCTAGCAAAAAACCTTGAGCGGGGCGATTTTTTACGCAACCGACTTGGGCCGGCCGCGGCTTCCCCGGACTGCTATGCTTACGGCTGACTGGGGCGAGGGGATAAGCCTCAGGTCAAGGACTTCCAACTTTGCCAAAAACAAGGGGGCTCGCCTCTTGTTTGCAATCCGTCGCGGGGGCGACGGCATACGAATTGGAGGAGTTATGGGACGTTTTACCAACCCGCGTGACCTTTACTTTGGAGAGGGCGCCCGCCACGAGGTCAAGAACCTCAAGGGTAGCAAGGCCATCATCGTCTCTGGCGGCGGCTCCATGCGTCGCGGCGGCTTCCTTCAGGACATCCAGAAGGACCTCGAGGACGCCGGCTTTGAGGTCAAGCTCTTCGAGGGCGTCGAGTCCGATCCTTCCATCACCACGGTGATGAAGGGCGCCGAGGCCATGCGCGAGTTCGAGCCCGACTGGATCATCGCCCTGGGCGGCGGCTCCCCGATCGACGCCGCAAAGGCCATGTGGGTCTTCTACGAGTACCCCGAGGAGTCCTTCGAGAACATCATCCAGCCGTTCTCCTTCCCTGAGCTGCGCCAGAAGGCTCACTTCTGCGCCATCTCCTCTACCTCCGGCACCGCTACCGAGGTCACCGCGTTCTCCGTCATCACGGACTACGACAAGGGCATCAAGTACCCGCTGGCCGACTTCAACATCACCCCTGACGTGGCCATCGTCGACCCCGAGCTGACCTACAGCATGCCCGCCAAGCTCTGCGCCCACACCGGCATGGACGCCCTGACCCACTGCATGGAGGCCTACGTCTCCACCTTCGCCTCCATGTTCACCGATGCCAACGCCCTCCACGGCATCCGTGAGATCGTCGAGTGGCTGCCCAAGTCCTACACCGGCGACAAGGAGGCCCGTCAGCACATGCACGAGGCCCAGTGCATCGCCGGCATCGCCTTCTCCTCTGGCCTGCTGGGCATCGTCCACTCCATGGCCCACAAGACCGGTGCCGCCTTTGAGAACGGCCACATCATCCACGGTGCCGCCAACGCCATGTACCTGGGCAAGGTCATCCAGTGGAACTCCAAGGACCCGCGCGCTGCCGAGCGCTACGCCTACGTTGCCAAGGAGGTCCTGCACCTTCCGGGCGAGACCACCGAGGAGCTCGTTGCCGCTCTGGTTCAGAAGATCCGCGACATGAACGACCAGCTCAACATCCCGCAGTCCATCAAGGACTATGCCAACGGCGGCGTCAAGGTGGACGCCGAGCACCCGCAGATGGTCTCCGAGGAGGAGTTCCTCGCCAAGCTGCCGACCATCGCCGCCAACGCCGAGCAGGACGCCTGCACGCCGGAGAACCCGCGTGAGACCAAGGCCGCTGACTTCGAGAAGATCCTGAAGGCCTGCTACTACGACACGGACATCGACTTCTAAGTCCGGGAGTTAACGTTCCTGACGGGCGCCCCCACTCGCCTCTCCACGAAAGTGACCTCGCGCAAAGTACGCGCTCAGAAGCACTTTCTTAGGAGAGGTCGAGTGGGGGCGCCCTGCTGTTGACGCTGTCGCCGGACTTGGAAGCCGATGGGAGTGTCGGGGTAGCAGAGGGCCTGTTGCCGCCTGGGGTGCGGGTTGGCAGCTACGTTTGCGTTTTATTGCGGGAGCGCCCGGTAGCGGCCCAATCTGCACCTCTGCCAACTGGGCAAACGTGCCTAGAAATTGGGCCGCTACTCGTCCTTCCGCTACAAAACGCAAACGTAGCGTGCGGCGGCAAAAAAGAGGCGAGAAACTCGCGCTTCTCGCCTCTGATGAGTCATCTTGTCTGTGTAGATGCTGCCTGCGACGCCGTTTACTGCTCGGACTTGGCCTTGGCGGCGTGCTCGCGGACGGCGTCCTGGAAGATGTCGCCGTCGGGGCGGCAGGGGACGAAGTCGTTGCCCTCGTGCTGGCGGGTCTCGTCGCCCTTGGCAAGCAGGCAGACGATGGCCGGGCCCTCGCCCTCGTAGGCAAGCTCCGTCGCGCGGCGCACAGCAGCCTCGCGGTCAAGAATGACCTCGTAGGGGGTGCCGGCCGGCGTGGCGTCGGCCATCTGCTGGCAGATTTCCTCCAGCGGGTCGTTGGCCGGGTCCTCCTCGGTGTAGATGAGGTAGTCGGCCCACTTGGCGGCCTCCTGCGGCAGCTCCGTGCGGCGCTCGTAGGCCTTGCCTCCCGGCGCGCCAAAGAGGGCGATGATCCGGTAGCCCGGGAACTCCTTCTTCACAGACGGGAAGAACCGCTGGTAGGACAGCTTGTTGTGGGCGTAGTCAACGAGCGCCGTCACCTTCTGGTCCGGCGTGGAGAGAAGCTCCATGCGCCCGGGTACCTTGGCGCGCGAGAGCGGCCCCACGATGTCCTCCTCCGGGATGCCCAGCAGCTCGCAGATGGCAATGGTGGCCAGCGCGTTGTCCACGTTGAAGAGGCCCGGCATGGAGAGCACGCAGCTGCCCTCCCAGCTGGGGGTGTGGGCAACAAACTGCACGTAGCCATAGCCGGACTGGATGTCCGAGGCCCAGACGTCAGCGCCCTTGCGCCCCTCCGCAGAGAAGCGCAGCACGCGCGGGCAGCGGCTGGCGCGCTCGGCAATGACGTCGGCATGCTCGCAGTCCATGTTGATCACGGCGGAGCGGCAGATGTCAAAGATGCGCAGCTTGCTCTCGAAGTAGTCCTCAAAGTCCGGGTGCTCCACGGGAGAGATGTGGTCGCGCCCGATGTTGAGGAAGCAGGCCACGTCAAGCGTGAGGCCCAGCACGCGGTCGTACTTGAGGCCCTGGCTCGAGACCTCCATGTCCATGTAGGGCAGGCCGGCCTCGCGCGCGTTGGCCAGGTGACGCCAGAGGTCCGGGCTCTCTGGGGTGGTGTTGTGGCTCTCGGAGTTCTCCACGCCGTCAAAGGTGTCAATGGAGCCGATGACGCCCGTGCCGGAGTAGGGCTCCTCGCCGTCCAGCACGGAGCGCAGCATGTAGGAGACCGTGGACTTGCCCTTGGTGCCCGTGATGCCCACGACCTTGATGTCGTGGTCGGGGTGGCCGAAGGCGTCCGCGGAGGCATATGCCATGGCGCGGCGCAGGTCGGAGGCCACGAGGGCGGGCACGCCGGGGGCCGCCTGCTCCAGGGAGTCTGCGTGCTCCTCGTCGCACAGATAGGCGACAGCGCCCTTCTCGAGCGCGCTCACGAGGTAGGCCGGGCGGAATGCCTGGCCCTTGCACACGAAGACGTGCCCCGGGCGGACGACGCGGGAGTCGCAGTCGCAGCCGGTGACGGGCGTGGCGCCCGCCTCTTGCGTGAGGTTGCGGACCTCGGCGAGCGTCCCCCGCGCGCGGAGAAGCTCGGCGATGCCGCTGAGGTTTGTCGTATTCATGGCTCCAGTATACGGCCTGGGACGGCGTTGGCGGCGCCAAGCCGGGCGTATGGTACACTCGCACATTGTTCGGGCGATTGGCGCAGTGGCTAGCGCAGGTGCCTTACACGCACAAGGTCGGGGGTTCGAACCCCTCATCGCCCACCAGAAGAATCCGGCCCTCGGCCCGCGCTTGCGGCCGGGGGCCTTGTTGGATGAAAGGACTCACGTGCCCATCATCATCAAGAACCCAACCGGTGCCCCGGACGGCGCGTCAGGCGAGAAGCCCGCGCGCAGCTTTGGCCGCGCCGCGGACCAGATGCGCCCGGTCACGCTGACTCCCGGCGTCATCAAGAACGCAAGCGGGTCCTGCATGGCCGAGTTCGGCGACACGCGCGTGCTGTGCTGCGCCACCGTTGAGGAGTGCGTGCCGCGCTGGCGCAAGGGCCAGGGCGCCGGATGGGTCACGGCCGAGTACGCCATGCTGCCCGCCAGCACCAACCGCCGCACCCCGCGCGAGTACAAGGGTCGCAAGGGCCGCTCCATGGAGATTGAGCGCCTCATCGGCCGCAGCCTGCGCGCCGTCTGCCGCCTGGACAAGCTGGGCGAGTACACCATCACCCTGGACTGCGACGTCATCCAGGCGGACGGCGGCACCCGTACCGCCTCGGTCACGGGTGCCTGGGTGGCCCTGCACGACGCGCTCATGGGCCTGGTGGACGCCGGCAAGCTGCCGCGCCTGCCCCTGACCGGCCAGGTGGCCGCGGTCTCCTGCGGCATCGTGGGCGGCAAGCCCCTGCTTGACCTGGACTATCCCGAGGACAGCCACGCCGACGTGGACCTCAACCTGGTCCGCACCGACGTCGGCGGCATCGTGGAGGTCCAGGGCACCGGCGAGCGCTCCACGCTCAGCCGCGCCGAGCTGGACGCCCTCCTGGACATGGGCCAGGCCGGCGTCGCCCACCTCATCGAAATCCAGAACCAGGTCACCGGCTTCAGAAGTTGACAAAGGGACAGTCCCTTTGTCAACTTTCCAGATGAGAAAAAGGAACAGTCCCTTTCTCTCATTCAGAAGGGAACCACATCAATGATTGACATCAAGACGCTTGACCCGCAGAAGACCGTGGTGGTTGCCACGGGCAACGCGCACAAGGTCGTGGAGATAGAGGCCATCCTCTCCGAGGTCATGCCGGGCGTGCGCTTTGTGGCCCTCGGCGAGCTGGGGGACTTCCCCGACCCGGTGGAGGACGGCGCGGACTTCTACGAGAACGCCCTCATCAAGGCGCGTGCTGCCCAGGAGCAGACGGGCCTCTCCATGGCCGTGGCCGATGACTCCGGCCTGTGCGTGGACGCCCTGGACGGCGCCCCGGGCATCTTCTCGGCGCGCTGGGCCGGCGAGCACGGAAACGACGCGGCCAACAACCAGAAGCTGCTGGTCGAGCTCACGGACGTGGCCGACGAGGAGCGCACGGCGCACTTCCACTCCAGCGTGGTGTTCGTCCGCGGCCAGGAGGTCCTGCGCGGCGACGGCGACGTCCAGGGCGTCATCGGCCACGAGCTGCGCGGCTCCAACGGCTTTGGCTACGACCCGCTCTTCTGGCCCGTGGAGACCCCGGGCCGCACCATGGCCGAGCTTTCTCCCGGCGAGAAGAACCACCTCTCGCACCGCTACCACGCGCTCAAGGACCTTGCCTCCAGGCTCTAGCGCCGGGGTGGCCGGAAGGCCCCGGACAGCCCTTCCCTGGTTCTTAAATCTGAGCCACCCGCAGGCATCCCGCAACGGTGGCATCGCTAAAGAAATACCAGCTCAGAGTATTTGTCGCCAAGGTGTGCCGCTTGCCTGAAAGTCATGGCAAGCGGCACCTTTTTGCGGCATGATGGTGCCGACCGGGCGCGTCCCGGGCCGCCATGGACGGGCAGGGGCCTCGACGTGGCGGGTGCGTCTCACCGTCTTTGCGACCTCGCCCTGGTGGTCGCCAACAGAAGGGGTGCACCCATGAAGATCGTCCGTGCAAAAGACTATGCCGACATGAGCCGCAAGGCCGCAAACCTCATCTCCGCGCAGGTCATCCTCAAGCCTGACTGCGTGCTCGGCCTTGCCACCGGCAGCACGCCCATTGGCGCCTACAAGCAGCTCTCCGAGTGGTATCAGAAGGGCGACGTGGACTTCTCGCAGGTCAGCACCTACAACCTGGACGAGTACCGCGGCCTCTCCCACGATGACCCGCAGAGCTACCACTACTTCATGCGCGACAACTTCTTCAACCACATCAACATCGACATCAACAACACGCACGTGCCCGACGGCGCCAACCCCGACGCCGCTGCCGCCTGCGCCGAGTACGACGCCATGGTCGCTGCCGCCGGCTACCCTGACCTGCAGCTCCTTGGCATCGGCAACAACGGCCACATCGGCTTCAACGAGCCCGATGACCACTTCTCCAAGGGCACGCACTGCGTGGACCTCACCGAGAGCACCATTCAGGCCAACAGCCGCCTGTTCGACAGCATCGACCAGGTCCCGCGCCAGGCCTACACCATGGGCACCCAGACCATCATGTACGCCCGCATGATCGTCATCGTGGCCAACGGCGAGAAGAAGGCCCAGGCCGTGCGTGACATGTGCTTTGGTCCGGTCACCCCGCAGTGCCCCGCGTCCATCCTGCAGCTGCACACCAACTGCGTCGTGGTCGCCGACGAGGCTGCCCTCGCCCTCTGCCCGGAGGCGTAGGTCGCGTCCCGAGGGCAGCCTTCCCAGGCAAAGCAGAAGCGCCGCAGGTCAGTGGCCTGCGGCGCTTCTTGTGTTTCTCGCCAGGCGAGAAGTGCGCGCTGTTCGCGCCGCTAGACGTTGAGGACCGTGAGGTCTTTGCTGTAGTGGTTGAGGACCTCGCAACCGTCGGCGGTCACGATGACCAGGTCCTCCACGCGAACGCCGATGTCTCCGGGCAGGTAGATGCCGGGCTCGATGGAGAAGACCTGCCCCTCGCGGACGGGCTCGTCGTGCGTGGCGGAGACGTCGCCCGGCTCGTGGTCGACGAGGCCGATCTGGTGGCCAAGGCGATGCGTGAAGTACTCGCCCCAGCCGGCGTCCTCGATGACCTTGCGTGCGGTGAGGTCGATCTGGGCAAACGTCACGCCGGGTCGGACGATCTTCTCGGCAGCCTCGTTGGCGCGGCGCACGGTCTCGTAGACGGCGCGCTGGTGCTCGGTGGGCTCGGCGGTGAAGAACGTGCGTGTCATGTCGGAGCAGTACCAGTCCTGCTTGCAGCCCACGTCAAAGAGGACCACGTCGCCGCGGTTGAAGGCGGTGCCGTCGGGGCCGTGGTGCGGGTCCGCGCCGTTGGCGCCAAAGCTCACGATGGGCGCAAACGAGTGGTCCTGGGCGCCCAGGCGACGGTACTCGCCCAGGAGGCCGTCGGCAATCTCGAGCTCGGTCACGCCGGGGCGCACCTGGGACGCCAGCCACTCCATGGCGGCGTCGTTGGTGGCGGAGGCGTGGCGCATGAGCTCCCGCTCGCGGGCGTCCTTGATGGAGCGGGCGTCGTCAACGGCGGCGCTGGCCAGGCTAAACGTCGTGGCGCAGCCGGCATCCATGAGGGGCACGAGCCAGCGGGCCGCAAGCTCCTTGTCCACGCCGAGCGGCTTTGCGTGGTCGGTGACCTGGGCCACCAGGGCCACCGGGTTGTCGGTGTCGCTGAAGGTGCGCACGTCCTCGCAGGCGCCGCCGGCCTCCGGGAAGAGGCGGTTGAGGAAGAGCGTCGGGGTGCCCTCGGCGGGGACGTAGAGCGCAAGGAAGCGCTCGTAGGGCTCGGTGTAGTAGCCGCACAGCCACCAGATGGAGAGCGGGTCGACAAGAAGCGCCTGCTCAAGACCCTGGTTCCTGAGGTTTGCCCTGACCTTTGCAAGACGGTCCTGGTTCATGGGAAGTCCTTTCTCTCGGGCGTTCACGGGCATTGTAGACCGCCTGCGGCGGACTCCCGTTGGCAAGTGGTATTTGGCCGTGTTCTTGTCGTGGGGAAGCACTAAAGGCGTGCAAGGTCAATACCGTTTGCGGGTATCATTTAGAATCGTATATGACTGTTTACCGCCCAAGCTGGGCGTTGGAGGGTATCCATGGAGAACGAGATTCCGTCCGTCAACCGCGTTGACGAAATCAAAGACCGACTCAGGGACCTCGAGGGCCAGCGCATCAAGGTCCGTGCCAACATGGGTCGCTCTCGCATCGTCGAGCGCGCCGGCACCCTCGTGCACGTGCACCCCTCCCTCTTTGTGGTCGAGGTCGAGGAACGCCGCGGCCGCACCGCCCGCCAGTCCTACCAGTACGTGGACATCCTGACCGGCACCGTCGAGCTCTTTGACATTGACTCCGGCGAGCGCCTCTTTGACTACGTGGCCGAGGAGCAGCAGTAGGAAGGCCTAGGACATGCCAGGTCGCCAGACTGTCCAGACACCTTGCAAAATCAACCTCCACCTGGGCATTCACTCCCAGCTTGACGAGCGCGGCTACCACCGCGTCGACTCCGTTATGGCGCCCGTCGCGCTGTTTGACACCATCGTCATAGAGGACGCGCCCGCTCTCTCCGTCACGCATGAGCCCGCGCTGTGCGTGCCGCCGCAGAAGACCACGGTCTGGAAGGCCGCGTGCCTTTTGGCCGAGGAGCTGGGCGTGGAGCCTGCCGTCAGCATCACCGTGACGGCCCGCATCCCCGAGAAGGCCGGCCTGGGCGGCTCGTCCGCGGACGCCGGTGCCACCCTCCGCGCGCTGGCCGAGCGCTGGGGCGCAGAGCCGCTCGACCCGCGCGTTGTTGCAGTCGCCCGCCGCGTGGGAGCCGACGTGGCGTTCTTCCTTGACCCGGTGCCCTCCCTGCACCTGGGCGCAGGCGACGTCCTCACGGAGCGCTTCGGCGGGCTGGCGCTGCCCGTCGCGCTGGTCATGCCCGAGGGCGAGGGCGTCTCCGCCAAGGCCGCCTACGACGAGTTTGACCTGGAGCCCACCGTGCCCGCCGACTACGACGCCATCTGCGAGGCGCTGCGCGCCGGTGACGCCGCAGCCGCGCGCGGGCTTCTCTACAACAACCTGGCGCCGGCCGCCAAGCGCCTGCAGCCGGGTTGCGCCGAGGTCGAGGCCTGGATGGCCGAGCAGCCTGAGGCCCTCACCGCCATGGTGACTGGCTCCGGTAGCTGCGTCTTTGCGGTTTGCCAGAGCCTTGGGGACGCGCGGGCGCTGGCCGAGCGCGCCGCCCAGAAGCGCGGCTGGTGGTCTTTTGCCACATTGACGGTTGGCGAGCCGCAAAAAGTCTGCTAAACTTCTCCCTTGCATCGGGTTGTGGCTCAGCTTGGTAGAGCGCTCGGTTCGGGACCGAGAGGTCGCTGGTTCGAATCCAGTCAACCCGACCACGATTGCACAAGGTCGTCGGCGTCTGCCGGCGGCCTTTTTTGTTGCCGCCCGCCGTTGACTCGGGTCAACGTGGCGATTCCGCCCCGTGCCGTCGGGGTATCTGGCGCGCCGCCCGCCTAGAATGGCCAAAAGCACCCGAGAGGGGAGGGCACCATGGAACGGAAGGCCAGGTTGGAGGATGGCTTTGCCTCCATGCGCCCCATTGTGTCGCTCTCGCTGTTCTACGTGCTGTTTCTCTCCATGGAATCCCTTCTTGACGAGCGCGCCGCGGCCTTTCTGCCGCCTGACGCGGTGGCCTTTGCCGAGTCCGTAGCTGCCACCGCGAGCCTGGTTGGCTTTCTGCTGTATGCCCTCGTCCGGATGCGCGTGCCAGGGTTTGCGTCGCTGATCCACGCCTCGGGCACGCTGTCTGCCGTGGGCCTGCTGGCAACATCCCTGGTGCCGGGCGCCCTGGCGCTCCTGGCCAGCGGCCTTGCGACCATGCTCTTCGTGGGATTTGCCGGAGCCGCTGCCCATGAGGCGCTGGCCAGGCGCTTTGCCGACGGACCGGAAATCGCCCGCGCCGTTGGCGGCGCGTATGCCGCGGGCATCGTGGTCCAGTGCCTGCTGATGGCCGTGGTGCCCACACCCGTTGTCCTGGTTCTTCTGCTTGCGGCCCCTGCCGCTGCCATGCCCGTCCTGGCCGCGTGCTGCCTCGGGGAGGACGGCGTCGGCCTGGAGGGGCCTCCCGCACCCGGCGGCCAGGGCCGTCCCGTGCGGGGAGTGGCACTTCTCGCCTTGCTTATAGCGCTCATGACCTGTGTGTTCTCTACGGTGGACGTCAACCTCACCAGCGCGCAGGCGGACGGCCTGGCCGACCTGGGCGCCTGGACCAGGCTCCTCCTGGCAATATCTGCCCTGGTTGCCGGCGAGGTCACGGACCGCCTTGACCACCGCTGGGAGCCTGGGCTCATGGCGGTGGTGACCACGCTCGCAAGTTTTGCCGTCTTTGCGGTGATGCAGGGAGCGCAGTGGGCTCTGGCGAGCGCGGTCTACTATCTGGGTTCGGGCTTCTTCGTGGTGTTCTACACCTCGGCCTTCATGCTCGTGGCGAGGGAGTCCGGCTGCTACGCGCTGTGGTCGGGCATGGGCGGCGCCCTCAACAGCGCGGTCTCGCTCCTGATGGCCGCACCGGCGCTCGCGCTCGTTTCGGAGAGAAGCGCTCTGGCCGAGACCGCCGTCATCCTGGCAATCCTTGCGGCCATGCTCGCCGTGACCTTCCTGGTCATCCTGGGACCGCGGCCGGAGCCGGCCCTTCCCCTGTTTGACGAGAAGGACGCGCCTGTCTTGGCCGCCCCCACCAGCGACGAGCGCCTGGCGGCCTTTGCCCTCGAGTTCGCGCTCACCGAGCGGGAGACCGAGGTGCTCCAGGCCATGGTGACCTCGCGCCAGAGCGTGCAGGACCTCGCGCGAACCCTGTGCCTTTCTCGCACGGCGTTCTACCGGCACGTGGCCAGCATGAATGCCAAGACCGGCACCGCAAATCGCGTGGAGCTCATGCACTTCTTCTTTGACTGGGTTCCCGGGCCGCAGGATGGTACATCTGACCAGCGCTGACGCCAAGTTTGGGACGTTTGTAACCTACCGAGATCTCACGGCGTGGGAGACCATCGGGCCATGCGCCGGGCGCTTGGGCCAGGCCAGAAGCGAGAAGGGGCTCTCATGAGAACGACGTCGAGGATGCGCTGGAACGTGCCGAACACGGCGGTGGGGAGGATCTTTCTGGTTGCCATTGCCCTGGACGATGACGCGGCGCTGGGCCGCGCCAGCGCGGGGGAGGGCCGGGAGCGCCAAGCCCGTCTCGAGGACGTGGCGCGCAGCGTCTTTGCCCTTCCGGGGCGCCCCCGCATCTCTCGCGGCCGCCCGCTGCGGTGCCAACGGGGTGCTTAACCGGGGATAAAAACGTTTTGGGTTCGCGGTTTTGGACGCGCCGGCAAGACCTGTCGAGAAAACCGCAGGTCAGCAGCGTGCCGCCATTTTTGGCCGCCCCCGGTGAAGGTGGCGGGGTGGACGCCTCGTCGGATGAGACATCCACCCCGCCCCCCCTTGTCTCGCTTGGCCCGGTCTACTTCACGCGGATGAGCTCGTACTCGTGCGTGCCGATGCCGATCATCTCGGCGTGGTCGATGCAGGACTTCCAGTCGGTGTCCGGGTGGGTGATGTGGAACTTGTCGCTGGCGTGGGCCTCGTCCAGCTCGCCCGCCTCCTCGAGCTTGTCGTGCATGTGGGTGTACTCGGTGTCGGGCAGGGCGGCAGCGGCCTGGACGGCGTCAATGCAGGCCTGGTCAAGGGCTACGGGGTCAAAGCTGGCAAAGAAGCCGATGTCCCCGACGATGGGCTTGTCGTTCTCGTCGTGGCAGTCGCAGTTGGGGCTCACGTCAATGGCCAGGCTGATGTGGAAGCACGGGCGGCCGTCCACGATGGCCTTGGTGTACTCGGCGATCTTGTAGTTAAGCACCTCAGCGGCCTGGTTGTAGTCCGGGCGGATGGCGTCCTGGTTGCACACGGCGATGCAGCGGCCGCAGCCCACGCACTTGCTGTGGTCGATGCTGGCCACGTGGACCTCGCGAACCTTGCCGTTGGCAAACTCATGCTCGTGGGTCTGGTCAAACGAGAAGGCGCTGTGGGCGCAGATCTTCTCGCACTGGCGGCACCCGATGCACCTCTTCTGCGAGACGCTGGGCTTGCCGGCGGCATGCTGCTCCATCTTGCCCGCGCGCGAGCCGCCGCCCATGCCCAGGTTCTTCATGGTGCCGCCAAAGCCGGCCTGCTCGTGGCCCTTGAAGTGGGTGAGGCTGATGACCACGTCGGCATCCATGAGGGCGCGGCCGATCTTGGCGTTCTTGACGTACTCGCCGCCCTCGACGGGCACCTCGACCTCGTCCAGGCCCCTGAGGCCGTCGGCGATGATGGTGTGGCATCCGGTCTGGAAGGGGTTGAAGCCGTTGGCGTAGGCACTGTCCAGGTGGTCCAGGGCGTTCTTGCGGCCACCCACGTAGAGCGTGTTGCAGTCGGTGATGAACGGCTTGCCGCCCAGCTCGCGCACCACGTCCACGACGGCGCGAGCATAGTTGGGCCGCAGGTAGCTGAGGTTGCCCGGCTCTCCCAGGTGCATCTTGATGGCGACGAACTTGTTCTCAAAGTCAATCTGGCCGATGCCGGCTGCCTTGATGAGCCTCTTGAGCTTGTTGGGCAGGCCATCGCCCATGTGCGTGTGCAGGTCGCAGAAGTAGACCTTCGACGGCTCCATGCGCTCTCCTCTCGTTGGTGGTGTCCGCTCCGCCGGCCCCTCAGCCGCGCGACAGCAACGAGATTGTCGCACCCTGGAGCAGCTCCAAGTCAAGCGCTCGGAAAGTCGAGAAGTGCGTAACAAAGAAGTGCCGCCCACGTCTGATGGCACGGGCGGCACGGTGACTACATAAGCAGGACGTCAATTCCAAAGAGGCAAGTCAGGATGGCGAGGGCGCCCAAAGCTGCGCGACTCTCGACGGTGCTTTCTCGAGAAGAGCCGACGAATATCTTTCTAACGCATGAACCAAGAACGGTTGCCCCGGTTGCGATGCAAAGCCAGCCTCCCCATTTGCTGGGCGTGCCCAGCCCGAGCCTCTCGCGGATATTGAAGAAAAGCGAGAGGGCAATGCAAAGCAAGAGAAGCCACCAAAGTGGGTCTTTGGCGCAGAGTTTGATGTGAGCCTTCAGCTTCTCGCGAGTCATATCTGGTCACGCCTTCGGGTACATGTTCTAATACAGCGACGCTCCGGTTACCTGCTTCACAGTTCGATAGGGGATGTGGTTGCCGCGACGGTAGTACTTGGTCGTTGCAATCCTCACCTTAACGCCGTGGCTTGTCGAGGGGCTGGTTACGTTGTTGACCGCGCCCGCGACCGCACTTACGAGACTGCTGACGCTTGCGGCCATGGTAGCTCCGGGGACAAACGCGAGAATGGCAGCGGCGAGTGTCGCTGCAGAGGAGATTGTTCCTGCCGCGCTCTTGATTTGAGCGTACGAAATTTGCCTTGTCGAATAGGCCGTGCGGCTTCGGGCTGCTCCGCCGACTCGTTTCTCGTCCTGCAGGGCCAGCTCTCCGGTTAGAGCTGTCGTCTCTTGAGTGTAAGTCGAATATACGGTCGACTGATTGATGTCGTAAATGATTTGATCGGAATGGCCGGTTTCGGCGTTGGTGACAGTTACGGTGCGAACCTCGCCGCTCTCTTCAACGGTAATGATGAAGGTCCCAGTTTCGTCTTCGATGATGAGTGAATCTTCATCTGCGGCGGTAAGCTCTTGCGGTTCTTCTGCAAGAGCGATTCGCCCGGGAGCAACGGCGAATGCTGCCGCTCCCGTTGCCGTGAGGAAGGCCATCTTTACAAAGCCTCTTCTGCTGACGTTCTCGCTCATGTCAATCCTTTCCGTTGCTGGGTACTGCCTACGTAGATAAGCGTGAGCGAAATAAGTTGGGCAGCGCTAAACTGCGAATTAAGAAAGTTATAAGAGTCTAACTTCTATTCTGGCGCAACCCTTCTTGCGTATGATTGCGTCGGAGGGAAGCGGGGGTTGTGATGGAAAAGCTCGCCCTAATCGTCGAGGATGACCGAGACATCGCTGAAGTCGTTGCCCAACGATTGGACAAGGATGGTTTGAAGTGTGTCGTGATGCACGATGGGGTCTCGGCGCTTGGTTGGCTCTCAAAGCAATGGCCCGACGTTCTGATTTGTGATCTTATGCTTCCCGATTGTCCCGGGGAGACACTGATTCGCTATATTCGCGCAAGCGGACGCAGCTTGCCAACTTTAATTATGTCGGCTCGCGACACTCCTGGAGACAAGGTCGAGCTCTTAACTCTTGGGGCTGACGACTATTTGGCAAAGCCTTTCGACTTGGATGAACTGGCCGCTCGCGTTGCCGTTCAATTGCGTCATGCGGGGGTGGCTCCCCTCGTCTGCGATGAACTCACCTTAGGTCGTTGGTCGCTCAACAAATCAACGCGGAGCTTTTACGTGGATGGAGAGTTCATACCGTTAACGAAAATGGAGTTTGACCTGATAGCCCTGATGGCGGAGAGGCCCAACCGCGTGTTTACGCGCCCTGAGCTATTTGAGGCGGTATGGGGGCAACCCTACGGCGACGATGCCAATACGATCAATGTTCACGTGTCAAATATACGATCAAAATTAAAACCGACGGGGACGGATGCCTATCTAAATACAGTTTGGGGAGTCGGCTTTCGTGTACGACCGGCTGAGAAGGGACGGGCTCAGTGAATGCCATCCAACTCGCTGGCGTTACGAAAGTCGATAGTGGGGAGACCGTTCTGAACTCCGTGTCCCTGAGTATTCCCATGGGGGCGTTTTGGGTGATAACCGGATCTGGCCGTTCCGTTTCAGCGGTGCTCTCACTTGTATCTGGCACGGCTCGGCCTGATTTAGGCGCGGCGCTACTATTTGGTCGGCCGGCGCATAGGGTGTGCAACAAGCCGGCGTTTATGCGAAGCGACTCGTTTGCCTTCGAGCATGCGACCCTTCGCGCTAATGTCCAGGCTTACGCCCTGAGGCGCCGAGTGCCACATCCAGTTAGTGCCTCGGCTGAGGCAATGGATGTTGCCGGGGTCGACTTCCGGGATAAGCGAGTGTCTGAATGTGGCATTCTGGAGCGTCGTCTGGGCCACCTTGCGCTTGCCCTCGTGGATAAGCCGCGCATCCTGTTGATTGACGAACCATGCCGTGGTCTCGTCTCGGCCGACGCAGGCGAGTTCATGTCAGTGGTCAGGGATGTGTCGAGAGAGATGGGGCTGACTCTTGTGTGCGGGACAAAATCCCCCGATTCGCTGAGATGCCGAGCTGATTCCTATGCGGCGTTTGACGGCCCCTCTTTAAGGGGCATTGTGAAGGGGAGCCAGCTTTCAGAGGCGGGAGGCGAGTCACACATGGTCAGGACGACAAACCTCGCTAAAGATTTCGCCGCTCTCTCCGAAAGGCTACCGGCCTCGGCGCTCTCAATCGAGCTCGACGCTGACGAGGGGCTTCACTTCATAAGGGTCACCGGGTGCGGGGAGACGGAGCTGGGTCGTCTGCTTCATGAGCTGGGGGCGGTCGTCATTGAGCTCAGGCACCAGAGGCGTACGCCTGTCTCGCTGCTTGATCAGTAAATACGCGAGTCGTGGAGAGGGCGTCGGCAGTGTTCTATTCGATTGTGGGTGCATCCTTTTTCTTGGGCTTCTTCTTGGCATGCCTCATCTACGAGCGGCAGCTCAATGGCGTTGCTGATGCAATGCGCCAAAACCAGGGGCTTGAATCAGAGGACCTGAAGGTGTCGATTCCCACAGAAGGGTGGAAGGCGCTTTGTCGCGAAGCGTCCGTCTATATGAACAAAGCGCGGGTTGCCGCTGCGGGTGCTCGCAATGAGGCAATAGAATATTCGCGCGGTTTATCTTCTCTGGCGCATGACGTGCGTACGCCCCTGACGGGCGCTAAGGGCTACCTTCAACTGGCTATGGGGGAATGCAAACCCGAAGTGGCTCAGGCGCGTCTGAGGGCCGCCGAAAGAAGAATCGGGGATGTCGAAAACCTGATTGACCAGCTTGCCCTCTATGTCCGTGCGAGCGATCCGGAACGGAAGTATGAGTTCAAAACAGTCGCGCTGCTGCCGGTGACCCTTGAGGTGTTGGGGGGTTACGAAGAAGACCTCGCGAGAAGAGCCTGGGAGCCCGTCATCGGCTTTGCGGATGAGGCAATCCTTGTAGAGGCGGATGAGGGCGCGCTAAAGCGCATCATCGACAATCTTGTCTCCAATGCACTTAGGCATGGAAATGGGTCCCTAAGGCTAATTCAAAAGTCAAACGGTAGCACGTGGACTCTCGAAATAGCGAACCTAATCAAGGGCGACGCCAGACCCGATGAGTCTGGTCTATTTGAACGTTTTCGAGGAGAGGGTACAAAACGGCTCAATGGCGGCTTGGGACTTGGCCTCTCGACGGCAAAAAAGCTGGCCGAGGACATGGGATGGACCCTGGAAGCAAATATGGATGGAGAAGTCCTTGGCTTTGTTCTATCTGGCAAAACCGTTGAAAATGGGTGACTAAATTGGAACCGCCGAGTTGAGGCCACGGCCTGGTCGTTAGTTGGCTCCGAGGCCGCCTACCTGGCTATAAACACATTGTTTCCGGGCTTCTCCGGCTCGTCCTCCCACTCCGGAACCACGCGGCAGCTAGCGAACTCGCGGCCGAAGGCCTCCCGCACCTCGCGCAGCGTGGCGGCGCGGCGCCCCTCGCAGGCGCTGCGGACGTTTGCCAGGTAGGCACCGCCGTCGGCCAGGTGCGCGCGCACCACGCGGGCGCCCTCGTCGGTCTTCATGGGACCCAGCGGCCTCTTGCCCGAGAACGCGTCGTTGACGATGACGTCGTAGGGCTCGTCTTGGCGCTGCAGGTAGCCCCAGGCGTCGTCGTTTACCAGCACGAGGCGCCCGTCCCCTTCGGCGCCCGTGACTTCTAGGCACTCGTCCAGGAAGAAC
Organism: Paratractidigestivibacter faecalis; assembly: GCF_003416765.1. Classification (NCBI taxonomy): domain Bacteria; kingdom Bacillati; phylum Actinomycetota; class Coriobacteriia; order Coriobacteriales; family Atopobiaceae; genus Paratractidigestivibacter; species Paratractidigestivibacter faecalis. The sequence goes on along the minus strand of NZ_QSNG01000001.1, from coordinate 1,778,932 downwards.
TGCTCGCGGGCAATCTTGGTCATGGCCGGGTCGACCTCGATGACCTCCACGTGTGCGTTGGGCACGTAGGCGGCCAGGTACTTGGGCAGAGAATAGCCGCCGCCGCCCATGACCAGCACGCGGAGCTGTCGCCCCTGGCCCTGGGCGCTTCTTGCCATCTGGTCGATGACGTCGGCCATCTCCCTGTGGTAGAGGCACGCCAGCTCAAAGTGCAGTTCATCGGGCAGGTAGCACACGGACTGGAAGGTCCCGTTTACGTTGATGAGGCGCACCGGCGTTCCGTCGGCGTTCTCCGACTCAAAGATGAGCGTGGTGCCAAACTTTGTTTGGCACATGGTCACGCCGCGCTTCTTGAGCAGCCACGGCAGCGCCGCCACTATGGCGACAAGAACGAGTCCAATGACGGTGCTCCACACAAAGAGGGGTCCCACGGGGCCACGTCCCTTCTCATTGAGGTAAATTATTAGGTTGCAATCTCGCGTTTTAGAGATTGTGAGTATGCCCGAACCTCGGCTATACTAGCCCATACGTCTGTGCGGCCCCAGCGGGCCGTCGCACATCACCACAAACGGAGGAATTCACATGATTCTTGGTCTTGGCGTTCCCGAGCTCGTCATCATCCTTGTCGTCGTCCTGGTCATCTTCGGGCCCAAGAACCTCCCGAAGATCGGCTCCGCCCTCGGCAAGACCGTGAAGAACGTCCGCGAGGGCATGGAGGAGGGCGAGGACGAGAAGTCCGCCAAGAAGCCCGCCTCCGACGATGACGCCGTCGAGGTCGTCGCCGACGAGGACGACGCCGACGCCGACGTCGAGGACACCCAGTTCTGCGGCGAGTGCGGCGCCAAGAACCCCGCCGGTGCTGCCTTCTGCAGCAAGTGCGGCCACAAGTTCGGCGAGTAGCCGTCGCGCCCGCACCACCAACCCCGCAAGACCGCGTCAAGTAGAGAGCAGAACATGGACAACTCCAAGAAGATCGAGCTCACCCCCGAAGGCCGCCAGAAGCTGGTGGAGGAGCTCGCGTACCGCGAGGGCGAGAAGCACGACGAGATCGTCGAGCGCATCAAGGAGGCCCGCGGCTTCGGCGATCTCTCCGAGAACTCCGAGTACGACGCCGCCAAGGAGGAGCAGTCCCACAACGAGTCCCGCATCAACGAGATTCGCCAGATTCTCTCCGTCGCCACCGTCGTCGCCGCCGGCAGCCACGCCAACCTGAAGGTCTCCATCGGCACCACTGTCACCCTGGTTGACGCCAAGGGCAAGACCACGGAGTTCACCATCGTGGGCACCACCGAGACCAACTCCCTGGAGCACAAGATCTCCAACGAGTCTCCTGCCGGTCAGGCCCTCATCGGCCACGGCGAGGGTGAGGAGGTCGAGTTCGTCACCCCGACGGGCAAGGCCAAAAAGTACACCATCACGGCGATCACCCGCTAAGCGCAAGCCCAACCGAGTGCTGACGCCCCGTGCCTGCATAGCTGCAGATACGGGGCGTTTCTATTGAAAGGCAGGAACCAAATGGCCGAGAAGACCGCAACCCCCAGCACCAACGACGAGAGGGCGCAGCGCCGCGCCCGCCGCCAGGCACTTATCGACGCGGGCGTCCAGCCCTACCCCATCCACTCCACGGTGACGGCCCACGCCGCCGACCTCGAGGAGCGCTACGCAGACCTCCCCGACGGCACCGACACTGAGGACGTCTACTCCCTCACCGGCCGCATCCGCGCCTTCCGCAAGCAGGGCAAGGCCGCCTTTATCGTGCTCGAGGATTGCACCGCGCAGATTCAGCTCTTCTGCCGCGTGAACGACCTGCCCGAGGACGAGTGGGCGCTCCTGGGCCAGCTTGACCTGGGCGACATCATCGGCGCCACCGGTGCCGTGCTGCGCACCCGCCGTGGCCAGCTCTCCATTGCCCCCACGCACGTCGAGCTGCTCTCCAAGTCCCTGCGCCCGCTGCCCGAGAAGTTCCACGGCTTGACCGACCGCGAGGTTCGCTACCGCCAGCGCTACGTCGACCTCATCATGAACCCCGAGGTCCGCGACACCTTCCGCAAGCGCAGCCAGATCATCAGCCTCATCCGCCGCTACATGGAGGCCGACGGCTACATGGAGGTCGAGACCCCCATGATGCACGCCATCCTGGGCGGTGCCAACGCCAAGCCGTTTGTCACGCACTTCAACGCGCTCGACCGCGACTTCTATCTGCGCATCGCCACCGAGCTGCCCCTCAAGCGCTGCATCGTGGGCGGCCTCGAGCGCGTCTTTGAGATCGGCCGCCAGTTCCGCAACGAGGGCATGGACCTCACCCACAATCCCGAGTTCACCTCCATGGAGGCCTACTGCGCCTACTCCGACCTGGACGGCATGAAGGAGCTCACCCAGGGCCTCTTCAAGACCATCGCCCGCGAGGTCTGCGGCTGCGAGGAGGGCCACGAGGTCATCACCTACCAGGGCCAGACCGTCGACATGTCCGGCACCTGGGAGTCCCTGCCCCTCTCCGAGGTTGCCTCCCGCGCCTGCGGCGAGCACGTGGACATGGACACCCCTATCGAGCGCCTGCGCCAGATCTGCGAGAAGCACGGCATCGAGTGGCAGGAGAACTGGGGCGCCGGCAAGCTGGTCTTCGAGCTCTACGACGAGCTGGGCGAGGCCACGCTGGTCAACCCGACCTTCGTCTGCGACTACCCCGAGGAGGTCAGCCCCCTCTCCAAGCGCAAGGACGACGACCCGCGCCTGACCGACCGCTTTGAGCTGGTCATCTGCGGCCACGAGTACGCCAATGCCTTCTCCGAGCTCAACGACCCCGTCGACCAGGCCGGCCGCTTTGCCGAGCAGGTCGCGGCCAAGGGCTTCGGCGACGACGAGGCCATGGGCTATGACTACGACTACGTGCGCGCCCTCGAGTACGGCATGCCCCCCGCAGGCGGCATCGGCTACGGCATCGACCGCATGATCATGCTGTTCTGCGATGCCCCGGCCATCCGCGACGTCCTTCTCTTCCCGCAGATGAAGCCCGAGGTCATCACCCGCGCCGACATTGCTTCTCAGCTGCCCGAGACCACCGACAACGCCGCCGCCTCCGTGGACGCGCTGGCCGACGACGCCGAGCACGGCGCCTCCAACGAGGCTGCCGCCGCCCACGCCGACGCCCCCGCGCTTGAGACCGGCCTCACGCGCGACCAGGCCTTCGACCTGCTGAAGAAGTACAACGAGGACCCGTTCCACATTGCCCACGGCCAGACCCTCGAGGGCCTCATGCGCTACTACGCGCAGAAGTACGACCCGGCAAACGTGGAGTTCTGGGGCCAGGTCGGCCTTCTCCACGACCTTGACTGGGAGAAGTTCCAGGACGAGGTCCAGCACACCGTGAAGGCGGCCGAGCTCATCGAGGAGGCTGGCGGCACCAAGGAGCTGGCCCGCGCCATCCAGACGCACAACTCCGACAACAACCCGGACCTTCCGGCTCCCAGCTGCAAGATGGAGTGCGTCCTGTTTGCCTGCGACGAGCTGTCCGGCCTCATCCAGGCTGCCGTGCTCATGCGCCCGTCCAAGTCCGTCATGGACTTCGAGCTCAAGTCGCTCAAGAAGAAGTTCAAGGACAAGCGCTTTGCCGCCGGCTGCGACCGCGACGTCATCCGCAGGGGCGCCGAGCTCAACGGCATGGAGCTCGACGACCTCTTTGCCAGCGTCATCGAGGCCATGAAGGCCATCCAGCCCACCTGCGAGGGCGTGGAGTAGCGCCTCGCGCACAGGCCAAAGACCCGACGGCCCGATCCGGCACTCCCGGACCGGGCCGTTTTTGTCTCGTGGGCGCAAAGCCAGGCGCCGGGCGAGAAGCGCTTCTCGCCGGAAGGCCCGCCCTGCCCCGGCCGTTGCCGTCAGGTGTCGCCGGTTTGCCAACCCGGCGCGGCGGGTACACACTTACATTGCACACTCTGCCCCGCCCGCGGGGCTTGCGCGAAAGGGAACCACCCACATGTTCGAGAAGTTCACAGACAAGGCCCGCAAGGTCATGAGCCTTGCCCAGGACGAGGCCAGAAACCTCGGCCAGATGTACGTCGGCACGGAGCATCTGCTTTTGGCCCTCATCCGCGAGGGGGAGGGCGTTGCCGCAAAGGCGTTGGCCAAGCTCGAGGTCACCTACGACGAGACCCTCGCCACCGTCCAGGGCCTCACCCAGAGCGAGACCGAGCCCGTCCCCGGCGGCCACATCCCCTTCACGCCGCGTGCCAAGCGCGTGCTGGAGGACGCCTACCGCGAGACCATGACCCATGGCCAGAACTACATTGCCACCGAGCACCTGCTGCTGGGCATCGTGGCCGAGGGCAACGGCCGCGCCATGGACGCCCTGCGCGCCATGGGCGTCTCGGGCGACGCCGTCCGCAACGCCGTCAACGAGCTCACCGCAAACCAGCCCGACCAGCAGGCTCCCCAGGGCCAGCCCTCCGGCCCCGTCTTCATGGGCGTGGGCGGCGGCCAGTCCCAGCCCGCCCCCTCCGACGACGCCTCCATGCTGGAGCAGTACGGCCGCAACCTCACCAAGGTGGCCGCCGACGGCAGGCTCGACCCGGTCATCGGCCGTGACCGAGAGATCGAGCGCGTCATGCAGGTCCTGGCCCGCCGCCAGAAGAACAACCCGCTCATCCTGGGAGACCCGGGCGTGGGCAAGACCGCCATCGTCGAGGGGCTGGCCCAGCTCATAGCCTCCGGCAACGTGCCCGACATCCTGCGCGGCAAGCAGGTCTGGACCCTTGATTTGGCCTCCCTCGTGGCCGGCTCCAAGTACCGCGGAGAGTTCGAGGAGCGCATGAAGAAGGTCGTGCAGGAGCTCGAGGGCTCCGAGGACGACATCCTCTTCATCGACGAGATCCACACCGTCATTGGCGCGGGCTCCGCCGAGGGCTCCATCGACGCCGCCTCCATCCTGAAGCCGCCTCTCTCGCGCGGAGAGATTCAGGTCATCGGGGCCACCACCGCCGAGGAGTACCGCAAGCACATCGAGAAGGACTCCGCCTTCGAGCGCCGCTTCCAGCCGGTCAACATCGGCGAGCCCTCGCCCGAGGACGCGCTGACCATCATCCGCGGCCTGCAGGAGCGCTACGAGAAGCACCACCACGTGCGCTACACCGACGAGGCCGTCAAGGCCGCCGTCACGCTCTCCTCCCGCTACGTGCAGGACCGCTTCCTGCCCGACAAGGCCATCGACGTCATCGACGAGGCCGGCGCCCGCACGCGCGTCCATCGCACCTCGCTGCCGCCCGAGCTCACGCAGGTCGACGCCGACCTCAAGCGCGTCCACGACGAGAAGTCCGCGGCTGCTGCGGCCCAGGAGTTCGAGCAGGCCGCCCGCCTGCGCGACGAGGAGAAGGCCCTCACCGCCCGCCGCAAGGAGCTCGAGGACGCATGGCACAAGAGCCTCGAGGACAACGTGGTCACCGTCGACGAGAAGGACATCGCCGACGTGGTCTCCGACATCACCGGCGTGCCCGTCTCCAACCTGACCGAGGCCGAGGCCTCCAAGCTCCTGCGCTGCGAGGACGTCCTTCACCAGCGCGTCATCGGCCAGGACGAGGCCGTGACCAAGGTCGCCAAGGCCATCCGCCGCAGCCGCAGCCCGCTCAAGGACCCGCGTCGCCCGGGCGGTTCCTTCATCTTCCTGGGCCCCTCCGGCGTGGGCAAGACCGAGCTCGCCAAGTCCCTGGCCGAGTTCCTCTTTGGCAGCCAGGACGCCCTCATCTCCTTCGACATGTCCGAGTTCATGGAGAAGCACACGGTCTCCAAGCTCGTCGGCGCCCCTCCCGGATATGTGGGCTACGACGAGGGCGGCGAGCTCACCAAGGCCGTCCGCAGGCGCCCGTACTCCGTCGTCCTCTTCGACGAGATCGAGAAGGCCCACCCCGACGTGTTCAACGTCCTTCTCCAGATCCTTGACGAGGGGCGCCTCACCGACGGCCAGGGCCGCCACGTTGACTTCTCCAACACGGTCATCATCATGACGTCCAACATCGGCGCCCGCGAGATCGCCCACACCTCCACGCTGGGCTTCTCGGCCGCCGGCGGGGCCGGCCTCTCCGACAAGGAGATCCAGAGCCGCGTGATGTCCGAGCTCAAGAAGCTCTTCCGCCCGGAGTTCTTGAACCGCGTGGACGAGATCGTGGTCTTCAAGTCGCTCACCGGCGAGCAGCTCCGCGGCATCGTGGAGCTCATGGTGGCCGACCTGCGCGACCGCCTCATCGCCCAGGGCATGTCCATCGAGCTCACCGATGCCGCCCGCGACCTCGTGGCCAAGCAGGGCGCGGACCCGGTCTACGGCGCCCGCCCGCTGCGCCGCGCCATCCAGACGCTCATCGAGGACCCGCTCTCCGAGGAGCTGCTGCAGGGCGGCTGGTCTGCTGGCGACATCGTCCAGGTGGACTCCGACGGCGAGAAGCTCACGTTCACCAAGACGCGGGGCCTCATCCCGGAGCCGCGCCACCGCGAGACCATGGGCACCCCCAGCGCCATGCCGCGCGGCCTGGACGCGCCGTCCGCGGGCCCGGCGGGCAGCGCCGGCGGCCTGATGTCCGCGGGGGAGTGACGGCCGGACGGGCTTCTCGCCTTATACTCTAGAAAGACCACTGCCGGCCCCCACGCGGGGCCGGCTCCTATACGGAGGTATGCCGCATGGACACCGGACAGTTTGAGGCCATCGGCGCGGACCGCGACACCCGCCTGGAGGACGCCATCAAGAAGACGGCGCCCGGCACGGCCCTGCGCCACGCCCTGGACATGATCATCGCCGGCCACATGGGGGCGCTCATCTGCGTCGGAGACACCGACAACGTGCTCGCCGCCGGAGACGACGGCTTCAAGCTCGACGTCTCCTTCACGGCCAACCGCCTCTTCGAGCTCTGCAAGATGGACGGCGCCATCGTGGTGGACAAGGACCTCACCAAGATCCTGCGCGCCAACTACCACCTCAACCCCAACCCGTCGCTGCCCACGTCCGAGACGGGCACCCGCCACCGTACGGCCGCGCGCATGAGCCTGCTCACGCACGCCACCGTCATCTCGGTCTCCGAGCGCCGCGCCGTTGTCAACGTCTACGTGGACGGCAAGGGCTTCGAGCTCAAGCCCGTGAGCGACATCATGGCCTCGGTCAACCAGATCGTGGTGGCCATGCAGAACACCCGCCAGCAGCTGGACCGCAGCCTCTTGCGCCTCACCAGCCTCGAGCTGGACAACTTCGTCACGCTCGGCGACGTCACGAGCATCCTGTACCTCTTCGAGGTGCTCATGACCGCCGGTGAGGAGCTCAACGACTGCATCATCCAGCTGGGCAGCGAGGGCAAGATCACCCTCATGCAGCGCGAGGAGTTCCTCGGCGGCATGGATGAGGCCTACACCCTCATGATCAGGGACTACGCGGCGGACTCCTCGGAGGAGAACGCCCTGGCCATCCGCCGTCGCCTGCACGAGACCGACAACACCAAGATCCGCTCCGCCAAGTCCGTGGCCAAGATTCTGGGCTTCACCGACGAGCGCGGCGAGGACAGCGTCATGACCCCGCTCGGCCTGCGCACCCTCTCCCGCGTGCCCGTGGTGCGCGAGGGCATGGCCGACAAGATCGTCGACCAGTACGGCTCACTGCAGGAGATCCTGGAGGCCGTCGACGACGACCCGTCCCGCCTGGGAGAGATCGGCGTCAAGAACCCCGGCGTGCTGGCCAACAGCCTCCACCGCATGTGGGGAAAGGGCGAGTAGCGCATGGCCGCGTCTGAAGAGTCCGGCCGCACGTCCTGCACCTGCCCCTGCACGGAGCGTGTGGACAACAGCAAGCCGCAGGCAGACACCGTTGCCATCGTGGTCGCCGGAGGCTCCGGCGAGCGCTTTGGTGACCCCCGGGGCAAGCAGTTCGTTGACCTCTGCGGCCTGCCCCTCATGTGCTGGCCCCTCATGGCCCTGGACCGTGCCCCCTCGGTGGCCCACATCGTCATCGTCTGCGCGCCCGACAAGGCCGACGTCGTGAAGTCGGACGTCCTTTCTCGCGTGGTGCTCAAGACCCCGGTGAGCATTGCCCCCTCGGGCGCCACCCGCCAGGACTCGGTCTACTCGGGCCTCTCCCAGATGCCGGCGGGCTACCCCTTCGTGGCCGTCCACGACGCGGCCCGGCCGCTGGTGGAGGTGCCCATGATCGAGGGCGCCGTAGCCGCCGTGCGCCAGGACGGCCGCCTTGCCGGGGCCATCTGCGCGGCCAGGTCCATAGACACCCTCAAGCTCGTTGAGGGCACCGACATCATCGCCACGCCGGACCGCACCTTCTATTGGGCGGCGCAGACCCCGCAGGTCTTCCGCACGCGCGAGGTCGTGGCGGCGTACAAGGCCGCCCTCTGGGACGGCTACCAGGGAACGGACGACTCCTCCCTGGTGGAGCGCCACGGCGGCCGCGTCCGCTGCGTGGAGTGCTCGCGCGACAACATCAAGGTGACCATTCCCGAGGACCTCGCCGTGGCCGAGGCCACGCTGGAGCAGCGCCTCGTGGAGGAGGGCTGCGGCAGGCGGCCCGGAAGGGACGTGCAATGATCCGCATCGGGCACGGCTATGACGTCCACCGCATGCAGGAGGGGCGCCGCCTCGTCCTGGGCGGGGTGGACATCCCCTGCGAGCGCGGCCTTCTGGGCCACTCGGACGCGGACGTGGTGACCCACGCCCTCATGGACGCCATCCTGGGCGCCATGCGCGCCGGCGACATAGGCAAGCTCTTCCCCGACACCGACCCGGCCTACGAGGGGGCCGACAGCATCAAGCTGCTCTCCCGCGTGGCCGAGCTCGCCCGCAGCCGCGGCTACCGCATCCTGGATTGCGACTGCACCATTGGCGCGCAGGCACCAAAGCTCGCCCCCTACCGTGAGCAGATGCGCCGGAACATGGCGGACGCCATGGGCCTTGACCTGGGAAGCGTCGGCCTCAAGGCAACCACCACCGAGCGCCTGGGCTTTGTCGGGCGCGAGGAGGGCATGGAGGCCTGGGCCGTGGCGCTTCTGGACGACGGCTGTACCGAGGGGGCTCGGGAGTAGGCACGCCGTCGCCCCTTCCGTGGCACCCCGCCCAAAACCGTGCGACAATAGGCGGTCGATTCTTAGGTAACAGGCAGCGCGCCCCGCGCGGGCGCCGTCAGCAAGGAGTCTCTCGTGCTCGTCTACAATAGCCAGACGCACCGCAAGGAGGAGCTTGTCCCCATCGAGGAGGGCAAGATCCGCATGTACGTCTGCGGCCCCACGGTCTACGACCAGATCCACATCGGCAACGCCAGGACCTTCCTGTCCTTCGACGTCATCCGCCGCTACCTCATGTACAAGGGATACCAGGTCACCTTTGCCCAGAACCTCACGGACGTTGACGACAAGATCATCAACCGCGCCAACGAGCAGGGCCGCACCGCGGCCGACGTGGCCGAGGAGTTCTCGGCTGCCTTCATCGAGCAGATGCACCGCTTCGGCATCATGGACCCCGACATCCGCCCGCGCGCCACGCGCGAGATCGAGGCCATGCAGGAGATGATCTCCCTGCTCATCCAGAAGGGCTTTGCCTACCCGGTGCCCTCCGGCGACGTGTACTTCTCCGTGCGCTCCGACCACAACTACGGCATCCTCTCTGGCCGCGACCTGGACCAGCTGCGTGCCGGCGAGCGCGTCGAGGTCAACGACGAGAAGCGCGACCCGTTTGACTTTGCCCTCTGGAAGGCCGCCAAGCCCGGCGAGCCCAGCTGGCCCTCCCCGTGGGGCGAGGGGCGCCCCGGCTGGCACACCGAGTGCTGCGCGATGATCCACCGCTACCTGGGCACGCCCATCGACATCCACGGCGGCGGCGCCGACCTCATCTTCCCGCACCACGAGAACGAGACCGCCCAGGCCATGTGCGCTTGGGACAAGGCCCTTGCCAACACCTGGATGCACGCCGGCATGCTGCGTGTGGACGGCGAGAAGATGTCCAAGTCCCTGGGCAACTTCTACACGCTCAAGGAGGTCCTGGACAAGTACCCGGCCGACGCCGTGCGCCTGCTCATGCTGCAGACCCAGTACCGCGCCCCGCTGGACTTTTCCTTCGAGCGCCTGGACGGCACCGTGGGCACCCTCGAGCGCCTGCAGACCTGCGTGCGTAACCTGCGCTGGGCCGCCCAGAACGCCCCGCAGGACGGCGAGCTCAACGAGACCGACCGCACCCTCGGCCGCGCCATCGACGAGGCCCACGAGGACTTCTGCCGTCAGATGGACGACGACTTCAACACCGCGGGTGGCCTGGCTGCCGTCTTCGCACTGGTGACGGCCGCCAACACCTACCTGGCCGACGCAGGCGACAACGCCGCCACGGCCGTGTGCCTGCGCGCCGCCGACATGCTCTGCGAGCTCGCCGGCGTCCTGGGCATCGAGCTGGCCGCCGACTCCGAGGGCGAGGAGCTCCCCGCCGAGCTGGTGGCGCTTGCCGCCGAGCACGCAGCCTACCAGGGCGACTCTGCCGCCGAGGCCGCCGAGGCCCTTCTGTCCGCCCGCCAGGCGGCCCGCGCCGCCAAGGACTGGGGCCGCGCCGACGCCATCCGCGACGGCATCGCCGCCCTGGGCCTGGTGGTCGAGGACACCGCCTCCGGCGCCCGTCTCCACAAGAAGGCGTAGCCCATGGCAAGAAGACAGCAGCAGGTGGGCGGTCGCGGCAGGTTCGGCGCCGCCGGCCAGGGCGGCCGCACCCGCGGCCAGCGGCAGGGCCAGCGCTCCGGACAGCGCCAGGGCTTCTCGCCCGCGCGAGGCGGCAAGCCGCAGGGAGGCTACGGGGCTCGGCAGCAGGGCAGGGGTGGGCAGCGCCCGCAGGGCAGGGGCTCCGCGGGCCGCTCCGACCTCATAGAGGGGCGCCGCGCGGTCGAGGAGGCCCTCGGCGCGGGCGTGCCCCTCAAGAGCGCCCTGGTGCAGATTCAGTCCCTTGACGCGGACCCGGCGCTCGAGCGCCTTGCCCAGCGCCTGGACGCCGCCGGCGTCTCCGTCGAGCGCGTGCCCAGAAACCGCCTGGACCAGCTCTCCAGCCACGGCGCCCACCAGGGCGTCATCGTGCGAGCAAAGCCGTTCCAGTACGCTGAGCTCGGCGACGTCATTGCCGCAGCAGGCAAGGGCAACGCCCTCGTGCTCGTGCTGGACCACGTGACCGACGAGGGCAACTTCGGCGCCATCGTGCGCACGGCCGAGGTCGTGGGCGCGGCGGGCGTGGTCATTGCCAAGGCCCGCTCCGCCAGCGTCGGCGTGGGCGCCTACAAGACGTCCGCCGGCGCCGTCCTGCACATCCCCATCGCGCAGGTCTCCAACCTGGCCCGCGCCGTCGAGGAGCTCAAGGCGGCCGGCTTCTGGGCCTGCGCCTCCACGGAGCATGCCACAGACGACGTCTGGAGCGCGCCCCTGGTGGGCAGGGTGGCCCTGGTCATGGGCTCGGAGGGCGAGGGCATCTCTCGCCTGGTGCTCGAGAAGTGCGACTTTGCCTGCAAGCTGCCGCAGCGCGGGCGCGTGGAGTCGCTCAACGTGGCGCAGGCCTGCACGGTCATGTGCTACGAGTGGCTGCGCCGAGAGATGTGCGGGGAGGGCGCCCGTGGCGTCTAAGCATCGCCTTGACCTCCTGGTGGTCGACGGGTACAACGTCATCTTCAAGTCCGAGCGCTACATGGCGCGCATGGACCGCTCGGGGGTCTCTGATCCCTTCGAGCAGGCCCGCGAGCTGCTCATCTCGGACGTCGCGGCCTACGCCAAGGGCAAGTACGAGCCCGTCGTGGTCTTCGACGCTGCCGGAAACGTCTCTCCCGACCGCCCCTACACCACCAGGGGCGGCGTGCGCACGATCTTCTCGGCAACGGGGGAGAGCGCGGACAGCGTGATCGAGCGGCTGGTCACCGAGGAGCGCCTGGTGCCCCGCGCCGTCACCGTGGTCACCAGCGACAGCACCATCAGGGCAACCGTCGGAGGCATTCCGGTCACCAAGATCTCCAGCGACGTGCTGGTCCATGACGTGGATGAGCTCGCCGTTGAGTACGAGCGCGAGAACGCCAGCCGCCAGCACCAGCGCATGACCCTGGAAGACCGCCTGTCGCCCGACCAGCGAGAAAAGCTCTGGAAGCTCCTCAGGCAATAATCGGTTACTATCAGTGGGTAGCTGCCGGTATGGCTCAATGGCAGAGCAACGGTTTTGTAAACCGTGGGTTGGGGGTTCGACTCCCTCTACCGGCTCCAGAAACTTTTTTGGCCCCAGAGAGATTTCTCTGGGGCCGTTTTTTGTGCCTGAGTCCGCATTAGGTGACAAGTGCATGCCCTCTGAGCTGGGAATGTGGTCAAATCGTGGGGAGGATACGCCCGGATGCGGGGTATACGTTGACAAGTTTCTTGATTGCAGCGTATTATCCTTCTCGCTTGCGGGGTGCAAGGCACTTCGCAGGTGCTTGAAAACTGAATGGGGATGTGGCACAGCGGCAACTGCGGCGGACTGTAAATCCGCTCCCTCTGGGTTCCTTGGTTCGAGTCCAAGCATCCCCACCATTCGCCCGTGTAGCTCAGTAGGTAGAGCACTTCGTTGGTAACGAAGAGGTCACCGGTTCGAATCCGGTCGCGGGCTCCATTTCAAGCGCAAGGCACCATGCCGGTGTAGCTCAGCTGGTTAGAGCACGCGGCTCATACCCGCGATGTCACTGGTTCGAATCCAGTCACCGGTACCAGAGCTTCAGGCGGCGGCTTCGGTCGCCGCTAAGCATATGTAGGTAGTAAGTCCCATGGACTGCCCGCGAGGTTGTTCCTAAAGGAGGATGGCAATGGCCAAGGAGAAGTTCGATCGTTCTAAGCCCCACGTAAACATTGGTACCATTGGTCACGTCGACCACGGCAAGACCACCACGACCGCGGCCATCACCAAGGTCCTCTCTGAGACCGAGGGCTGCAAGGCCGACTTCACCGCCTTCGAGAACATCGACAAGGCTCCCGAGGAGCGTCAGCGCGGCATCACCATTAACGTTGCCCACATCGAGTACGAGACCTGGGAGCGCCACTACGCTCACGTCGACTGCCCGGGCCACGCCGACTACATCAAGAACATGATCTCCGGTGCTGCTCAGATGGACGGCGCCATCCTGGTCATCGCCGCTACCGACGGCCCTATGGCTCAGACCCGCGAGCACATCCTGCTCGCCCGTCAGGTCGGCGTTAAGTACATCGTCGTCTTCCTGAACAAGTGCGACATGGTCGACGATGAGGAGCTCATCGACCTCGTCGAGATGGAGACCCGTGACCTCCTCTCCGAGTACGGCTTCCCCGGAGACGACCTGCCCATCGTCCGTGGTTCCGCCCTCGGCGCTCTCAACGGCGAGGAGAAGTGGACCAACTCCATCGTCGAGCTCATGCACACCGTCGACTCCTACATCCCGACGCCGCCGCGTGACAACGACAAGCCGTTCCTGATGGCCATCGAGGATGTCATGACCATCTCCGGCCGCGGCACCGTCGCCACCGGCCGTGTCGAGCGCGGTGAGCTCAAGCTCAACGAGCCCGTCGAGATCGTCGGCATCAAGCCGACCCAGACCTCCGTTGCCACCGGCATCGAGATGTTCCGCAAGACCATGGACTTCTGCGAGGCTGGCGACAACGTGGGCATCCTGCTCCGCGGCATCAAGCGCGAGGACATCGAGCGCGGCCAGGTTCTCTGCAAGCCCGGCTCCGTTACCCCGCACACCAAGTTCACCGGTGAGATCTACGTTCTGACCAAGGAGGAGGGCGGCCGTCACACCCCGTTCTTCGCTGGTTACCGTCCGCAGTTCTACTTCCGCACCACCGACATCACCGGTGACGTGCAGGAGCTCACCGACTCCAACGGCAACAAGGTTGAGATGGCTATGCCTGGCGACCACATCACCGTCACCTGCGAGCTCATCCACGCCATCGCCATGGAGGAGGGCCTCAAGTTCGCTATCCGCGAGGGCGGCCACACCGTCGGCGACGGCCGCGTGACCACCATCATCGAGTAGACTTACTCGTAGGCACTTTCGAACCCGGCACCCTCTGGGGTGTCGGGTTCTTTTTTGCTCCCAGCCACGAGCCCGATCTTCTCGCCTGGAAAGGGTGAGGCTGTGACGGTTTTGTGAGAAGCAAGTTGTTGGACCGGCGTCCTTGACAGAAGAGGACTTGGTCAGGTAGTGTTTAACACCGCGTCACTCCGAAAGACGATTCGGGGTTGGCAAGGTTCTTTCAGGAGGATTCATGCGTACACTGGTTACTCTTGCGTGCACTGAGTGCAAGCGCCGCAACTACACCACTAATAAGAACAAGTCCAACAACCCCGATCGTATGGAGTTGAAGAAGTACTGCCCCTGGTGCCGCAAGCACACGCTGCACCGTGAGACCCGCTAGAAACTAGCCGGGTTATTTACAGGCCAGTAGCTCCAATGGTAGAGCGGCGGTCTCCAAAACCGTTTGTTGAGGGTTCGAGTCCTTCCTGGCCTGCCAGATTTTTCACCGGCTTTCCCTTCGGGGTTAGCCGGTTTCTATGTAAGTCAAGTTTTTAGGGAGACCGAATGGCCAACAAGGACCGCAACAAGAGGAGCGCGCGCAAGGCCCGCGCCGAGGAGCGCGCCAAGCGCGAGGCTCAGCTGGCCGCACAGCCTGCTTCCTCTTCCAACGCCTCCCAGGCCAAGGCTGAGAGCAAGGCCAAGGCCTCCAAGAAGTCCGACAAGAAGCCGGGCTTCTTCCGCCGCATTGCCAACTGGTTTGGCGATGTCCGCACCGAGATGCACAAGGTCGTGTGGCCCTCCAAGGACGAGCTCAAGACCTACACCGTGGCCATCATCGCCATGCTCGTCGTCTTTGGCGTCGTCATCTGGCTTGTTGACACGGGCATCGTCGCTCTTATCGCTGGCTTTACCGGTCTGAGGGGGTAGTCATGGCTAAGCGCTGGTATGTCGTTCACACCTACTCCGGCTACGAGAACAAGGTCAAGACCGACCTCGAGCACCGCATTGAGATCTACGGCCTTGAGGACAAGGTCGTTGACATCCAGATTCCGACCGAGCAGGTCACCGAGCTCAAGGACGGAGGCAAGAGGGAGACCAAGGAGAACAAGGTCTTCCCGAGCTACGTCCTGGTTCGCATGGAGATGGATGACAACACCTGGGCCGTCGTGCGCAACACGCCGGGCGTGACTGGCTTCGTCGGTCTTGACGGCAAGCCCTCTCCGCTCCGTCGTGACGAGTTCGAAAAGATGATCCGTCGTGGCGGCAACCGCGCGGCCGCTGCCGCAGCCGCCCCCAAGCGCACCGCCTCCAACATCGAGGCCGGCCAGTCCATCAAGGTCCTCTCTGGTCCCCTTGCCGACTTCGACGGCGTCGTGTCCGAGGTCAACGCCGAGTCCGGCAAGATCAAGGTCATGCTCACCATCTTTGGTCGCGAGACCCCGGTCGAGCTCACGGCCGACCAGGTCAGCGTCATCGGCTAGTTGTTCTTCGTCGGCCTGCTCCGCAAGGAGGCTTCTCGGGTCCGGCGCGTAGATAGAAAGATTTCGTTCAACCCCTTTTGGAGGTAGAAATGGCCAAGAAGGTTACCGCTTTCATCAAGCTCCAGATTCCGGCTGGCGCCGCCAACCCCGCTCCTCCCGTCGGCCCCGCCCTCGGTGCTGCCCAGGTCAACATCATGCAGTTCTGCCAGGCGTTCAACGCTGCTACGTCTGACAAGCAGGGCGACATCATCCCCGTCGAGATCACCGTCTACGAGGACCGCACCTTCGACTTCATCTGCAAGACCCCTCCCGCGGCCCAGCTGATCAAGAAGGAGCTCGGCCTCAAGAGCGGCTCCGGCGTCCCCCAGCGCGACAAGGTCGGCCAGCTCTCCCAGGAGCAGCTCACCAAGATCGCCGAGATCAAGATGCCCGACCTCAACGCCAACGACATTGAGGCCGCCAAGAAGATCGTTGCCGGCACCGCTCGCTCCATGGGCGTCACCATCGCCGAGTAGCACCTTTTGGTTTCAAGCGCCCCCGGCCGGGGGCGCCTCTCTGATAGTGACGGGTATCCGTCAAAGATGTGGGAGGGCGCAGCCGCCCGTTGACCACAGGAGGTAACACAATGGCTAAGCACGGAAAGAACTACAAGGGCGCCGCCGAGAAGGTCGACTCCACCAAGCTCTACACCCCCAAGGAGGCCATGGAGCTCGCCAAGGAGCTGTCTTCCGCCAAGTTCGACGAGACCGTCGAGGTCGCCGTCCGCCTGGGCGTTGACACCCGCAAGGCCGACCAGAACATCCGCGGCTCCATCTCCCTGCCCCACGGCACCGGCAAGACCGTCCGCGTTGCCGTCTTCGCCGAGGGCGCCAAGGCTACCGAGGCCGAGGAGGCCGGTGCTGACATCGTCGGCTCTGACGACCTCATCGCCCAGATCGCCGCTGGCAACATCGAGTTCGACGCCGCCATCGCCACCCCGAACATGATGGGCAAGGTCGGCCGCCTCGGCAAGATCCTCGGCCCCCGTGGCCTCATGCCCAACCCCAAGCTGGGCACCGTCACCATGGACGTCGCCAAGATGGTCGCCGAGCTCAAGGCCGGCCGCGTCGAGTACCGTGCTGACCGCTACGGCATCTGCCACGTCCCCATGGGCAAGGCTTCCTTCGACACCGAGAAGCTCGTCGAGAACTACGGTGCTCTCTACACCGAGCTCCTGCGCGTGAAGCCGTCCTCTGCCAAGGGCAAGTACGTCAAGTCCATCGCCGTCTCCACCACGATGGGCCCTGGCATCAAGGTCGACACCGCCATCACCCGCGACTTCATGGCCTAAGATCTTCTCGCCTGATTTGCTCATTTTGTTGTTCTCTTGACGCAGCTGCTTGCTGATGTCACTATGACTGACGCAAGTACTGCGTCTTGCAGAATTGTTCGTTGCACGTCCGCTGCCAAAGACAGCCGGTGTCCGCAAGGACTCAAAGGAGTAATCCGCCAGCCGAGGTGGTCTCAGAGATTCGCATCCTTGAGGACCCCGCTTTGGCAAAGCCTGAGCGGGGTCTTCTTTTGTGGAAGGCCCGCCGTGATGGCGGAACGTGCCTGTCCGCATTCAAGGAGGTGTAATTCATGCCCTGCACTGCAAACGTCAACATGCTCGAGAAGGTCGCCGGTTCCATCGAGGCCTCCAAGGGCGTCTTCGTCATCGACTACCTGGGCCTCTCCGTTAAGGAGACTCAGCAGCTCCGCCGCGCCCTGCGCGAGGTCGGCGCCGAGATGAAGGTTTACAAGAACAACATCGTCAAGATCGCTCTCAAGAACGCTGGCCAGCCCGACATCGAGGAGCTCCTCGCCGGCCCCTGCGCCTACGTGTTCTACGAGAAGGATCCTGTGGACGCTGCCAAGGTCATCAAGGAGCAGTCCGAGAAGCTTAAGAAGATGAGCTTCATCGGCGGCATCGCTGATGGCAAGGCTCTCTCCGCCGACGAGGCCAAGGCCTACGCCGATCTGGCTTCCCGCGAGGAGCTCATGGCTCAGCTGGTCTACGTCATGGCCAGCCCGCTCTCTGGCATCGCCCAGGTCTGCGCCGGTCCTGCCCGCGGTCTCGTTACCGCCCTCAAGGCCGTCGCCGACGAGAAGGACGCTGCGTAGTTCCTACGCTGCTTCCAAACCCGCACCACACCACATTGTCGGGACGCAACAAGCTGCGTCCCCTATAAAAGGAGAATTGACATGGCTGTCACCAAGGATGAGATCATCGAGGCCCTCAAGGAGATGCCCGCCCTCGAGCTTTCTGAGCTCGTTCACGAGCTGGAGGACGTCTTCGGCGTCTCCGCTGCTGCCCCCGTGGCCGTGGCCGCTGCTCCCGCTGCTGCCGCTCCCGCCGAGGAGGAGAAGACCAACTTCGACGTCGTGCTCGAGGCTTTCGGCGACAACAAGATCGCCGTCATCAAGGTCGTCCGCTCTCTGACCAACCTCGGCCTCAAGGAGGCCAAGGAGGTCGTCGAGAACGCCCCCAAGGCCGTCCTCGAGGGTGCCAAGAAGGAGGACGCCGAGGCCGCCAAGAAGCAGCTCGAGGAGGCCGGCGCCACCGTCAAGCTCGCCTAAGTTATTCCTTAAGCGCAGCTTCGGCATAAGCCAAGCCAGGGAGTCAGGCCGCATGGCCTGGCTCCTTTTTTGTTGCCGTTTGGTCTGGCGTGGCAACTCTGCGGCATTCTGCCTGCCCATCATTACTACACAATTTTGAGCGTTTCTGCCTAGCGTTTGCGCAGGTAGATATAGGTGGACCAAGATATCTAGCCCAAGGATTCTCAGAAGTCAAGACTGTTCATTGACGCATGGGTTGACCTCAGCTAAATTATTACGTTGCGACAATTGCCGCATTCCACCCTTTTGAAGGAGGAACAGCCTGGTGTCTACTGCAAAGACCAATCTCACCAAACCGCAGGGCAACGGACGCATGACGTTCAGCAAGATCGCTCCGGCTATGGAGCTGCCCAACCTCATCTCCGTTCAGAAGGAGTCGTTCGAGCACTTCATGGGGGAGGGTCTCGCCGAGTCTTTCGCAGAGTTCTCGCCGATCGAGAACTCCGCCAAGAACATGCAGGTGGTCTTTGGTGACCACCAGTTCGGCGACCCCGCGCACACCATCGCCGAGTGCCGTGCCAAGGACATCTCCTATCAGGCCCCGCTCTTCGTTGACGTCCGCTTCGTCAACAAGGAGACCGGCGAGATCAAGGAGCAGCTCGTCTTCATGGGTGACTTCCCGCTCATGACCGAGCGCGGCACCTTCATCATCAACGGCACCGAGCGCGTCGTCGTCTCCCAGCTCGTCCGCTCTCCGGGCGTGTACTTCTCCTCTGAGATGGACAACGGCGTCCTGGTCCACCGCGCGCAGTTCATCCCTGCCCGTGGTGCCTGGCTCGAGTTTGAGGTCGACAAGCGCGGCCACCTCGTGGTCTCCATCGACCGCAAGCGTCGCCAGTCCGCGACCATGTTCCTCCGCGCCCTCGGCATCGCCGAGACCGACGATGAGATTCTTACCCTCCTGGGTGACTCCGACGTCGTCCGCTCCACCCTCGAGCGCGACACCGCCACCACTCGCGAGGACGCCCTGCTGGAGATCTACCGTCGCCAGCGCCCCGGCGAGCCCCCCACCGTGGACTCCGCCCGCTCCCTTCTCGACGGCCTCTACTTCAACGCGCAGCGTTACGACCTCGCTCGCGTCGGCCGCTACAAGGTCAACAAGAAGCTCGGCATCGACGTGGCCGACTCCGAGAAGGTCCTCACGCAGGAGGACATCGTCTCCGCCCTGCGCTACCTGCTCGCCGTCCACGAGGGCGACGACACCAAGCGCCTCGACGACATCGACCACTTTGGCAACCGCCGCGTGCGCACCGTCGGCGAGCTGGTCCAGAACCAGTTCCGCATCGGCATGAGCCGCATGGAGCGCGTCGTGCGCGAGCGCATGGCCTCCCAGGACGCTGACGACATCACGCCGCAGTCCCTCATCAACATCCGCCCGATCGTGGCGGCCATCAAGGAGTTCTTCGGCTCCTCCCAGCTGTCCCAGTTCATGGACCAGTCCAACCCGCTTGCCGGCCTGACCCACAAGCGCCGTCTGTCCGCCCTGGGCCCTGGCGGCCTTGCTGGCCACAAGTCCGGCTCCAGCCGCCGCACCAACGTGCCGACGGCCGTCCGCGACGTCCACAACTCGCACTACGCCCGCATGTGCCCGATCGAGACGCCCGAGGGCCCCAACATCGGCCTCATCGGCTCCCTGGCCCTCTACGCCCACGTCAACGACTACGGCTTCATCGAGTCCCCGTACCGTCGCGTCGAGGACGGCAAGGTCACCGACAAGATCGACTGGATGACCGCCGACGAGGAGGAGACCCACAACATCGCCCCGGCCAACACGCCGTTTGACGAGAAGACCGGCAAGTTCGTGGCCATCGACTCCAAGGGCAACATCTACCACCCCGAGCGCGTCATCGCCCGTACGCGCGACTTCGACGGCTCCTTCGGCGCTCCCGCCCAGGTGCCCGTCGAGGACGTCGACTACATGGACGTCTCGCCGCGCCAGCTGCTCTCCGTGGCCGCCAACCTCATTCCGTTCCTGGAGCACGACGACGCAAAGCGTACCCTCATGGGCGCCAACATGCAGCGCCAGGCCGTGCCCCTGATTCGTCCGCACGCCCCGTTTGTGGGCACCGGCATGGAGGAGCGCGCCGCCAAGGACTCCGGCGAGCTCATCGTGGCCCAGCACGCGGGCACCGTCTCCGAGGTCGACGCCGCCCACGTGGTCGTCTACTCCGACGAGTACGGCTCCGAGCGCTATGACCTGCCCAAGTACCAGCGCTCCAACCAGTCCACCTGCATCAACCACCGACCCATCGTCCACGCCGGCCAGAAGGTCGAGAAGGGCCAGCCGCTCGCTGACGGCACCTCCATCGACAACTCCGAGCTCGCCCTGGGCGCCAACCTCACCGTGGCCTACATGCCGTGGGAGGGCTTCAACTACGAGGACGGCATCATCGTGTCCGAGCGCGTCGTCCAGGACGACCTGCTGACCTCCGTCAACATCTCCCGTCACGAGATCGACGCCCGCGACACCAAGCTCGGCCCCGAGGAGATCACCCGAGAGATCCCGAACCTCTCCGAGGACATGCTCGCCAACCTCGACGATGACGGCATCATCCGCATCGGCGCCGAGGTCGGCCCTGGCGACATCCTGGTCGGCAAGGTCACGCCCAAGGGCGAGACGGCCCTCACCGCCGAGGAGCGCCTGCTGCGCGCCATCTTCGGTGCCAAGGCCCACGACGTCCGCGACACCTCCCTCAAGATGCCGCACGGCTCCTACGGCCGCGTCGTCGACGTCGTCCGCTTCAGCCGCGAGGCTGGCGACGACCTCCCGCCCGGAGTCAACGAGCTCGTCCGCGTCTTCGTCGCCCAGCGCCGCAAGATCCAGCAGGGCGACAAGATCGCCGGCCGCCACGGCAACAAGGGCGTCGTCTGCAACGTCCTGCCCGTCGAGGACATGCCCTACATGGCTGACGGCACCCCCGTCGACGTCCTTCTGGACCCGCTGGGCGTTCCTTCTCGTATGAACGTCGGCCAGCTGCTCGAGTGCCACCTCGGTTGGGCTGCCGCCCACGGCTGGGACGACGAGTCCACCGACTCCAAGCGCTACGTCCCTGGCCCCATCAACGTCGCCACGCCCGTCTTTGACGGCGCAACCGACGTCGAGGTTGCCGAGATCCAGCGTCGCACCAACATCAACCTGATGAACAAGGCCATGCAGATGTACGGCGAGCACATGCGCGCCGACTTTGTCCCGCAGCTCAACGAGCGTGGCAAGACCACCCTGTACGACGGCCGCACCGGCGAGCCCTTCAAGAGCCAGATCACCGTGGGCACCTCCTACATCCTGAAGCTCGGCCACATGGTCGACGACAAGATTCACGCCCGCTCGACCGGCCCTTACTCCCTCGTCACGCAGCAGCCCCTGGGCGGCAAGGCCCAGTTCGGCGGCCAGCGCTTCGGCGAGATGGAGGTCTGGGCACTGTACGCGTACGGTGCCGCCAACGTCCTGCAGGAGATTCTCACCGTCAAGTCCGACGACACCAACGGCCGCGTCAAGACCTACGAGTCCATCGTCAAGGGCGAGAACGTGCCCGCCGCCGGCATCCCCGAGTCCTTCAAGGTCCTGGTCAAGGAGATCCGCTCCCTCGCCCTGGACATCGAGCCGATCTCCTACAAGAAGCGCGAGCAGCGCTCTCGTGACGAGAAGGCCGTCTCCACCGAGAGCCCCGTCGACGTCTTCGCCAGCATGGGCGACGGCAACGAGCTCATCGGCGGAACCATCCCCGCCAGCGATGAGGCCTCCGAGGTCCTCGTCGGCGACGCGAACAGCGATAAGGAGTAGCGACTGTGGCAGACTTCGATACCACTGACTTCGACGCAATCAAGATCTCGCTGGCCTCGGCCGACGACATCCGCAGCTGGTCCTATGGCGAGGTGAAGAAGCCGGAGACCATCAACTACCGCACCCTCAAGCCCGAGAAGGACGGCCTGTTCTGCGAGAAGATCTTCGGACCGGTCAAGGACTGGGAGTGCGCCTGCGGCAAGTACAAGGGCATCCGCTTCCGCGGCATCGTCTGCGAGCGCTGCGGCGTCGAGGTGACCACCGCCAAGGTACGCCGCGAGCGCATGGGCCACATCGAGCTCGCCGCTCCTGTGAGCCACATCTGGTACTTCAAGAGCCCGGCCACCTTCCCGCTGGCCCGCCTGCTCGACATGAAGTCCAAGGACCTCGAGAAGGTCTTGTACTTCGCCTCCTACGTCATCTACGAGGTTGACGCCGAGGGCCGCGAGGAGGACGCCGACGAGCTTCGCGAGGAGCTCGCCGCCGACCTCGAGGCTCTGGACGCCGAGCGCGACAACGAGATCGAGCGCGAGAAGGAGAAGGCCCAGCCCTCCGACGACGAGTTCGGTGACGAGGACGTCATGTCCCCGGAGGAGCTCCGCGCCGCCATCTCCGACATCGAGGAGGAGTACGAGGAGGAGAAGGCTCTCCGCCGCGACGCCTACGAGAAGTTCATGCAGCTCGAGGAGCGCGAGCTCATCTCTGACGAGGGCCTGTTCTCCGAGCTCAAGCGCTACTACGGCCTGTACTTCAAGGGCGGCATGGGCGCCGAGGCCGTCCGCGAGCTTCTCCGCGGCATCGACCTCGAGGCCGACGCCAAGAAGCTGCGCGAGATCATCGCCTCCGACGACGCCCAGAAGCAGAAGCGCGAGAAGGCCATCAAGCGCCTCGAGATCGTCGACGCCTTCCTGAAGGGCGGCAACGACCCCGCCAACATGATCCTGGACGTCGTGCCGGTCATCCCGCCCGACCTTCGTCCGATGGTCCAGCTCGACGGCGGCCGCTTTGCCGCGTCCGACCTCAACGACCTGTACCGTCGCGTCATCAACCGCAACAACCGACTCAAGCGCCTGCTTGACCTTGACGCCCCGGCGATCATCGTCAACAACGAGAAGCGCATGCTCCAGGAGTCCGTGGACGCCCTCTTCGACAACGGCCGTCGTGGCCGTCCGGTCACCGGTCGTGGCGGTCGCCCGCTGAAGTCGCTCGCCGAGGCCCTCAAGGGCAAGCAGGGCCGCTTCCGCCAGAACCTGCTCGGCAAGCGCGTCGACTACTCCGGCCGTTCGGTCATCGTCGTCGACCCCAAGCTCAAGCTGCACCAGTGCGGCCTGCCTTCGCAGATGGCCCTGGAGCTCTTCAAGCCCTTCGTGATGCGTCGCCTCGTCGAGCTTGGCAAGGTGGAGAACATCAAGGGTGCCAAGCGCGCCATCGACCGCTCCCTGCCGGCCGTGTGGGACGTCCTTGACGAGGTCATCCAGGATCGCCTGGTCCTCCTCAACCGCGCACCTACGCTGCACCGCCTCTCCATCCAGGCCTTCGAGCCGGTCCTGGTTGAGGGCAAGGCCATCCACCTGCACCCGCTGGTGTGCGCCCCCTTCAACGCCGACTTCGACGGCGACCAGATGTCCGTGCACGTGCCGCTGTCCACGCAGGCCCAGACCGAGGCCCGCGTCCTCATGCTGTCCAGCAACAACCTGCGCTCCCCGGCCTCCGGCAAGGTGCTGACCGTTCCCTCCCAGGACATGGTCTTCGGCACCTACTTCCTCACCACCGAGAAGTCCGAGGCCCCCGAGAAGCCCGCCATCTACGCCGACTTTGAGGACGCGCTTCTCGCCGCCGAGATGGACAAGGGGCTCGACCTGCAGGAGCGCGTCATCGTTCGCGTCAAGCCGCAGGACGCCAACGTGGTGGAGAACGGCCGTCGCCTGTTCCGCGTGCTCGTCAAGCGCGGCACCACCGAGGACTACGACGTCACCGAGCACGCCGTTCGCTTCGAGACCACCATCGGCCGCATCATCTTCAACCGTCAGTGCCTGCCCGCCGACTACCCCTTCATCAACTACAAGATGGTGAAGAGCGACATCGGCGCCCTGGTCAACGACTGCTGCGACCGCTACCCGCTGGCTGACGTGGAGCCCATCCTGGACGCCATCAAGGCCACCGGCTTCCACTACGCCACCATCGCCGGCCTGACCGTCTCCGTGTGGGACGCCGTCATTCCCGAGGACAAGCCCGAGCTCCTCGAGGAGGCCCAGGACCGCGTCGACCAGATCAACGAGTACTACGAGGACGGCTTCCTGTCCGAGCGAGAGCGCCACGTCGAGGTCGTCAACGCCTGGACCGAGTGCACCGACCTCATGGGCTCCAAGATGCTGGAGGGCTTCGCCGAGGACAACCCCATCTACATGATGGCCGACTCCGGCGCCCGTGGCTCCAAGACCCAGCTGCGTCAGCTCGCTGGTATGCGAGGCCTCATGGCCGACATGTCCGGCGAGACCATCGACCTGCCCATTAAGGCAAACTTCCGCGAGGGCCTGCTGCCGCTGGAGTACTTCATCTCCACCTACGGCGCCCGTAAGGGCCTCGTCGACACCGCGTCCCACACCTCCGACTCCGGCTACCTGACCCGTCGTCTGGTCGACGTGGCCCAGGACGTCATCGTCCGCGAGGAGGACTGCGGCACCGACGAGGGCGTGACCTACCCGCTGATCAAGCCGGGCGAGACCGACGTCGACGTCGACCTCGTTGGCCGCTGCGCCCTGAACGACATCGTCGACCCGCAGACCGGCGAGGTCCTCATCGCCAGGGACTCCTACATCGAGTCCAAGGCTGACCTCGAGATGCTCGTCGAGCACGGCCTCAAGAGGGTCGAGCTCCGCGCACTTCTGACCTGCAAGTCCAAGTACGGCGTCTGCCAGAAGTGCTACGGCTGGGACCTCTCCACGCGTCGTCCGGTCAACATCGGCACGGCCGTCGGCATCATTGCCGCCCAGTCCATCGGCGAGCCGGGCACCCAGCTCACCATGCGTACGATTCACTCCGGCGGCGTCGCTGGCGCTGACGACATCACGCAGGGCCTCCCGACGGTCGCCCGCATGTTCGACGTCGTCGGCAACGTCAACGAGAAGATCCTGGGCCGCGAGGCCGACCTGGCCCCCGTGTCCGGTCTCCTGCGCATCACCCCGGAGCAGACCGAGTACCTCATCCGCATCCTGGACGTCGAGGACAACACCCGCACCATCGAGGAGTGGCGTGTTCCCGCCTCCGCCCGCTTCATGCCGGGCATCGAGGACGGCGTGGAGGTCCGCGCCGGCGACCAGATCACCCGTGGCTTCGTCAACTTCCGCAAGCTGCGCAAGCTCACGGACATCGAGTCGACGATGCACACCTTCGTCGAGTCCGTCAAGGACGTCTACACGTCCCAGGGCGTCGACCTGAACGACAAGCACATCGAGGTCATCGCACGTCAGATGCTTCGTCGCGTCCAGGTCACCAACCCCGGCGACTCCCAGTACCTGCTGGGCCAGTACGTCGACCGCTACGTCTTTGCGGAGACCGTCCGCAACGTGGCCCTCGCCGGCGGAACCCCGCCCGAGGCCGAGCCGGTCATCCTTGGTACCCTCAAGGTCGCCAGCTCCATCGACTCCTGGCTCTCCAGCGCGTCCTTCATCCGCACCGCCGGCGTCCTCACCGAGGCCGCCATCGAGGGCGACGTTGACCACCTGCTGGACCTCAAGTCCAACGTCATCGTGGGCAAGCAGATTCCGGCTGGCACCGGCCTGTCCGCCTACCACGACGTCGAGCTCACCTACCACGGCACCAAGATCGACGGCCCGACGAGCCCGCTTGCCAAGAGCCTGCCGGAGTGGGCGCCCGACGAGCTCAAGGGCATCGAGGAGCAGCTCCCCAAGCAGCTTGACTGGGTGGGCGATGACTTCGGCTTCGGCGGGGTCTACTCCAAGAACGGCCGCACGCTCTCCAGCGAGGAGGCCAAGCTCTACCTCTTCGACGACCTGGGCGTGTCGCAGCGCTGGACCAACAAGTTCAGCGAGGTCGGCATCGAGACCGTGGGTGACCTCATCGGCAAGACCGAGGACGACCTGCTGCGCATCGATGGCATTGGCGCCAAGGCCATCGAGGAGCTGCGCGACGGTCTCGAGGCCCGCGGCCTGCTCTACATCCTCGAGCCCGAGGACGACGAGGCTGACAGCGAGGACCTGTCTCAGCTCCTGAACATGGTTTTCTCGCCTGACGCCGACGCCGACATCATGCTCGGCACCGCCGCTCCCGCAAAGCACCACTTTGAGGATGACGAGCTTATTGGCGGCGCAAGCGACGACGCCTCCGCCAACGCCGGCGGCGACGTCATCAACGAAGACCTTGGCTCCCTGGACGACCTGCTCTCCCAGGTCGTGAAGTCCGAGTCCTCCGACGAGGAGTAGGCGCTTCTCGCCAGACGCATAGCACCGCAAGGGGCGGCTCCATCCGGGGCCGCCCTTTTTTTGCGCCGCTCGGGTCGCCTGGGTGCCGCCCACCCCGCCACCTGCGCCCTTCTCGCCAAAGCAGCGCGCGTTTGCGTATGCGAGAAGGGCGTGCGCCTATATACTTGAAACCCAGTCAAAAATCGACGTCAGGCGGTAGCCACATGGACGAGTACAAGATCCTCGAGATCAAGGAGTCGGTCTTTGCCGACAACGATCGGGAGGCCGACGCCCTGCGCGCCAGCCTCAAGGAGCGCGGCCAGTTCCTGCTCAACCTCATGAGCTCCCCGGGCTCCGGCAAGACCACCACGCTCAGCCGCACCATCGAGGCCCTGGGAGACGAGCTCGCCCTGGCCGTCATGGAGGCCGACATCGATTCTGACGTGGACGCCGCCACCATCGCCAAGCTGGGCGCCAAGACCATTCAGCTCCACACGGGCGGCATGTGCCACCTTGACGCCGGCATGTGCGCGCAGGGCCTTGCGGGCCTTGCCGCCGAGGACGCGGACCTCGTCTTCCTGGAGAACGTGGGCAACCTGGTGTGCCCGGCGGAGTTTGACACGGGTGCCTGCAAGAACGTCTGCATCCTCTCCGTGCCCGAGGGAGACGACAAGCCGCTCAAGTATCCGCTCATGTTCCAGGTGGTCGACGTCGTCCTGGTCAACAAGATGGACGTCGCGCCCTACTTTGACTTTGACCTCGACAAGTGCCGTGCCAACGTGGCCATGCGCAACCCCAACGCGCGCGTCATCCCCATCTGCGCCAAGACGGGCGAGGGCATGGACGAGTGGTACCAGTGGCTTCGCGACCAGGTGAGTGCCTGGAAGACCGCGTAGCTCCCCATCAGCAGCTTGAGAGCCGCCGTCGCGTCTGAGGGGTCGCGCCGGCCCTACGAAGAAGGAGAGGACATGTCCGCAAACATGGAGGAGAACCCCATGCGGGGCACGCTCACCGACGAGGAGATCGCAGCCAGAAACGTCATCCCGACCACCAACCCGGCCGGCGAGCCCCACCGCATCATCGCCGACGAGTACTTCTCGGAGAACGACACCTTCACGCAGTGGGTGCCCACCGACCCGGACCAGCCCGGCCCCGCCGCGTCAGAGCCGCTCAAGCCCACCGTGCTCTCCGAGGCGCAGAAGATCTCTGACCGCATTGGCAACAAGACCAAGGTCACCGACCCCGACTACTGGGGACTCGCCTCCGTCATGACCGAGGAGGAGGCCCAGCTCACCAGCTGCATGAAGGTGCGCGTGCCCATGACGCTTGCGCAGGTGGTCTCCGCCAGCGGCAAGCCCGCCGAGCACGTGCAGGAGCTTCTCGACGCGCTCTCCGTCAAGGGCATCATCGAGTACAACTGGGAGAACCCGCAGCACGACAAGCAGTACGTGCTGCCCATGTTCGTTCCGGGCTCCGCCGAGTTCACGCTCATGAACCAGAAGCAGCTCGAGGAGCACCCCGAGATCGGCACCTTCTTCGAGCGCATGGCCTACCTGCCGCTCACCAAGGTAACCAAGATGGTCCCGCCCGGAGGCGCCGGCATCGGCATGCACGTCATCCCCGTCGAGAAGGCCATCGAGCACGAGAACCAGTCCGTGGACATCGAGCACATCTCGCACTGGCTCAAGAAGTACGACCACTACGCGGCCGGCTCCTGCTCCTGCCGCCTGGGCGAGCGCACCCGCAACGTGGGCAGCCCGGACGACCCGCAGGACTGGTGCATTGGCATCGGTGACATGGCCGACTACCTGGTGGAGACCGGCAAGGGCCACTTCATCACCTATGACCAGGTCATAGAGACGCTCCTGCGTGCCGAGAAGAACGGCTTCGTGCACCAGATCACCAACATCGACGGCGAGGACAAGATCTTTGCCATCTGCAACTGCCAGGTCAACGTCTGCCACGCCCTCAGGACCTCGCAGCTCTTCAACACGCCCAACATGAGCCGCTCGGCCTACGTGGCCCACGTCGACGAGGCCAAGTGCGTGGCCTGCGGCGCCTGCGTGGAGGTCTGCCCGGCGGGCGCTCCCAAGCTCGGCCAGAAGCTCTGCAAGAAGGACGGCAAGGTCAGCTACCCCGTCCAGCCCCTGCCCGACGACAAGCACTGGGGCGAGGACGACTGGAACTGGAACTACAAGAACGACAACCGCATCGAGTGCCACGAGACCGGCACCGCCCCCTGCAAGGTGGCCTGCCCGGCCCACGTGCCCGTCCAAGGCTACCTGCGCATGGCCGCCCAGGGGCGCTACAAGGAGGCCCTTGGCATCATCAAGCGCAAGAACCCGTTCCCGGCAGTCTGCGGCCGCGTCTGCAACCGCCGCTGCGAGGCCGCCTGCACCCGTGGCACCATCGACGAGGCCGTGGCCATCGACGAGGTCAAGAAGTTCATCGCCGAGAAGGACCTGGACGCCGAGACCCGCTACGTGCCCGAGCCCACCATCGCCTCCATGCGCGGCCGCCGCAAGGAGAAGATCGCCATCGCCGGCGCCGGCCCGGCCGGCCTGTCCTGCGCCTACTACCTGGCCGACAAGGGCTATGACCCCGTCGTCTTCGAGAAGAACCCGCTGCCAGGCGGCATGATGACCTACGGCATCCCGTCCTACAAGCTCTCCAAGCAGGTCGTGGCCGCCGAGATCGACGTCCTGCGCGAGATGGGCGTCGAGATCCGCTGCGGCGTCGAGGTGGGCAAGGACGTCACCCTGGACGAGCTGCGCAAGCAGGGCTTCTGCGCCTTCTACCTGGCCATTGGCGCCCAGGGCGGCCGTCGAGCGGGCGTTGACGGCGAGGACGCCGAGGGCGTCTCCACGGCCGTGGACTTCCTGCGCTGCGCGCTTGACGACCCCAACCACGAGGTCAAGGGCGCCACGGTTGTCATCGGCGGCGGCAACGTCGCCATCGACGCCGCGCGTGTCTCGGTGCGCTGCGGCTCCGACGACGTCTCCATGTTCTGCCTGGAGGCCCGCGACGAGATGCCGGCACTGCCCGAGGAGGTCTCTGAGGCCGAGGAGGACGGCGTCCACGTCAACTGCGGCTGGGGCCCCGCCTCCATCCAGGTGGACGAGTCCGGCCACGTGAGCGGCGTCACCTTCAAGCGCTGCACCAGCGTCTTTGACTACGACCACCGCTTTGCCCCCACCTACGACGAGAGCGACACCGTCTTCGTGCCCTGCACCAACGTGGTGCTCTCCATCGGCCAGTCCATAGAGTGGGGAGACCTTCTCGCCGGCTCCGCGGTGGAGCTGGGCCGCGGCAACACCGCCGTGGCGGACGCCAAGACCTACCAGACGGCGCAGCCCGACGTCTTTGTGGGTGGCGACGCCTATACGGGCCCGCGCTTTGTGATCGACGCCATCGCCGCCGGCCACGAGGCAGCCGAGTCCCTGCACCGCTATGCGCAGAAGGGCTCCTCGCTCACCATCGGCAGAAACCAGCTGCACTACGTGGAGCTGGACAAGTCCGACATCCTGGTCGACCCCAACGGCTACGACCACTGCGGCCGCCAGGTGCCCGCCTGCGACCACGTGACGTCCGTCCTGCACGACTGGACCGACGTGCGCCACACCTTCACGGAGGAGCAGGTCAAGAAGGAGACGGCCCGCTGCCTGGGCTGCGGCGCCTCCATCGTGGACGCCAACCGCTGCATTGGCTGCGGCCTGTGCACCACGCGCTGCGAGTTCGACGCCATCCACCTCAGGCGAGACAACCCCGCCTGCTCCACCATGGTCCGCTCCGAGGACAAGATGAAGGCCATCCTGCCCCACGCGGCCAAGCGCGGCATCAAGCTCCTGCTCAAGGGCAAGAAGAAGGCCCAGTAGCCAATGCACGAGCTTGGCATAGTCTTCCACGTCATCAAGATGGTCGAGGAGGTGGGGGAGAAGAACTCCCTCACCTCCGTGGCCCGTGTGGGCCTTGCCCTGGGCGAGGTCTCCGGCGTCCTGCCGGACTACCTGCAGGACTGTTGGAAGTGGGCCGTCCAGAAGAGCGACCTTCTCCAGGGCTCGGTCCTGGACGTTCGCCGCATAGACGCGGTCACGGTCTGCAACGCCTGCGGAAAAACCTACGGCACCGTGGCCCACGGAAAGGTCTGCCCCCACTGCGGCAGCGCCGACACCGTCCTTCTGCGCGGAAACGAGGTCGAGCTCGAGGAGATTGAGGCCAAGTAGCCCCTCTCGCCTGATGCGGGGGCGCCCATCTGTGTGTGCGGCGTGGAGAATGGATACGCCCGGCTCCGTGGCGTTTTGACATCAGGAAAAGTGCGGCGTAATGTTCATCGTCGCGTCAATCCGGGGCAGCGGTGCTGCGCAGCCCTTGAATACACAACAAAGAAGCACGTCGATAGGTATAGAAGGAGAGAGCTTTGCCTACTATCAACCAGCTGGTTCGCAAGGGACGCACGAGCGTCAAGTCCAAGTCCAAGAACGCAGCCCTGCAGCACAACCCCCAGAAGCGCGGCGTCTGCACCCGCGTCTTCACCACCACGCCCAAGAAGCCGAACTCGGCTCTTCGTAAGGTCGCCCGTGTCCGTCTCGTCAACGGCATCGAGGTCACCGCTTACATCCCCGGCGAGGGCCACAACCTCCAGGAGCACTCCATCGTCCTGATCCGTGGCGGCCGCGTCCGTGACCTCCCGGGTGTCCGCTACAAGATCGTCCGTGGCGCCTACGACTGCGCCGCCGTCCAGAACCGCCAGAAGGCCCGTTCTCGCTACGGCACCAAGCGCGCCAAGTAGTCAAGCCAACCGCCACACTCGCTTTTTAGATCTTAGGAGAAACAAATGCCGCGTCGTGCATCTGCAAAGACCCGTCGTGAGGTTCAGC
This sequence comes from Paratractidigestivibacter faecalis, assembly GCF_003416765.1. Classification (NCBI taxonomy): domain Bacteria; kingdom Bacillati; phylum Actinomycetota; class Coriobacteriia; order Coriobacteriales; family Atopobiaceae; genus Paratractidigestivibacter; species Paratractidigestivibacter faecalis. Next base: position 1,747,739 of record NZ_QSNG01000001.1, on the reverse strand, counting down.
CTGACGCCGTGTACAACAACCGTCTTGTTACCCAGCTGATCAACAAGGTCCTGCTGGACGGCAAGAAGGCTACCGCCGAGCGCATCGTCTACGGTGCCTTCGACATCGTCAAGGAGAAGGCCGGCGACGATCCCCTGGCCGTCTTCAAGAAGGCCATGGACAACATCCGTCCGACCCTCGAGGTCAAGCCCAAGCGCGTCGGTGGCGCCACCTACCAGGTGCCCATGGAGGTCAACTCCCGTCGTGCCACCACCCTTGCCATCCGCTGGATGGTCAACTTCTCCCGCGCCCGCAAGGAGAAGACCATGGCCGAGCGCCTTGCCAACGAGATCATCGACGCCTCCAACGGCGTGGGTGCCTCCGTCAAGAAGCGTGAGGACCTCTTCAAGATGGCTGAGGCCAACCGCGCGTTCTCTCACTACCGCTTCTAGTTCGCTGACCCGAGGAGAAGCTACACATGGCTAAGGCTAAGTACAAGCTCGAAGACCTTCGCAACATCGGCATCATGGCTCACATCGATGCCGGTAAGACGACCACTACCGAGCGCATCCTTTACTACACCGGCAAGACCCACAAGATCGGTGAGGTCCACGATGGCGCTGCCACCATGGACTGGATGGTTCAGGAGCAGGAGCGCGGCGTTACCATTACCTCCGCTGCCACCACGTGCTTCTGGAAGGACCACGTCATCCAGATCATCGACACCCCGGGCCACGTTGACTTCACGGCCGAGGTCGAGCGCTGCCTGCGCGTCCTCGACGGTGCCGTTGCCGTCTTCGACGCCGTCGCCGGCGTCCAGCCGCAGTCCGAGACCGTTTGGCGTCAGGCCACCAAGTACAACGTGCCTCGCATTGCCTTCATCAACAAGTTCGACCGCATCGGCTCCGACTTCTTCCACGCCATCGACACCATGAAGGAGCGCCTGCACGCTCCGGCTGTCGCCGCGCAGATCCCGATGGGCGCCGAGGCCAACTTCTGGGGCCTCATCGACCTGGTCACCATGACCGCCTGGGACTTCAAGGAGGACTCCAAGGGCATGATCTACCCGGAGCCCATGGAGACCATCCCCGAGGAGTTCGTTGACCTCGCCGCCGAGAAGCGCGAGGAGCTGCTCGACGCCGCCGCCAACTACGACGACGAGATCATGGAGGCCGTCCTGGAGGACGCCGAGGTCCCCGTGGACAAGCTCAAGGCTGCCATCCGCGCTGGCGTCATCGACGGCGGCATCAACCCCGTCTTCGTCGGCTCCGCCTACAAGAACAAGGGCATCCAGGAGCTTCTCGACGCCGTTGTTGACTACCTGCCGAGCCCGCTTGACGTCAAGGAGATCGACGGCACCACGCCCAGGGGCGAGGAGGCTGTCCGTCACGCCGACATCAAGGAGCCCTTCTCCGCTCTGGCCTTCAAGATCATGACCGACCCGTACGTGGGCAAGCTCACCTACATTCGCGTCTACTCTGGTCAGGCCGAGGCCGGTTCCTACGTCTACAACTCCGTCAAGGACAACCGCGAGCGTCTGGGCCGCATCCTCGAGATGAACGCCAACGAGCGCGTTGACCGTGAGGAGTGCTCCGCCGGTGACATCGTCGCCTGCGTCGGCATGAAGAACACCACCACCGGTGACACCCTCTGCGACGAGAAGAACCCGATCATCCTCGAGTCCATCCAGTTCGCCGACCCCGTCATCGACGTCGCCGTCGAGCCCAAGACCAAGGCCGAGCAGGACAAGATGTCCGTTGGCCTGGCCAAGCTCGCCGAGGAGGACCCGACCTTCCAGGTCCACACCGACCACGAGACCGGCCAGACCATCATCGCCGGCATGGGCGAGCTGCACCTCGAGATCATCGTCGACCGTCTGCGTCGCGAGTTCAAGGTTGACTGCAACGTGGGCAAGCCCCAGGTTGCCTACCGCGAGACCTGCGGTCACGCCGTCCAGAAGGCCGAGGGCAAGTTCGTCCGCCAGTCCGGCGGCCGCGGTCAGTACGGTCACGCCGTCATCGACATCGAGCCGAACGAGGAGGGCAAGGGCTACGAGTTCGAGAACGCCATCGTCGGTGGCGTCGTCCCGAAGGAGTACATCCCCTCCATCGACAAGGGCATCCAGGAGGCGCTGGAGAACGGCGTCATCGCCGGCTACCCGGTCGTCGACGTCAAGGTCAAGCTGATCGACGGTTCCTACCACGAGGTCGACTCCTCCGAGGCCGCCTTCAAGATCGCCGGTTCCATGGCCATCAAGGACGCCCTCAAGAAGTCTGACCCCGTCCTGCTCGAGCCCGTCGAGAAGGTCGAGGTTGAGACCCCCGAGCAGTACATGGGCGACGTCATGGGCAACCTGACCTCCCGCCGCGGCAAGATCGAGGGCATGGAGGATCGTCACGGCACCAAGGTCATCACCGCCAAGGTGCCTCTGGGCGAGATGTTCGGATACGCCACCGACCTCCGCTCCCAGACCCAGGGTCGCGCGAGCTACACCATGCAGTTCGACTGCTACGAGCCCGTCCCCAAGTCTGTTCGTGACGAGATCGTCGCCAAGAACGGCGGCACCAACTAAACGACCCGAGCCTTAGCTCATTACGGAGGTACCAAAGTGTCAAGCCAGAAGATCAGGATTCGCCTCAAGGGCTACGACCACGAGGTCGTTGATCAGTCCGCCAAGCTCATCGTGGACACCGCCCAGAAGACCGGCGCCCGCGTGTCCGGCCCCATCCCCCTGCCGACCGAGCGCAACCTGTACTGCGTCATCCGCTCGCCGCACAAGGACAAGGACTCCCGCGACGAGTTCGAGATGCGCACCCACAAGCGCCTCATCGACATTCTCGACCCCTCTTCCAGCACCGTCGATTCCCTCATGCGTCTCGACCTCCCCGCTGGCGTGGACATCGAGATCAAGCTCTAAGCTCTAGCCTTTCGAGCTGACAAGCGCCCCCGAGAGCACTCGCTCCCGGGGGCGCTTTGCGTTTCTCGCCGCAGTGCCTTCGCCGTTTGCATGCGAAAGTGGTCGCTCAGCGCCGACTTAGCGTCCAGATCCACATGCAAACGGCGGTCTTTGGAACGCGGCGTAGAATGGCGAGAAGTTCATGGCGGATGGGGAGGCCAATTTGAAGCGCTTGTATTTGGTGAGGCACGGGCAGACGGAGTTCAACCTGGCAAAGCTCGTGCAGGGGCGGTGCGACTCGCCGCTGACGGAGCTGGGCCGCACGCAGGCGCTTGCGGCGGGCTCCTGGCTGGCCAACCATGAGGTGCGTCCCGACGCCGTGGGAACTTCTCCTTTGGGGCGGGCCTTTGCGACCACGGGTTTGCTCATGAGCGTCCTCACCGAGCGCGGCCTCATGGATCAGGCCGTTGTGCCCCAGGTCACGCCAGGCCTCATGGAGCGTGACTACGGCTCCTACGAGCGCGGCCCGCAGTCAGACGTCCCCGCCAACGTCTGGGACCCCGGAGACGCCCTCGTGGCCTGCGGGGGAGAGGACAATTCTGCCCTGCGCGCCCGCGTTCTTGCGGCGCTGCGAGTCCTTCTAGCCCCCGCGGACGTCACCTGTGCCCTGGCCGTCTCCCACGGCTCCGCCTCAAAGCAGTTCCTCGCCGCCGTCCTCACTGCCGAGAAGGACGTGCCCAAGGTTCTTCCCAACTGCGCGATCATGGTCTGCGACTTCGACGAAGCCCATGGTGAGTTCTTTGTGAGGGACATCGTCGACCCCTGCGCCTGATGCCCGTGCGACTCTATAGATACGCCCGGGTCGGGGGACTATCTCGCCGCAGGTAGACGGCTCAAAAACTTCTGCGAAGAGATTGTGAAGCGGCCTTGCTGTGTGTAATATAGACAGGCTGCCTAACTGGGGACATTTATGTGTCACCAGAGCGACGGCATGTATCGGATGTGGTCCGCTGGGGTTGGGGCAAAGGGTGCCCCACATGGTCCCATGACCACCGAGGGTTAGGAAAGAGCATGGTCAGCACCATCCTTGGCCGCAAGCTCGGAATGACGCAGGTTTGGGACGAGAACGACAACGTCGTGCCCGTCACCGTCATCCAGGCTGGCCCCTGCACCGTCTCGCAGGTCAAGACGAAGGCGACCGACGGCTACGACGCCGTCCAGATCGGCTTCGGAGACATCTCCGCCAAGCACGTCAACAAGCCCATGGCTGGTCACTTCGCCAAGGCCGGCGTCGAGCCGATGCGCTTCCTGCGCGAGGTCCGCGTCGAGAACGGCGAGGAGCACCACACCGGCGACGTCGTGACCGTCGCTGACTTCGCTGACGTCAAGTCCGTCGACGTCATCGGCACCTCCAAGGGCAAGGGCTTCCAGGGCACCGTCAAGCGCTGGAACTTCTCCCGTGGCCCCATGACCCACGGCTGCCGCAACCAGCGCAAGCCTGGTTCCATCGGCCAGTGCGCCTACCCCGCCCGCGTCCGCAAGGGCCTGCACATGTACGGCCACATGGGCGACGCGCGCGTCACGGTCAAGAACCTCAAGCTCGTCCGCGTTGACGCCGAGCAGAACCTCATGCTCGTCAAGGGCGCTGTCCCCGGCGGCAAGAACGGTCTCGTCCAGGTCCGCATGGCCTAAGGGCCCCAAGAAGTCAAACTCTTAGGCTAACAAGGAGGACAGAATGTCCAAGTACGCCATCAAGAACGTTGAGGGGGCTCAGGTTGCCGAGACCGAGCTCGCCGACAGCGTCTTCGGCATCGAGCCGAACATCTCCTGCATCCACCAGGTCGTGGTTTGCCAGGACGCCTGCAAGCGTCAGGGTACCCACTCCACCAAGAACCGTCACGACGTCTCTGGCGGCGGCGCCAAGCCCTACCGTCAGAAGGGCACCGGCCGTGCTCGTCAGGGTTCCATCCGCGCTGGTCAGTGGACCGGCGGCGGCGTGATCTTCGGACCCACCCCGCACTCCCACGCCAAGCGCGTCAACCACAAGATGGTCAAGGTCGCCATGCGCGGCGTTCTCTCCGGCAAGGTTGCCGACGGCGAGCTCGTCCTCGTCGACTCCCTTGACTTCGAGAAGCCCAGCACCAAGCAGGCCGTCGCCGTCCTCAACGCCCTCGGCGTTGCCGGCAAGCGCGTCACCGTCGTCGTCGACGACGAGGCCGTTAACGCCTACCTCTCCTTCCGCAACATCGAGAAGGTCACCATCATCGGCGTTTCCGAGGCCAACACCCGCTACCTCATCGACAACGGTGCCCTCGTCATGACCACCGATGTCTGCAAGAAGCTCGAGGAGGTGCTCGCTTAAATGAACTCCCTCTACAACGTCATCATCCGCCCGATCATCTCTGAGCGTTCCTACGACCTCATGGAGCAGGGCAAGTACACCTTCGAGGTGGCCAAGGACGCTCCCAAGCAGGAGATTCGTCAGGCTGTGGAGAAGCTCTTCAACGTCCACGTCGTCAAGGTCAACACCATGAACGTCCGTGGCAAGGAGAAGCGCGTCCGCTACCAGTCCGGTATGACCCGCTCCTGGAAGAAGGCCGTCGTCACCCTCGCCGAGGGTGAGCAGATCGAGATCTTCGCCACCCAGCAGGCTCCCGCCGAGCAGTAGGGTTTTACGCCCGCGCCCCCAGCAGGGGGCCGGGCTCTTATGCCGCGCATGATGGATACGCGCAGTACCGTGGTAATCCGGCGTCGGTCGCCAATCCCTGAGTGACCGGCCATCGGAAGAAGAAGGGAAAGTTTCAATGGCAGTCAAGCACCTCAAGCCCACGAGCGCTGGTAGGCGTTTCCAGACCGTCTCTGACTTCGCTGAGATCACCTGCAGCAAGCCTGAGAAGTCCCTCCTGGAGCCCCTGCCCAAGAAGGCCGGCCGTAACAACAACGGCCGCATCACCACCCGTCACCAGGGTGGCGGCAACAAGCGCCAGTATCGTCGCATCGACTTCAAGCGCCGCAAGGACGACGTCCCGGCCAAGGTCGCCACGATCGAGTACGACCCCAACCGCTCCGCTCGCATCGCCCTGCTGCACTACGTCGACGGCGCCAAGGCCTACATCCTGTGCCCCGAGGGCCTTCACGTTGGTGACACCGTCATCTCCGGCACCAAGGACATCGACATCAAGCCCGGCAACTGCATGCCGCTCTCCGAGATTCCCGTTGGTACCCTGATCCACAACGTGGAGTTCCAGCCTGGCAAGGGTGGCGCCATGGGCCGTTCCGCCGGCACCTCCATCCAGCTCATGGGCAAGGACAACGGCTACGCCGTCCTGCGCATGCCCTCCTCCGAGCTGCGTCGTGTCCTTATCACCTGCCGCGCCACCATCGGCGTCGTGGGCAACGCCGAGCACTCCAACATCGTGATCGGCAAGGCCGGCCGTAACCGCTGGCGTGGCGTCCGTCCCACCGTCCGTGGTACGGTCATGAACCCCGTCGACCACCCGCACGGCGGCGGCGAGGGCAAGAACCACACCTCCGGCCGCCCGTCCGTCACTCCTTGGGGCAAGCCGACGAAGGGTTACAAGACGCGCGACCCGAAGAAGGCCAGCAACCGTCTGATCATCCGTCGCCGCAAGTCCAAGTAGTCACACGAGTAGTAGGAGATAGAAAGAATGAGCAGAAGTCTCAAGAAGGGCCCGTTCGTGGAGACTCGCCTCCTCGCGCGTGTCACCGCTCAGAACGAGGCCGGCACCAAGGACGTCATCAAGACCTGGTCGCGCGCTTCCACCATCTACCCCGAGATGGTCGGCCACACGATCGCTGTCCACGACGGCCGCAAGCACGTGCCCGTGTACGTCACCGAGTCCATGGTCGGTCACAAGCTGGGCGAGTTCGCCCCGACCCGCACCTTCCGTGGTCACAAGGCCAACTAGGGGGTTAGGTAACTAAATGGCTAACAACACCACCAACGAGGTCCGCGCGACCGCCAAGTACGTTCGCGTCGCTCCCCGCAAGGCCCGTGCCGTCGTGGGTCTCATCCGCAACCTTCCCGTCGCCAAGGCGCTCGAGGTCCTGCAGTTCAACACCCGCGCGGTCTCCGAGGACATCTCAAAGGTCCTGCGTTCCGCCGTCGCCAACGCCGTCAACAACAACGGTATGCGCGCCGACGACCTCTACGTCAAGCTCGCCTACGTCGACGAGGGCCCCACGCTCAAGCGCATCCGTCCTCGCGCCAAGGGCTCCGCTTCCCGCATCAACAAGCGCATGAGCCACATCACCATCGTCGTCGCTCCCCGAAAGGAGGCGTAGGGAAAGCATGGGTCACAAGGTTCAGCCTACTGGCTTCCGTCTCGGCATCACCGAGGAGTGGCGTTCCCGCTGGTACGCCGATAAGAACTACGCCGAGAACCTCGGCAACGACCTCGCCATCCGCGAGTTCCTGAACAAGCGCCTCGAGAAGGCCGCCCTTTCCCGCGTCGACATCGAGCGCGCCGGCGACAAGGTGAAGGTCACCATCTACACCGCTCGCCCGGGCATCGTCATCGGCAAGAAGGGCTCCGAGATCGACGGCCTCCGTGCTGACCTCGAGAAGGTCGCCAAGGTCGCCAAGGGCCAGGTTTCCGTCGACGTCATCGAGGTCAAGCGCCCCGAGCTCGACGCCAACCTCGTCGCCCAGTCCATCGCTGAGCAGCTCGAGCAGCGCGTCGCCTTCCGTCGCGCCATGCGCAAGGCCGTCCAGTCTGCCCGCAAGGCCGGCGCCAAGGGCATCCGTATCCAGTGCTCCGGTCGTCTGAACGGCGCCGAGATGGGCCGTCGCGAGTGGTACCGCGAGGGTCGCGTGCCTCTGCACACCCTGCGTGCCGTCATCGACTACGGCACCGCCACCGCTCGCACCACCATGGGTGCCTGCGGCATCAAGACCTGGATTTACCTCGGCGAGAAGCTTCCCGGCCAGCCGACCCCGCGTCCGGCTCTCGAGGGCTCTTCCCGTCCTCGCCGCGGTCGTAACGAGAGGAGGGGTCGTTAATGCTCGCTCCTAAGCGCATCCGTCACCGCAAGGTGCAGCGTGGCTCCATGAAGGGTCACGCCAAGGGCAACACCGAGCTGCACTTTGGCTCCTATGGCATCCAGGCCCTCGAGGCTCACTGGATCACCAACCGCCAGATCGAGGCCTGCCGTATCGCCATGACCCGCCAGATGAAGCGTGGCGGCAAGGTCTGGATCACCATCTTCCCGGACAAGCCCATCACCAAGAAGCCGGCTGAGACCCGCATGGGTTCCGGTAAGGGCAACCCCGAGGAGTGGGTGGCCGTCGTCAAGCCGGGCCGCATCATGTTCGAGATCGACGGCGTCGAGGATGCCGTGGCTCGCGAGGCCCTGCGTCTGGCCCAGCACAAGCTGCCCATCAAGACCAAGATCGTCACCCGCACCGTGCAGCAGGACGGGGAGGAAGCCTAATGAAGTACAAGGACATCCAGGAGCTCACCGACGAGGAGCTCGCCAAGAAGGTCGAGGAGGGCCGCGCCGAGCTCTTCAACCTTCGCTTCCAGATGGCCACGAGCCAGCTCGACAACACGGCTCGTGTCAAGAACGTCAAGAAGGACATCGCTCGTCTCCTCACCGAGCAGCGTGCCCGCCAGATCGCAGCGGAGAACTCCGCTGACGCTCAGTAGATCGCAGGAGTGTAGTTATGGCAGAGACCACTAGCAGGAACGCGCGTAAGGTCCGCACCGGTGTCGTTGTCTCCATCTCCGGCGACAAGAGCATCACGGTCAAGATCGACTACCGCAAGCACCACCCCAAGTACGGCAAGATGATGACCATCTCCAAGAAGCTCCACTGCCACGACGAGAAGAACGAGTGTGGCCTTGGCGACACCGTCACCGTCATGGAGACCCGCCCGCTGTCCAAGACCAAGCGTTGGCGTGTCGTGGAGATCGTCGAGCGCGCCAAGTAAGTATTTGAAAACCCAAACCACCCCATGTGCGCCGCTCGTGTGGGCGCACCTCTGGGGAGGGCATAGGTTCGGAGGAACACCAACATGATTCAGATGGAGAGCATGCTCACCGTCGCCGACAACTCTGGCGCGCGTCGCGTGAAGTGCATCAAGGTCCTTGGTGGCTCCAAGCGTCGTTACGCCGGCATCGCCGACGTCATCATCGGCGCCGTTCAGGAGGCCACGCCCGGTGGCTCGGTGAAGAAGGGCGACATCGTTCGCTGCGTCATCGTGCGTACCGTCAAGGAGACCCGTCGCAAGGACGGCAGCTACATCAAGTTCGACCAGAACGCCTGCGTCCTGGTTGACAAGGAGGGCGAGCCCAAGGGCACCCGTATCTTTGGGCCCGTCGCCCGCGAGCTTCGCGATCACAAGTACATGAAGATCGTCTCGCTCGCGCCTGAGACGCTCTAGGGAGGATTACCCAATGCCTAAGATGAACGTTAAGAAGGGCGATAAGGTCGTCGTCCTCTCCGGCAAGGACAAGGGCAAGGAGTCCGTCGTCCTGCGCGCCAAGCCCGCCGAGGGCAAGGTCGTCTGCGAGGGCGTCGCCGTGGTCAAGAAGGCCACCAAGCCCAACGCCCAGAACCAGCAGGGCGGCATCATCGAGAAGGAGGCCGCCATCGACGCCTCCAACGTGATGCTCATCTGCCCGAGCTGCGGCAAGCCGACCCGCGTCGGCCACAAGTCCGGCGAGCTCAACGGCAAGAAGACCGCCATCCGCGTCTGCAAGAAGTGCGGCGCCGAGTTCTAAGAGCGGCCCCAAAGCCAAGCCAAGGCCCTTCTCCGCCAAGCGGGGGAGGGCCTTTGTTTGTGCAGGAAGAGTGACGCGTTTCTCGTCATTTCCTTTTGGCCCAGAAAAGCATATTATGTTTCCTTGCGTCTCTAGGCGGGATAGCTCTGTCTCGACGGCGTACAGAATGGCTCCTGAGGTTGCCAGCCGCAGGAGGTGCGAGGCTCGGACGCCCCGTACTAAGTCCCCATGATTTGAAGGAGTGAAAATGGCAGACGAGTACACCCCCCGTCTCAAGGAGCAGTATTACGCCACGGTGCGTGACGAGCTCCAGAAGCAGTTCAACTACAAGAACGTCATGATGATCCCGAAGATCGAGAAGATCGTCGTGAACATGGGCGTCGGCGAGGCCGCCACTGACTCCAAGGCCATCGACGGTGCCGTCGCCGACCTGCGCGCCATCACCGGCCAGCAGCCGCTGATCACCAAGGCCCGCAAGTCCATTGCTACGTTCAAGCTCCGCGCTGGCATGCCCATCGGCGCCAAGGTCACCCTCCGTGGCGACCGCATGTGGGAGTTCCTCGATCGCCTGATCGCCATCGCCATCCCGCGCATCCGCGACTTCCGCGGCATCTCCGCCAAGAGCTTCGACGGCCGTGGCAACTTCTCCATGGGCGTCACTGAGCAGCTCATCTTCCCGGAGATCGACTTCGACAAGATCGATCACACCCGTGGTATGGACATCACCATCGTGACCACCGCCGCCACCGACGAGGAGGGCAAGGCTCTTCTGGACGCCTTCCACTTCCCGTTCAAGGCGGAGTAGGCCAATACTTTGTTAGGAAGCCTCGGCAAAGCCGGGGCTCCAAGATTGCTCTGAAGGAGGATTTGTGGCTAAGACATCGATGATCGTCAAGGCGTCGCGTGAGCCGAAGTACTCTACGCGCAAGCAGAACCGTTGCCAGCGCTGTGGGCGTCCCCACTCCGTGTATCGCAAGTTCGGCCTCTGCCGTGTGTGCTTCCGCGAGCTTGCGAGCAAGGGCGAGCTTCCTGGCGTCCGCAAGGCTAGCTGGTAGGACGCAGGGCTCTGGCGTCCAGGCGCTTGCGCCACGGGCGTGAGCGAACCGGACACGCAGGTTCATCATTAACGAAGGAGAAGGATCAATGAAGATTACCGATCCCATTTCTGACATGCTGACGCGCATTCGCAACGCGAACTCCGCCAACAAGGCTGAGGTCTCCATGCCCTCCACCAAGGTTCTGGTCGAGGTTGCCCGCGTCATCTGCGAGGAGGGCTACATCGCTGGCTACGAGGTCGAGGATACGACCCCCCAGAAGACCCTCCACATCACGCTGAAGTACGGCGAGCGCCACGCCAAGGTCATCCGTGGCATCCGCCGCATCTCCAAGCCTGGTCTTCGCATCTACTCCACCGCCGACAAGCTTCCGCGCGTCCTCGGTGGTCTCGGCACCGCCGTCATCTCCACCTCCAAGGGCATGATGTGCGACCGCGATGCTCGCAAGCAGGGCATCGGCGGCGAGGTCATCGCCTACGTCTGGTAATTCTCGGCAGGAATGAAAGGAGACTACCGTGTCTCGTATTGGTAAGAAGCCTGTCCAGATTCCGGCAGGAGTGACTGTCGAGATCGAGGGCACCACCGTTACCGTCAAGGGCTCCATGGGCGAGCTGACCCGCTCCTTCTCCGAGCTCATCAAGTTCGAGCAGGAGGGCGAGGAGATCAACGTCATCCGCGTTGACGAGTCCACCGAGTCCAACGCTCAGCAGGGCCTGTCCCGCACCCTTCTTCACAACATGGTTCTGGGCGTCTCCGAGGGCTTCGAGAAGAAGCTCGAGCTCACCGGCGTCGGCTACCGTGTTGCCCTCAAGGGTAAGGACCTGGACCTCTCCCTCGGCTACTCTCACCCCGTGATCTACAAGGCCCCCGAGAACATCGAGTTCCTCGTGCCTGACAACACCCACATCACGGTCAAGGGCATCTCCAAGGAGCAGGTCGGCCAGGTTGCCGCCGAGATTCGCATGAAGCGCCCGCCCGAGCCCTACAAGGGCAAGGGCATCCACTACGAGGGTGAGCACATCCGTCGTAAGCTCGGCAAGGCTGCCAAGTAGTCTAGGCCATAGCAGAAGACCATCACCCCGTTAGGTGATGGCACGTCTAAGGAGTAAGCATGAACAAGTTTCAGGCTAAGAAGGCGGGTCTCGAGCGCCGCAAGCGCCGTGTCCGCGGCAAGGTGACCGGCACCGCCGATCGTCCGCGTCTGGCCGTCCACCGCACCAACGCCCACATTTATGCTCAGGTCATCGACGACGTCGATGGCAAGACCATCTGCGCGGCCTCTACCCTCGATCCCGAGTTCCGTGCCACCGGCAAGCTGGGCTCCAACAAGGAGGCTGCTGCCTTCGTCGGCGAGCTCGTCGGCAAGCGCGCCGTCGAGAAGGGCGTCACCACGGTCCGCTTTGACCGCGGTGGCCGTCTCTATCACGGTCGCGTCCAGGCTCTGGCAGACGGTGCCCGCAACGCGGGCCTGAAGTTCTAGGAGGATTCAATGGCACGAGATCGTAAGCGCCAGCAGGACACGGATCTTCAGGAGCGCGTCGTCTACATCCACCGCGTCTCCAAGACCGTCAAGGGCGGCCGTCGCATGTCCCTTCTCGCCCTCGTTGTCGTCGGTGACGGCAAGGGCAACGTTGGTCTTGGCATGGGCAAGTCCGCTGAGGTGCCCCTGGCCATCCAGAAGGGCGTCGAGGACGCCAAGAAGAACATGTTCCACGTCGAGGTCACGGGCGAGGGCACCATTCCTCACGAGGTCGAGGGCCACTTTGGCGCCGGCCGCGTCCTGATCAAGCCCGCCGTCCCTGGTACCGGCGTCATCGCTGGCGGCCCTGTGCGTCCGCTCTTCGAGCTTGCCGGCATCACCAACGTCCTGTCCAAGTCCATGGGCACGGACAATGCTCTCAACAGCATCAAGGCTGCTGCCGAGGGCCTCAAGGCTCTCTCCACGCCCGCCCAGACCGCTGAGCGCCGTGGCCTGACCGTCGCCGAGATGTTCGTCGGGAAGGAGAACTAGAGATGGCTCAGTCCCTCAAGATCACGCTCGTCCGCAGCGCCGTCGCCTCCGTCAAGAAGGACCAGACGGCCACCTGCAAGGCTCTCGGTCTGCGCAAGATCGGCGACACCGTCGAGCAGCCGGACAACCCGAGCATCCGTGGAATGATCTTCAAGGTCAAGCACCTTGTCGATGTTGTAGAGAACTAGGAGTCACTCACTATGCAGCTCAACGATCTGCGTCCCGCTGAGGGCTCGCGCAAGAACCGCAAGCGCATCGGTCGCGGCAACTCTTCTGGTCACGGCACCACCGCCGGCCGCGGCACCAAGGGCCAGCTCTCCCGCTCTGGTGGCGGCAAGGGCGCCGGCTTCGAGGGCGGCCAGCAGCCGCTCGCCATGCGTCTGCCCAAGCTCCCCGGCTTCATCAACCACAACCGCGTGGAGTACGCTCCCGTGAACGTCTCTCGCCTCGAGGAGATCTACGCTGATGGCGAGACCGTCAACGGCGAGACCCTTTGCGCCAAGGGCGTCATCAAGAAGCCGTTCATCCCCGTCAAGGTCCTCGGCAACGGTGAGATCACCAAGAAGCTGACCGTCAGCGTTGACAAGGTCTCCGCTTCCGCCAAGGCCAAGATCGAGGCGGCCGGAGGAAAGGTCGAGACGGAGTGCTAAAGGGACTTGCCAACGCGTTTCGCGTTCCGGAGCTGAGGAAGAAGCTCCTCCTCACGTGCGGCATCCTTCTGCTGTATCGCTTTGGAGCCTACCTTCCCGTTCCGGGTGTGCCGTTCCAGGACATGCTCGGCGCCTATCAGGCCGGCCTGTCCTCCAACGGCGCGATGGCTGTGCTCAACCTGTTCTCAGGTGGCGCCCTTTCCCGCATGTCCGTGTTCAGCCTGGGCATCATGCCCTACATCACCGCGCAGATCATTCTGCAGCTGATGCAGGCGGTCATCCCGGGCCTCGGCGAGCTTGCTAAGGAGGGCGAGGCCGGTCAGCGCAAGATCACGCAGTACACGCGCTACCTCACGATCGGCCTCGCTCTTCTCAACGCCGTCGGTTACCTGTTCCTATTTGGCAGCTACGGCGTGAGCTTCGCCAACATGGGCATCCCCGTGGCGCTCGAGAACGTCATTGTGGTGTTTACGTTGCTCGTTGGCGCAATCATCATTATGTGGCTCGGCGAAGTCATCACCCAGCGCGGTATCGGCAACGGCATGTCGCTCATCATCTTTGCGAACATCATGTCCGGCCTGCCCACCTCGCTCATCTCGTCTGTCACCACTACCGGCAACGTCGTCCTCACCGTGATCACGCTCCTCGTGATCGTCGCCATCATCCCCGTGATCGTCTACGTGGAGCGTGGCCAGAGGCGCATCCCCGTCCAGTACGCCAAGCGCGTCGTCGGACGCAGGATGATGGGTGGCCAGTCCACCTACCTGCCGATCAAGGTCAACACCGCTGGCGTCGTGCCCATCATCTTCGCCTCCGCGGTGCTGTATCTTCCGGCGCAGCTCGCCGTCTTCTTCCCGACCGTCGGTTGGGTCCAGGCGGTTGCAAGCGCGCTCTCCACGGGTTGGCTCAACTGGGTCCTCTCCGTGCTCCTGATCGTGGCCTTTGCGTACTTCTACTCCTCGATGGTCTTCAATCCCACGGAGACCGCCGACCAGCTGCGCAAGCAGGGCGGCTTCATTCCGGGCGTTCGTCCGGGTGCCGCCACGGCGGATTACATCAAGGACTGCATCGACCACGTGACGCTGCCCGGCGCCCTGTTCATGTCACTCCTGGCCGTCGTTCCTACCATCATCTTCTGGTTCACGGGCAACTCCTTGATCCAGGCGTTCGGCGGAACGTCCGTCCTCATCATGGTCGGCGTTGCAATGGACACGCTCTCCTCGCTAGAGAGCCAGCTCAAGATGCATAACTACGACGGGTTCTTCAAGTAGGTTCGCTGCGAGGGCAGGCAGGCAATCTGCCTGCCCTCTTTTTGCTTTCGAAAGGGCTGAAGCAACGTGAACATCGTTCTTCTCGGCGCTCCGGGCGCTGGCAAGGGTACTCAGGCTCAGAAGCTCGTTGCCGAGTTCGGCTTCGCGCACATCTCCACCGGCGATCTTCTCCGTGCCGCTGTCAAGGCCGGCACCAAGCTCGGCGTGGAGGCCAAGGGCTACATGGACGCCGGCAAGCTCGTCCCGGACGCCCTGGTCATTGACCTGGTCAAGGAACGCCTCGAGGCTGACGACGCCCAGAACGGCTTCATTCTTGACGGCTTCCCGCGCAACACCGCCCAGGCCGTGACCCTTGACTCCGAGCTGGCCGCCATGGGCCGCAACCTCGACGCCGCCCTTCTGGTCGCCGTCCCCTCCGAGTCCGTGGTTGCCCGCCTGAGCTCCCGCCGCACCTGCAAGTCCTGCGGCTACACCGCTCCGGCCGGCGTCGACGTCTGCCCCCGCTGCAACGGCGAGATGTACCAGCGCGATGACGACAAGCCCGAGACCATCAGGCACCGCCTGGACGTCTACGAGAACCAGACCGCTCCGCTGGTCGAGTACTACAAGGGTCACTCCATCCTCAAGGAGGTCAACGGAGACCGTCCCGTCGACGAGGTCTATGCCGACGTCAAGGCTCTTCTCGCCCTATGATTAAGATCAAGACTCCGCAAGAGATCGAGGAGATGAAGGCCGCGGGCTCCATCTCCAAGGCGGCCCTGCGCCGTGCGGGCGCCGCGGTAAAGCCAGGCGTCTCCACGCTTGAGATCGACCAGCTCGTCGAGAACTTCATCAGGCTCCATGGCGCCACGCCCACCTTCAAGGGCTACGGCGGGTTCCCCGGCAGCATCTGCGCCTCGGTCAACGAGCAGATCGTCCACGGCATCCCCTCTCCCCAGGTGGTCCTCAAGGATGGAGACATCATCTCCATCGATACGGGCGCCACGTACAAGGGGTGGGTCGGCGACAACGCCTGGACGTTCTACGTGGGCAACCCCTCCGACGAGTACAAGGGCCTCTGCGAGTGCACGCGCGATTGCCTGAAGGCCGCCATCGAGCAGGCCGTTCCCGGCAACCGTCTCGGCGACATCGGCGCCGCCGTCCAGGAGCTCGCCGAGTCCAATGGCTACGGCGTCATCCGCGATTACGTGGGCCACGGCGTCGGCCACGCCATGCACGAGGACCCCGACGTGCGCAACTACGGCAAGCGCGGTCGCGGCGTCAAGCTCCAGGCCGGCATGGTCATTGCCATCGAGCCCATGATCGCCATGGGCACGTACGAGTGCAGCGTCCTTGCCAACGGCTGGACCGTCGTGACCGATGACATGCTTCCCGCGGCTCACTACGAGAACACCGTTGCCATCACCGAGGACGGCCCCGTCATCCTCACGTGCGACGACGGGGGCCCGTGGTGCGAGATGCAGGGCGGCCTGGAGTAGCGCAAACAACAGCAGATTCGCCCACGTGTGTCGAGACGTTATGAACGCCAAGATACACGTGGACGTTTCTCTGTGAATTCGATATATTTGTTAGTCGCTGTCACAGCGTCGAGAGGGAGTAACTTGAGCAAGCAGGATGCAATCGAGCTTGAGGGCAAGGTCGTAGAGCCGCTGCCCAACGCCATGTTTAACGTGGAGCTTGAGAACGGCAAGACCATTCTCTGCACCATCTCGGGCAAGATTCGCATGAACTACATCAGGATTCTCCCTGGTGACCGCGTGGTCGTGGAGATTTCTCCCTACGACCTCACGAGGGGCCGCATCACTTACCGCTACAAGTAGGGGTCGGTCCTGCGTCAGCCGGGATATTCACGCCAGCGGCTGGGCGAGGAGATAGGTTCGTATCAGCACTACCGAAAGGAATGACTCATGAAGGTACGTCCTTCGGTCAAGAAGATGTGCGACAAGTGCAAGATCATTCGTCGCCACGGCAAGGTTTACGTCATCTGCGAGAACCCGCGCCACAAGCAGCGTCAGGGCTAAGAGAGGAGCTCCAAGTTGGCCCGTATTAACGGCGTCGATCTGCCGCGCGAGAAGCGCGTCGAGATCGGACTCACTTACATTTTCGGCATCGGCCGCACCCGCGCCACCAAGATCTGCGCGGAGACTGGTGTTGATCCTTCCACTCGCGTCAAGGACCTGACTGAGGACGAGGTCACCAAGATTCGTGACTTCATCGATGCCAACTACACCACCGAGGGTGATCTTCGCCGCGAGGTGAGGCAGAACGTCTCCCGTCTGATGGAGATCGGCTGCTACCGTGGCCTCCGTCACCGCAAGGGCCTGCCTGTCCGTGGCCAGCGTACGCACACCAACGCTCGCACCCGCAAGGGCAAGAAGCGTCAAATCGGTGGCAAGAAGAAGTAGGACAGGGGATATAGAACATGGCGCAGAAGAAGAACGCTCGCACCACGCGCGTCCGCCGTTCCGAGCGTAAGAACATCGCTGTGGGTCAGGCCCACATCAAGAGCACGTTCAACAACACGATCGTTTCCATCACCGATCCCCAGGGCAACGTCATCTCCTGGCAGTCCGGTGGCACCGTCGGCTTCAAGGGCTCCCGTAAGTCCACGCCGTTCGCCGCTCAGCTGGCCGCCGAGGCCGCTGCCAAGGCTGCCATGGAGCACGGCCTGCACAAGGTCGCCGTCTTCGTGAAGGGCCCCGGCTCTGGTCGCGAGACCGCCATCCGTTCCCTCCAGGCCGCCGGCCTCGAGGTTTCGGGCATCCAGGACAAGACCCCCATCGCGCACAACGGTTGCCGTCTGAGCAAGCGTCGCCGCGTGTAGCTCTAGGAGGATTTAATAATGGCTGTTGATAGGACTCCCGTCCTTAAGAGGTGCCGCCAGCTCGGCATCGACCCCGTTGTGATGGGCATTAACAAGACTTCCAACCGCGAGCCGCAGCGTCGTCGTCGCCAGCAGAGCGAGTACGGCGTCCAGCTCAAGGAGAAGCAGAAGGCCAAGTTCATCTATGGCGTTCTGGAGGACCAGTTCCACAAGTACTACGACCTGGCCAAGAAGCGCCCGGGCATCACCGGTGACAACCTGATGAGCATCCTCGAGTGCCGTCTTGACAACGTTGTCTTCCGTCTTGGCTTCGCCCGCACCCGCAAGGAGGCCCGCCAGACCGTCCGTCACGGTCACATCACCGTGAACGGCAAGCGCGTCGACATCCCCTCCTACCAGGTCAAGGCTGGCGACGTCGTGGCTGTCGCCCCCAAGTTCAAGGACCTTCTCCCCATCAAGGAGGCCCTGATCTCCA
Organism: Paratractidigestivibacter faecalis; assembly: GCF_003416765.1. Lineage (NCBI taxonomy): Bacteria > Bacillati > Actinomycetota > Coriobacteriia > Coriobacteriales > Atopobiaceae > Paratractidigestivibacter > Paratractidigestivibacter faecalis. The sequence goes on along the minus strand of NZ_QSNG01000001.1, from coordinate 1,729,832 downwards.
CCGAGCACATGGCTGTTCCCAGCTGGCTCGAGGTTGACATCGAGAAGCTTTCCGGCAACGTCCTCCAGGTCCCCTCGCGCGATCAGATCGACCTTGATATCGACGCGCAGCTGATCGTCGAGCTCTACTCCAAGTAAGCCCGACCCGTTTGGAGGTAGCAATGTCCGAATTCATCCGACCCCAGGTGTCGGTAGAGGAGATCAGCGAGAACCTCGCGCGTGTCAGCGCCGAGCCGCTTGAGCGTGGCTATGGTGACACGCTCGGCAACTCTCTGCGTCGTGTCCTGCTGTCCTCTCTCGAGGGGGCGGCCGTGGAGGCCATTCAGATTGATGGCGTCCAGCACGAGTTCACGACTGTCGAGGGCGTCTACGAGGACATCACCGACATCGTGCTCAACGTCAAGGGCCTTGTCTTCCGCTCCATGGGCACTGGCGACGAGGCTGAGGCCTCTATCTCCGTCGACGGTCCCATGACCGTCACCGGTGGGGACTTCAACGTCCCGGCCGAGTTCGAGCTCGTCAACCCCGAGCAGGTCATCTGCACCCTCGGCGCTGGCTCTCACCTCACCATGAAGATGCGCATCGGCACTGGCCGCGGCTACGTCTCTGGTGAGGACAACGAGCGCGAGAGCGATCCCATTGGCATCATCCACGTGGATTCTCTCTTCTCGCCCGTTCGCCGCTGCGCCAAGGTCGTCGAGCCCTGCCGTGTTGGTCGTCACACCAACTACGACCGTCTGGTTCTTGAGGTTGAGACCAACGGCTCCATCACTCCGCGTGATGCCGTCGTCGAGGCCGCCAACATCATCAACCAGCACATGTCGGCGTTCATGACGCTGGCCGAGGAGGACGAGCAGCCCGAGGACGCCTCAATCTTTGCCCAGAACAGGGTTGAGGAAAACGTCGAGCTTGACAAGCAGATCGAGGACCTGGACCTTTCCGTCCGCTCCTATAACTGCCTGAAGCGCGCCGGTATCCACTCCGTCCGCCAGCTCGTCGAGTTCTCTGAGAACGACCTTCTGAACATCAGAAACTTCGGCGTCAAGTCCATCGAGGAAGTCAAGGACAAGCTCGAGAGCATGGGCCTGTCCCTCAAGGCCTAGGTGCCGCCTGAAATAAGGAGAAGCAAGAATGCGTCACAACAAGAAGAGGGGCATGAAGCTCGGCACTGACGCCAGCCACACCAAGGCTATGAAGAAGAGCCTGGTTCTCGCCCTGCTCCAGAACGATCGTATCAAGACCCTTGACTCCCGCGCCAAGGCCATCCGCGGCGACGTGGACAAGGTCATCACGTGGGCCAAGAAGGGCGACCTGCACTCCCGCCGTCTTGCCATCGCCAAGGTCGGTGACAAGGAGGTCGTGCGCGAGGTCTTCGAGAAGGCCGCTCAGGGCATGTGGGCTGACCGCAACGGCGGCTACACCCGCATCATGAAGCTTGGTCCCCGCAAGGGCGACTGCGCCGAGGTCGTCGTGATGGAGCTCGTCACCGAGCCCGTCCAGTCCAAGGCCGCCAAGGTCACCAAGGTCGAGGAGGCTCCCGTCGAGGAGCCCAAGGCTGAGGAGACCGCTGAGTAGCATCAGCTCCATGCACTTCAAAAGGGCCCTGGCCACAAGCCGGGGCCCTTTCTGTACCCAGAGGAGGAGTTTCGTGAGCGAGCAGAGCCCCGGGCCCGTCTGTCTCTACGAGGGAGGCCCCAAGGCGGGCGGAACCATCGTCATCAAGCTGGGATATCGCGGAGAGGCCTTCAGCGGCTTTGCCGAGCAGCCCACGCAGCGCACGGTGGCAGGAGAGCTCAGGCGGGCCCTTGAGACCACGCTGAGGCGCCCCTGCGAGCTCACCTGTGCCGGTCGCACGGACGCGGGGGTTCATGCCATCGCACAGTACGTGAGCGTGCCGGTGAGCGAGGAGGAGCTTTGCCTGCCAGGCACCCGTCTTATGCGCAGCCTCGTTGCACTCACGCCGGACGACCTCTCCGTGAGCGCCCTGTACAGGGCCCCAGAGTCCTTCTCGGCTAGGTTTGACGCGCGGAGCAGGAGCTACAGGTATCGCATCTGCGCCGGGGACGCGAGGCCCGTACTGGCATGGGACCATGCCTGGTGGTTCAAGGGCTCTCTTGATGTGGACGCCATGAACGAGGGCGCCCAGCTCCTGTTGGGGGAGCATGACTTCAAGAGCTTCTGCAAGGCTACGAGCGCCGTGGGCAAGCCCACGTGCCGCTACGTGGGCGCGCTCGACGTCAGAGCCCTCGAGGAGGCGGGCGAGAACCTCGTGGCCATAGACATCACGGGCAACGCCTTCCTCCACAACATGGTCCGCACCATTGCAGGGAGCCTGGTGGAGGTCGGCCGCGGTCACAGGCGCCCGGAGTGGATGTCTGAGGTCCTTGCGGCCTGCGACAGGCGTTCCGCGGGCCCCTGCGCTCCCGCGAAAGGCCTGACCTTTGTGAGGGTAGAATACCCCGCGGGCGCGCTCGCGCCGTGGAACTAGCCAACAGAAAGGGCATCTACCTGTGGATTTTCTCGTAGACGTACTGACAGAAAGCGTCATTGACACGCTCAAGCTCATCCCGTTCCTGTTTCTGACCTACCTTGCCATGGAGGCCCTGGAGCACTCCGCAAGCCACCACGTCCGAGCCGCTGTGGAGAAGTCCGGCAAGGCCGGCCCCGTGGTGGGCTCCATCCTGGGTGCCCTGCCACAGTGCGGCTTCTCTGCCATGGCGGCCACGCTGTATGCCGGCCGCGTCGTCACCGCCGGCACCTTGGTCGCCGTGATCCTCTCCACCTCTGACGAGATGATTCCGGTCTTTGTTGCGCACCAGGAGTCTCCGACCAGGCTCTTTGGCATCCTGGCGCTCAAGGTCATCGTGGGCATCGTCGCCGGCCTGCTGGTGGACGTGGCCCTGCGCATGCTTCACCGCACGGGCGACGGCCACGCGCACATCCACGAGCTGTGCGAGCGCGCGCACTGCCACTGCGAGGACGCCGAGGACGAGAACGGCTCTGCCGAGGCCGAGTCCGAGGCCCAGGCCGCGACCGCGGACGAGCACGACGGCATCGCCCACCACGCCCACGAGCGCGCCCACGGCCACAACCACCACGGCCACGGCCTGTGGCCCATCGTGCGCTCTGCCCTGGTCCACACCGTCCAGGTGACCGTCTTCATCTTCCTGGTCACGTTTGTCTTTGGCCTGCTCATTGAGGGAGTGGGCGAGGACGCCATCGGCGAGCTGCTGGCTGACCATCCCGTGCGCGCCACCTTCATCGCCGCCCTGGTGGGGCTTATCCCCAACTGCGGTGCCAGCGTGGCGCTGACCGAGCTCTTCCTCGACGGCACCCTGGCGGCCGGTCCAATGGTTGCGGGCCTTCTGGTATCCGGCGGCGTCGGCCTGCTCGTCCTGTGGCGCACCAATGCCGACCTGCGGCAGAATGCCGCGGTCACCGGCGTCGTCTATGCCGTGGGCGTGGCCGTTGGCCTTCTGGTGGGCGCTACGGGTATGATGTTCTAACGCGCGGCCACCCAGCCGTGCACTAAAGAGGAGGAGGGGCGAGGCCGCATGTTCAGAAAGCGCGAGCGCTTTGAGCGCAGTGACGTTCCACGCGAGACGCCGTACACAAATGTCATAGGTGTCGTCGTGCTCGTCGTCGTGTTTGTCGCCCTTGCCATGACGGTCATGGCCGTGTGGAACCGCGTGACCCTCGAGAGCCGCCTCGGCGCCAACGACCTCACCGACTCGCTCTCTGCCCAGGCCAAGGCCAGCGCTGCCGATGGCTACGTGGCCTCGTCCGACGAGCTCGAGAGCACGCTGTTCCTCACCGTGTCCTCGGCCGCCGCCGACGCGGGCGGCACGCAGCTCTCCGACGCGCGCATCCTCACCGTCAACAAGACGCAGGGCACCGCCGTCCTGGCCACCGTTCCCGTGAGCGCCGAGGTCGCGTCCGGCGAGACGGTCACGACGCTGGCGGACCTCTGCGCGCAGTCCGGCGCGGACGCCTGCGTGGCGCCGCTCTCGGCGGCATCCGGCGTGCGCTTCAAGCACGTCGTGGTGGCAACGGGGGACGTCCTCGAGAAGGCCGTCCAGATCGTGGGCGCGAGCAAGGTCAACCTCGTGGGCGAGGCCTCCGACCTCCTTGGCCTCATGCGCACTGACATGGACGCCTCCGAACTCTTGGCCTTTGCGGAGACGGTCTCGGGCGTCGGCCTTGGCAACATACAGCGCACCGAGGCCTCTCTCGTGGCGGACCCCGACCAGGCCGAGGCAGGCCTCCAGGCCATCGACAAGACCGCGCTCTGCCTGACCCTGGGGACCATCGTCGCGGCATCGTAGGCCGTGCGGCTGCCGGGCTCAACGCCTCCTCCACACCTCTGTTGATTCTGCTTGATTTGCCCTCCGCCCCTGGTGGAGGGCATTTCTGCTTTGAGGCTGCTGCTACCCTTACCATGACTGGGCGAGAAGAGCCTCGCCTTGGGGTTCTCAAGCAAAGGGGTTAGGAGCGCAGCTGGCAATGACGGGTTTCTCGCCAACATCGCCCGTGGTTTCCGTTCTTATGGCAGTTCATGACGGAGAGCCCACGGTGCGCCGAGCGCTAGAGAGCCTGCAGGCCCAGACGTTCACCAACTTTGAGGTCGTTGCCGTGGACGCCGGCTCCACCGACGGCACGGCCCGCATCCTTGACACCATGTCAGAGCGTGACATGCGCATCTCGGTGACGCACGTTGAGGACAAGAGCGTCTTCTCGGCGCTTGACCTGGCGCTGTCGCGTGCCAGGGGAGAGTACGTGCTGATGATGCGCCAGAGCGCCTGGGCCGAGCCCGCGCTTCTGGCGGAGCTCCTGGATGCTGCCCAGAAGTCCGACCTCGAGCTCGTCATGGGCGGCTTTACGGTCAACGTTGCCGTGGGCTCCCGCGAGCTCTCGCTTGTGGCGGAGTCCGAGGACCGCGTCTTCCTGACCCAGCACGACTTCCGCGCCGCCGCGTGGTCCCTGTTTGACCGCGGCCTCATGGCGCCGCTCTGCGCAAAGCTCTTTGACCGCCAGGTGACCCTTGCGGCCGGCGTGGGGTTTGCGTCCAAGGCCTGCGCCGGCGCAGACGCAGGCCAGATGGACTCCATCCACGGCTTCACGCTGGGCTTCCTGCGTGACGTGGAGCGCGTCGGAATGGTCTCCGCCACCCGCTACCACGTGGCCCTCTCCGTGGGAGACCTGGGCCTTCCCGCGCCGGGCCCCCAGACCTATCAGCGCCTCGAAACCGAGTACGCGGCCACGCTCGCGCTGCTGCGCCACTGGGGCATGGAGGGCGACGCCGCCAGCATGGAGATGCTGCAGCGCCGCTACGTGGAGATTCTCGTCGCCTGCATAGACGGCGTGGCGGGCCGTGGCCCCATCGCGCCCAAGGCCGAGGACCTGGAGAGCGTTTCTCGCATGATTTCCACCGAGCACGCGCAGCTCGCGGCCAGCGTGGCCCAGCCGCGCGACGGCTTCACGCGCGCCATGACGCCGTCCATCCGCAACGGCAACGCGCGCAAGGCATACTCCCAGGCAAAGCTCTGGGGGCTCCTGCGCCACGGCATGCCCGCCGGCACCTCTCCCGACGCCTACGTGTGAGAAAAGGGGACAGTCCCTTTTCTCAACCCCAGGGCCGTCTACCGCGAGAAGAGCCTGTTCACGCGGCTCGCCGCGTTGCGCAGCGTGAAGCCCAGGCCGTTCTGGCGGACGCGCCAGACGCCCTCGCGCGCCAGGTAGCCCATGTGCGCGAGCTTGCCGCCTTGCGGCTCGGACAAGCCCATGACCTGCGTAAAGAGCTGCCTTCCCGCAGGGCCGACGGCGGGGTTTCCCATGACGTCGGCGGGGTCCAGCCGCTCCATGGAGCGGCGCAGCAGGTCCTTCAGGCCAGGGGCACCCATGCCCGCGGCGCTCACGGTAATGGTCGCGTAGTTGATTCCTCGCAGGGCAAGTGCCGCCCGGACGCGCGGGTCCTTCTCGCCGAGGCGGTCGGCGGCGTCCATCATGTCGTTCCAGCGCGCGAGCGGCGTGAGCGGGCTTTTGCGCGCCAGGCCCTCGGCATCGTTGAGGTCGTGCTCGCGGTAGAAGTAGTACGGCTCGTCCACGTAGGCAATGCGGTCCGTGGCGCAGAGGGTCTCAACCAGGAAGGGGTTGTCGGCCCAGCCAGCGCCCGGAATCTCCAGGAAGCGGATGCCGCGCTCGCGCAGGAACTCCGTTCGGTACAGGGCAGCCCAGATGGCTGGGTGGTGTAGCATGAGCTCGATGCCCTCTCCCACGGCAAAGGGCTGGCGGGGCGGGCGTACGCGCCCCTTGTACGGGCAGGTCACGCGGGTCTGCTGCCTGTCCGCACCCTCAAAGAGGCGCCAGTAGGCGCACTTGACCACGTCTGCGCCGCCCACGCGCGCGGCCTGGGCGATCATGCCGGCAAACGCGCCGGGGTCAAGATAGTCGTCCGGCTCCACGATGCTCACCCACTCGCCGCGAGCCATGGCAATGCCGCGGTTGCAGGAGGCGCCGTAACCCTCGTTGGGCTTGTCCACCACAACGACGCGCTGGTCGCGAGCGGCGTGCGCGTGCGCGACGGCAGATGACTCGTCGGTCGATCCGTCGTTTACCACGATGACCTCTACCTGCTGGTGCGTCTGCCCCTCTATGCTGGCCAGGCACTGGTCGAGCGTGGCCGCCACGTTGTACGTTGGCACGATGACGCTCACGAGTCCGGGCTCTGGCTTGGTGGTGCTCATGTGTCCTCCCTCGGGTGCTCCCGCGCTCTGGCCGGCGAGAAGCCCGTGTTGCCGTAACCTTATATACTAGACCAGCCGCGCGGGGCGTTCTGCCCGACCGCGGCCATACGCACGCCAACTGGGAGAGCTGATGAGAAGACCTGCCATAGTCATCGTGACCTTCAAGCGCCAGGAGCTCCTGGCGCAGCTCTTCGAGTCCATCAAGAAACTAACCGTTCCCGCATGGCGCGTCGTGGTGGTGGACAACGAGAACTCCCCGCGCACGGCGCAGATGGCGGCCTCGTTTGCCGCCGAGCTTGACGCCGCCTGGGGCCCCACGACGGACGACCCGGACGCCGAGGGGGGCACTTCTCGGCTGGAGTACGTGCCCATGGAGGAGAACACCGGTGGCGCAGGCGGCTTCTCTGCGGGCGTCGGGCGTGCCTTTGAGCTGGGCGCCGAGTGGTTCTGGGTCATGGACGACGATGTGGCAGTGGAGCCCGACGGTCTGGCCACGCTGGCCCGCTGGTCCGAGGAGGCCGATGCCATCATGGGTCAGCGCCGGGACTTCGACGGCGGGCACTTCTTCTGGCAGCACCGCTTCTGGACGGGCCTTGCCATCTACAACCCGTTCTCGCGCGACGGCTGGAAGCCCGGCGAGCGCTACAAGCTGGCAAACGCCCTCTGCTTTGAGGGCAGCTTCTTCAGCCGCGGCCTGGTGAAGAAGATTGGCCTGCCCGACCCGCGCTTCTTCATCTACCTGGACGACGCCTGCTACGGCTACCTGGCCAGCAAGGCGGGCAAGGTCTACTACGTGCCGGACTACGTGCTCTCGCGCCGCCGCGAGGTGGCCAACAAGGAGGTCGGCCGCGTCCGCCAGCTCAACTCCACGTCGGACATGACACGCTACTACATCACGCGCAACCGCGCCTACCTGGCCCGCTATTATCGCCTGTACGGCGACTACAACCCCGTGGGCTATGCCGTGGGCACGCTGGCCAACTTCTCAAAGGAGCTCATCCGCATCATGCTGGTGGACCGCGAGCACCTGGGCAGCGGCTGGGCGCGCCTGTGGGCTGGCTACAAGGAGAGCCGTCGCATTCTGCACGATCCCGCCTGGGAGCCCATGCCCCCGCTGGAGTAGCGAACCCAAAACGCAATCGGGGCTGCCCCGTTCACCCAAGGCGCAACAAAAAAGGCGAGAAGCGCGCGCTTCTCGCCTTTTGCTGCACCAAGTGGCAGGGGTAGTAGGATTCGAACCCACATTGATGGCACCAAAAACCACTGTCCTAACCATTGGACGATACCCCTGGGCAAGGACTCATTGTAGCAAGAAGCCGCGCGGCCGTGCGCCGCACGCGCCCGGCGTCTGGTCGTACGTGAGGTAAAACGTTACTCCCACCCCTATAATCCTGCGGTTTTTACGCAGGGCTTACCGGCTGCCGCCGCTTCGCGCCTTCGGGACGCCTGTTGCGCTAGACTGAAAACGTTTTGCTGGGACCATGCACATTGGAGGCCAACAACCCATGGCAATGACCGCGATCATCCTCGCTGCCGGCGAGGGAACGCGTATGAAGTCCCGTCACCCCAAGGTAATGCACAAGTTGCTCGACAGGCCTCTGGTCAGCTGGGTCACGCGTGCCGCGCGCGCCGCCGGTGCGGACCGCATCGTGGTCGTCGTGGGCAACGGCGCCGAGGAGGTCCGCGCCCACCTGGCCGCGGAGACTGACGTGGAGTGCGTCGAGCAGGCCGAGCGCCTGGGCACCGCCCACGCCACTCGCGTGGCCATCGAGGCTGCTGGCATCGGCGAGGGCCCCGTCGTGGTCCTCAACGGCGACCTGCCGCTCATTGAGCCCGAGACCATCCGCGCCTTTGCCCAGAGCGTCTCCGGCGGCCAGCATGCGGCTGCCATCCTCACCATGACGCCGCCTGACCCGTTTGGCTATGGCCGCATCGAGCTTGCCGAGGACGGCTCCGTCACGCGCATCATCGAGCAGAAGGACTGCACGCCCGAGCAGGCCGCCGGCCTCCTTGAGTGCAACGCCGGCTGCTACGCCTTTGACGGCGCCCTTCTTGCCAAGTACATCGGCGAGGTGGGCAACCAAAACGCCCAGAGCGAGTACTACCTGCCCGACATGGTCGAGATTCTGCGCGGCCACGGCTACGCCACCACCATCACGCACTGCGAGGACTACCGCGAGGGCCTCGGCGTGAACTCCCGCATCCAACTGGCCGAGCTCTCGGCCCTGGCGCAGGCCAAGATCAACGAGGGCCTCATGGCCTCCGGCGTCACCATGCTGGACCCCAAGACCGTCTGGGTCGGCCCGGACGTCACCGTCGGCAGGGACACCGAGCTTCTCCCCATGACCATGCTCTGGGGCAGCACGTCGGTGGGCGAGGGCTGCGTCGTCGGCCCCAACACACGCCTCACCAACTGCGCCGTTGCCAACGACGTCACGCTCGAGGAGACCGTCGGCACCGACGTCACCATCGACGACGGCGTCACCTGCGGCCCGCGCGCCTACCTGCGCGGCGGCGCCCACGTGCTCGAGGGCGCCCACATCGGCACCCACGTCGAGCTCAAGAACACCGTGGTGGGCCGCGGCTCCAAGGTGCCCCACCTCTCCTACATCGGCGACTGCACCATGGGAGACCACGTCAACATCGGCGGCGGCTCCATCACGTGCAACTACGACGGCGTCCACAAGAGCCGCACCACCATCGGAGACAACGTCTTCATTGGCTCCGACACCATGATGGTCGCGCCCGTCACCATTGGGGAGGGCGCCATCACCGGCGCCAGCTCCTGCATCACCCGCGATGTTCCCGCTGACGCCCTTGCCATCGAGCGCAGCGAGCAGCATATAGTTGAAGGTTTTGCCAGCAAGAGGCTCGAGCGACTGAGGAAGGACCAGGCCTAAGATGTACGAGAATCTGAGTGACCCCATGCCCGTCAACAAGGAGATCAAGCTCTACACGGGCACCGGCAATCCGGCCCTGGCCGAGAAGATCGCCGACATCCTGCACCTTGAGCTGCAGGGCCTGAACATCGAGAAGTTCGCCAACGGCGAGATCTACGCCCGCTTCACCGAGTCCGTCCGCGGCGACGACGTCTACTTCATCCAGACTCTCGCCGGCTCCAACGTCAACGACCTCCTCATGGAGACCCTCATCGTCTGCGACGCCGCCAAGCGCGCCAGCTGCAGCAAGTTCATCGCGGTCATCCCGCACTACGGCTATGCCCGCCAGGACCGCAAGGCTGCCGCCCGCGAGCCCATCACCGCCCGTCTGGTGGCCAACCTGCTCGAGGCCGCCGGCGTGGACCAGGTCATCACCGTCGACCTGCACCAGGGCCAGATTCAGGGCTTCTTCGACGTGCCTGTGACCCACCTCACCGCCCTCTTCCTGCTGGGCGACTACTTCAAGAAGAACAAGGACCTCGACTGGGACAACACCGTCGTGGTCTCCCCGGACATGGGCCGCGCCAAGGCCGCCAAGAAGCTCTCCGACTACCTGGGCTGCGACCTTGCCATCGCCCACAAGGGCCGCCCCAAGCACAACGTCTCAGAGGTCATGGGCATCATCGGCGACATCAAGGGCAAGACCTGCATCGTCAACGATGACATGATCGACACCGCCGGCACCCTGTGCGGCTCCGTCAAGAAGCTCAAGGAGATGGGCGCGGGCGACATCTACGTGTGCGCCACCCACGGCATCTTCTCCGGCCCCGCCATCGAGCGCCTGGAGGAGGCTCCCATCGAGGAGTGCGTCGTCACCGACGTCATCCCCTGCGAGGTCGCCAACGCCGGGGGCTCCAAGATCAAGTCCATCAGCATCGCTAACGAGCTCGCCGAGGCCATCTACAGCGTCTACATGAACGAGCCTGTCTCCAACATCTTCGGTGGCGGCCTCAACCTGTAGCCCGCCAAAAGTTGACAAAGGGACAGTCCCTTTGTCAACTTTCTCGTTCGCACCAGCAAGTCCGCGGGGCCGTCCTAGTGGCGGCCCCGTTTCTTCAAGAGGGGAGAAGCGCATGGCAAAGGCGTCTGCTGCGCCCGCGACCATAGCCGTCGTCTGCGGCCTGGGAAACCCCGACGCAGACTACGAGCGCACCCGCCACAACGCGGGCTTCGCCACCGTCGACGTCCTGGCCGCCCGCCACGGCGTCCGCTACTGGAAGAGCGAGGCCGGGGCCCAGGTGGCGTCTCTCGCCTGGCGCGGGGCCGACGGCGAGCAGCGGGAGGTGCTTCTCGCCAAGCCCATGAGCTACATGAACACCAGCGGAGGCCCGCTCTCAAAGCTGGCCCGCGCCCACCGCGTGGCGCCCCAGCAGATCCTGGTGGTCCACGACGAGGTCGATCTCGCCGCGGGCGAGGTGCGCCTCAAGCTGGGCGGAGGCCTCAACGCCCACAACGGCCTGCGCTCCATTGCCGACAAGCTGGGCAGCCGCGACTTTGCCCGCGTGCAGTTTGGCATTGGCCGCCCGCCCGGAAAGATGCAGGTGGCGGACTATGTCCTGCGCGAGCTCAAGGGCGGCTTCCTCGACGAGTTCAACATCACGGCGGAGCGCGCCGCCGACCTCGTGGAGCGCGTCCTCACGGAAGGCGCCAAGTAGCCGCCTTAAGTAGCCACGCCTTTTCGGCGAGCGGTAGCTGGTGCCCCCGAACGGCGGTGCTCATCGCAGCGCTGCGCTGAGGGTACAATTGCAGATTGGAGAAGGCCGTGTGGCAACAGCCGTCGGGTAAGTCTGTGGGGGACTCGGTAAGCGGCCTTCAAAGAAAAGAGAGATTGCAGGAGAGGAGTTCGCTTAATGTACAAGATCCTCGAAAAGACGCAGTTCTCGGAGAAGGTGTTCAAGTTCCGCATCGAGGCGCCTGAGATGGCCAAGCACGCTCACGCTGGCCAGTTCCTCATGGTCCGCGCCAACGAGACGGGCGAGCGCGTGCCGTTCACCCTGGCGGGCTGGAACCCCGAGGAGGGCTGGGTCGAGTTCATCTTCATGGTGATCGGCAAGACCACCGAGATGCTGTCCACCTACGAGGCCGGAGACTCCATCAAGGACGTCACCGGTCCTCTGGGCATGCCCACCGAGATGGCCGAGGGCCCCTGCGCCGTCATCGGCGGCGGCGTCGGCCTGGCCATTGCCTTCCCGGTTGCCAAGCACCTGGTCGAGACCGGCCACGAGGTGCACGCCATCATGGGCGCCCGCACCAAGGACCTCCTGCTGCTCGAGGACCAGTTCCGCGAGCTGCTGGACGACGACCACATCCACATCACCACCGACGACGGCTCCTACGGCGAGAAGGGCGTGGTCACCGCCCCGCTGGAGCGCCTGCTCCAGGACAAGGCCGTCACGCAGGTCTTCTGCGTTGGCCCCGTCCCCATGATGAAGTTCTCCGCCATGACGGCCGAGAAGTACAACACGCCCATCACCGCCAGCCTCAACCCCATCATGGTTGACGGCACCGGCATGTGCGGCTGCTGCCGCGTCGAGGTCGACGGCAAGACCAAGTTTGCCTGCGTCGACGGCCCCGACTTTGACGCCACCAAGGTCGACTGGAACGACCTTCGCGCGCGTCAGGCCGCGTACCGCACCGAGGAGGGCCAGTCCCTCAAGGCCTATGAGGAGGCGAACTGCGCATGCCACAGGTACAGGTAAACGGTCGCTTTGTTCCGGACATGAAGTCCCCGCGCACCGCTGACAACGAGGAGCCGGCCGCCGAGCGCGCCTGCGACTTCCGTCCCGTCGACAAGGGCTTCACCAAGGAGATGGCGCTGGCCGAGGCCGAGCGCTGCATGGACTGCAAGAAGCCGCTCTGCGTCGAGGGTTGCCCGGTCAACATCAACATCCCCAAGTTCATCGAGAAGATCCGCGAGGAGGACTTTGGCGGCGCCCTGGACATCATCCGCGAGGAGTCCATGCTGCCGGCTATCTGCGGCCGCGTCTGCCCGCAGGAGAACCAGTGCGAGGGCAAGTGCGTCCGCGGCAAGAAGTCCGAGCCCGTGGCCATCGGCCAGCTGGAGCGCTTCGTCGGCGACCAGCCCGAGCTTGCCTCAAAGCCCAAGATGGCCCCCAAGAACGGCAAGAAGGTCGCCGTCGTTGGCTCCGGCCCGTCCGGCATCACCTGCGCCGGCGAGCTCGCCCGCAACGGCTTTGACGTCACCGTCTTCGAGGCCTTCTTCACTGGCGGCGGCGTGCTGGTCTACGGCATCCCCGAGTTCCGTCTGCCCAAGGCTGTCGTCAAGCGTGAGATTGACGGCCTTGAGGAGCTGGGCGTCAAGTTTGAGTACAACTCCGTCGTGGGCAACATCACCACGGCCGATGAGCTCTTCGAGAAGGGCTTCGACGCCATCTACGTTGCCACCGGCGCTGGCCTGCCCAAGTTCCTCAACGTCCCCGGCGAGAACCTGCCCAACGTCTTCTTCGCCAACGAGTACCTCACTCGTGTGAACCTGATGAAGGCCAACAACTTCCCGGAGTACGACACCCCCACCAAGCACGGCAAGAACGTCGTGGTCTTTGGTGGCGGCAACGTGGCCATGGACGCTGTCCGCACGGCCAAGCGTCTTGGTGCCGAGCGCGCCATCATCGCCTACCGCCGCACCGAGGACGAGATGCCCGCCCGTCGCGCCGAGCTGCACCACGCCAAGGCTGAGGGCGTCGAGGTCATGCCTCTGGTGTCCCCGCTTGAGTTCGTGGCCGGCGAGGACGGCACCGTCTGCGCCGTCAAGGTCCAGAAGATGGAGCTTGGCGAGCCCGACGAGTCCGGCCGCCGTCGCCCGGTGCCCATCGAGGGCGCCATCGAGGAGATTCCCTGCGACGTTGCCATCTCCGCCATCGGCACCAACGCCAACCCGTTCGCCAAGAAGATCGGCGGCAAGATGGAGCTCAACAAGTGGGGCTACATCGTCGCCGACGAGGAGACCGGCCAGACCACCGATCCCCGCATCTGGGCCGGCGGTGACATCGTGACGGGCGCCGCCACGGTCATCCTGGCCATGGGCGCCGGCAAGAAGGCCGCCGCCAGCATCACCAAGGCTGCCGCCGAGGGCCAGATCTAAGGTCTTCTCGCCAGTAGCTGCAGCGCGTCATCAGGACCCCGAGGCCCACGCCCCGGGGTCCTTCTTGCGTGACGGTTTCCGTCACGTCTAAAATGCAACTGTTTGAAAGCACTTCTCGCCAACTGGGCAAACGCCCGTGCCGGCGAGAAGTGCTTTCTGGCTCGTGACCAAAACCGTCACGCAACCGTGAGGCTGCCGTCAGCTCCCAGCGCAAGCTCAAGGTCGGCGGGGGAGTGGTGGGCCAGGACGCGGGCCACGTTGCGGCCGTCGCTTGCCTCGTACCAGGCCCGGGCTTCCTCGGGCGTGGAGCCGCCGGCCACCTTGCGGGCAACCAGGCGCTCCCGCAGCAGCGCCTCGGGCGCGCTCAGAAAGACGGTGTAGTCGGCAAGCTCGGCGAGGCCCTTCCAGCGCCCCTCGTCAAGCAGCAGGTAGTTGCCCTCAACCAGCAGGATCTTCTCGTCAATGGGAAGGCTTGCGGGAACGACGTCGTGCATGACGCGAGAGTAGGTGGGCCACGGAGCGGGCGCGTCGCTCCGCGCGTCCGCTAGCGCGGCGCGGAGCCCCTCGACGTCAAACGTCTGCGGAGCGCCCTTGCGGCTGCGCATGCCCACCTCGCGCCCGTCCTCGTCAACAAACGAGTGCGCGTCCAGGTAGGCGTTGGGGCAGTGGAAGCCGTCCATGCCCACGGCCTGCAGCGGCGTCGCCTCGGGCGTGCGCCGGCTGAGCCACTCCATAAAGGCCGCAAGCGTGCTCTTGCCCGCCCCGGGCGGCGCCGCAAGGAAGGCAATCAGCCGTCTGTCGCGCTCTGCCTGCAGCTCCGTCAGCCGCATAAGCAAGGGGAGAAGAACGCGCTCCACGTCCTTCTCCCCATAACGGGCCACGAACCCAAATCCGTTGACCGTAAGCTTTGCTTCCATAGCTTATAGCGTGAGCCCGTCAAACGCGGCGCAGATGGCGTCCAGGAGCAGCACGGCAAAGGTCTGCGCGTCACTGATGGTGAAGGTGCCGTCGCCGGCGTCCTTGCCCACGGGCAGGTCGATGCGCACGACGGGCGGCACCTCGCGGGCGCCCTGCAGGGCCGTGCGCAGGCGGCGCGGCAGGGTGTCGGTGTCGTCCAGCACCACGGCGCCCATGGAGGGAGCCTCCTCAAGCGGGTGCTCCGCGCTACTCAGCAGGATGATGGCCTGCGTGTCCGCGCCGGCGGCGTCAACGGAGTCAATGAGCTCCAAGCCGCAGGCGTCGGAGGTGGCGTGCGCGAGGTTGAAGACGCGCCCGGCCACGTTGCGGGAGATGGGGTCGTCCGCGGTGACGGAGATGCGGAAGGTCTCCAGCACGTTGGCGGCTCGGGCAAAGCCCATGTCGCCGGTGGGGTGCGGGCCGTTTGCGGGCTTGCCGCCCCAGACGTGCTTCAGGCGCTCGATGGCGTCAAAAGTGTCGGGGAAGGCCATGCCGTCGGCCAGCGTGCCCACGCTCTCCTGGAAGAGCTTGACGGCGGCCTCGGTGTGGGCGCCATAGAAGCCGTCGACCTCGCCGCAGGAGAAGCCCAGGATGTTCAGGCGCTCCTGGAGCTGGCGGACGTCCCTGCCGTGAAAGTTGGGAAGGCGCAGGTAGAGCGTGCGGTCGCCCAGCTGGTAGGACTCGTCGACAAGCGCGGACCAGGTGGCGGCGTCAACTGCGTCGCCCAGCGTGAGGCCGTGGTCCAGCCTGAAGCGGGCGACGGCGGTCGCCGTGGAGCGCCCGAAGGTCTTCTCGTCGCGCTCCGTGGCATCAATCGTGTAACCAAGGGAGCCGAGGCGCTCCTGAATGTCCTCGACGGCGCCGCCGGAAGCGCCTTCCTTGATTGGTTCCATAGGGTCTCTCCTCAGGTAACGGGTTGCATGGGCGCGGGTGCCTAGCCGGCGCGCTCCACAAAGAAGTCTGCCATAGAAAGGAGCACGTCGCGAGGGACCTCCTCTAGACGGGCCCCCACAAGGTGCGCCTTTGCGTCGGCTACGAGCTCGCGCGCGTAGCCGCGCACGTAGTCCACGGCGCCAGAGGCGTCGATGAGCTCTACGGCGCGTGCCAGCTCGGCGGCGTCCGTGGTCTCGCGGCCCAGGATGTGGAGAAGCTCGTCCCTCTGGAGGTCTCCCAGGTGGGCCAGGGCCCACACCACCAGCAGGGTGCGCTTGCCCTCCGTGATGTCGCTGCGGAAGTCCTTGCCCTGGGCCTCGGCGTTTCCGACGAGGTTCAGGAGGTCGTCCTGCAGCTGGAAGGCCAGACCGGCGCGCATGCCAAACTCGTCGAGGGCGCGCAGCTGGTCGGGCGCGCCGCCGCCGCAGAGGGCGCCCGTGACCAGGGGCACCGCGGCGGAGTAGTAGGCCGTCTTGTGGCTGGCCATGTAGAGGTAGTCCTCCACGGAGATGTCCCAGCGTCCGTCGCGGACCCAGCCCAGGTCAAGGGCCTGGCCCTCGAGGGTGCGCTCCTCCATCTGCACCAGGCGCTCCGCAACGTCCGCACGGGTGGCGGCCGGGAGCTTCTGGTCGCGCAGGACCAGGGCCAACACGTTGACCAGGCCCAGGTCGCCGATGTTGATGGCGACGCCGGTGCCCTCGGTCACGTACGTGCAGGGCTCGCCGCGGCGCAGCTCGGACTTGTCCGCAATGTCGTCGTGGATGAGCGCGGCACTCTGGAAGTACTCGATGGCCGCCGCCGTGGAGAGCGCGGCGGCGGGGTCTCCGCCCACGGCCTCGCAGCCCAGAAGGGCCAGCGCGGGGCGCGTGCGCTTGCCGCCCGAGGCGGTGAAGCGCTCAAGCGGCTGGTAGAGGTAGCGGTCGAGGTCCGCGCGCGTGGCCTCGGCGGTGCCGGCCACGCAGGCGGGTGCGCACTCGGCGAGAAACGCCTCAATCTGGGGGCGCTTCTCGCCAAGGTATGCGGCAAACAGGGCGCCGGGGGCGCCCGAGTCGGCGGTTGCGGTCAAGTCGGTTCCTAGCCCTCGTAGCCGTTGGGGTTCTTGGACTGCCAGTTCCAGGAGTCACGGCACATGTCGTCGACGTCGAACTTGGCCTCCCAGCCCATGAGCTCGCGGGCCTTGGTGCAGTCGGCGTAGTTGGACGTGACGTCGCCGGGGCGGCGCGGATCGATGACGTAGGGGATCTCCTTGCCGCAGGCGCGGCCGAAGGCGGTGATGATCTCGAGCACCGAGGTGCCCTTGCCGGTGCCCAGGTTGAAGACCTCGACGCCCTCGCGGCCGTTCATCCAGGCCAGGGCGGCGGCGTGGCCGCTCGCCAGGTCGCAGACGTGGATGTAGTCGCGCACGCCCGTGCCGTCGGGGGTGTCGTAGTCGTTGCCAAAGACGTGGACGGCCTCGCGCTTGCCGATGGCAGTCTGAGCCACGTAGGGAACCAGGTTGTTGGGGATGCCCTTGGGGTCCTCGCCCATGAGTCCGGAGGGGTGGGCGCCGATGGGGTTGAAGTAGCGCAGCAGCACGACGTTCCACTCGGGGTCGGCGGTGTGCAGGTCGGTCAAGATCTGCTCGATCATCCACTTGGTCCAGCCGTAGGGGTTGGTGGCGGGCTTCTTGGGGCTGGCCTCGGTCAGCGGTAGGGAGTCCGGGTCTCCGTAGACGGTGGCGGAGCTGCTGAAGATGATGGACTTGCAGCCGTGGTTGCGCATGACGTCAACGAGCGTGAGGGTGTTGCCCAGGTTGTTGGTGTAGTACTCGATGGGCTTGGAGACCGACTCGCCCACGGCCTTGAAGCCGGCAAAGTGGATGACGCGGTCGATCTTGTGCGTGGAGAAGATCTTCTCCAGCGCGTCACGGTCGTTGACGTCGGCGATGACCAGCTCGAGGTTTGCGGCGGCCTCGGGGCCGACGATGGTCTTGATGCGGTCCTCGACCTTGGCGGAGGCGTTGGAGAGGTCGTCCACGATGACGACCTTGTAGCCGTCCTGGAGCAGCTCGACGCAGGTGTGGCTGCCAATGAAGCCGGCGCCGCCGGTCACGAGCACGCAGGTATCCTGAGGGGCGAGGGTCTCGCTCATGGGAAAGTCCTTTCTGTGGGCACGATAAGCCATCTAGTTAGTATACGTCCCGCATGTGTCGACCTTGCGCGGGGGCTGAGGGCCCACTGTCGGCGCTTCTCGACACTTTGCGCCGCTGCCTGCGCGTCTGGCGAGAAGTGCGCGTCGCCGGACGGCCCGCCCGCTACACTGACACCATATGTGTGCAGCTCGCCGCCTGCGGGCGGCCCGGCAGATAGGAGACGCCATGGCCGATGACGCCAAGCAGTATGCCCTGGACAAGCACAAGGAGTGGCACGGCAAGATCGAGGTCGTGAGCCGCGCCTCCATCAGCACGCCGGAGGAGCTGGCCGTGGCGTACACGCCCGGCGTCGCTCAGCCCTGCCTTGAGATCCAGAAGGACGTCGAGGACTCCTACACCTACACCCGTCGCGGCAATCTGGTGGCCGTGGTGACCGACGGCAGCGCGGTCCTGGGCCTGGGAGACATTGGCCCGGAGGCCGGCATGCCTGTCATGGAGGGCAAGTGCGCCCTGTTCAAGACCTTTGCCGACGTGGACGCCTTCCCGCTGTGCATCCGCTCGCACGACGTGGACGAGATCGTCCGCACGGTGGAGCTCCTGGCCGGCAGCTTTGGCGGCGTCAACCTCGAGGACATCTCCGCGCCGCGCTGCTTTGAGATCGAGCGCCGCCTCAAGGAGGTCTGCGACATCCCCGTCTTCCACGACGACCAGCACGGAACCGCCGTCGTGACCTGCGCCGCGCTTATCAACGCGTGCAAGCTCACCGGCCGCGAGCTGGGCAGCGTCAAGGCCGTCTTCAGCGGCGCCGGCGCGGCGGGCATCTCCATCGCGCGCCTGATGCGCCGCATGGGCGTCCGCGACATCGTCATCTGCGACCGCAAGGGCGCCATCTACGAGGGCCGCGAGGGCCTGAACCCGGTGAAGGAGGAGGTTGCCTCCTGGACCAACCGAGAGCACGTGGCCGGCACGCTGGCCGACGCCGTCAGGGATGCCGACGTCTTTGTGGGCGTTTCTGCCCCCGGCGCGCTCACGCAGGACATGGTGCGCTCCATGGCCAAGGACGCCATCGTCTTTGCCTGCGCCAACCCCGTGCCTGAGATCATGCCCGACGAGGCCCTCGCCGCCGGCGCTGCCGTCGCCGCCACGGGCCGCTCGGACTTCCCCAACCAGATCAACAACGTCCTGGCCTTCCCGGGCATCTTCCGTGGCGCCCTGGACGTGCGCGCCTCCGACATCAACGACGACATGATGGAGGCCGCCGCCTACGCCATCGCCGGCCTGGTGGACGACGAGCACCGCAGCGCCGAGTACGTCATCCCCGGCGCCTTTGACCAGCGCGTCGCCCCCGCCGTCGCCGCGGCGGTGGCCGAGGCGGCCCGCAAGAGCGGCGTGGCCAGGCTCTAGGACGCCCCCAAGGCGGCTTCGGACGCGGCCAAAACACGTTTTTGGTTCGCGGTTCGGGCGCCGTCGCAGAGACGAGAAACAAGACCCGCAGGTCAGAGGCCTGCGGGTCTTTTTGCCGCCTCGGGACCGGCCGAGCGGCGAACCCAAATCAATATCCGGTTTGGGTTCGGTCTACCGGGCGATTGCGGTGGCTTCCCAGAATGGCGTAGCAAAAGCGCAGGTAGAAGAGCTGCTCATCAAGTGCTGCTTGTCTCGCCGCCAAATCCGCGAACCCAAAACGTGGTGAGGGCCGTTTGCGGCCCTCACCTTACGCGCCGTTTGCCGCGGCCGTGCACACCTGGAGTAGAATCTCACCCAGACAAGACCAGCGCCCGGCGCCGGCGGCTGCGCCGCTCGCCCGTGCGCGCAACGCCAGGAGGCACCATGAGTGACGTCGTCGAGCGCTTCATGCGCTACGTGCAGGTAGATTCCCAGTCCGACCCGGACAACGAGGCGCAGACGCCCTCTACGCCCACTCAGCACAAGATGGCCGAGGTCATGGGAGAAGAGCTGCGTTCCATTGGCTGTATTGATGTGAAGGTTGATGATCATGCCTACGTGACCGGCACCCTGCCCGCCTCCAAGGGCGCCGAGGACGCCCCCGCGCTCATGCTCTGCGCCCACATCGACACCGCCAAGGACGCCCCGGCCTCCGGCGTCAAGCCCCACATCGTCCACTACGAGGGCGGCCCGCTGGTGGCCGGCATCGTCGACGGCCAGCCCGTCCAGACCACGCCGGACCAGGTGCCCGACCTGGCCAAGTTCCAAGGCCAGGACATCGTGTGCTCTGACGGCTCGACGCTCCTCTCGGCTGACGACAAGGCCGGCGTGGCAGAGATCTGCGCGCTTCTGGCGCGTCTGGTCGCCAACCCCGAGCTGGCCCACCCCACCATCAAGGTGGCGTTTGTCCCCGACGAGGAGATCGGCCACGGCGCCGCGCTCCTTGACCTTGACGCGCTGGGCGCCAAGTGGGGCTATACCGTGGACGGCGAGACCCTGGGCGAGTTCAACTACGAGTGCTTCAGCGCGAGCGAGGCCACGGTTACCTTCAAGGGCGTGGTGGTCCACCCCGGCAGCGCCAAGAACATTATGGTCAACGCCATCACGCTGGCCTCCGAGTTCCAGCAGATGGTCCCCGCCGCCGAGCGTCCGGAGCACACCGAGGGCCGCGAGGGCTACTACCACCCCACGGACATCTCCGGCACCCCGGACGAGGTCAAGCTCTGCTACATCCTGCGCGACTTTGACGCCACCGACTTCGATGAGCGCGAGGCCACGCTGCGCCGCATCGCCGCCTTCCAGAACGCCCGCTACGGCGAGGGCACGGTCACCGTCGAGGTGCGCCAGCAGTACCGCAACATGGCCGAGAAGTTCGGCCCCGCTGACCAGCTGCTTATTGACTATGCCGTGGAGTCCAACCGCGAGGTGGGCATCGAGCCCGTGCTCGTCCCGGCCCGCGGTGGCACCGACGGCGCGCAGCTGACCTTCCGCGGCCTGCCCTGCCCCAACATCGCCACCGGCGGCTACAACGCCCACTCGGTGCGCGAGTTCGTTCCCGTGCGCAGCCTTGAGCTCACGGTCGATCTGCTGGAGCGTCTGGTGGCCAAGTTCGCCGCTGTGCGCGCGGACGGCACCGTGGCCACCCCGACGGCTGGCGCCGCAGACGGGGAGTAGCCCATGTTCCTAGCCCTGGCCATGGTGGGCATCCTGCTTCCGCTGGGTGCGGCCTACGTCGAGCGCGGCGCCAAGGTGCTCATCGCCGAGCGCCACCACCGCCACCACGACACCTACACCGTTCCCCCCGAGCTCACAAACTCGCTGGTCAAGGCCATGGTTGTCATGGGTGGTGTGGGCGTCGTGCTCGGCGTGCTGTGCCTTACGGGCGTCTTCTGGCAGCGCTACGTCTTCGTGCTGGCCTTCTTTGACGCCTTTGTCATCTGCCTCTTTGCGGCGTGGCTGGCGCTCTGCCGCCACCAGGTGGCGCTCTTTGAGGACCACATGGTGGTGACCCCGCTGGTGGGGCGCCGGGTGCTGGTGCGCTACTCCGACGTCGACCGCCTCTCGTGGGGAGGCGTGCGCCATGGCACGGGCTACCGCAACCTCCGCGTGGGCGTGGGCGGCGCCTACACGGCAACCCTGCTCGGGGCCATGGACATTGAGCAGATCATGCTTCACCTGGACCGCTTCGACGCCATCGAGTACGGCCCGGACGGCACGCTGGTCTAGGCGAGAAGGGCCACGGCGGCGCGGGCTTCTCGCCAGCGCGGCCGTCGGGGCCGCCGGAACCGCATCAAGAAAGGAGCACGCGTGATAAAGCTCGTTCTGTCGGATATGGACAACACGCTCATACCCCTTGGCCAGCGCGTGAGTCCGCGCACCGTCGAGGCAATTCATGCAGTTCTTGATGCTGGCGTGCGCTTTGGCCCGGCCACGGGGCGTGACTACGTGGAGCTCAGCCGCCTCTTCCGCATGCACGAGGAGTGCTTCATGACGGGCATCTTCTCCAACGGCAAGCGCGTGCGGCTGGACGGGCGCTACGTCTCTACCACGCTCATCCCGCATGACCAGCTCGTCCGCATTGACCAGGCAATTCGCGGCGAGAAGGGCATGTTCTTGGTCTGCTTCCCAGAAGAGACCAACCTCATGAACCCCGCCTACGGCGTGGGCGTCAGCAGCGCCGAGCTTGCCGTCTTTGAGGCCCGCACCGTCTTCAACGGCGGCGTGGTGGACGAGGTGCCCGACATCCCGTTTGTGGCGGCCACCATCGCCTGCACGGGCGGCCCGGAGCGCATGGCCCGCTGCCAGCAGATTGTAGCCGAGGCCGTGCCGGAGCTGCGCATAGTCTCTCCCATCCCGGACTGGTTTGACGTCATGCCCAAGGGCATGTCCAAGGCCGCGAGCCTGCCTATCCTCCTAGACGAGCTGGACATCACGCCGGACGAGGTACTGGTTTTTGGAGACGCGGCCAATGACCTGGAGCTCTTTGGCGCCGTGCCCAACTCCGTTGCCGTGGCAAACGCCATTGCCGAGGTTGCCGAGGCCGCCCGCTGGCACGTGGGCGCCAGCGCCGAGGAGGGCGTGGCCGACGCGCTGTTTGAGATTGCCGTCGCCGCCGTGACGGGCGGCACGCCGGACTTCATGAAGGAGTAGCAGCCCGTGATCAGACTCATTGCCACCGACATGGACGGCACCCTGCTCGACGAGAACTCCCAGGTGCCGCCAGAGACGTTTGACCTGGTCAAGCGTCTGCGCGAGCACGGCGTGGTGTTCGCCGCCAGCTCCGGCCGCAGGTACAAGACCCTGCGCCGCTTCTTCGAGCCGGTGGCGGACCAGATGGACTTCGTGGCCTCCATGGGCACGCAGGTCTATGCGGACGGCGTGCTGCTTGACCGCGAGGTCTTCTCCACGACGGCGCTGCAGCGGCTCTACCAGGTCTCCAGCATGTTCGACTGCCTGCACATGGCCGTCTACGACGAGGCCCACACCTACCTGTTGGACGACCAGTCCGCCTACGTGCGCGAGCTGGACAAGGACCTGCCGGACGCGGAGCGCGTCTACGACCTGCCCTCGCCGGACGTGAGCATCATCAAGGTTGGAATCTGCTGCGAGAAGCCCGAGCAGATCATGGACATGGCCTTTGTCCTGGAGCGCGAGCTCTCGGACTGCTTCACCTTCCTGCCCAGCGGCTCCCAGTGGATAGACATCACGCCGCGTCACGTGAGCAAGGCCACGGGCCTGGAGCACATTCTTAGGTACTACGGCATTGACCGCCAGGACGTCGTTGCCTTTGGCGATTCAATGAATGATTATGCCATGCTGCGCTACGTGGGCCACCCCTACGTCATGGACAACGCCCGCTACGGCGTCAAGCAAATCGCGCAGCGCGTCATTCCCAGCAACCGGGAGCACGGCGCGCAGCAGGTCATGGCCCAGATCCTGGCAGAGCTTGAGGGTGAGCGCGCGTGAGCCTGCCCAAGCCGTCGGGGTTGCCCAGGCTCTCCGAGGTCAAGCTGACCAGAAGGACGCTCGTTGCCGGTGGGGCCGCGCTGGTGGTGGCCGGCGCGGGCATTGCCGTGGGCGTGACCCGCTGCAGCCGCGGTGCGGCCGACGTGCCGGTTGAGCCCTCGGCCGGGGCCGAGGCCTCCGAGAACGGCGCCGCCAAGCTCGGCGGCAAGCTCTCGCTCTACACCAGCTGCCCGGAGGAGCTGGTAAACGATGTGGTGGCGCGCTTCTCGCAGGACACGGGCGTGACGGTTGCCGTGGTGCGCGGCAGCGAGGCCGAGCTTGCGGGGCAGCTCGCCGACGGGGACGCGCCGGGCAAGCCGGTGGCTGACGTCGTTTGGGGCGGAGAGGCGCTCTGGTACGCGGGCGTAGAGGGGCTGTCTTCGGGACTCGAGCCTGTCCAGCGCGAAATCGGCGCGTTTTCGCTGGCAGAGGGCCTTGTCGCCAGCAAGAAGGAAGCTCCGGCCGCCTATGCCGATCTTCTGGCCGCGTCGCTTGCGGGGCGTGTGGCGCTGTGCAACCCCGCGTCCTGCGAGGCCGGCTGGCTTCACCTGGTGGCCATGCTCTCCGAGGCCGCGGGCGCGTCTGCCGGCGGCGCCCCGGGAGATGACGTCTCCTGGGCGTTTGTGCGGGAGCTTCTCGCCGCCGGGGCCGTGATCTGCGCGGACGAGGACGCCGCGGTGCAGACGCTTCTTGACGGGAACGCAGACGTCGCGCTGGTCAGCGAGCAGCGCGCGCGTCAGCTGGCGAGAAGGACCGGCCAGACCGCCGTTGCCTGGCCCGAGTCCGCCATGGGCGTGGCTGACGCCTGCGGGGGCGCGGTCGGGGGCTGCCTCAACAAGCAGCAGGCCACGGCCTTTGTCGAGTTTCTTACCGGGCGCGACGGCCAGCAGGTTGTGGCTGACGCGCTGGCAAGGCCGGTGGCCGATGACGTGCAGGTCGCGGGTGGGGACGACGTGCCTGCGGACGACGACGTCGAGGTCGTGGCGACCGACGCCGACGCGGCCGCCAAACAGCGCGAGGAGATCCTTGCCACGTGGGCGCGGGTCCTCGCGGGCGAGTGGGCGCCAGCGGCCGCCGAGGAGGATGCGGCGGAGGACGAGGGAGAAGCCGGGGAGGCGAAGGCCTAGGCGCGAGGTGCTGGGCGTTCA
Organism: Paratractidigestivibacter faecalis; assembly: GCF_003416765.1. Lineage (NCBI taxonomy): Bacteria > Bacillati > Actinomycetota > Coriobacteriia > Coriobacteriales > Atopobiaceae > Paratractidigestivibacter > Paratractidigestivibacter faecalis. The sequence continues at coordinate 1,705,432 of NZ_QSNG01000001.1, read as the reverse complement.
TACGTCCCCGCGAAGGTCAATTGTGGAGTTGTCTTCACATTGTTGACGAAGGTAGGGGCAGTGCGTATAGTTACTACTTGCGCAACGAAGTGCACCGCATTGCGGGGTGGAGCAGTCTGGTAGCTCGTCGGGCTCATAACCCGAAGGTCGTAGGTTCAAATCCTGCCCCCGCGACCATAAACTTTCGCAGGTCAGCCAAGGAATTTGGTTGACCTGCTTTTTTTGTCTCGACCTTTTGGGTGGAGAAATGGGAGGAATTTCCCGGCGGGAGATTCTGTGGAGGAGTCTCCGTGGTGCCCTGGGGTCCCGCACCCGCTTGACTAACGCAGCGTTTCGTCGACCGACGAGGTCGGGCCTCGGGCCCCGAGGCCCGGCGCTCTCCGTCGTATCATCAACTACTGTGATGTGGCCGTTGCTCGGACGCATGGCTCGTAGCGTGACGCAGCAAGATTTCTTGGGCAATGAGGTCGTATCTTCAGAACGACCTCCTGGCGGTAATCCAGGGCAAGGAGTAGGGGGAAGCAGATGCGCGGAGACGCAAAGCCGCTGGTCAAGATGCTCCAGGGTGCCGACACGAGGTTCGTCATCCCCGTCTACCAGCGCAACTACGACTGGAGGCAGGAGCAGTGCGAGCGCCTCTTCGACGACCTCGAGGGAATCGCCAGGGAGGGGCGCGCCTCCCACTTCTTCGGAAGCATAGTGTCCAAGGCCGACATGGACCGTCGCGTGCTCATAGACGGCCAGCAGCGCGTGACGACGGTCTTCATACTCCTGGCCGCACTCGTCGCGCAGCTCGAGGCTGGCAACGTCGCCTCGGAGAGCCCGGGGAGGACCGCCGACAGGATTCGCCGCGAGTGACTCATCGACGAGTTCGACGAGGTGGAGAAGCTCAAGCTCAAGCTGATCAAGGACGACCAGGAGGCCTTCAAGCGGGTCGTCGAGGGCGACGCGGACAAGCTCGTCGAGGGGTCCAACGTCACGGAGAACTACCGCTACCTGCTCGGGCGCGTCGGGGCCACGGGCCTGACCGCCGAGGAGCTCCGCGACGCGATCAAGGCACTCACCGTCATCGACATCAGGCTCGAGGCGGACGACGACGCGCAGCTCATCTTCGAGAGCCTGAACTCGACCGGCCTGGCCCTCTCCGAGGGCGACAAGATCTGCAACTACGTCCTCATGGACCTGCCCGAGGCCGAGCAGGAGGAGTGCTACACGAAGTACTGGAACCCCATCGAGGCCAACTGCGGCTACGACGTGAGCGGCTTCGTCCGCGACTGGCTCACGTGCGCCACGGGGAGGACCCCGGCCATCGCGCGGGTCTACCCCGAGTTCAGGGGGCACGCCGCCAACCGCGTCGCCGGGGACTTGCTCGCCGAGCTGCTGAGGTACTCCGAGCTCTATCGTCAGGCCGAGGGGGCGTCGTGCCCCTCTGCGAGGGCCAACGCGGTCCTGAGGCGACTCGGGCTTCTCGACGCGGGCGTCACGACGCCGTTCCTGATGAGCGCCCTGGCCTCGTTCGAGGGTGGGGAGATAGGCGAGAGCGAGCTCGTCGAGGCACTTCTTGCCGTGGAGACGTACCTGTTCAGGAGGTGGGTCTGCAGGGTCCCCACCAACGCGCTCAACAAAGTGTTCGAGACCCTGCACCGCGAGGCGGAGAGGGGCGTCGCGGACGGCCAGGGCTACGCCAACGCGCTCAAGTACTCGCTGCTGCGCCGCGAGGGCGCCGGGGTCCTGCCCAGGGACGACGAGTTCAGGCGCTGCTTCGAGTGGCGAGACTTCTACCACATCGACCGGAAGCGCCTCTACCTCTACGACAGGCTCGAGAACGGGGACAGCGTCGAGCGCGTGAATGTGGTTGGGATGCTGGAGGACGGCACCCTGACGGTCGAGCACATCATGCCCCAGACCCTCAGCCCGCAGTGGCGCCACGAGCTCGGCGAAGAGGCCGACGACGAGGTCCACGCCGCATACGTCAACACCATCGGCAACCTCACGCTGACCGGCTACAACTCCCAGTACTCGAACAACCCGTTCGCGGACAAGAGGGACCGCGAGAGCGGCTTCAGGGACAGCGGCCTCAGGCTGAGCCGCGCGGTGGCCCTCTGCGACAGGTGGGGCATCCGGGAGATCGAGGAGAGGCGCGAGAGGCTCTGGTCGAGGTTCCTCAAGCTGTGGCCGATGCCCGAGAGCACCTACGCGCCGGCTGAGGCCGCGCGCGAGAGCCACGCTCTGGACGGCGGGTTCGAGTTCACCGGGCTCAAGGTGTCGGCGTGTTCCCTGCGTGGCGAGCGGGCCGCCGTGGGCACGTGGGTGGAGGCCATGCGCTGGCTGCTGCCTCGGGTCTACGCCGAGGACCCCCGCGCGTTCAGGGCCGCGGTGACGGGAGGGAGGTTCCCGTCGAGGTACTTCTCGACCGAGCCCTTGGGCTACGGCTTCGAGATCGGAGGCGGCATCTGGTACAACCCCGGGTGCTCGACGTCGGAGAAGATGGAGACGCTGCGCCGGATCGTCGACAGGGTCGACACGTTGGAGCAGGGGGACATCTCCTTCGAGGTGCGGGGGTAGGTGGGGCTTCTCCGGATCACCTGCCGGCGCCGCACTTCGGGCACCAGTGCCTAATGGTATGGCGAAGAGGGCGCTGGTGGCACCGGGCTCGCCCCTGTGGCGCCTTGCGTGCCTCGCCAAGGCGCAGGACTGCGTCGATAGCAGCGTCGACTGGCTGACGGCGGCGCCTGCGGACGACTCCGGTGGCGCTTCGCCACGGCAGCCTGGCGCCGCCGAGCGTCTGGGGGCGGGAATGCCAGATTGCTGTGCTTCGCCAATCCGACTCCACGGGACGCGGGACGGCCTCGGCTTGGTTTCTTTGTCGCAATCAACCAAACCTCGTGCTCAAAGCCGTCTCTAGGCTTCTGGCGGCGCCAATTGGGCGCGAGCTGAGCGTGCCGGGGAATTTGCCATCCATCACGCCGTCCCAATCGCAGCCACGGGAGAACTCGACCTTCAACCCCCCGAAGAAAGCGCGCTGAGTGCAAGGCTCTTGGCGCATGTAATTGCACTCGTGGCCCAGTTTGAGACGATTGTCCGTGAAGCGGGTTGTACCCCTATCTCGATTTGCAGGCTTGGTGCAAACGACCACAAGCGGGTGGTTTTAGCCGGCAAACGGCGTGGTTACCAGTGCAATTGTTTGGTCCTTGCGATTGGCTTGAAAAAGTCTTGGCATCAAATAGTAATCGAAAAACAGCAAGACATGCGTTTGCCAAAACAAATAAGGCCAAGGCAGGAGTCCGGGTGTCGCTTATCCTTCTGTGCTGTAATGTGCGTAAGTACATGTATTTGCACATCCGACGGTCTCCTTCTTGCACCAAATTGGTAATTCCCCAGAGCGGAGGTCTGCGGAGAATGGAAGCAGGCAAGAGAAGAGTCCCAATCGTGAGGCGAGGAGGTGCGGCGTGGAACTCAAGAGTCGCCAAGTTCAATTGCTCAGAAGCCTCTCCCAATCCGTTGGAAAGGGGCTTCCCCTGGCGGATGTCATGTCGGAGTTTGGGGTTTCTCGACGCACCGTCTACTATGACATTTCCCGCATCAACGACTGGCTGACCTCCGCTGGCCTGGGCAGTGTCTCGGTCGAGGACCAATGCCTTCGTGCTAGGGGAGTTCAATGGAGTTCGGTCGAAAGGCTGTCTGGGTCTGCCGACCAGAGGTACTTCTCCGTCGCAGAGCGCCAAAGCATGGCCTTTCTACGCATAGCGCTCTCCTCCGAGCCGGTTACCATAGGCGTGCTCATGGATTCCTTCGGGGTCAGCCGAAACACCGTGATTGCGGACGTCCACGAGATCCGCGAGTCCCTCGATTCGCTCGGACTCTCACTCTCCAGCGTGGCGGCTGCCGGCTACGAAGTCCTTGGCGACGAGATAACGATTCGCAAGCGCATCTGGTCAAGCCTCAAGGAGCTCGCTGACTCCGGGCACGCCCATGACGCAAAGCGCTTTCTGCAAGCCGCACTCGTCAGGGTGACGAATAACGACATCGATTATTACGCCCTCTGTCGCAGCCTCATCAAGCAGTACGAGAGCGACCTCAAGACGCGCTGCTTTTTGGAGAGCAACGGCCTCGAGGGAATGATGGTTCAGGTGTCCTGGCTTCGCGGGCTCGCCGGCAACTCGGTGGTCATGGGCCGCGACGAGCAGATCACGCTCATGGGCACCGTTTCCTACCGCTCGGTCCAGTGCAGCGCTGAGAAGCTCAAGAGCGTCGGCATCGCTCTGCCCTCTGAGGAGATTCTCTACATTACCTCGCTTCTCCTCGGCATCAAGACGGCCGACTTCGCCCACCAGAGCGAGGAAGACGCCTATGTCTCCAGCTTGGCAGAGAGCCTGATCGGGAACTTCGAGCGCGTCGCATGCTTGACGTTTGTGAACAAGGAGTTCGTCAAGGAACAGCTCTCACATCACATCAGGCCGCTCTTCTATCGGCAGAAGTACGGCATCCCGGTGCATAACCCCCTGACGGACGACGTCCGAAAGATGTATCCGATGTCCTTCGAGTTCTGCCGCCGCGCCGCCATCGAGTCCGGCATGGGCAGCCTGTCCGACGACGAGCTGGCCTTCCTCACCATCTACCTCTCGAGCGACCTAGACAGCAAGATGCTCGAGCGTGGCGACACGAGCGCCGACCGCGTCCTGATCGTGGGGGCGGACAACATGTCGACGGCGACTCTGGTCAGAGACCAGCTCTCCCAAGCCTGCGGCATCAGCTTCGACTGGAGTACGGCAGATTCCGAGAAGCTGCATCGCTGGACTCTGGAGAGCTATGCGGTCGTCCTCGCGCTTGTCCCCCTGCCCCCCGAAATGAGGAGCGACAACATGGTCGAGGTGACGCCTTTCTTCTCGGAGGAGAATAAGCACCAGATTTATGGCGTCCTGAAGAGGAACCGAATCATCTCTCGGTACGATTCCCTGATCGGTGGGATTCTCGACATCATGTCCGAGAACATGCCAGAGGGCGATTCCTCCTGGCTCGGGTCGGACCACCTGTACTTCGAGCTCTTCAAGTTCTTCGACGACGGCGGGCGCTGCACCGTGAACTCTCACGCACCCATGGTCGGCGACGCCCACATTCGCGAGGACACGGTGATTCTCGAGAGCGGCGGGACTTGGCAACAGGCGGTCCTCAGGTGCGCCGAAGCCCTTCAGGGGGACTCGGCGGGGAGCTCACTCGTGGAGCGCATGAAGAACCTCGTCAGGGGCCCGCGCTTTATGTATTACCGCATGGCCTGCGATGTCGTCGTGGTCCGCTGTCCCGTTCAGGGTGACAAGGGCGCACGCGTAGCGGCTCAAATCGCACTCTGCGACGACGGCGTCGTTTTCCCCGATGGCGCTCCGGCGAAGATAGTCATCTGCATCTCGACCATAAACCGGTACTCCCACTGGGGGACGCTGTTCAGCATCTACGAGCTTTTCTCTGATCGAGGAGTCGTCGACAGGTTTGAGGACGAGTGTCGACGCCGTTCTGGGCGTGCCGGAGGGAAGGGGCAGACATGTCTGCGAAGCGCAAGCTAGTCTACAATGGGCACCACGGCGTCGAGGGCGAGGTCGCGAACTGCCTGTGGTGCGGCCGGCCCACCGCCGAGTACGCGTATGTGGTCAATCCCGGAGGGACTCCGGTCCTCAAGTGCTGCTGCGAGGAGCATTATCGCCGGGCTGAGTCCTTCGTCGAGAGGGACGCCCGCTTCCGTCAGGCCTTCTACGTGCTCCTTGCGGGCATTGCCATCGCTTCCTGGGTGGCCATCGGCTTTCTGGGCCAGGAACCGGCCTGGACGTCGCTTCCCCTCGTGGGCTTCTCCCTGCTGATTCTCGTCTGGCCGCGCGTGCTTCCGCGCTACGAATACTACCTTCCCCTCGGACTTGTGAGAACGCGGAAGGCCATTCGCGCCGTTGCGGCGGCCCTCCTGCTCTTTTCCCTCGTCGTTACGGCCGCGCGCTTTGGGCTGATTCCGTCCTAACGCGGCAAACCCCATTTTTCTGTTGATAGAACGCATGCCAGGCATTTGAAGGAGGTGATTAATATGAGCAAGCTATTGGACGAGAGGCTCGTTTTCATTGACGCCGACGTTAAGACCTCTGAGGAGGCCATCCGTCTCATGGCAGGTCGTCTTCAGGAGTGCGGCTATGTCAACGAGGGATATGCGGATATGGTGATCGCACGCGAGAAGGTCTTCCCCACGGGCCTTCCGGGCAAGGAGATGAGCATCGCCATCCCCCACACAGACCCGACGCTGGTCAACAAGCCGGCAATCGGGGTGATTGTCCCCAAGGAGTCCGTCGAGTTCAGCATGATGGGCGAGCCAGAGCACAAGCTGGACGTAAAGCTGATCATGCCCCTGGTGATCAAGGACTCTGGTCAGCAGATTGAGCTCCTCAAGGCCATGATGCACGTCATCCAGGATAGCGACCGACTCGCGAAGATTCGCGCGTCTAGGAACAAGGCGGAAATCCTGGACCTGCTCAGCTCCCTCGAGGAGGCCTAGTCACCATCGGGGCCGTCGTGGACGGCCGACATGGAAAGGAAGCAGAAAAATGAGAACTGTGAACGTGCTTTGTGTCTGCGGCTCTGGTACCGCCACATCAGCGATGCTCTCCGCGAAGATTCGCGACGTCCTGGAGGAGCACGGGTACGATTGCGACACTGATGAGACCAACCCTCCGGGCGTCTCAACCATGATGCTCGCCCGCCCCTGGGACATTCTGGCCTACACCAGCCCCGTGGAGGACGACTGCGGCATCCCGATGCTGAACGCGACGGGGTTCCTTGTCGGAATCAACGAAGACGAGTTCATCGAGCAGCTTATGGACGCTGTTGGCGCGCTCGACCTGAGTGAGTAGCGGGACAAGATGGCCCTGACCAGCGGCAACTGGCCAGGACCTGACTCGCGTACCACCCTATTGGCACCTTGAACACATCTCCTGAGGGAGGCTGTACTAATGGATGGTTTCTTCGCAACATTGAAGCAGATTTTCGATGCGTTCGGTAACTACATTACCGTGCCGATCATTATCTACGTAATCTGCCGCATCTTTAAGACGCCGCGCAAGCGCGCGTTCCAGTCCGCCGTGCTCGTGGGCGTCGGCCTCATGGGCATGTCCTTTGTCACCACGGCGTTCGGCGGCGTCCTGACCCCGCTCATCACCCGCATGGTCGACGCGTCCGGCCTTTCCAAGCCGGCCCTCGACATCGGCTGGCAGGCAGTGGCGGCAGTCTGCTACTCCACTGATCTTGGCATGATGTTCATCGGCGTTGGCCTGCTCTTCCAGATCGTCCTCTGGTTTGGCAAGTGGACCGACATCTTCATGCCCTCGGACCTCTGGAACAACTACTCCATCTCCGTTTGGGGCTCCTTCCTGTTTCTGCTCACGGGCAACATGCCCCTGGCCTTCGGCCTGATGCTCTTCATCAACCTGGTGATTCTGCTTATCGCCGAAGCCGTCCAGAAGCGTTGGTCCACTTACTACAACTACCCGGGCTGCGCCATGACGGCCCCCCACCACAACGGCGACGCGCCCATGTACCTCGTGCTCAACATCCTCTTCAGCAAGCTCGGCTTCGACAAGATCAAGGCCGACCCCAAATCTATCCGCAAGAAGATTGGCTTCATGGGCGAGCCCATGTACATCGGCCTTGCCATCGGCGCCATCCTCGGTCTCGTCGGTAACGTCGACCGCCTGAACACCATCGTCGGCTGGGGCAACGTCGCCCAGGTGGCCGTAACCTGCTCCGCTGTCATGGCCATCTTCCCCAAGATTGCCGGTATGTTTGCCGCCGGCTTCGGCGCCCTGACCGAGTACTCCCGCAAGACCCTCGCCCAGACCAAGTACGGCGAGAACCGCCAGTTCATCGTCGCCGTCAATGACGCGCTGGGCTACGGCGAGGCCGCTACGCTCACCACGGGCCTCATCACGATCCCGTTCGGAATCCTCATCGCCTTCCTGATGCCGGGCAACCTCGTCATTCCCCTTATGGTGCTGCCCTCTCTCCCGTACATGGTCGAGATTCCGGTCGCCCTCTCCAACGGCAACGTCGTGAAGTCTGTCTGCATGGCCATCATCGTCTTTACGGCCAAGCTCCTCATGGCATCCTATTGGGCCGACGCCTTCACTCAAGTCGCCGCCGAGGTTGGCTTCGAGGCTGCCGTCGATGCGGTTGCCGCCGGCACCTTCGTCATCGGCTTCATCATGTCGAACTGCACCGCCGGCCTGATCACCATGGCGTTTATGACCCAGAACCCGGCCATCATCGCTGCCGTGGTTGTCGTCTACTTCGTGGTCTACTTCCTGTTCCGCAAGAACAAGGTCCGCTTCCAGGACTACCTCGAGTTCCTCGCCACGGGCAAGCGTCCCGAGCACAAGGTCGATGCTGCTGCCGCCTGACGGCGTGACGGGCTTCGACAAGACCATGCGATCGTGACGGGCGGGGCCTGTCCCTCCGGCGAGCCCCGCCCCTTCAAAGAAGGAGTCGTTCCCATGAAGATCGTCGTTATCGGAGACATCGTCGTCCCCTGCGAACTGCTCGTTGAGGCTGCAAAGCACCTCGACTCACACGCTGAGGTCGTTGCCGTCGAGTGGCCCAATGCCTCTCGCCAGGAGTTCCAGCACCGTGCCCAGAACCTGGAGAAGAACGGTCCGACTGCGGAGAAGGTCCCGGGCGAGGCCTACGAGCAGGTCGCTGACGCTGACGTTCTGCTCACCCATTTCTGCCCGGTCCCGGAGGACCTCGTTGCTGCAGGGCCCAGGCTGAAGCTCATCGGAACCTGCCGCGGGGGCATGGAGCACATCGACGTCGCGGCCGCGACGGCTCGCAACATCCCCGTGATCCACTGCATTCGCAACGCGGAGGCAACCTCGGACTACGCTATCGGCCTTATGTTCGCGGAGGCCAGGAACATCGCCCGCGGTCACGCAGCGCTCAAGAACGGCGAGTGGCGGAAGGACTACCCCAACAGCGGCTACACCACCTCCATGTGCGAGATGACCCTGGGAGTGGTCGGCCTTGGCAACATCGGCAAACTGGTGGCCAAGAAGGGCGCCGGCGTCGGAATGAAGCAGGTCATTGCCTATGACCCGTTCGTTTCCCAGGAGCAAGTTGATGAGCAGGGGCTTCCCGTCCGAATGGTCGACGAGGACACGCTCTTCTCGACCTCGGACGTAATCAGCCTGCACATGCGCCTCACCCCCGAGACCAAGGGCTGCATCGGAGAGCGTCTGCTGGGACTCATGAAGCCGACCGCATACCTCATCAACACCTCCCGCGCCGGCGTCGTCGACAAGGACGCTCTCGTCAAGGCTCTGGCAGACCGGAGCATCGGCGGCTGCGCCCTTGACGTGTTCTGGGATGAGCCGGTTGCGGCCGATGATCCGATCCTGGCCCTCGACAACGTGACCGTGAGTCCCCACAACGCCGGTAACGTTGTCGATGCCCTGCCCAAGAGCCCGCTGCTGCTCGCCAAGAAGATCGAGGAGTACTGGGAGACCGGAAAGAGCGACATGGTCGTCAACCTGAAGAGCCTCAAGGCGTAGGTCCGGGCTGTTTGCCGGTCGTGCCGCCCTGACGGTCGGGGTAACGCGGCGTTGCCGCACATCCCCCAAAGCGAAATAACCTGACAGAGAAATGACTACTGCTACCTCGCTACCTGCGAGGGAAGGGAGATTCCCATGCTGATGGAAGAAGAGCGCAAGCAGATCGTTGAGTACGGCAAGAAGATGAGCGCGGCCGGCCTGTCCGTCGGGACGAGTGGCAACATCTCCATCTATGATCCCGAGACGGGCTATATGGCGATCAGCCCCTCGGGCCTCGGTTACTTTGACACCACGCCCGAGGACGTCGTCGTCATGGACCTCGACGGAAACATCGTGGACGGAAAGCGCAAGCCCTCCTCCGAGCACGGCCTGCACACCGTGGTCTACAAGAACCGTCCCGAGGCGCGTGCCGTGGTCCACACGCACTCCCCCTACGCGACCACTCTTGCCTGCATGCATGAGACCCTGAAGCCCATCCACTACGTGATCATGGGCTCCGCCGTCGATGAGGTTCCCCTGGTCCCCTACGTGACCTTCGGCACCCCGGAGCTTGCGGACGCCGTCGAGAAGGTTCTCGTCGATAACCCCAAGACTCGTGTCGTGCTGCTCGCAAACCACGGCGATGTGTGCTACCAGGCGAGCCTTCCGAAGGCGTTCGGCCTTGCCACCAACATCGAGTTCACCGCCCAGATTCAGTGGCAATGCATGGCGGCGGGCGAGCCGAAGTACCTGACCGACGAGCAGATGGCACTGGCCATGGAGCGCTCGAAGACCTACGGCCAGCAGACGAAGTAGCTCCGCGGCGGCGCCCGGGTAGCCAGCGCCACCCGGGCGCCCCTTCGGTAGAGAGGCGATGCGGGCGCCAGGCGCGTCCGCACGAGGGAGGTGCGTTTGAGTATGAGAACAGTGAAGCTCGGCGCCGACAAGATCTTCTTCGGCGAGGGAGCGGTGAATTCTCTGGCGGAGCTGCCGGCCGAGAGAAAGCGCGCTTATATCGTTATGAGCGGGAAGATCCAAGAGGAGCTCGGCCAGCTCAAGGTCGTCACCGACGTCCTCGAGGGGGCGGGCTGGACTTGGCGCGCGAACACCGACGTCGAGCCCGAGCCGTGCTGGGAGTCCGTGAAGAAGGGCGTCGCCGAGATGCTCGAGTTCGAGCCCGACTGGGTAATCGGCTTCGGCGGCGGCTCCGCGATGGATGCGGCCAAGGCCATGTGGGTCTTCTACGAGAACCCCCAGTACAAGACCCTCGAGGAGGTAATGCCCCCGGCACCTTTGACCCTGCGCCAGAAGGCTCGCGTGTGCTGCATAGCCACGAGTGCCGGCACAGGCTCCGAGTGCACGCGCGCCGCGCTCATCAAGGACCCAGTGCAGAAGAGGAAGTACTCCGTACGCGAGTACACGGGTCGCCTGATTCCGGACGTTGCCATCCTCGACCCGTCGTTCTCGGTGACCATGCCTCGCGGCGGGACCGTCGCCTGCGGCATGGACGCGCTCACGCACTGCATCGAATCATACGTCGCCAACACGGCGAACACGTTCTCTGACGGAATGGCCATGGGCGGCTGGGTTGCCGGCTACAGGGCCCTGTCTGTCTGTGCCGACGAGCCGGACAATCTCGCGGCGCGCGAGTCGATGCTCGCGGCAAGCTGCCTCGGCGGAATCGCCTTCACCAATGGTGCCCTGGGCATCTGTCATGGCGTCGCCCACACCTTCGGCGCCACCTACAACGTGGCACACGGCCTTGCGAACGGCATCGTGCTGCCTTATAGCATCGCCTTCAATCGGGACCGCGACGCCGCTGCCGCCGCCCGCTACGAGGAGCTCGCGAGCTTCGTGGGCAAGACGGACCTCGAGCGGGTCATCCTCGACCTCAAGGCCGAGCTCGGCGTTCCCGTTGCGATGAGGGAGGTCGTGCCCGACGCCGACGAGTTCGAGGCAAACATCGACGTTCTCGTCGGCAAGGTCATGAGCGACGTCTGCACTCCAGCCAACCCGGTCAAGGTCACCGAGGACGATGCGCGCGCGCTCCTCAGAACCGTTTATTACGGAAGGTAGGGAGTATACCCATGAAAATCACGAGCGTCGACATCATCAGGTCATTCAAGGAGCCCTCGATTCCCGCGGAGGTCGCCGTCGGCAACGTGCCGTGGCATCCCGTCTTCGTGCGCGTCAACACCGATGATGGTATTTCGGGACTGGGCGAGGTGGGCGTCGCCTACGGCAACGCGCAGAGCGCCGGATTCGGAATGGCGGTCGACTTCGCAAAGTGCATCATTGGCCTTGACCCCATGAACAACGAGCAGATTTGGGATAGGCTGCATCGCCTTACGTTCTGGGGGATGGGCAACGGCGGCGTTATCATGGCGGGCATCTCTGGCATCGACATCGCCCTGTGGGACATCCGCGGCAAGGCCCTGGACGCCCCCGTCTGGAAGCTCCTGGGCGGCAAGACCAACACGAGGCTGCGCGCCTACGCCTCCCAGCTGCAGTTCGACTGGGGCAAGGTCTCTCATTCGCTTGCAAAGCCGGAGGAATATGCCGAAGCGATGCGCAAGGCCATGGCCGACGGCTTCGACGCCGTAAAGGTCGATCCCGTGGGCTTCGACAAGAACGGCGTCTGGATGGGTCGCTCAAGCCGCGGCATCCTTCAGCGCGACCAGATGAAGCTCGCCGTCGACCGCGTCGCCGCAATGCGCGAGGCGGGCCCGGACGTGGACATCATCATCGAGCTCCATGCCCTCACGGACGCAACGACATCCGTTCAGCTTGGCCGGGAGCTCCAGAAGCTGGGCTGCTTCTACTACGAGGAGCCCACGCAGCCGCTTAACGCGCCCCTGTTCCGTGAGATTCACGATAAGGTGGACATACCCATCGCGACGGGGGAGCGCGTCTACACGCGCTGGGGATACAGGCCCTTCTTCGAGGACCATTCCATTAACATCATCCAGCCCGACCTGTGCAACGTGGGTGGCATCACGGAGGGCAAAAAGATTTGCGACCAGGCACATGTCTACGACATTGGAGTGCAGGTCCACTGCTGCGGCGGTCCCGTTTCCGCGAGCGCCGCGCTGCAACTTGAGGCCGTCATTCCGAACTTCGTCATCCACGAGCTCCACGCCTCTGCCCTCATCGAGGACAACATCCGGCTCTGCAAGAACGACTACGTGGCGAAGGGCGGCTACTTCGAGGTGCCGGACGCTCCGGGAATCGGCCAGGAGCTGACGGACTATGCGCTCCAGAATGCGGAGATCGTCACCGTCCGGTAGCGGGCAGGTCGGTCTTGCGCATAGGCCGAGTCCGCTGCGAACGCCGCGTTCCTCGACGCGCCCACGCCCCGCGCTGCTCCCGCCGCTCCTTGCGACGCCGTGACCCTGCGCGGGCGTGCCGAGTCGCTGTCGGGGATTTCGAAGGACCCTCCTGCCGGGGCGACGATATTGATTTTCAAAGAGACCGAAAAACCGGAAACCGCTCGCGGAACGTGCCACCGGCACCTTCCGTGGGCGGTTTCCTCTCGGCCGGCGTGGCGCGGACGCTCGGCTCCAACTTGCCTCCGCGCCGCGCTGGCCTCGCCTGCCCTGCGACCCCGTCTCCGGGCATGCAAGATATGGATTCCGGTGCACGGAATCATCTTGCCCCGGCGCGGCCGGGGGCGGGGCACGCCGCTCCGGGGTCGCTCCCGCCGAGGTCCGTGCGGACCTATAATCGTCTGCATGCTTGACGCCACTTCGTCGATGGGACGGCACAATGAAGCGGAAACTGATTGTCGTCTACGAGGACTCGAAAGAGGGCTGCGCCCAATTCATTGGACAACTGATAAGCGACATGGACGACGGGACCGAGGCAACTATCTGGAACGAGAAGGAGTACAGGTCCCACCAGCCCCAACTCTCGACGTCGAACAGCACCCTGTTCGTGGGGGACGGAAGCCAGTGCCGCAAGGCCAGGGAGTGCATCAGGCCAAAGTTCGACCGCTGCGGGATTCAGTATGGCTGGCTTGGGACCACGGCGTTTATCCTGGTCGACCACGCGGTCGCCGAGAACGAGCTTGATGAATTCAAGGGGCTGTGCCTCCGGGCCGACCAGGAGCCGAAGGAGGAAATCGGGAGGCTGCTGGCCCTCCCGGCCTCCGGTTGGGAGACTCCGAGCAAAGAGCCGTCGGGACTCGCGAAGGTTGTGAAGGACGGCGTGATTGCGCTGCGGGCGTTTGCCGACCACGGAGCAATGAGGCTGGGGGCCGCTGTGAAACAACGAGAGATTGTTGATTTCCAGTACAGCGTCGCCGCGGTGCTCTTCTGCAGGAATGGGTTGAACGCCTTTCTGGGGGAGTAGCCGTGGACGAGTTTGAGGAGGGGTACGAGCGTTTCTGCGACGGCCTGCCGGCTTCCATTGCGGCAGAGCGCTCCGCCGAATGGGTTGACTCCATCGACCGCGAGGTCCATCGACTCGAGGCGGGCCTGGAGCAGTTTTCGGGGACGGGCACGCCAATTGACTCGCTCGCGGGCGACGTGGCGGAGTATCTGCACGCGGGAACCTACAACATCAACAGGGCCGTCGCACGCGACGAGGGCCCCATCGCCGTCGTCCCGAGGTCGCACGGGTTTGGGTCCGCGGATGTCGAGCTGGTTGATGGGACGGGGTCCGTCGTCGGGAAATACCAGGCGAAGTACTACGCAACGGCCGAGAAGAGCGCCAAGGCCCAGGCGCTGACCTTTGGTGAGGCCTCGAAGCGGGGGCGATCGTCCGCGGCCAAGGCGATTGCGAGCGGCGAGGCCCTTGAGGGGGACCAGGTCTACGGCGGAAGCAGGAGACTGGTGCCCGAGGACCAGCTCGACAAGGGGCTGGAATGGCTTGAGAGGCGCGCGGCGAAGGAAGCATCCGCCCGTCCCGGACAGGCCGCCAGGTACCGCGACACCGCCTCCGAGCTCCGCGACCGCGTCGACGGGGGACGCGGGTACACCTCGGACGGGCTCACAAAGGATGGTTCGAGGGATGCCGCAGAGGCGGTGCGAGACGGTCGGTTCAAGCCGTCGGAACAAGGGCTGTCTGCCGGACAGAAGATAGACCCCGGAACGTTGCTTCGTGACTCTGCAATGACGGGTGCGTACGCGGCCGCCCTGGCGGCGGCGCTCGAGCTTGCCCCGACGGTCATCGAATCAATCCACTCCATGGCGACGGGCGGCACGCTCGACGCCGACCTGCTCAGATCCGAGGGAGCCGCGGCTCTCCGTGCCGGGGGACGGGGCTTCGTGTCGGGAACGGCCGCCGCTGCCGTCACGACGGCAGCCAGGTCCGGCATGGTGCCAGCCTTGGCCGGCTTGGGCGCCCCGGCCCTGGCAACCCTCGTCGCAATCACCTCGCGGGCAATAGAGGGAGGTGTCGACGTGGCCGTCGGGAGGACGGGCGCCGATGCGTTTGCCGCCTCGCTCTCAAGGGACGCCGCCGTGCTTGCTCTGGAGGCGGCGGCCGGCGCCGCGGGCCAGGCCCTGGTCCCCGTGCCCTACCTTGGGTACCTCCTGGGGAGTCTGGTTGGGTCGGTGCTGGGGGCCGCCGCCCTGTCGGCGGCCGATTGGGCAACGTTCTCCCTTGGAATTACCTCGGGCGTCGTCCTCTTCGGCCGCGTAGAGCGCGACTATTCCATTCCGGAGCCGGTCTTGGCAGCCATGGGGCTGGATTGCTTCGACTTCGAGAGGTATGCAGCGGAGGGCTTCGAGCCGGCCCCCTTCGAGCCGGCGTCGTTCTCGTTCGACGTCTTCTCGCCGGAGCGCTTCGAACTTGGCTTCGTCAGAAGGGGCGTGCTCGAGGTTCGTGGGGTCAGGGGCCTCGTCGACTGACCTGCCTCGGTTTCCGGTGGTGGCTCCGTTGTCCCATCACTGGCCGTCTCCTCGCTCTTGCTCGTACTGTCTCTCCGCGGCGCGCTCGAGCGCCCGGAAGGCCTCGATGCCCTCGCGTATCCCGCGCGCGGTGAACCTCACCACGACGCCAGTCCGGCGGTCCCGGGCGAAGCCGAGGCGGGCGCCGGACACCCTGCGCGTCCCGCCGAGGGACCTCGAGCGGAACTCGTACTGCAGGCCGCCGCGGGCCCCGCGGCGCATGCGGACGCCGTCGCGCGCGAGCCTGCGCTCCAGCTCCCCCATGCGGTCCGGGCACGAGCGCATTCGGCCGACCTCCTCGACCCCGCGGACGACCGCCGCGCGGACGCGCGCGTTCTCGGAGTCGCCGGCCCGGCCGCGCCGGGCCATCTCCCTCTCGGCGCGGGAGGGCTGCCTGGCGTGGGCGCGGCTGTTGGCCTGGCCGCGCTCGAGCTGCCTGAGGCCGTACCTCTCGTCCAGGGCCCGGACGGTCGCGGCCCTCGCGGCGGCCGCCCTCCTGGCCGGCCCCTCGTCGAGCCTGAGCCCGGTGGCCAGGTCGCTCCTGTTGACGCCCAGGTGACAGGCGAAGCGGCGGCTCCCGTCGCCGCGGCACTCCTCCAGGTGCAGGACGGCGACCACCTCCTGGTCGGGGTAGCGCAGGGCGACGTAGTCACGGGCGCAGTCCATGCACCTCCCCGGCGTCATGGGCCCGCCGTTGCAGGAGCACTCGTCGGGGTTGAAGGCCAGGACCTGGTGCTGCATGTAGGTGCAGCGCGCCCCCGCCCTGCCGGGCCCGTTGTGCCCGAGGGCCTCGCGGGTCTGGTCCATCTCCCGCCACCAGTCACGCTCGTCGATGACGTTCCAGGTCTCGTGGGCGAGCGCCTTGTCGCGCCCCCAGTCGAGGTAGCCCCGCATCCTCTCCAGGTGCTGGCGCGAGCAGACGCTCACCTGCTTGACGGCGGTCACCCCCCCGCCCCCTAGTCCGGGCAGAGGACGTCCCAGGCCCCCGCCCCGCCGGCGTCGCCGCCGTCCTCCGGCCACTCCGGCAGCCAGGTCGGCGCCGTCTCCCTCCCGGCCCGCGCGGCCCCGGCCTCCAGACGCTCCCGGTAGGCCCTCCTCCGGGCCGCCTCGTGCTCGCGGCTCCCCAGGTCGAAGTGCGCGCGGGTGGGCGTGGAGGCGCAGTCGGCCAGGGGCGCCCTGATCGCCCCGGCGTGCGAGCGCGGCGCGCCGTTCTCGGCCTGCCTCACCACCACGGCCCCGTCGCGGTCCGGCGCCATGGAGGTCCACTCCCACGCGTGCACGACGTCGTCGGCGCGCTCCGAGTAGCTGGTCGAGGCCGAGGTGCCCGAGACCGCCCTGCCCGACGAGGTGCCGCGGGTGTGCCGGGTGGTCTTGCCGACGAGCTCCGTGAAGTACCTCCGGTCCTCCTCCTCGCCGAGCTTGAGCGCCACCTTGACGCCGCAGTTGGCGAGCACCTTGGGGCGACCGTCGCGCTCGCCGTAGCGGTTGAGCTGGGCCAGGTTCTGCACGGCCCCGACCCAGTAGAAGCCGTAGGAGCGCCCCAGGGACAGCACCGCCGGCAGGCACGGGACGCGCGGGAGGTTGCCCCACTCGTCGCCCACCACCGTCACCGGCCTGGCGAGCCTGCCGCCCTCCGCCTCGGCCGAGAGCCTCGCCGCCTCCCAGAGCTGGCCCAGGAGGACCGTGGCCAGGGCGTTGTAGGGCGACCCCTCGTCCATGGTGCGCACGAACAGGGCCGTCTTGCGTTGGGGTCGACCTTGCTGCCGGAGGTGAGCCAGGCCATGGGGGCAGAGCCGTAGGCGCGGATGGCCGCCTTGAGGGTGGAGACGATGCTCCCGAGCTCGTTGCCCCCTGATGAGAGGAACTGGGAGGCGCGGGGGCGCGCCGGGTGGGAGCCCGGCAGCGACCTCAGGAGCGACCTCAGCGGCGCGCAGGGGTCGTCGCCCTCCCCCTCGGTGCCGCGGCAGGCCACTGCGGCGACCGTCCCCATGGTCCTGGCCCCGTCGGGGCACACCAGCAGGATGACGGCCGACAGCAGCGAGCGGGCCGAGGCCACCCAGTGGCTGGCCGCGCCGTCGCGGTCGTCCGGGACGAGCGACTCGGCCACGCCGTCGGCCGCCTGCTCGGCCTCGTCGGGCATGCCGGCCGAGTAGAGGTCGAGCACCTGCCTCAGGGGGTTGAACCTCTGGCCGCGCGCCGGCCTGGCGGCGTCGAGCAGCAGCACCTCGTAGCCCCGGCGCGCGAGCTCGTCGCCGGTGAGCTCCAGCAGCTCGCCCTTGACGTCGGTGACCACTATGGTGTGGGGCTCGGAGCCCCTCGAGGCCCCGCCGTAGGTGAGCAGGTCTATGGTGGGGATCAGCATGTAGCGGGTCTTGCCGGAGCCGGTGGAGCCGTCCACCAGGCAGAAGCGGCCGGGCTCGTAGAGGTGGCGCCTGCGCTCCCTGCCGCCGGAGTAGCCGTAGACGAGGTCGCGCCCCGCGGGGTCGTGCCGGCCGTCCCACGTGCAGGAGCCGCGGACGGCGTCCCTGCCGGAGCGCACGCGGGCGTCGCCCAGGACGCCGCCGTTCCCCTCGCGCCGCGGCGCGGCCGCCGAGAGGGCGATGGCCGCGGCGACTGTCGAGCACGCGGCGAGGGCGAGGAGGCAGCCGACCGGATGCGACGCGCCGTCGCCGGAGAGCCACCAGGCGGGCGCCGCGGCCGGGTCGATGGCGGCGACGGCCGCGACGAGGTCGGGCGTGCCGCCGCCGGCGAGCTCCTCGAGCGGCCCCGCGAGGGCCGGGCACGAGGCGAGGGCGAGGGCCGCCGCGGTGACGCCGGCGGCGATGGCGCTAGGGTTCATGGTCGTTCTCCTTCGAGAGAAGGGCCGCCAGGGACGCGGCCGCCTCGGAGACGGGGCCGAGGGCGTCGCGAAGCATGCCCAGGGCCGGTTCGTCGGTGCCGTAGGCGTTGAGGGCCCTGGCGGCCTGGTTGAGGTTGTTTCCGATTCTTTTGAGGTCGACGCGGATGCGCCGCAGCCCGTCGGCGTCGGCGACCCTGGCGGGCGACGTGTCGCGCAGGAGGGCGGCCTCGCGCACGAATGCCGAGGGGGCCATTCCGCACGAGGCCGAGCGCGCCACGATGCTGGTACGCTCGGCAGGAGAGACCCGGACGGTGATGTAGGCCGACCTAGGCATTCGTGGCCTCGGCGACGGATGCGGAGAGCCAGCCGCCGTTCTCGTTGGGGGCGACGACGGCCACGCACCGGAGCGCGTCCAGGCCGACGCCGAGGAGCCTGGCCACTGCGTCGAGGTGCTCACTCGAATAACGGCCGGTCCCGTCGCAGGCAGAGGCGTAGGCGAGGAGCCTCAGGGCATTGATGTCGTTCGCCCTGGCGTCGAGGTGGGCTCCACGTTCACCATCCAAGGGTTTGACCTCAATTACGCGGGACTGATCATTGGACCTTCCGTCAGGTACGTTGACGGGAAGGTCGTGTTTGATGCCGGGTCGAGCAAAAACTCAAAGGCAACCAACAAGAGGGACGGCACGAAGGACTTCTCGCGTCAGAACCTCTCGAACGAGCTCAACGTCCTGCTAAAGCGAGGGGTGCACGGCCTGTACCTCTTTGCCGTTGACCCTGACCTGCAGGAAGCGCTTAAGCGGGCGGCCTCGGGGTGCAAGCCGCTTTAACTAACTCGGCCGACGCCGCTTGACTTGGGCCTGCGCCCCTTCCGACTCTTGCGGACTGTTGCTGACTATCCCGGAATAATCCCGTAATTACGTGATCTATCCCGTAATTACGGGATAGAATTCCGCTATTGCGGGATTAGCTAAAGGGGTGCGGATGATTCCAACAAAGGAGACCCTGTCCGTTGAGTTCAAGAGCGATCGTAAAACTCTTGGCGAAAGTATCATCGTTGACGAAGTCGTTGCCCTCTCCAATTCCGAGGGAGGAGACCTTTACATCGGCGTTGAAGATGACGGCGAGATCACTGGCGCGCAGCCAGCTCACCGTGATCCTATTCAGGTCGCGGCAATGGTCGCGAATAAGACCGTTCCTCCCGTGTCCGTAAGGGCGGAAACTCTGGCTGAGAAGTTCCCCGTGATGCATATTGAGGTCCCAAGATCGCGAAGCATCGTGGCGACGAGCAATGGGCGGATTCTGCGCAGAAGGATAAAGTCGGACGGTACGCCGGAGAGCGTTCCGATGTATCCCTACGAGATTGCAACGAGGTTGTCCGACCTGGGGCGCCTTGACTATTCGGCCCAGCCCGTTGTTGATGCGACGTGTGATGATTTTGACCCGCTTGAGCTTGCTAGGCTCAGACGCCTTGTGCAGACGAGCCGCGGTGGCGACCGAGCTCTTCTTGAGCTAACGGACGACGAGCTCGAGCGGGCACTGAAGCTTACGACGAGGGTGGGGGAGAAAGACGCGCCCACGCTTGCCGGACTCCTTATGATCGGGAAGGCCGAGTCTCTCGAGAGACTCGTCCCCACTCACGAGGCTGTGTTTCAGGTGCTTGAGGGCACTGATATTCGCGCGAACGAGTCGTATAGGCAGCCGCTGCTCTATACGATTGAAGACATCATTGCGCGCGTTGAGCCTTGGAACCCGGTTACAGAGGTCCAGATAGGGCTTCTTAGTCAGCCAACGCCGCTTTACGATCGCAGGGCGCTCCGCGAGGCCGTTGTTAATGCATTCGGCCATAGGGACTATTCCGTATTGGGACGCGTTAGGGTGCAGATGGATGATGCTGGCCTTTTGGTAAACAATCCCGGAGGATTTATCGAAGGAATTAGCGTGCGCAATCTGCTGAGCGCGGAGCCGCAGGGCCGCAACCCTTGTCTGATGGATGCCCTTAAGAGGGTCGGTCTGGCAGAAAGAACGGGACGTGGCATCGATCGTATCTATGAGGGTTCCCTGCTATACGGCAGGCCCCTGCCCGATTACAGTGCCTCGAATCAAACGATGGTATCGCTGTTTATCGAGCGCAGCGAACCCGACGCCGAGTTCGTGCGGCTCCTGGCTGAGGAAAGAAATCGTGGCGCTGAACTGCCGCTGCAGTCTCTTCTAGTCCTAGACGCGCTCAAGCGTTCTAGGCGTTGTGGGATTGCTGAGCTTTCCGAGATGGTGGATATTCAGCATCAAAGACTTAGGAGAACTGTTGAACTCCTTTGTGAAGCGGGGCTGGTTGAGGCGAGTGGTGTCGGGCAAAACAGGTCGTACATGCTGAGCAAGAAGGTTTACGGGCACGGCGGCAAGGCAAAGGAGTATGTGCGACAGACTGATATAGACCGGGTTCGTTATCCTGAATTGATAATGAAGCTGGCAAGACAACAGGGAAGAGTCACTGCGTCTGACGTCAGAGAGCTTCTACATCTCCCCGACGGCGATGCTGCATATTACGAGCTCAAGAAGCTGAAAGAGCACGGGGAGCTAACGCTTGTGAAGAAGGGTCCGCGGTCCTTCTATGTCCCTGTCAAAAAGTAGCGGAAGAATCTAATCGATCCGCGCTGAGGCCGTCGGCTGAGCCGACGGCCTTTTTCTCTCGCCAGTTGGCCGCCATGCGTCAAGTTATCGCCGAGCTGGGCCTTTAACTAACTCGGCCACAACCGAGTCGGTTCTGTCCGAGTTAACGTCCGGGCGCCATCCATGCATGCTGGAATCAACTCGGACAAAACCGAGTCGGGAGGAACTGAGTTAATGGCATTTATTGGAAGAGAGGTTGAGCTTGCCCGCATCAGCAAGGTGCTGAGCTGCCGTGAGCAGCAGAATAACCTGGTCTATGGTCGCCGACGCGTCGGCAAGGGCGAGCTCACCAAGCATGCGCTCGAGCTGCATGGCGCCGAGACTGCCATCTACTTTGAATGCCGACAGACCTCCGAGCGAGACAACGTTGCGAGCCTGATGGCCCTCGCCTCCGAGGCGCTTGGGTACCCTCCGCTGGCTATCGGGGGCGTGACATACTTGACCAGTCGCACGTCTCAAGCGGCCCGGCAATGACTGATGTGCTTTCAAAGCTGATTGAAATGGGCCTGGTTCAGCGACGCGCTCCCATTAACGACGCGCAGAACAAGCGCAAGGCGGGCTGCTTCATCGTGGACTCCCTGAGCTTGTTCTACTACCGATACGTCTTTCGCTACTCCTCCCAGAGGCAGCTGCTTGACCCAGACGTTTTCTTTGACCGCTATGTTGGGCGGGACTTTGAAGAGAACTACGTCTCGCATGTGTTCGAGGAGATTTGCCGTCAGTATCTGGTGCGGAAGAACCGTGCGGGAGAGATCGAGCCGCCCTTTGACGCCATCGGCAAGTACTGGTACGACCTGCCGGCCGAGCACAAGAGCGGCGAGTTTGACGTTGTGGCGCAAGACCCCGACGGCTTTGTGTTCTATGAGGCAAAGTTCCGCAAGACGCCCGTGACCCGGAAGATGATTGATGAAGAAACCGCCCAGGTCCAAGCACGTGGCCTCGACTGCCGCCGCTATGGGTTCTTCTCCCCGTCTGGCTTTGCCGCGCAGCCGTCAGGGCATGTCGCTCTCGTGGGGCTGGAAGAGATGTACTGGTAGGGACTGTCCCTACCAGGAATCGCTGCCCGCGCCCAGGGTGACTATGTTGTCGTAGAGAACCACGTGCTTCTCGTCCACGTGCATGTCCCGCAGCTTCTGAATGTCAAGACCCCCGTGGAGGTCGCCGGTGACAAATACCGCCATGTCGCCCCTCTCTGGTCGGCTGCCCCCTGACCGTCTGCGGGTTTGATACCACTTAAAATGTCGCACCATTCAAACAATCATATTTCAAGGTAAATAGCTGCCCTGAAGGACGCATATGAACTATTGAACACTTCTGAACGATTGTTTCTTTTCCTAATTCAGTAAGCTTTCAGGATACGTACCGCGCGCAGGTACTTGCTTATGGTGCCTCGGGCAGACCCCCTCCCACGGGGCGTTTTGCATGCGTGCTAGCTTTCTCTCCACGTGAAGGGCCAGGCGCGTGCCTGGGTTGAGAAGGGGCCGATCATGGCTGACAGGACCAGTGGGAAGACGGGCGGCTGCGGCGCGGAGGGGGCATTGCGCTTTGAGTTCACCCTGGCGCGGCGCGTTGTCTCCAACACCGCCGCGTCTCCCGGACATCAGATAATCGGGCTTTGCGCCGAGCCTGGCCTCGGTGGCTCAAAGTTCATCGAGGAGCTCAAGGCCGGGTTCGCGCGCGAGAAGCTCCCCGTGAGGTTCCGGAACTTTGGCGCGCAGGAGCCGGAGCGGGCAACGCGCACCCTCGTGCGCTTCTCAAACGGGACCGTGGCCGAGGCCTCGGCGCCAAGGGCGGTCGTCTTTCTCGAGGGTCTGCCTCCCTCCGACGAGGCCCACGTCCAGCGGCAGGTCCGCGCCATAAGAAAGGTGGCGGAGGGCTGCGCGGCCGTCGTCGTGGCCGTTCTTCCCGAGGCCGAGCAGCTCCTTGAGGAGCTTGAGGAGGCCGTCACGCTCACCACGGCGGACCTTGCCATGGACCTGCGGACAACCCTGGAGGCCAGGCCTGGCGGAAGGGCCCTCGCGCATGTGACGCGCGGGGCCCAGCCCCTCGTGGAGTGCCTTGCCGCATGTGGCTGGAAGGAGGGGCTCGGCCCCCTTCCGCCCGCCTACTACAAGCGCTGCGGCGTGGCGGTGGGCAAGATGCTGAGGGACACGCTCTCTCCGGACGAGCAAATGATCAGGGCCTTTATGGTCTTGGTGGGGAAGGGAAGCCTGGCGGGCGCCGCATCCGCCCTGGGCCTCTATGCCGAGGACTACGCGTATGACCTCATGCGCCTGGCCCCGCTGCTTGGCGTCTCGGCCGACCTTTCAACCTATGATGCCCTTGGCTCTGATGACCCGCAGGTCCTCTCCGCATGCCTGGGCGCGGTGCGCGACGTCGGCCGTGCCGGAGAGGTGGCGGCCTTAAAGGCCATGCGTCTTCTCGCCCAGCGCGGGGACTTCCTGAGGGCATCTCTGGTTGCCGAGGCCGCCGAGTCCGCCGTGGTCCACGACCTCGTGCTCAGGTACTCGTCTGGGTTTCTCAACGCGGGCAAGTGGCAGCTGGTGAGAGACGCCCTGGCAGACGTGGATGCGGTGGCCGGCCTGGACCCAGACCACGTGCGGCTGGTCAGGCACGCGCTGCTGGCCCTCACCAGGCCCTCGTCTCGTCCCTCCCAACACCCAGGTCCGCCGTCCGGCAAGGCCCAGCGCCTTGACGACGCCACCTTGTGCCTCTTCCTGGAGGCAAGGGGCGCCCAAGCCCGCATCGCGCACTTCGACGGGGCCGCGGGGGACGTCGGTCCCGTGGGGCGCGGCCTGGTCCTGCACCTCAGGGCCCTCTCACTTGTGGGCAAGGGCCGGTTCTCGGACGCAATCGCCCTCATGGGCTCCTCTCCCGACGCGGACGTGGGAGGCGTGGCGTCCCTGCTCCTTGCGCAGGACCGTGCCTTCTGCCTTCTGGCCTTGGGCGAGGTCGAGTCTGCCGCCTCGGCCATGGAGGGCGCGGAGGCCCTGGCGTCCTCTTTGGGCTGCAGAGGCATGTCCAGCTCCCTAGGCGCCCTCCGCTGCGCCGTGAGGCTAGTCGCCGGCGCCTCGATGCGGGGAGAGGAGGTCGCATCAGCGGCCCTGGCATGCGAGAAGTGCGAGAACGCGCTTGGCCGGATGCTGGCGCTTGGCGTCGGGGTCCTTCGGGACCTCAAGGTTGGAAACGACGCGCAGGCCTCTCTGCGCGGCCGTCTGCTGGCAAGGATCGCCTCGCAGGCAGGACGGGGATACGCCCGTGACCTCTCGCGCGTCGTCTGCGCGCTGGCCGCGGCAAGGGCGGGGTCCCGCTTTGACTTTGGGCCCGACCCGTGGTCCTGCGAGGACGTGGGCGTCCTGGCCGAGGTGGTGACGGCGGCGCTCTCCGGGGAGGGCGTCCCAATAGTCTCCCCCTCTCCGCCTTCCAGCGTGATGTGGCTCATCGTGCCCCTGGTGCGAGACCTCGGGGACGTGTCCTCCCTGCTCAGGGAGCAGGTGCCCAGCGAGTGGCGGGCCCGGGCCGCCGAGCTCGAGGAGCGCTGGGAGGCCGCCGAGCTTCCGTGCTTTGCCCCCGCGGCGACGCCCGGGGCCTCGGCCAGCCTCTCGCTGGTGGACGACCCCGGGCGTCACCGCGTGGAGGTGTGCCTGCTGGGCACCTTCTCGATGAGGGTGGGAGGCAGGCTCGTGGCCGACGGCCGCCTTGACCGCAGGGACGCCCGTACCGTCCTTGAGTTCCTCCTGCTCAAGGACAAGATGAGCGCCCAGCGCTACGAGGTCATTGCCCAGGTCTGGCCCGAGGACAACATGGAGAAGGGGGCGTCCAGGCTCTACCAGGCAACAACGGCCATACGGGGAGCCGTGAAGGAGGTCGACCCCACGCTCGACGTCTTCTCGGTCAGCAAGGCCCAGAAGTCCCTGGCGCTTGACCCGTCGCTGGTGAGCTGCGACGTCGACGAGTTCGAGGCCCAGGCCAAGCTGGCCCTTGAGCGCCGCGACCCGGCAACAACCATTCGCGCGGCAAGAAGGGCCGAGGAACTCTACGGCGGAGACCTCTGCCGCCCGACCGTGGACGCCTCGGGCCTCATCTCCGCAAGGAGGGTCGAGCTGCGCTCGCTCTACGTGGACGCCCTGGTCGCGGGTGCCGACGCCGCCCTGCAGACGGGGCGAGACGGGCTTGCGGTCTCCTTCGGGCGCGAGGCGGTCTGCGCGGACGATATGCGCGAGGACGCCTTCATGGCCTACATGAGGGCGCTGAAGGCGTCCGGCCGCGGGGCCGAGGCAAGCGCCGAGTACGAGAAGTACGCGCGGCGCGTGGTCCGCGTCCGCAAGCTGCCGCCGTCGCGCGAGCTCCGAGACCTCGCCAGCAGGAGCATGGGCTTCTCGGCTAAGGAGCGCTACGAGCGCCGCAAACTGCTCGTGGAGGATGCCCGGGAGGTCGAGGTACTGCCGCTGGTGCCACTGGATGCCGAGGATGAAGAGCGCTTCCTCATGGAGGGCTGACACGTGTTGCGGGTGCGCTTTTGGTGACAGCTTTCATGGCGAGAGACAGGTGACTGAAGGGCGGGTAAAGTTAAGAGCTGATTGTAACCGGTGGCCGGCTGGCCGCCTCGAATTCCAGAGGGAATCAAATGGCGAACTTTCTCTCCAAGATCCTCTCCTTCGGGTCCGACAAGGAGCTCAAGGAGTACAGGCGCATCACCGACGAGGTAAACGCACTCGAGCCGCGCTTCCACGCCATGAGTGACGAGGAGCTCTCCGGTCAGACCGCCGTCTTCCGCGAGCGCTACCAGAACGGCGAGACCCTGGATGACCTTCTCCCCGAGGCCTTTGCCGCCGTGAGGGAGGCGTCCCTGCGCACCGTTGGCATGCGTCACTTTGACGTGCAGATCATCGGCGCCATTGCCCTGCACCGCGGCACCATCGCGGAGATGAAGACCGGCGAGGGCAAGACGCTCGTCTCCACGCTGGCCGGCTACCTTAACGCCATCCCCGGCGAGGGCGTCCACATCGTCACCGTCAACGACTATCTGGCCAAGCGAGACAGCGAGTGGATGGGCCGCATCTACCGCTTCATGGGCATGAAGGTGGGCCTGCTGCAGAACGGCATGAAGCTCAGCCTGAAGAAGCCCGCCTACGAGGCCGACGTCACCTACGGCACCAACTCCGAGTTTGGCTTTGACTACCTGCGCGACAACATGGTCACCAGGTCCGACATGCGCGTCCAGCGCGGCCACCACTACGCCATCGTGGACGAGGCCGACTCCATTCTCATCGACGAGGCCCGCACGCCGCTCATCATCTCCGGCGCCGGCACCAAGTCCGCCAGCACCTACAAGGACTTTGCCCGCGCCGTCCGCGGCCTCACGCCCGACGTGGACTTTGAGATGGACGAGGCCAAGCACACCATCGCCGCCACCGACGACGGCCTGAAGAAGATCGAGCGCGCCTTGGGCATCGATGACATCTACGCCGACGCCTCCGGCCAGCTGGTCAACCACCTGCAGCAGGCGCTCAAGGCCCAGTACATGTTCCACAGGGACCAGCAGTACGTGGTCACCGACGGCGAGGTCAAGATCGTCGACGAGTTCACCGGCCGCATCATGGAGGGCAGGCGCTACTCCGAGGGCCTGCACCAGGCCATCGAGGCCAAGGAAGGCGTCATCGTCCGCGAGGAGAACCAGACGCTGGCCACCATTACCCTGCAGAACTACTTCCTCATGTACGATAAGCTCTCCGGCATGACGGGTACCGCCATGACCGAGGACTCCGAGTTCCGCGAGGTCTACCACATCCCCGTCCAGGTCATTCCGCCCAACAAGCCCGTCATCCGCGTTGACCACGATGACCTGGTCTACCGCTCCATCGAGGCCAAGTTCAACGCCGTGGCCGAGGACGTCGCCGTCCGCCACGCCAACGGCCAGCCCTGCCTGGTGGGCACCGTCTCCATCGAGAACTCCGAGCGCCTCTCCCGCATCTTGGACAAGCGCGGCATCAAGCACAACGTGCTCAACGCCAAGTTCCACGAGCGCGAGGCGCAGATCGTGGCCCAGGCCGGCCGCGAGGGCGCCGTCACCATCGCAACCAACATGGCCGGCCGTGGCACGGACATCCTGCTGGGCGGCAACCCCGACCTCATTGCCGAGGATATCCTGCGCCAGCGCGACATCGACCCTGCCGAGGCAACCCCCGAGCAGCGCGCCGACGCCCTGGCCGAGGCCAAGAAGACCTGCTCGGCCGAGCGCGAGCACGTCGTTGCCGCCGGCGGCCTGTGCGTCATCGGCACCGAGCGCCACGAGAGCCGACGCATCGACAACCAGCTCCGCGGCCGCTCCGGCCGTCAGGGAGACCCCGGCGAGACCCAGTTCTACCTCTCGCTCGAGGACGACCTCATGCGCCTGTTTGGCGGAGACCGCATGGACAAGATCTCCGACATGATGGTCAAGACCGGCATGCCGGACGACCAGCCCATCCAGGCCAAGATGGTCACCAAGGCCGTGGAGAGCGCCCAGCGCAAGGTCGAGGAAGTCAACTTCGCCATGCGCAAGAACGTCCTTGACTACGACAACGTCATGAACACGCAGCGCCAGGTCATCTACGAGGAGCGCAACAAGATCCTGGACGGCAAGGACCTCATGGCCCACATCGACGAGGTCACCTACGACACCGTCCAGCGCAAGGTCGAGGAGTTCTGCCCCGAGAGCGCCTCCTCGGAGGAGTGGGACGTCCGCGGCCTCATGAGGTGGCTCTCCGAGCTCACCGGCTCCAAGGAGCTGCCCGAGGTCTCCGACGACGTCGACCAGGGCGAGGTCATGGAGACGGTGGACAAGTTCGTGGACGCCTGCTTTGCCGCAAAGGCGGAGCGCATTGGCGAGAAGCCCATGCACATGCTCTCCTCCCAGGTCATGCTTCGCGTCATCGACACGCGCTGGATGTCCTACCTGCAGGAGATGGACTACCTCAAGACGGGCATCGGCCTGCGTGGCTTTGGCCAGAGGGACCCGCTGGTGGAGTACAAGAGCGAGGCCTATGCGGCCTTCTCTGAGCTGGTCAACACCATGTACGAGGACTTCCTGCGCACCATCCTGCGCATCGAGGTCGTCGATCGCCCCGCGCCGGCCGCCGCTCCGTCTGACGCCGAGCCCGCCGAGCTGCGTGGGGCCCAGTACTCCGGCCCCTCCGAGGTCGACGGAGACCAGGGCTCCCGTCGCATGCCCGCCGCCCCCAAGGCCCCCGGCATGCCTCCCGCGCCCCAGGGCAAGAAACCTGGCGCGGAGAAGCCCAGGACCTACCGCAAGTCCGACGACCCGGACCCCTACGCCAACGTGGGCCGCAACGAGCCTTGCCCCTGCGGCAGCGGCAAGAAGTTCAAGAACTGTCACGGCAGGAACCGATAGATGGCTGACGTGACCAAGGAGACCCTCGACGCCCTGGCCGCAAGGCTCACCGAGGTCGAGGGGTACCTGCACATAGACGAGCGCCGCGGAGACGTTGCCAACCTCGAGGCTGCCAGCGCGGCCCCGGGGTTCTGGGACGACGCGGCGCACGCTCGCGACGTCATGGCCCGCCTTGCCTCCGCAAAGGACGATGTGGCCGGCATCGAGGCCGCCCACGCCAAGCTGGACGACGCCCTTGCCGCCTACGAGCTGGGCTGCGAGACCGAGGACGAGGACCTTCTTGCCGAGTCTGCCGAGCTGGTGGCCTCCCTGGAGAAGGACCTCTCTGAGCTCGAGCTCTCAAGCTGGTTCACCGACGAGCTCGACCACGGCGACGCCATCGTAACGGTGACGCCGGGCCAGGGCGGCCTTGAGGCGCAGGACTGGTGCGAGATGCTCTTTCGCATGTACCAGCGCTACTGCGACCGCCGCGGCTGGTTCGTCACCGTCAACGACGCCGAGCCCGGCGAGGTCATTGGCCTCGACCGCGCCATGTTCACGGTGAGCGGCAAGAACGCCTACGGCATGCTTCGCGCCGAGCAGGGCGTGCACCGCCTGGTGCGCATCTCTCCCACGGACGCCAAGAAGCGCCGCCAGACCACGTTTGCCGGCGTGGAGGTCCTGCCCGTCCTGCCGGACGACGTCGAGGTCGAGATTGACCCCAACGACCTGCGCATAGACGTCTTCCACGCCCACGGCCACGGCGGTCAGGGCGTCAACACCACCGACTCCGCCGTCCGCATCACCCACCTGCCCACGGGCATCGTGGTCACCTGCCAGAACGAGCGCAGCCAGATCCAGAACAAGGCCTTTGCCATGGGCGTCCTCAAGAGCCGCCTGTACGAGATGGAGCTCGCCCGTCGCGCGGAGGAGATCGACGAGCTGCGCGGCCCCAAGACCGACATCGGCTTTGGCAACCAGATCCGCAGCTACGTGCTCTATCCGTACCAGATGGTCAAGGACCTGCGCACGGGCGTGGAGACGGGCAACGTGGACTCCGTCCTCTCCGATGGAGACCTGGACAAGTTCATCGTCGGCTACCACCGCTGGTCAACGGGTGGCGGGGGGCAGCAGTGAGTCCCGCGCGCTGGCGCGTCTACGTGAGGGACGCGCTTCTCATCATCCTGGGCTCGGCGGTCTTTGCCGTGGGCGTTGACTGCTTCGAGGTGCCCAACGGCCTGGCTGCGGGCGGCGTGACCGGTCTGGCCACGGTGTTCTACGCCCTGGCCGGCGCCGCTGGCTTCTACCTGCCCGTCGGCATGCAGACCATCGTGATGAACGTCTTCTTGCTGCTGCTGGTCATACGGTCGGGCAACCGCGGCTACATCGTCCGCACCATCGCCGGCATCATTGCGTGTGGCCTGTTCACGGACGCTCTGGTGCCGGTGCTCCCGGTCCTAGGCAACGGTGACCTGCTGCTCTGCTCCCTCTGGGGCGGCGTCATCACGGGCATCGGCCTGGGCCTGGTCTTCAGGACCGGCGGCAACACCGGCGGCACGGATATTGTGGCGCAGCTCATTGCAAAGCGCCTGGTCATGCCGCTCGGCACGGCCGTCATGCTCGTGGACGGCGCCATCATCGCGCTCTCCGCGCCGGTCTTCTCCATTGAGAACGCGCTGTATGCGGCCATTGCCATGTACATCTGCGGCAAGGTGATTGACGCCGTGGTGGACGGCCCCCGTGCCGAGCGAGCCGCCTACATCATCTCCGAGCGCCATGCGGAGATCGCCAACGCCATCATGTACGACCTCAACCGCGGTTGCACCGAGCTGCAGGCCCGCGGCGTCTGGAGTGGCAACGACCGCCCCGTGCTCTTCTGCGTGCTGGGGCGCTCCCAGACCCCGCGCCTGAAGCAGATCGTCTCCGAGGCGGACCCTGAGGCCATCGTCATCATCTCCGAGGTCCACGAGGCCTTTGGCGAGGGCTTCGGCAGCATCGAGGGCTAGCCGCAGCCGCCCTTTGCACGCGATTGCGGTCCGCGACGGTGCCGGCAGCGTCCAAGATCGCATGCAAACCGCGGGCCAAGCGGCGAGAAGTCCGCTAGCGCATGGCGGTGATGGGATCGTAGTCAATGGGGGAGAGAACCGGCTCCACACGCACGATTTCCTTGACGCCGTAGGCCTTGAGGAGCTGCACCTGGTCGTCTGAGATGCCCGTGTCGGTGATGAGCAGGTCGATCTCGTCGATGGAGCCAAACTGGAAGCTCGAGGTCAGGCCGATCTTTGACGAGTCGGCCACAATGACGTGCTGCTTTGAGTGCTCCAGCATGACGCTGTTGATGGCGGGCTCCGGCGAGGTGGCGCTCGTGAGGCCAAAGTTTGCCGAGAGGCCCGTGCATCCCAGGAAGCTTTTTGCCGCGGTCACGCGCTTGATGGTCTCCATGGCAATCTCTCCGGTCATAGAGGCGCGCGGCGGTCTGATCTCTCCGCCGGTCAGAAGCACGGACACGTTCTGGCGCTCCTCCAGCATGAGCGCCTTGCCGTTGTTGGTGATGACGGTGACGTCCTGAGCGGTGATGAACTCCAGCAGGCCCAGTGCCGTGGAGCTGGTGTTGATGAAGATGCAGTCGCCGTCCTCCACGTGGCGGGCGGCCTCCCGCGCGATGGCCTTGTTGGCGCGGATCTGGCGGGAGCCCGACGGGCGGCCGAAGGGGTTCAGCAGCGTGGCCGTGCCGTACTGCCTCGTGAGCACCTGCTGGCTCTCCAGATAGTCAAGGTCGCGGCGGATGGTGAGGGCGGAGACGTCAAAGTGCTTCGCCAGCTCGGCAACGCTTACTTGCCCGCGCCTCTCAAGAATCGCCGTGATCTCGTCTCTCCTGCTTGCCACAAGAGCCTTGCTGCGCTTCATCTAACCGGTCCTCCGAGGTCGATCTATATG
The DNA here is from genome assembly GCF_003416765.1 of Paratractidigestivibacter faecalis. Classification (NCBI taxonomy): domain Bacteria; kingdom Bacillati; phylum Actinomycetota; class Coriobacteriia; order Coriobacteriales; family Atopobiaceae; genus Paratractidigestivibacter; species Paratractidigestivibacter faecalis. The sequence goes on along the minus strand of NZ_QSNG01000001.1, from coordinate 1,674,178 downwards.
ATTGTTGCGTAATGTAGAACGCTCAAACAATCATATATATTAGATAAATCAAACATACGCGACAAGTGTCAAAGCCTTACCTGTCTTTTATTAACGAACGTTCTTATAAAATGAGCATAAAACTCATTAACAACGCATCTACCTGCTGTTATCTAGAGAATAACCGTTCGAATATCACAGGTGTGGAATCGATTTCTCTCGTCATAAAAATATTAGCGAAGCAATTTTGCGAGGAGAAAAAGAGCGCAAAATATGAAAAAATCGTTGACAAGAAGGCCCAAAAGCACGAAATTAATGAACGTTAACAAGGCCTGTCCCCAGGCCCGCCCGCAAAGGCGCGGAGGGGCAGGACGAGAACGACTAGGAAAGTCGAGGTGAGTGCATTGTTGAGCGATCTTCTGGACGAGAGCCTCGTCGCGCTCAACGTGGAGGCCTCTGACTGGGAGGACGCCATCAGGAAGTCCGCCCAGCTGCTGGTCGACGCCGGCAAGGTCACGCCGGCCTACGTTGACGACATCGTCAAGGGTGTCAACGAGCTCGGTCCCTACATCGTCATCACCGAGCACGTCGCGCTGCCGCACGCCCGTCCGGAGTCCGGCGCCCTGGAGTCTGCCGTGGGCATCGTGACCCTGAAGGAGCCGGTCGAGTTTGGCTCTGCCGACAATGATCCGGTGAAGTTCCTGTTCCCGCTCTCCGCCAAGGATTCCGACAGCCACCTGAGCGCCCTGCAGTCCTTGGTCGAGCTCCTGAGCGACCCTGACTTCTTCGCTCAGCTCGAGAGCGCCGCTACGCCTAAGGATGTCGTGGACCTCGTCCACGCTAAGGAAGGGAAGTAAAGAAAATGGCCAAGACCTATCACGCTCTCGTTTGCTGCCGCGCCGGCATGGGCTCTTCCATGATGCTCAAGATCAAGATCGATCAGGTCATCAAGGAGAACAACCTCCCCGTCGAGACCGAGCACGGCAACCTCGACTCCCTCATCGGCTTCACCGGCGACCTGGTCATCACCATGTCCGACCTCACCGATGAGCTCAACGCCGACGAGCGCGTTCCTTCCGCCATCGGCATCACCAACATCGTCGACAAGGCCGAGATGAAGCAGAAGCTCGAGGCCTGGCTCGCCGAGCACGCCGAGTAAATAACTTCGGCACCAATCCCTTTTCTTCAATTTAGCAACTAGCTCACCACCCGCCAAATCGGGTGGGGGGTGGGTCTTGCGCTCATTATGAGATTCCTATCTGAGTAGGTCCTGCCAACATCAAGTCTCGCTGAAAGGAGAACAGCAATGGTCAACGCTATTCTCATGCAGCTCAGGGACACGGCCGTCATCATGGGCGTCATCGCCCTCGTCGGCCTCCTGCTGCAGAAGAAGTCCGCTGTTGACGTCTTCTCGGGCACCGTGAAGACCATCATCGGCTTCCTCATCTTCAACATCGGTTCTGACGCCATGAGCGCTCAGATCACCATCTTCTCTGACATGTTCAGCCGCGCCTTCCAGGTGTCCGGCGTCGTGACGCAGGTCGAGGTCGCTACCGCCCTCGCCCTGAACACCTACGGCACTGAGGTCGCCCTGGTCATGGTCCTCGGCTTCATCATGAACCTGGTGTTCGCCAAGATCACCCCGTTCAAGGCCGTCTTCCTGACCGGTCAGCACTTCCTGTACTTTGCCTGCGTCCTGGCCCTGGTCTTCATCGCCCTCGGCGCTCCGATGTTCGTCACCGTCATCCTCGGCGGCGTCGTCCTCGGCTTCTGCGGTGCTGCCCTGCCTTCTCTGTGCCAGCCCTTCGTTAACAAGCTGACCGGCACCGACAACATCGCTATCGGCCACTTCAACTGCATCGGCTACGCCTTCTCCGGTTACGTGGGCAAGCTCTTCGCCAAGAAGAACGAGTCCGAGACCGAGAAGGAGGAGAAGCAGCTCCCCGAGTTCTTCAAGCTCTTCAAGGACTTCGTCTTCTCCGTGGCCCTGTTCATGGTCGTGCTGTTCTACATCGTGACCCTCGCCTGCTTCTTCACCGGCCACTTTGGTGACCAGCTCGCCAACGGCAAGGCCTTCACCTCCTACTTCGGCAACGACATCTGGTGGATCTGGCCGTTCCTCGCTGGCCTCAAGTTCGCCGCCGGCATGTCCGTCCTGGTCTACGGCGTCCGTCAGTTCATCGCCGAGATCACCGCTGCCTTCGTCGGCATCTCCGAGAAGCTCATCCCGGATGCCAAGCCGGCCGTGGACTGCCCCGCCATCTTCCCGTTTGCTCCTAACGCCGTCATCATCGGCTTCATCGGCTCCTTCCTTGGTGGCCTTGTCGCCATGGCTCTGATGGTTGCCTTCCACAGCGAGACCATCATGATCCCCGCTGCCGGCATCTGCTTCTTCTCCGGCGGCACCTGCGGTGTCTGCGGTTACGCCTACGGTGGCTGGCGTGGCGCCCTGCTGGGCTCCTTCCTCGTCGGCATCGTTCTCTGCGCTGGTCCGCTGGTCCTGTACCCGGCCTTCGCCAACCTGGGAATCGCTGGCGCCTCCTTCCCGAACGTCGACTACAACATCGTCGGCTCCATCATCTACGGCATCGGCAGCATCTTCGCCTAAGCCTGGTCTCGGGAATGCACTACCTACTCAGCTCTGAGGTCTAATGCCGAGGGCGCCCGTGGTAGCCCCACGGGCGCCCTCGCTTGTATCGCATCAAACGTTTAGCAAGTACGGCAATCGCCGCCTACCATCCAAGAGGGGAGAAGAACATGGGTCTTGAGGACATCGCGCACAAGCAGCTCGGCGGTCTCTTCGTCCAGGTTCTTGACCAGGCGCCCGTGGTCCTCATGGCCCAGGCCGCCGGCTTTGACTTCCTCTTCTTCGATGGCGAGCATGGCGACATTGACCGGAGTCGCCTGAGCAGTGTCATGCTGCTGGGCAACTCGCTCGGGATCTCCTCCATCGTCCGTGCCCCGCAGCTCGCGAGGGCCGACGTCTCCAGGATGCTTGACCTAGGCGCCTCTGGCGTCATGGTCCCCATGGTCGAGACCGCTGCACAGGTAAGGCAGCTGGTCCAGTGGGCCAAGTACCCTCCCGTCGGTGCGCGCAGCTACTCCGGCGGCGCCCACACGGGCTATGGCCCCAGCGGCCACCACGCCCAGAACATGTCCCGCGCCAATGTCTCCACGCTTGCCATCGCCCAGATCGAGACCGTCGAGGGCGTCCGCAACGTCCGTGACATCCTCGCCGTCCCCGGTCTTGATGCTGCCATCGTCGGCCCCTGCGACCTGGCCATCTCCATGGGTCGCCCCGACGAGGTGGGCTGCCCCGAGGAGCTCGCGCTCATCGACGAGGTCCAGGCCGCCTGCGCCGCCGCTGGCAAGGGCTTTGGCATCATTGGCGGGAACGCTCTTCTCGCCAGGTATGCGGGGAACATTAACCTCATGGTCTCCGCGATAGACACGCACATCCTCAGAGACGCGCTTGCCGGCGCGGCCTTTGAGTACCAGAAGATCCGCGCGCAGGCCAAGTAGCAGCCCTGCGACAGAAGGTGAGACATGTCCAAGAACTCCAAGAAGAGGTCAGCCGCCGAGGCCGCCAAGGCCGGAACCGAGGCTGACGGGCAGAAGATGAGCGCGGCCGACACCGCCAAGGCCGTCTCCGAGAACGTCCTTGAGGACATGCTCGGCATCGGCGTGGAGAAGCCCTCCGACCCCGAGCTCCCCGACGAGGAGATGGAGCTTGAGGTTGAGGAGGACCGCAAGCGCCTGCTGCTGCAGGGCCTGGGCATGCTGGCCATCTCAATCGCGCTTCTCTTTGTGGCGCTGGGCGCCTGGGCCGCCGCCAACATCACCGGCAACGTGGTCCTTCTCCTCGTGCTCATCTTTGACCTCACGGCCGTCTGGTTTGTGTGCAAGGGCATGGGCAAGCGCTTCAGCCGCTACGCCTCCCGCGTGCACGTGGTTGACTTCGGCCGCCGCAGCGTCCTTCTGTACCTCAAGTCCGACCCCAAGAAGGCCCAGGTCGTGGCCTACAAGGACATCAAGAATTACAAGCTCATCCGCCAGGGCGGCTCGCTGCGCCTGCTGCTTGCCGGCAACTGGGTCACCCACCCCTCCGGCTACCAGCTCGTTGACATCAATCGTCCCTTCATGAAGGACTCCCTGGACGGCCTTGCCGCCCAGATCAAGGACGTCATGAGGGAGCACCGCGTGAACGAGCGCAGCTAGTCGCCCGCACGTCACCAATCGCTTATCGGTGGGCCCTCCGCGCGTGGGCCCAGAAATGAAGGAGGAATAGCATGGCAACAGATAAGGAGCAGGTTCAGGAGTTCCTGAGCATTGCCAAGGAGTCCGTGGACAAGTACGTCGCGGGCATTGACTTTGCGGCCCTCTCCGCCGCGAAGCAGCTCATCCTTGACGCCGAGGCCAAGGGCAACCGCCTGCACGTCACCGGCATCGGCAAGCCCGGCCACGTCTCTGGCTACGCCGCTTCCCTGTTCTCTTCCACCGGTACCCCCACCTACGAGCTTCACGGCACCGAGTGCGTCCACGGCTCTGCCGGCCAGACCCGCCCCGGCGACGTCGTGATTGCCATCTCCAACTCCGGCGAGACGGGCGAGCTCAAGAGCACCGTCACCTGCCTCAAGGGCGTGGGCGTGCACATCATCGCCCTCACCGGCAACCCCAACAGCTGGCTTGCCAAGGAGGCCGAGGTCGCGCTCATCGCCGGCGTCGACCAGGAGGGCGACTCCATGAACAAGCCGCCGCGCGCCTCCATCCTGGCCGAGATCATCGAGCTCCAGTGCCTCTCCATCCTGCTGCAGAACGAGTTCGGCCTTGACCCCAAGCAGTACGTCAAGTGGCACCCCGGCGGAGCCCTGGGCGCCTCCATCCGCGAGGGCAAGTAGCCATTCTCGCCAGCGCCTGAGCTGGCCAGCAACACTGAAAGACACCAAGAGGAGATTCAATGTCCAAGTTCCAGGGCGTCATCGTTCCCATCGTCACCCCGTTCAACCGTGACGATGCCCAGACCATCAACTACGAGGCCGGCGAGCAGCTCGTCGAGAAGATCATCGCTGCCGGCGCCGACGGCATCTTCACCTTTGGCTCCAATGGCGAGTTCTTCGTCTGCACCCCCGAGGAGAAGATCGCCTTCTCCAAGTTCGTCATCGAGAAGGTCAACGGCCGCGTTCCCGTCTACGTGGGCACCGGCGCCTGCTCCACCCGCGAGGCCATCGAGATGTCCAAGCAGGCCGAGGCCATTGGCGCCGACGCCCTCTCCGTCATCAGCCCGTACTTCATGGGCATCAGCGACGACCAGCTCAAGACCTACTTCACCATGGTCGCCGAGAGCGTGAACATCCCCGTCATGCTCTACAACATCCCCAAGTGCACTGGCAAGAACATCGCTCCCGAGGTCGTGGCCGAGCTCGCCAAGATCGACAACGTCAAGGGCGTGAAGGACAGCTCCGGCAACCTCGAGAACCTCCAGGGCTACATCGATGCCGCCAAGGGCAATGACGTCGACGTGCTCGTGGGCTCCGACGGCAAGATTTCCGCCGCCCACGCCATGGGTGCCGCAGGTGCCGTCGCGGGCACCGCCAACCTCATCACCGAGGTCGTCGTCAACCTGTGGCGCGCCCTCGAGGCCGGTGACGCCGCCGAGGCCGAGCGCCTTCAGGCCGAGATCGAGCCGATCCGCGACGTCCTGCACCTGGGCTCCACCCCGCAGACCCTCAAGCGCTCCCTGGAGCTCGCCGGCTACGAGGTGGGCCCGGCCCGCTTCCCCGTCACCGAGGTCGCCGAGGGCATCGACGAGAAGTGCATCGCCATGCTCGACCACTACGGCATCGCCCACAAGTAATTCGGTGCTTTCAAACTGGTTTAAGTGAGGAGAAGAACCATGATTCTTCAGAAGGCTTCCGTCACCAAGGCGCTTTACGAGACCGGCGCGTTCGCCGTCGTCCGCGTCCCCACCGTCGAGCGCGGCTGCGAGATCGCCGAGGGCCTGATCCGCGGCGGCGTCCACGCCATGGAGATCAGCTACACCCTGCCCAACGCGGGCGAGGTCATCGCGGGCATCAAGGAGAAGTTCGGCGACGAGATGATCGTCGGCGCCGGCACCGTCATGGAGGCCACCACCGCCCGCCTGGCCATCATGTCCGGCGCGCAGTTCATCGTCGCCAACATGATGAGCGACGAGGTCGCGCAGATCTGCAACCTGTACCAGATCCCCTACGCCCCCGGCTGCACCACGATGACCGAGGCCAACCACGCCCTCTCCATCGGTTCCGCCTTCATCAAGTGCTTCCCCATCTCCAACACCTATGGCACGCAGCTCGTGGGCCTGTTCAAGACCCCGACGCCTTGGATGCCCCTCATGATCTCCGGCGGCATCAACCTGGACAACCTGGAGACCTGGGTCCGCTCCGGCGCCGAGTGCTACGGCATGGGCAGCCTGCTGACCAAGGGCTCCGCTGACGAGATTGCCGCCAACGCCGCCCAGGTCCGCCGCATCATCGACGAGACCCGCGCCAGCATGAAGTAGCGCTTCTCGCTGTCTGAGCCTCAAACGCCACGAATTCGGCGTCTTGGCACGCATTTGCTGCCAAGACGCCGTTTTTCGTAGCGCTTTGCCGTCGAGAAGCGCTTCTCGCCTGCCAAACCCCGCAATCCGTGGCGCGCTGGCCGGCCGCGCCCCGCCCCGAGCCGAGAAATGCGGCCGCTGGCACAAAGGCCCCTGCCATCCCGCATTTCTCGGCTCAAAGGCCCCTCAAGGCCTCGCCGCCCTGCCAACCCCCGCAATCTGAGGCTCCTCGCCGAATAATGGACGGAAGAACGCCCCATTGTCCCTAGACTCAGATTGATTCCAACTTGCATATTGCGAGGAGACGTGGGCCAGTGGGCAAAGAGGAAGATAAAGGAAGTCGAAACCAGGGCAAGTCGACCTGGCACCTCTGGCTCATGTGCTCCGCGCTGCTTGCGGGCATTCCCCGCATCGTTAGATGGGGCGTCGAGCCCAGCGCCCCGGGGCTGCCAGCCATATATCTGATTTCCATCGCTTTGTTTACCGCGGCTCTAGGCGAGCTAGTTCTCCCGCTTTTGGGAGGAAAGACGAGATCGCTGATTGAGGGCAGGGCTAGATCGCTGCTTGTTGCGGTTGGCTTGCTGTCGACCGTTGCGCTGCTCGCGGTTGAAATCTTCGTCTCCTGCATCGGCTACGACTCGCCGGCTTACCGTAGCTATGGCGGTTGGCTGGTTCTTTCCGAATTTACATTTGGCCTTCTCGCACAGATTGGATGGATGCATGGCTGCCCAGGGGGTGACAGTAATGGCTCGGGGATTTCCGGAGCAATCGCCTTTTGCGTAGGAGCTGTATGCCCGCTCGCCACGATGGGCCTAGCCGGGACATCGTTCTTTGCGTTTGCGAGATTTCCGCTTTTGATATGCGTCGGGTCTGCCGCAACAATGGGGCTCCTGCTGACAATCCTTCGCCGCGCAGGCATGCTCTCATCGCGCTTTGCGGCCTTTTATACCGCTGGCCAGCTTCTGCTTTGGATGCTCTGGTGGGGGCAACCGGCCGCCAATCCCGTTGGGACCCAGCTGATGCTCGGCGTCCTGATCGTTTGCGTTCTCGCGGCGTTCGCATCTGCGGCTTTGTGCGTTCTGGCGAGAAAAGCGTCCGTCGGAGGGGCAACTGTTTCCGAGGTGTTTGAGGTCGATGCGTCCGCCGTTCTCGACCAGTTCGATGGCGCCGTCCGCCTGTCGCCGCGAGAGCGCGAGGTGGCAAGCCTGACGATTTCAGGCATGTCAGACAGCCAGATAGCCGTAGAACTCGGGATCAGCAAATCAAGCGTTGGAACCCTGCGAAGAAGGGCGTATCAGAAGCTATCCGTTGCGGATAAGAGCGAGCTGATTCAAAGGGCACGGCAGGATGTTCGGGAGGCCTCAGATACGGTGAAGAGGCCCATCTATTCGAGTTCTGCATTCCTTCGCGGGTCGTATGCACTTATGGCTGTGGTGCTGAATCTGTTGGTGCCCCTAGTGCTGAGGGGCATCTTTCCACAACTTGCTGACTGGGAAACCTATCTAACGCGAGGCGCTGGAGCCGTGGCTCTGCTGATGGGCTGCGTGTTTGCCGCCGCGTCTGATACGGAGCGGGGCGCCTGTCGGAGGAGCTCCCGCTCTCTCGTATTGGCGGGTGCCGTCTATTCAGTGCTCCAGGCGTATGGCGTTCATTCTGCAATACAGCATGTCGGCTCAGCCGTGCCTTGTGCCTATGCGGCAATCTGTTTGTTGCTGCTGCTGATTGCGCAGGGTGCTGAGGCAAGCGGTGGGAAATTTGGCCTTGGCGTGTTGCGGCAGGGCGTTCTGGGCTTTGCGGGTTTGAACGTTTGGCACGTGATTGCATGCGTCGCTTCGCTCAACCTGCTTGACTGCCTTGCGTATAGAAACGACCCACCGGGCGTCACTGCCGGAGTCCCCCTCCTTGTCGAGTTCCTTGCAATTGCGGTCGCGTTTCTCTGCTTGCGCGCGATTAAAAACGCAAAGGATACGTCCGCTGGCCCCATGCCCCTGGACATTGCCGCGCGCTCAACGCTCTATTTGCGCGGCCGAGGCTTGAGTGAGACTCAGGCTGAGGCCATTGCCCTTCTTGCGCTGGGAGTGAGCCCCAATGAGGTCTGCGGACGCCGCCACGTCTCGTCTGGCAGCCTCGGAACGTTTCGCTCTCGGGCCTACGAGAAGCTGGGTATAAACACCATGGACGACCTGCGATTTATTCTTCAGCAAGAGGTCGGTTTGCCTGAGGATGACAAGGTGTCACCTCACAAGTGACAGACACGTGACGCCCCTTTCGGTAGGTTTCTGGCTACAGAGACCCGAAGGGAGGCCGAATGAAACTTTATATTGTTCAAGCCAAAAACAAGCGTCTTTAGCCTGTGGTGCGATCAGCTGACTTTCTTCGTTTGGAAGGTGAACGCATGGAAAAACGGGTTAAGAAGTTTCTTGTGGGCTTTGCTCTGTCGCTGCTTATGATGGGTGGATTTGTGGCTCCGGCATTTGCCTCATACAGTGGGACGTATAACAGCAGCCTAAGCAATACCTCATATAGGCAAATCGCGAATGGTGACCATAGTAGTGCCTACAACAAGGCCACAGTGAGCGTTAACTCGGGATGTGTCTCCCCCGGCTATTTCTACGTATATTTGCCGTCCGTGGGGCAGTGTTCATCGGTCGTTCTGGTTTCCCAGAGAAGGACGGGAGAGATGACCTATAACACGCAGTTCTCCGGATCCGTTTCTTTGTATGGCAAAGCAAATCACTCTGGCAACGCGACGCTTAGCGGTTCTTATTGCTTTAACGTGAGGTAGCTTCGTCGGGCTCCGCCGGGGAAGAATCCCCGGCGGAGCCGCAGAGGGGTGGTGCGTCATGAGGTTCTCCGGCACGCTTTGCTTCCAGCTCCGGCGGGCGTTTGGGTCCAAGACGCTGCCGTACGTGGCGCTGTTCTGCCTTGGCCTCATGTGCGTCTGCTTCTGCGAGACGTGCCTGCTGTTCTGGGGGCATGACGCGGCGGAGCTTCCCTTGGCCGCCGTCGCATGGGCCGGCAACACCACCGCCATGAGGACGCAGCCCTTCCTGTACTTCATTAACTACCTGATGCTTCCGCTTGCGGCCGCGATCTTTGGTGACAGCTTCTGCTCAGACGTCAAGAACGGCCTGGCGACAAACGCGGCAACCCGCTCCTCGCTGGTGGACTTTGTGCTCGCGGGCGCCATCTCGGCGTTTCTCGCCGCGTTCACGGTGATGCTGGCCACGCTCGTGGCCTCCCAGCTCCTTGCCTACCTGGCCTTTCCTGCTGTGGCAAGCCCCGATGCCTACTGTCTCCTCGGCTTTTGGACCGCGGGCGCCGATGGCCTGGACATGCTCTCCGAAGGGCTCTTTGGCAGCCTTCGCACGCAGAGCCGCCTGCTCTGCAATGTCCTCTACTGCGTCCAGGCGGCCCTGTGGTCAGGTGTGGGGGCTGCGGCGGCCTATGCCGTCTCGCTCCGCGCCGGCGGCAACAGGCTCGTCGCCATCGGCGTTCCCGCCTTGCTCTTTATCGTCGCGAACATGGTGCTGCCCCAGGCGCTCAACCCCTACGGCCTCATGACGAGCCTCCTTCTGGACTACGGCAACGTTGACTACTCGCCGGCTGCGTTCGTTCTTGAGCCCCTGGGCGTGCTGGCGCTATCCCTGGTGGCGGTTGCCCTTCTCGCCAGCTGCAGAAGGGACGTGCTGCTATGAGCGCCCGTGGCCTGTACCGCGCCGCGCCGCTGGTTGACCGCGGCTTCCTGCTGGCCCTCGCGGTGCTTGCCGTCTTGGGCGCGGCCGCGTTGGCCTCTCCCGTCGATGAGACCCTCCTCGACCCGGCCATCACCCTGCCCGCCGCCTACGAGCGCTTCTGTGGCCTTGGCCTTGCCACCTGCGTGTTCCTTCCGCTGTACGCCCTTGGCGTCAGCGGAGAGATGAGCCGTCTCGGTCACCCGGCGTCGCTCGTGCGCGGCCCTTCTCGGCAGGCAGCAACGCTCCGGTGCGCCGTCGCCTTGGTGGCCAGAGGTGTCGTCTTTGAGGCCGTCCAGCTCGCCTTTGGCCTGGCGGCGGCGTTTGTCAAAGCGGGTACGACGTTTGCTCCCCCTGACGTCGCCATCTTTGCCGCGCAGCAGCTGGTGCTGGGCACGCTCTGGTTTGCCGCTGCTGGCATGGCCATGCTTGCCGGTCGCCTTGTGTGGGGATGGGGCGTTCTTGCCATCGTGCCGGCGCTTCTCTACGCAGGCTACGAGGTGCTCCTCAGCCTGGCGCCCCTTCCGTTGGTGTCTGAGGAGTTCCAGATGGGATGGCTGCTCGTGCTCTCCGCAGATCCGGCAGACCCTCCGGCGTCGCTTCCCGGTGCTGCCCGCCTAGCCACGCTCGTCTTGATTCTCCTGCTGCTGTGCCTGCGCCTCTCGAGGCGGGCCGACTTTTTGGAGGGAGGCGCGGAAGATGTCGGCACTTGACGTCAGGCGAGAAACGCTCGGCGCCCTGGCTGCCGCTATTGCCGCAAAGGCGCTGGTCGTCTGGTGGCTGGCCCAGTCTGGTGCGGATTTTGCCCTCGGCCAGTACGTTGCCGGCGCGGCGTTTGTCTCGCAGCTCGAGGGCCGTCCCGACGCCATGCTCATGTTGGCCTGCCTGCTTCCCCAGGCCATCTTCGTGTTTTTGGCCTGCGACTTTGTGCCTGCGGGGCTTACGACCCAGGCGTCGTGCGCAATGCCGCGCCTGGGCACGCGGACGGCTTGGACAGCCAGAAGGACGCTCACGCTGGCGGCGCTCTGCCTGGACTACGTGCTTGCGGGCAACGCTGCGGCTGCGCTGGTCCTCGCGCTGACCGATGCCGGCGGGCTTCCCGCGGGAGCACTCTCGACCTTTGCCGCGTCCCTGCCGCTGGAGCTTCTGGCCTCGCTGATCCTGACCCTGCTCGCAAACCTTGCGGCCCTTTGGATCGACGCCGTGGTATCCGCGGCCCTTGTGCTGGGCGTTCACGCTGCGGCGCTGATGGGGCTTGCCTACGCGCCGCTTGCGGCTGCCGTGCCGGTGGTGCCGTGGCTGCCGTCCGCGCGAGCGGTGCTTGCCTGGCATGACGCCGCCGGAATGGACGTCGCCGGGTCCTGCGCACTTCTCGCCGTGCTTGGCCTTCTGGCCGCACTCGCATTGGCGCGTTCCGTCGCGCGCTGCGACATCCTCTGATTGGAGACGCCATGACCGTTACCGTGAACGGTGCCGCAAATACCGGTGCCTCAAATGACCTCATCGCCATCAGCCATGCAACCAAGGTCGTCAAGGGTCGAACCGTCCTGGATGACGTGAGCCTGGAGCTGCCCCGTGGCGGCATCTACGGCTTCGCTGGCGTCAACGGCTCTGGCAAGACCATGCTCTTCCGTGCCGTGGGCGGCCTCATTCATCTGACCTCTGGCAGCGTCAGCGTCTTTGGCCAGGTCATTGGCCGTGACGCGGACTTTCCCTCGGACATGGGCATAGTCCTTGGCCCCTCCGGCTTCATTGACGAGAAGACCGGCCGCAAGAACCTCCTCGCGCTGGCGTCCATCCGCGGCGTCATCGGCCCGGCGGAGGTGGACGCCGCCCTGCGTCGCGTGGGCCTTGACCCCGACGACGCCAGGCCCTTCTCGGCGTATAGCCTGGGAATGCGGCAGCGGCTCTCCATCGCGCAGGCCGTCATGGAGCGGCCGCAGCTGTTGGTGCTCAACGAGCCCACCAACGCGCTTGACGTGGACGGCATTGCGATGGTGGTCGGGCTTCTTGCCGAGGAGCGTGAGCGCGGCGCGACCATACTGGTGGCGAGCCACAACGAGCCGACCCTGGAGGCGCTCTGCGACCGTCGCTACAACATGGCGGACGGCCGCGTGACGGGGGAGGGCTGACGCATGAGGGCGCGCGACTTTAGGCTTGCGCCCATGGGACCCAGGCGCTTTGCCGCCATCCTTGGCGCCATGCTGGCGGTCTGCGTCGTTGTCGCCGTGGGCATGCGGCTCAGCCTGACGGACGTCAACGCGGGTGAGCCTGCGCTGGATGACATCGACTACCGCGTGAGTCCGGGGTCCGAGGGCATGATCGGCCTCTACACCAGCGGCGACGTCATGGCCCAGCTCGACGCCGAGGGCCTGACCCTTGACGACATCACGCTCGAGGAGGCCCGGCAGCGCTACGTTATGGCCTTCGACAACGTGGAGCAGATCGCGCCCGTCATTGCGGTAGGTACCTTCACGGGGGAGCGCTCTTACGTCTACCACGCCTTTCGCGAGCGGGTGATCATCACTTCCGTAATCAAGGGAGAAGGGCTTGCCGCCGGTGACGTCATTGACGTCATGGAGGGCTACCTCGTCAAGGAGGACGGCCTCGCCTCCACGGGCGACAACGCCCAGTTTGGGGCTGACCGCATCATCGCGGAATCCGAGGGCGGTTCTGGCGCGGGTCTGGCTCCCATGCGCGAAGGCCAGGAGTACCTGCTCTTTCTTGAGCCCAAGCGCTACCCGGCGGGTTGGGAGGCCGCGGTTCCCCGAGCAACATACTGCCTGGTGAGCCACCCCTATGCCCGCATTGCCACTGACACGGGCGGCGCGACGGACCGGATTACCGTCGTCAACATGGACGAGCTTCCCACGGAGCAGGTCGGCCAGGCCACGGTGCTCCGCATGCCCCGCCTGCCCCTGCGCGATGCCGTGGAGAAGGACGTCTACGTCCAGACCGAGCGCGCAAAGCTCGTCTACCTCCTGACTGCCCAAGGCATCCTCGACCGCGTGCTTCGTTAGGGCCAGCCGCGTCCGCCGCTTCTGCCACGGATTCCGGGCTTTGGCACGCGTTTCTCGCCAACGGGGCCTTTGGCGCCACGAATACCGGGGTATGGCACGGATTTTCTGCCAAGACGTCGAATCCGTGGCGCTTTGCAGGCGAGAAGCCCTTCTCGCCTGCCAAACCCCGCAATCCGTGGCGCGAGGATAACGTCAGCCGGCGCCTGGTCTATGTCGCTGCTCGTTGGGATACACTCCATGTAAGGGAAGCCACGAAGCCGGGGAGGAGTGCGATGAAGTACCGCGTCGAAGACTGTCCCGCTGCGGCTTGCGAGCCCGTTGCAGACGCAAAGTCCGCTGCGGCGGTGCTACACGCCGCATGCTTAAGCTGCCCTTCGGTCAGAAGCGCCGCACTCTTTGGCTCGTTCGCCCGTGGCGAGCAGACGCCCTCGTCCGACGTTGACGTCCTGGTTCTGTTTGATCCGGAGACAAGCTCGAGCACTCGCTACGCGCTCGGAGAGAGCCTGGCCTCGGGAATGGGCCGTGATGTGGACTGCCTGACGTCGCTTGCGGGAGCTTCCAGGCGATTCGTCGACTCGGTAAAGGCCGACGGAAGGCTCGTCTATGCTCGCTAGAGACGTCGAGGTCTTCGTCGAGATGATCCAGTGCTGCGACGATGTCGCGGGCAAGATCGAGCGCTTCTCGCTTGATGGAAGTAGCTGGCCGCTCGACCGCTATGCGAGGGATTCCGTCCTTCTTTCTCTGAGCCGTATCGGAGAGCTTGTATCTCACGTTGAAGGGCCTGAGTCGCTGGAGGCCTTTCCGGGCATTCCGTGGCGCCTGGTCAAGGGGATGCGCAACTTCATAGTTCACGACTACAAGAACATTGACCTCGACATGGCTTGGGTTTCAGCCACGATTGACGTTCCAGCGCTTAGGGTCAGTCTCCTCTCCAGTGAGACGGTGCGTGCTCAGTATGAGATGGAGAAGGACTATGTCGCGGAGGACCTTGAACAAGTAATGGCCGAGCTTGAATCGATGCCCGAGGAGTAGCGTCGGCCTAACGGTACGCCAGAGCCGAGAAATGCGGCCGCTGGCACAAAGGCCCCTGCCATCGCCCGCATTTCTCGGCTCAAAGGTCCCTCAAGGCCCGACCGCCCTGCCAACCCCCGCAATCCGCGGCTCCTCGCCAGTCGAGAAGCGCCTCCGCCCGCGGCACCCTGCCGCCCCATAGGGTGTATCCTCTACACGTCTGGCTGTGGAACCGATTCCACGCGGCCAATGCACGCACAAGCACGCAAAACAGAAGGGGGATTGCATGAAGTTCTTCATCGATACCGCTGACCTCGACGAGATTCGCGAGGCGCTCTCCTGGGGCTGCCTTGCCGGCGTCACCACCAACCCGAGCCTGTACGCCCGCACCGGCGGCAAGCTCGCCGACTTCGAGGACCACATGGTCAAGATCGCCAAGATGTGCGGCGACCTGCCCGTCTCCGCGGAGTCCCAGGCCAAGACCACCGAGGGCATGATCGAGGAGGGCCGCCACCTGGCCTCCCTGGCCCCCAACATCGTGGTCAAGCTCCCCATCTGCGCCGAGTCGCTGGCCGCCACCCACACGCTGGCCGCCGAGGGCGTCCGCATCAACATGACGCTGATCTTCTCGGCCCCGCAGGCGCTTCTGGCCGCCAACGCCGGCGCCCGCTACGTCAGCCCCTTCGTCGGCCGCTTTGACGACATCGGCGAGGACGGCATCTCCGAGCTGGCCAACGTCGTCACCTGCATCCAGAACTACGACTGGACGGGCAAGAACGTCGACGACGAGGTCGAGATCATCACCGCCTCCGTCCGCACGCCCAACCACGTGACCCAGGCCGCCCTCATGGGCGCCGACATTGCCACCGTGCCCTTCGGCGCCCTCAAGAAGTGCCTCAAGCACCCCCTGACCGACCAGGGCATGGCCTCCTTCGACGCCGACTGGGCCAAGGTCGTCGCCGCCCAGTAATCCGCAAAAGTTGACAAAGGGACAGTCCCTTTGTCAACTTCCAGGCCAAACGCGCTTCTCGCCGCACCCGGGACCTTCTTGCCTTTATGGCGAGAAGGTCCCTTCTGTGTGGCGGCCCTGTGTGTGCCGCAGGCTCGCTACGTGGCCTTTGGTAGAATTGCGAACGTATTGCCCAATCCGATATTCGGAAAAGGAGCTCCTGTGGCCAACCACTTTCGCACCACTGAGCGACAGGGGTCGGACGACACGGGCCGTGTGCTCAACGTCGTGCCGGATGCCAATCCGCAGGTAAGCGCGGCAGATGACGCCTTTGCCCCCACGCCCGTCTCAACCGGTCAGTTTGACGTGATCGGCGCCGACGAGCCCGAGGCCGTGCACGTCGTCACCGCCAGCGAGCCCGCGGACCCCACCGACCAGCCCGGATTTACCAGCGTCTTCGCGCCCCTGGCAAGCGATGACTCCCCGGCTGTCTCTCGCACCGGCGTCCCGACCATCTCGTTCAAAAACGTATCACTCGTCTACCCGGCCCAGCCCAACAAGCCCGCTCTCGACGGCGTCAGCCTCGACATCTACCCCGGTGAGTTCGTCTTTGTCGTCGGCCACTCCGGCTCCGGCAAGTCCTCCCTGCTGCGCCTCATCACGCGCGAGCAGCGCGCCACCGGCGGCCAGATCATCGTGGCCGGCCAGGACCTGGGCAAGATGAAGAACAAGAAGGTCCCGTATCTGCGCCGCCAGATCGGCACCGTCTACCAGGACTTCAAGCTCCTGCCCGACAAGACGGTCTACGAGAACGTGGCCTTTGCCCTGGAGTGCATCGGCAAGCCGCGCTCCGTCGTGAAGGCGCAGGTCCCCGAGGTGCTGCGCCTCGTCGGCCTGGGCGAGAAGATGGACAACTTCCCCGACCAGCTCTCCGGCGGAGAGCAGCAGCGCGTCTCCGTGGCCCGCGCCATGGTCAACCGCCCGCCGCTGCTCGTCTGCGACGAGCCCACCGGCAACCTCGACCCGGCCATCTCGCTGGGCATCATGAAGCTGCTCGACCGCATCAACCGCGCTGGCACCACCGTCGTCATGGCCACCCACGACCGCGAGATGGTCGACTCCATGCGCAAGCGCGTCATCGCCCTGGAGGCCGGCCACGTGGTCCGCGACCAGGAGAAGGGAGGCTACGGCTACTATGGCGCCCTCTAACATCGGCTACTCCCTGAGGGAGTGCGGCCACCACTTCCGCCGCAACTGGACCACGGTCCTCGGCGCGGTGGTCACCATCTTCCTCTCACTCTTCATCATCGGCCTCTTCGTCCTGGGCTCCGTCATGATCAACAACATGGTGGGCAGCGTCGAGGACACCGTCACCATCCAGGCCTTCCTCGCCGACGATGCGGACCAGTCGGCCGTCACCGCCTTCCAGACCAAGGTCCAGGGCTGGGACAACGTCGAGTCCGTCACCTACAAGGACAAGGACCAGGCGCTCGAGGAGTACCGCACGTCCATGTCCAACCGCAACGCGGCTGACGCCGTCGCCGCCCTTGACGGCGAGAACCCCCTGCCGGCCTCCCTGGTCATCAAGCTGACCGACCCGCAGCAGGTGGAGGACGCCGCCCAGAAAATCATCGCCGACTCCGACTTCAAGTCCATCTGCGATGACGCCGACAACCCCGCCGGCGACGTCAACTACGGCCGCCAGACCGTCGAGCGCCTGTTCAGCGTAGCCAACTACATCCGCATCGCGGCCGTGGTCCTGGTGGCGCTGCTGACCTTCGTGGCCTTCGTGTTCATCAACAACACCATCCGCCTGGCCATCACCGCCCGCAGGCGCGAGATTGCCATCATGAGGCTCGTCGGAGCGTCCAACGGCTTCATCCGCGGGCCCTTCCTCATGGAGGGCACGCTGGAGGCGCTTATCGCCGCGCTCCTGGCCATTGCCGCGCTGGCCGCCGGCAGCAACGCCCTTCTGGGCAAGCTCTCCGACACGCTGAGCTTCCTCTCGTTTGACATCGCCCAGTCAACGGTCTTTGCCACCTATGGCCTGCTTTTGGCCATCGGCGTCGTCATCGGCCTGTTTGGCTCCGCCATGGCAATGAGGCGTTACCTCAAGGTCTAAGCCGGGTATCATCAAGCTAGTTCGGGGGCGGCGCGAGCCATTCGCGTCGCCCCCTTCTTGTAGGACGCAACGTTGGGGAGAAGAGCATGGCGCGCAAGAGGCCGCATCACGGAAGCACCAGGCGGGGCCGCGCGCAGGGGCCTCGCAGGCCGCGCAAGGTCCTGACCGGCATCCTGCGCGTGCTGCGCCCCGGCGTGGCCGTGGTGGAGACGTCCGAGGGCACCTTCGACGTGGCTCGCCAGGGCCTGCGCGAGGCCATGAGCGGCGACGAGGTCCAGGTGTTCCTGGCCGACGGCAGGGGTGGCCGAAAGGCCATCGTCCACTCCGTGCTGCAGCGGGCCACGCAGACCTTCATCGGCCGCTTTGGGCAGGCTGGGCCCCTGGGTGCCGTCGTGCCGCTGGACACCCGCATGGGGCACGACTTCTTCGTGGTGCCCGAGGACCCCAGCCCGCGCTGGCTGGGCGTGGCCGAGGGCGACGTCGTGGTGGCCCGCATCACGGAGTACCCCACGCGCTACACGGCCGCCACGGTGACGCTCGACCGCCGCGTGGGTTCCGCCGACGAGCTGGACATGAACATAGAGTCCGTCATTGCCTCCCATGGCCTGGCCACGGACTTCTCGCCGTCGACGCTTGCGGAGGCCGAGGACGTGGTGCCCGCGGTGGGGGAGGCCCTGGCGGCCGAGCCGCGCCGCCGCGACCTGCGCGACGTGCTCTGCGTGACCATTGACCCCGCCGACGCGCGCGACTTTGATGACGCGGTTGGCGCCCGCCGCCTGCCCGACGGTGGCTTTGAGCTGGACGTCCACATTGCCGACGTCACGCACTACCTGTCGTGGGGCAGCTCCATGGACCTGGACGCCCGGGCGCGCACCTGCTCGGTCTACCTGGTGGACCGCGTGATTCCCATGCTGCCGGAGCGCCTCTGCAACGACGTCTGCTCGTTGCGCCCGCAGGAGGACCGCCTGGCCATGACCGTTCGCATGCGCCTTGACGCCCGCGGCCGCGTGACCGGCTACGACGCCATGGCCTCGGCCATCCGCTCCAACGCGCGCCTGTGCTACGACGAGGTGGACGCCCTTCTGAGCGGACGCTCCAGCGCCGCCGACCTGCCCGCAGACCCAGCCGAGAAGGACCAGCTGGCAGAGATGCTGCGCGTCCTGGACCAGGTCCGCGAGCTGCGCGAGCGCGTGCGCGCCGAGCGCGGCGCCATCGACTTCGAGACGCGCGAGGCCAAGGTGGCCCTGGACGCCGACGGCCACCCCACCGGCGTCACCGTGCGCCAGCGCAGCCGCGCGACGGGCCTGGTTGAGGAGGCCATGCTTCTTGCCAACGAGTGCGTGGCCAAGATCCTGGCCGACGCCGAGGTGCCCGCCGCCTTCCGCGTGCACGAGCGACCCTCCGCCGAGGACCTGCGCCGCACCATCCTGCCCCTGGACGAGATGGGCCTCCTTGAGGAGGGCGACGCCGCGGCGCTTCTTGCCGGGGACCCGTTTGCCATCAGCCGCGTTCTGGAGCGCTCCCGCGGGACCGGCGGAGAGTACCTGGCCAGCGCCCTCCTGCTGCGCGCCCAGCGCCGCGCCACCTACCTGCCGCACAACGAGGGCCACTACGCCCTGGGGGCGTCCGCCTACTGCCACTTCACGTCTCCCATCAGGCGCTATCCCGACGACGTGGTGCACCGGGCGCTCAAGGCGCACCTGGCCGGCAAGGACGGCGGCCGCGAGCAGCGGGCCGTCGAGCGCGTGCTCCCGCAGCTCTGCGAGGCCTGCTCTTCCATGGAGCGCACCGCCGACGCCGCCGCCCGGGACTCGCAGAAGGTCAAGATGGCCGAGCTCTACGAGGGTCGCGTCGGCCAGGTGGAGAGGGGTGTGGTCTCCGGCTGCGAGCGCTTTGGCGCCTTTGTGAGCCTTGACGAGACCTGCGCGGAGGGGCTTCTCCCCGTGCGGGCCCTGGGCCACGAGTGGTACTCCTACGACGAGGACCGCATGGCCCTGGTGGGGGAGTCTACGGGTACCGTCTGGCGCCTGGGCCAGCGCGTAGAGGTGGAGGTCGTCGGCGTGGACGTGGCCCGTGGGCAGATAGACTTCCGCCTGCCGGAGCGCCCCGGGCGCCAGGCCGGCGGGCGCCGTCGGCCGTCGCTGCTATAGAATCGATGCGTAAAACCAGCGCGCAAGCGCCAAAACTTGGAGGATTGATGACTGACCAGACCGGCCTCACCGAGCAGCTCGAGCGCTGCGAGGGCCTCATGCTGCAGGGTCAAGACGAGCAGGCCGCGGAGCTTCTCGCCCACCTTGCCGAGGACGCCGAGGAGTACGTGGACAAGAACTGCCCCACCACCGACGAGCTGCAGTGGTTCAGCTTCCCCACGCTCTTCGAGCGCCTGGCGTACCGTCGCGTCGAGAAGGACCCGCGCGAGCTGCGCTCCGTGGGCGAGCCGCTCGACCGCCTCTACAACGACCTGGCCCTGGCCAACGTCCACGTGGGCGACTACGACGCCGCGGCCGCGGCGCTCAAGGGCGCCATCCGCTGGAACCCCATGGACTGCGGCAGCCGCCTCAACCTGGCCGACCTCTACCGCGTCGATGGCGACATGCAGGAGTTCCTGGCCCTCTCGTTCAGCGTCTTCGAGCGTGCGAGCGAGGCGCGCCACCTGGCCCGCGCCTTCGTGAACTTTGCCAGCTGGTTCGAGGTCAGCGAGAAGCCCCAGACGGCCGCCGCGGCCCTGCGCGCGGCGCGCAACTTCGGCGTGCGGGACGGTGCCCTCGAGGCGGCACTTGACCAGGCCGCCGGCACCGACCGCGACCCCGACCTGGTCGACGACGCCCAGATGCGCGAGCTTCTTTCCGCCGAGGGGCTGCCCGACGGCGCCAACGCCGACATTGCCGTCTGCCTGCTCATGTGCGCAGGTGACGCCGCCCGCGATGGGGACCGCAACACCGCTGCCGCCCTCACCCTGCGTGCCCGCGACCTGGTGGGCGAGCCTGCCTGCAAGGCGCTGCTGGAGCTCATCAACTCCACCGACGAGGACGGCGAGGAGTAGCCATGGCCTTCCAGAAGCGAGAGAAGAAGACCATTGCCCGCAACAAGGCCGCTCGCCACGAGTACTTTGTGGACGAGACCTTCGAGGCGGGCCTGGCGCTCACGGGCACCGAGGTCAAGAGCCTGCGCGAGCGTGCCTGCCAGATCACCGACGCGTTCTGCCTCATCCGCGGGCAGGAGGCATGGCTGCACGGCGTGCACATCCACCCGTACTCAAACGGCGGCGTGTGGAACGTTGACCCGGACCGCAAGCGCAAGCTGCTGCTGCACCGCAACCAGATTGACTACCTGGACGGAAAGCTCCGCCAGAAGGGCATGGCCCTGGTGCCGCTGGAGCTCTACTTTGACGAGCACGGCCGCGTCAAGCTCGCCATCGGCCTGTGCCGCGGCAAGAAGCTCTACGACAAGCGAGCCGACATGGCCCGCCGCGACTCCGACCGAGAGATTGCCCGCGCCCTCAAGGAGATGAACCGCTAGAAGCGCTGTCCGAGCCCCGGGTGGCGCTTTTCTGGCGCTGCGGTTGTTTCCATTGCGCAACCCGCGTCAAAGCCTGGCGGCGACGTGGCTACAATGGCGCGCGGTAGGTCGCAGAGTCGAAAGGTGGAGAACGTTACATGAGGCACGCAAGCCAGGAGTCCGAGTCCATCGAGCTGGCGGTTCTTCTCGCGCTGTCGGGCGGCCTCATGGATTGCTACTCCTACCTGGTGCGCGACCACGTCTTTGCCAACGCGCAGACCGGCAACATGCTGCTCTTTGGCGTGAACCTCGCCAGCGGCGACTGGGCCCAGTGCGTGCACTATGCCGTGCCGGTGGTCTGCTTTGCCCTGGGCATTGCCCTGTGCCACGGCATCAAGCTGGTGGCTCGCGAGGAGCACCTGCACTGGAGGCAGCTTGCCCTGGCCATCGAGATCCTTGTGCTGGTGGGCGTCTCGTTTGTGCCCGAGGGCCACAGCCTGAGGGCAAACGGGCTCACCTCCTTTGCCTGCGGCATCCAGGTGCAGGCGTTCCGCAAGTTCCACGGGCGCGCGTTGGCTACCACCATGTGCATCGGCAACCTGAGGAGTGGCACGCAGTCCATGGTGAGCTTTGCCCACTCGCGCGACGAGGAGCAGCTGCGTGGCGGCTTGCTCAGCTACTTTGTCATCGTCTGCTTCGTGCTGGGCGCCGTGCTGGGCAACTGGTGCATTCCCCTGCTGGGCACCAGGATGATCCTGGTGGGCGTGGGGCTGCTCACCGTCTGCTTCTTTGTGATGTTCATCGACCGTGAGCGGCGTCATGCCGAGGTCGCGGCGGCCGAATAGCCCTGCGTCGTGATCCGGCTGCCGCCCTGTCGCTAACTTTCATGGGGTGCCATGGCTCGCGGGGCCGCACGAGGCAAAATCCTGCGCAGAACGTGCCTTCGTGTGAGTGATTCGGATGGGCCTGTGCAAAAGTGACCTTCGTGTGAGCACTACCCGAGGTCGAGGGCCGCGACCCTCGATGTTCTATGCAATATCAACTATTAAACGACACTTCAACCAGCGGATTCTCGCAATGGGTATACATTGATAAATTTATATCCTTAGAAAAGGCCGAAATCGGGCTCGCACGAAGGCCGCTTCTGCACAGCGCTTGGCAAATCACTCACACGAAGGCGTGTTCTGCGCATTGCCGGACCGTCCGATGGCCTCCGGGAGCCGCGGCCTCCGGCTCCCGCGCGTTGCGTCCGGGGCAAAAGTGGGTAGAATAACAGTCCGTCGCACCCCAGGGTGCGGCACGCAACTTGACAGCCGCATGGTGGCAGCGCCCCAACTCCATCTCGTGGGGGTGACTGGTTTCGACAAGGTGGGTCTGAGATGGGCAGCAGGCCGTGGTCTCCTCGCCACGCTAAACAGGGGTACCGTCAAATTGAATTGACGACAACAACTCTTTTGAGCCTCTGGCTCTCGCTGCTTAATTAAATAGCGGCGCGTCAAACTGGGGATTGCTCCCGTTCCCAGGGCGACGTCATTTAGGGAGATGCTCGCGCGGACGTGGCTGGTATGCCGTGCGATAAGACTGAACCGGCTGGGTTGCCAAGCGCGGGTTACCGGGTGCGCGGCAGCTGAGACCTAACCGGCAACTGAGCCTGGAGACACCTGTCAGGGACTTGCTTTGGACCGGAGTTCGATTCTCCGCACCTCCACCATGTACGCTCCGCGGCCGGACGCCTCGCGCGCCCGGCCGCTTTTTGTTCGCCGCCCGTCGCGTGATGGGTATAACCTCGCAGAAGAACCCAAAAAGACCCAGGAGGGACGCATGCCTGACACCAATCAGAGCTCTCAGACCACGGCACCCGCACTCGTCCTGGAGGGCGGCGGCTTCCGCGGCATGTTCACCGCTGGCGTCCTCGACGTCCTCATGGAGCGCGGCCTCACCGACTTCCAAAGCGTCTGGGGCACCTCCGCCGGCGCCATGAACGCCGTGAGCTTCAAGAGCGGGCAGATCGGCCGCACCATGCGCGTCATGCTTGCCTTCCGCGACGACAAGCGCTTCATGAGCTTCCTCTCCTTCGCCAAGACCGGAGACATGACCGGCGGCGAGTTTGTCTACGACCACGTGCAGAACGAGCTTGACCCCTGTGACAACCGGGCCTTTGAGGAGAACCCCTTGCCCATGTGGGCCGTGGCCTCCGACGTCACCTTCGGCACGGCCGGCTACCTGCCCGTTTGCCACTTGCCCGAGGATGCGCAGAAGGTCCGCGCCTCGGCCTCTCTGCCCGGCGTCTCAAACATCGTGGACATCGACGGCCACCGCTACCTGGATGGCGGCACCACGGACGCCATCCCCTTTGGCGTGGCCCTGGGCCTTCCAGGCTCGCGCGCCGTCGAGGGGCACGTCCCCGCGAGCCGCGCCCTCGTGGTGGTCACCCAGGACCGCGACTTCGTCAAGCACGGCACCACGGAGCAGATGGTCCTGCGCTCCCACCGCTACGACAGCTTCCCGTACTACATCGACGCCCTGCGCAGCCGCGCGGAGCGCTACAACGCCTGCCGCCAGCAGCTCTGGGAGCTCGAGGCCTCGGGGCGCTGCCTGGTCATAGCTCCCGAGAAGCCCGTCACCGTGGGCGTCATGGAGCATGAGGGCGCGCCGCTGCTCGACCTCTACCTGCAGGGCCGCCGCCAGGCGGAGGCTCGTCTGGCCGAGATCGACGCTTTCCTCCACCCCGAGGAGTAGGGCCGTCCCGCGCCCTTCTCGCCGGCTACGTGTCTGCTTTGTGAAGGCAAATTCATGGGGCTAAAACTGCTGGTATGTCGTATAATCAACAAGCTTTTGCACACAGAGCCCCGTAATCTCTGAACAGAAAGCATCCTGGCGGTTCGTCCAGGAACTGCCAGAACACGTAGTTATGTAGGAGGAGTCAAGTGAAGAAGTCGACTCGTTACGCCAAGGCCGGCGAGGTCGAGCGCAACTGGGTGCTCATCGACGCTGAGGGCGCTACCCTCGGCCGTCTTGCCACCAAGGCTGCCATGATCCTTCGTGGCAAGAACAAGCCGCAGTACACCCCCAACGCTGACACCGGTGACTTCGTGGTCATCGTCAACGCTGACAAGGTTGTCCTGACCGGCAACAAGGCTGACCAGAAGCGCTACTGGCGTTACTCCGGCTACCTCGGTGGCCTGAAGTTCGAGAGCTTCCGCGAGGCTATGGCCAAGCACCCCGAGCGCGTCATCGAGCACGCCGTCAAGGGCATGCTTCCCAAGACCACCCTCGGCCGCGCCCAGGGCATGAAGCTCAAGGTCTACGCTGGCCCCGAGCACCCGCACGCCGCCCAGAACCCCACGCAGATTGATTGGAGGGCCTAACGATGGCTGAGAACACCACCGCTGTCTACTGGGGCACTGGCCGCCGCAAGGAGGCTGTCGCCCGCGTCCGCCTCGTCCCCGGCACCGGCAAGTTCATCGTCAACGGCCGCGACGCCCTCAACTACTTTGGTCGTCAGCAGCTCGTGGACAACGCCCTTGCCCCGCTCCGCCTGACCGAGACCGCTGATCGCTTTGACGTCCTCGCCAACTGCGACGGCGGCGGCATCAACGGCCAGTCCGGCGCCTGCCGCCTGGGCATCTCCCGCGCCCTCCTCGAGGCTGGCGAGTACCGCGCCGACCTCAAGAAGGCTGGCTTCCTTACCCGCGACGCCCGTGCGGTCGAGCGTAAGAAGTACGGCCTCAAGAAGGCTCGTAAGCGTCCGCAGTTCTCCAAGCGCTAGGCCTTCGAGGCACTACTTGGACTTCAGGGGGCCTGTCGATCATTCGACGGGCTCCCTTTTTCTATGAGGCGGCGAGCACTTCTCGCCGTCAGACGAGAGGAGCGAACAATGAAGTACTTTGGCACCGACGGCTTCCGCGGCCGTGCCAACGAGGGACTTGACGTGGAGCACGCCTACAAGATCGGCCGCTTTGTGGGCTGGTACTACGGTGCCCGCCAGGCCAAGAAGGCCCGCGTCATCCTGGGCAAGGACACTCGCCGCTCCAGCTACATGTTCGAGAGCGCCCTGGTGAGCGGCCTGGTTGCCTCCGGCGCCGACGCCTACATGCTTCACGTCATCCCCACCCCGGGCGTCTCCTTCGAGGTCGTCGACGGCGCGTTTGACTGCGGCGTCATGATCACCGCCTCCCACAACCCCTACACCGACAACGGCATCAAGCTGGTCAACCGCGAGGGCTTCAAGATGGACGAGGACGTCCTTGAGCTCATCGAGGACTACATCGACGGCAAGAGCGAGGTTCCGCTGGCCACCGGTGACGCCATCGGCTGCACCGTCGACTACATGCAGGGCCGCAACCGCTACATCAGCCACCTTATTGCCTCCTGCGGCTTCAGCCTGCAGGGCCTGAAGATTGGCCTGGACTGCGCAAACGGCTCCGCCTCCTCCGTGGCTCGCCCGGTCTTTGACGCCCTGGGCGCAGAGACCCACGTCATCAACAACGCACCCAACGGCTTCAACATCAACGTCGACTGCGGCAGCACCCACATCGACCAGCTGCAGCGCTTTGTGGTGCAGAACGGCCTTGACGTGGGCTTTGCCTACGACGGCGACGCTGACCGCTGCCTGGCCGTTGACGAGCGCGGCCACGTGGTCGACGGCGACCTCATCCTCTACGTCTGCGGCTGCTACATGGCCAAGCACGGCCGCCTGGCCAAGCAGACCGTCGTCCCCACGGTCATGTCCAACTTTGGCTTCTTCCGCGCCCTCGACGCCGCCGGCATCTCCTACGAGAAGACCGCGGTGGGCGACAAGAACGTCTACGCCTGCATGCGCCAGAACGGCTACACCCTGGGCGGCGAGCAGTCCGGCCACATCATCTTCGGCGACCTCGAGAAGACCGGCGACGGCATCATGACCTCCCTGCGCGTCATGGAGGTCCTGCGCGCCGAGCGCGAGAAGCTCTCCGAGCTCACCCGTCCCGTCACGCTCTACCCGCAGCAGCTCGACAACGTCCGCGTGACCGACAAGGACGCCGCCATGCAGTCCGCCGAGGTCAAGGCAGCCGTGGAGAAGGCCGAGAAGTACCTTGAGGGCAACGGCCGCGTGCTCGTGCGCGCCTCCGGCACCGAGCCCCTCGTCCGCGTCTTGGCAGAGGCTCCCGACGAGCGCCTCTGCGCCAACGCCAACGCCATCGTCCTCGAGGCCCTCGCCCCCTTCAAGGCGTAGTTGACAAAGGGACAGTCCCTTTGTCAACTTTCCCGGCCCCGCACGCGCTGCTTGCCGTGCGGGGCCTTTTGTGTGGAGGGGGTCGTGGACGCTGGTTCTGAATTGCAATACCAGTCAAAGGTGCTATTATCGACTGGCATTAAAAAGCAGATACCAGTGGTGCACACCAGTTGGCACCGCAGAAGAAGGGACGTCCCCCATGTGCGGAATCGTTGGCTACACCGGCAAGAACCAGGCCGTGAACTTCCTGGTAGAGGGTCTGAAGACGCTTGAGTACCGCGGATACGACTCCGCCGGCGTGGAGGTCCTCTCCACCGACGGCGAGCTCCACGGCGTCAAGTGCGCCGGTCGCGTGGCCGTGCTGGACGAGCGCTGCAAGACGGCCAACCTCGTGGGCACCACCGGCATCGCCCACACCCGCTGGGCCACCCACGGCGCGCCCACCGACAAGAACGCCCACCCGCACCGCGACTGCTCCGGGCGCATCGCCATCGTCCACAACGGCATCATCGAGAACTACCGCGAGCTGCGCAGCTACCTCTCGCGCAACGGCCACGAGTTCGCTAGCGACACGGACTCAGAGGTCATTGCCCACCTCATCGAGGACGCCTGGGCCGGTCCCGCCAAGGGAGACCTGCTGACCGCCGTGCGCAACGCCTGCCGCCGCCTGGAGGGCTCCTGGGCCATCGCCGCGGTCTGCGCCGACGCCCCCGGGCAGATCGTGGTCGCCCGCAACGGCAGCCCGCTCGTGGTGGCCTCTGCGGCCGACGGCGCCTACTGCGCCTCCGATGTCACGCCGCTTGCCAGCGTGACATCCCGCGTCATCCAGCTCGAGAACGGCCAGTTCGGCCGCCTCTCCCAGGCTGGCGAGGTCGAGGTCTTTGACTCCGAGGGCCTGCCCGTGGCCGAGCCCTCCGCCATCGATATCGACTGGGACGCCTCCGCGGCAACCCTGGGCGGCTACGCCGACTTCATGGCCAAGGAGATCGCCGAGCAGCCCGAGGCCATCGAGCGCCTGCTCTCCGGCCGCCTTGGCGAGAAGGGCATTCTGCTGGACGAGCTCAAGATGACCGAGGAGGAGCTGGCCGCCGTCGACCGCATCTACCTCATCGCCTGCGGCACCTCCTACCACGTGGGCCTCATTGCCCGCACGCTCATCCAGACCTGGGCCAAGGTCCCCGTCATCTGCGACTACGCCTCCGAGTTCAACTACGAGCAGGACGTCCTGGTGACCGACCACACCCTCTGCGTGATCATCACCCAGTCTGGTGAGACGGCCGACACCCTGGCGGCCGCCCGCAAAATGCACGAGATGGGCGCCAAGGTCTTCGCCGTCACCAACGTCCTGGGCTCCACCGCCGCCCGCGAGTCCGACGGCGTGATGTACGTCCAGGCCGGCCCCGAGGTCTGCGTTGCCTCCACCAAGGCCTACACGGCCCAGATGGTGGCCTGCGCCCTCTTTGCCCTGCGCCTGGCGCAGAGCCACGGCGCCATGAGCGCCGAGGAGGTCGCGGCCCACTACCAGGACCTCACCGCCATTCCGGACGCCATCCGCGAGGTGATCTCGCGCTCCTGGCAGGACAAGCAGGCCGCGGCGGTCTTCCGCAGCGCCACCTCCGCCCTCTTCCTGGGCCGTGGCGTCAACGCCACCACCGCCTACGAGGGCGCCCTCAAGCTCAAGGAGATCAGCTACCTGCACGCCGAGGCCTATCCCGCCGGCGAGATGAAGCACGGGCCCATCGCCCTTCTTGAGCCGGGCTTCCCCGTGGTGGCCATCGTCCCGGCAGACCGCGTGCACGACAAGACCGTGTCCAACATCCAGGAGGTCAACGCCCGCGGCGCCGTCTGCGTGGCCGTTGCCACCGACGGCGACGAGTCCGTGGCGTCCCTCTGCGAGCACGTGCTGTGGATCCCGCCCGTGGCAGACGAGCTTCTCGTCCCCATCGTTGCCGTGGTGCACCTGCAGATCCTTGCCCGCTACGTGGCGCGCACGCGTGGCTGTGACGTGGACAAGCCGCGCAACCTTGCCAAGTCCGTCACGGTGGAGTAGGCGCACACGGTACAATCAAAGACTGGCTTACGTTGCGGGAGCCGCCCCGACGCCCAGATGGCCGTCGGGGCGGCCCTTCCGTTTGGGACCCTCCGGGAGGTAAGAGGCGCATGGCGTTGGCGGGCATTGGCGTCGACATGCTTGAGATCTCGCGCATGGAGCGCGTCATGAGGCGCAGGCCCAGCTTCCTGCGCCGCGTCTTCACCGACGACGAGCGTGCCTACTGCGAGCGCTGCGCTCGTCCCGCGGAGCACTACGCCGCCCGCTTTGCCGCCCGAGAGGCCGTCCTCAAGGCCCTGGGCTGCGGCTTTGCCGAGGGCGTGGGTCTGCATGACGTGAGCGTGGCCGCCGACGCCACCGGAAGGCCCAAGGCGGTCCTTTCCGGGCGCGCCGCAAAGATTGCCGCCGAGCAGGGCGTGCGGGAGATCGCTCTTTCCATCTCCTACACCCGTGACGTGGCCGTGGCCAACGCCGTGGCGGTGACCGACGAGGTTCGCCCCCAGCCCGACGCCCGTGCCAACGCGGAGCGCGAGATGGCCACCTCCTTCCGTCAGGCGAGGTCCGTGCTCGACGAGCTGGACCGCGCCCATGAGACCGGCCAGCTCGCGGCAGCCTCCCGCGTGGCGGCCGAGCAGCAGACAACACTCGCGTTTGCGGACGCCGACCAGGTCCCCGCAGACG
Source organism: Paratractidigestivibacter faecalis (assembly GCF_003416765.1). Taxonomy (NCBI): domain Bacteria; kingdom Bacillati; phylum Actinomycetota; class Coriobacteriia; order Coriobacteriales; family Atopobiaceae; genus Paratractidigestivibacter; species Paratractidigestivibacter faecalis. Next base: position 1,645,342 of record NZ_QSNG01000001.1, on the reverse strand, counting down.
CCGCACCAAAGGAGTAGAAGATGCAGCCTGTTCTGAACGTCGAGGACATCAAGGGCGTCGAGGTCGAGCTCACCCGCGTGGGCGTGAGCGTGTCCGAGCTCATGCACCGTGCCGGCTACGCCGCCGCCCAGGAGGTCCTGGAGCTTGAGGGCGCCAAGAGCGTCGCCGTGCTCTGCGGCATGGGCAACAACGGCGGCGACGGCTGGGTGGCCGCAGAGGCCCTGCTGGCCTGCGGCCTCAAGGTCCAGGCCGTGTGCCCCATGGACCCGGACCAGATCTCCGGCGACCTCGCACGTCAGGTGGCCCAGGCTGCCGTCAAGGCGGGCGTGCCCGTGACCGTGGGCCCCTCCCGCGACGAGCTCGACGAGGTCCTGGACGAGGCTGACGTCGTCCTTGACTGCATGCTGGGCACGGGCTTTCACGGAGAGGTGCGCGCCCCCTTTGACATCTGGATCGAGTGCGTGAACGCCTCCGGCTGCCGCGTGGTCTCCGTCGACGTCCCCAGCGGCCTCTCCGCCCAGACCGGCCAGGCCGGCAGCGCCTGCGTGGTGGCCGACCTCACGGTGACCATGCTGGCCCTGAAGCCCGGCCTTCTGGCCGACGACGGCCGCGACGTCTGCGGCGCCATCGTGGTGGCCCCGCTGGCCGAGCAGACCGAGCGCCTCTGCGTGGAGGCGGACCCCGTGGCCTGGCGCACCGACCTCGCCGACTACCGCGACGTCATGGTGGAGACGAGCGCCTCCGTGGACAAGTTCACCCGCGGCTCCGTGCTCGTGGTGGGAGGCTCCTCTCGCTTCACGGGCGCCCCGATCATGGCCGCCCGTGCCGCCGCGCGCATGGGCGCCGGCTACGTCACGCTGGCCGTGCCGCAGGCCATTGCGGCCGTGTGCCAGACGCACCTGCTGGAGATTCCCGTCGTGGGGCTTCCCTGCGACGCGGAGGGCGTCCTCACCGCCGACGCAGCCGAGCGCGTGGCCAAGATGGCCAGGAGCGCCTCAGCCGTGCTGGTGGGCCCGGGCATGCGCGTCTCCAGCGGCACCGTGGCCGTGGTGAGTGCGCTCCTGCGCAGCGAGGCCCCGCTGGTCATTGACGCCGACGGCCTGAACTGCCTTTCTCGCCTGACGGAGGGGAGGCTCTTTGACTTCCCGGAGCTCACCCGCAGGGACGCGCCGCTCATCCTGACGCCCCACCGCGGGGAGCTCGGCCGCCTTACCGGCCGTGCCGAGATGCCGCCGACGTCTCTCTCCGAGCAGCTCGAGTGCGCGCGCCAGATTGTCTGGAGCGACGGCGGCTCCGAGATCGTGGTGGCCTCCAAGGGCTCTGCCACAGGCTGCGTGAGCGTCGACCAGGCGGTGCTTCCCAAGCCCGGCCCCGCGGCGCTTGCCACGGCGGGCTCCGGAGACGTGCTCTCCGGCATGATGGCCTCCTACCTGGCGCAGGTGGGCGGCCAGTCCGAGAACCTGCCGCTCATGGCCGCCCTCGTGTGCGAGATCCACGGCTACGCGGGCACCGTCGCCGCCGAGCGCCTGGGCTCTCGCGGCGTCATGGCGTGCGACCTCATCGACTCCATCGGCCTCGCGGCCGACGCCATCGAGGAGCGCGCGGCCCTGGCCGGCCTCGAGGATGCGTCCGAGAGCCAACAGGCGTAGTCTGTCTGGGCAGCAGGAGGGAGAAGGACATGGACAAGGTCAAGTGCCCGGACACGCGTTGGTCGTGGGTTGAGGTCAACCTGTCCGCGCTGAGGCGCAACACGCAGGCGTTCAAGCGCCAGCTGGAGCGTGGCGTCCAGATGATGTGCGTGGTCAAGGCGGACGCCTACGGCCACGGTGCCATCCAGTGCGTCAAGACCATGCAGCAGGCCGGCGCAAGCCAGCTTGCTGTGGCAACCGTCGAGGAGGGCGTGGCGCTTCGCCAGGCCGGGGTGCAGATGCCCATCCTCATCCTCTCCGAGCCGCCGGCGGAGTGCGTGGGCACGCTCGTGGAGTACGACCTCATGCCCTCCGTCTACACGGCCGACTTTGCCCTGGCGCTGGGCGAGGCCGCCGCGGCGGCAGACCGGGTGGCCCGCTACCACCTGGCCATAGACACGGGCATGACGCGCATCGGCGTGCGCAGGCAGGACGTGGTGGAGCTCCGCCGCACCATCGACTTCCACCGCGGCCTTGAGTGCGCCGGCACGTTCACGCACTTTGCCACGGCCGACGTCCTGGACGACTGGGACTTTGCCCTGCAGCTCAACCGCTTCAACGAGGCGGTTGCGGCGCTGCGCGGCGCGGGCCTCTCCACGGGCCTCGTGCACTGCGACAACACGCCCGGCACGGTGCTCCACCCGGAGTGCCACTACGACATGTGCCGCGTGGGCATTGGCCTCTACGGCCTCCAGCCTGCGGAGACCACGGTCCCGCGCATTGAGCTGGAGCCGGTCATGAGCGTGCGCGGACGCGTGACGCGCGTGGTGTACCCGCAGGTGGGAGACGGCGTGGGCTACGGCATGACCTACCGCGTGCCCAAGCAGAACATCCAGATAGCCACCGTGCCGGTGGGCTACGCGGACGGCCTGGCCCGCGAGCTCTCCAACAACATGGACGTACTTGTCAACGGCAGGCGTGCCCGTCAGGTGGGCAACATCTGCATGGACCAGTTCATGCTGGCGGTGGATGTCAACAGCACGCGCAGCTACAAGCCCACCGGCCCCGTGGAAGCCGGCGACGTGGTCACGCTCATTGGCGCCGACGGTGACGAGCGCATCACCGCCGACGAGATGGCGGCCCAGCGCCGCACCATCAACTACGAGGTGGTCTGCGACTTTGGCATGCGCCTGCAGAAGATCTACACCTAGGCCGCAGGAGGTGGACGCATGTCGGTGATGCACATCCCAGGTCACGAGCACCAGGGGCCTCGCGAGGTCTCCCTCCAGGAGATTCGTGACCTGATGGGCAACTGCCAGCTGTGTCCCCTCGGCCAGACGCGCACCAACCTCGTGTTTGGCGTGGGCAACCCGCATGCCCGCGTCATGTTCGTGGGGGAGGGGCCCGGGCGCAACGAGGACCTCCAGGGCGAGCCCTTCGTCGGGGCGGCCGGCCACAAGCTGGACGAGCTTCTGTCCTACGCGGGCCTCACGCGCAAGGAGGTCTACATCGCCAACGTCATCAAGTGCCGCCCGCCGTCAAACCGCAACCCCCGGCCGGAGGAGATCCAGGCGTGCTCTCCCTTCCTGCGCGAGCAGATCAGGAGCATCTGGCCTGACGTCATCGTCTGCCTGGGGAACTTTGCGTCGCAGTTTGTGCTGCGCACCGGCGCCGGCGTCATGAGCCTGCGAGGCCGCCTGCACCAGACCGGCCACTTTGTGGTGTGCCCGACGTTTCACCCGGCCGCCTGCCTCTACCACCAGGAGTGGGAGCCGCTGCTCATTGAGGACCTGACCCTCGTGGGCAACTGGCTCAAGGAACACCCCGCCAAGGAGGACGCACATGAGTGAGAACGACGTCAGGAAGGACATGGCCCCGGTGCGCCGGACGGCCGACGAGCTCAGCGTGGTGACGCGCTCGCAGCCCCAGACGGTGGCCGTGGGCCGCGCTCTGGGCGAGTGCCTTGCCGAGGGCGACGTGCTGGTGCTGACGGGTGACCTGGGAGCCGGAAAGACGCAGCTCACCAAGGGCATGGCCGCCGGCCTTGGCATCACGGACGACGTGACGAGCCCCACCTTCACCATCGAGATGGTCTACGAGGGTGGCCGCCTGCCGCTCTACCACTTTGACCTCTACCGCCTTGACGACCCCGACCAGCTGGAGGACACCGGCCTGTTTGACGTGCTTGGCGCGGACGGCGTGTGCTCCATCGAGTGGGGAGAGCAGTTTGCGGATGAGATCGGGCCGCAGCGCATGGACGTCTACGTGACGCGCCTGGACGACGATGCCGAGCCCGGCCAGGAGCCGGCACGCGAGGTTTGCCTGGTGGCGCATGACGCGCGCGGCCGCGAGCTGCTCGACGCGCTGGAGAGGGCTCTGTCATAACGGATCTTTGCCGGCGAGAAGCGCTTCTCGCTGTGGGGGGTGGCCTGGCCTGCGGGGCGCCGGGGCACCTCCTGGGTGTTGCCTAGAGTTTTGACCTTGAGTTATTGAATGTTTGAAAGGTGTGCCCCACATGGCAAGAAAGCTCAGCTTGCAAGAGCGAGAAAGTATCAACTACATAACCGACGTGCTGTGCCATGCCCTTCCGGCCGCGCAGCGCAGCTTTGCCGGCAGCCTGGCCTCCGCGCTCGTGCGCGTGAAGGGCGACCAGGTCACCGATGCGGACCTCGTGCGCGCGACCGAGAAGTTTGGCGAGTACCAGAGCGCGCTCATCGAGGTTGCCAAGGCCAAGGTGCTTGACCGCGTGCCGGCCGTCGACGCCAAGGGCGACGGCGAGGCGTTCACGCTGCGCGTGCCCGAGAGTCTGGGCGAGGCCGCCTCAGAGCCCGAGGACGCCGCTGCCGAGGCGTCCGCGGCTGGCGAGAAGCCCGCGGAGCCTTCCGAGGAGGCTGCCACCGAGCCGGCGGAGAAGAAGCCGGCTCGCAGGCGCAGGACGCGCAGGAAGAAGGCCGCGGAGCCCGAGGGGGAGGCCGAGGTTGCTAAGGCGGCCGCTGCCGAGGTCGAGGCCGCTCCGGTGGCGGAGCCCGAGCCGCAGGCTGAGGATGCGGTGGAGGCCGTTGGGCCTGAGCCGGAGCCGGAGGCCAAGAAGAAGTCCGTCCGCCCGGGCAGGGGAGCCCGTGCCGCGCGCGCCAAGGCAAAGGCCGAGGCCGCGGAGAAGGCCGCGGAGGCCAAGGAGGACGCGAAGGGCAAGAAGGCCGCGTTGCCGGCCGCCAAGGAGGCCCCGGCGCTGCCGGAGGCCGCTGCCGCAGCGGCCGAGCCTGAGGCTGAGGCCGTAAGCGCGGCTGGGGAGGCCGCGCCCGAGGCGGCGCCTGAGGCGTCTTCCGCTCCCGCCAAGGAGGCTCCTAAGAAGCGCACGCGCCGCCGCAGGACCAAGAAGCCCGTTGAGGACATCGTGGTGAAGGGCCCCGAGGCCGAGCGGCTCCTGGCCAAGGAGGCTGCCGCGGTGGAAGCCGAGGCTGCTGGCGAGGCCGTTGCCACGGAGGCCACCACGGAGCAGCCCCCCGTTGCCGCGGAGACCGACGCCGTGGCCAACGAGCCGCAGGCAGAGGCACTTCTCGCCGAGAAGGGCGATGCTGCAGAGGTGGCGCCTGAGGTTGCTGAGGAGCCCGCGGCCGAGCCTGCCGCGGCCGAGCCTGCCGACGCTCCTGCCGCCGAGGTCACTGCCGAGCCCGCCGCCGACGAGCAGTCCAACGGCAGGTCGGGCGGGCGTGCCCGCGTGCGCGGCCGCGGCCGTCGCGGGCTTGAGCGCAGGTCTCGCGGAGACAACCTCTCCGACGTGCCGTACGTGCGTCGCGGCGGTGAGTCCGAGACCGCCCTGCGCGAGCAGATCGTGCAGCTTGACCCTCGCCTGTGGATGAACGGCTGGCTGCTCTCGCACCCCGGCGCCTTCACCCTCTACGAGCGCGAGCTGCGCGGCATCGATGCGGCGCTCCAGGAGGGCGAGCTTCCGGGAGACCTCACGCGGCGTCAGCTGGCGTACAAGATGGGCGGCAACGAGAAGTTCTTTGAGTACGGCGCGGACGGCCACAAGCTTCTGCGCGCCATGGGCGCCGACGACCTCATCGGCCATCGCCTGGTTCCCAAGGCCGACATGCTCTACCACGTGCCGCGTCGCCGCAAGAGCATGAAGATCCTGGTGACCGAGAACCTCGACCCCTGGCTTGACGTGCGCGACCTCATGTACGAGGACGGCCGCTCCCTCATCCTGGGCGAGCGCGTGCACGGCGTGGTGTTGGGCGGCGGCAACCCCGTCATAGAGAACAACCGCCTGTCCGGCCTTCTGGAGACCCTGGGCGCGGAGACCATAGAGGTCCTGTACTGGGGCGACATCGACCGCGCGGGCCTCAACCTGCTGCAACGCCTGCAGGCAATGCTCGAGGGCCGCTACAAGGTGACGCCGTTCATGCCCGCGTACCGCCTCATGCTGGAGCGCGCCATGGAGCGCTACCCGGACCCGGACCAGAACGAGCGCACCACGCAGGAGAACGTCGAGGTCCAGGACTTCTCCTCCATGCTGGAGGGCCTGAGCGACGAGCAGGCCGCGTACTTCTCGTCCATCATCCAGAAGTGCGGCCTCATCCCCCAAGAGATCCTCACCAAGCAGGACCTGTAAACGGGGACGTTGTTAGTTACCAGGTAAAAGGGACATCCTTGCGGCTGTTGGGATGCCTGCTGGCTTTGCCTCCTGGCACCGTGAACGCCTGAGGTAGCAATTCAGCCGTGCAGCGAACGCCTGTCTTCAACTCAGGCGTTCGCTGCACGGCTGTTTTGACAGGCCAGGCGTTCACGGCCCCCGCGGCACGCCCCCTGCGGCACGCCCCCGCGCGTCAGGCGAGAAGCCCTTCTCGTCGTGGCTACCAGATGCCGATGACGTGCTGCATGCCAAGGCTGACCAGGGCGATTGCCATCCAGCAGCACGCCCCGAGGGCGATGGGCTTTGCGCCGCCGCGCACGAGCTTGACGATGTTGGTGTTGAAGCCGATGGCGCTCATGGCCATGATGATCAGGAACTTCGAGAGGTCCTTGAGCGGCGCAGTCACCGCGGCGGGCAGGGCAAGCAGCGTCGTCGCAAGGCTGGCCAGCACGAAGAGGCCCACAAAGGTGGGGAAGGCGCGGCGCAGGCTGAACGTGCTGGCCGCCTCGGCCCCGGCGCGTCGCTCCTGGTGCATCTGCCAGAAGGCCAGCGCAAGCGTGATGGGGATGATTGCCAGGGTCCTCGTCAGCTTGACGATGGTTGCCGCATCGAGCGTGTTGGCACCGGGGTGCATGCCGTCCCAGGCCGCGGCCGCGGCGGTGACGGAGGAGGTGTCGTTGACGGCGGTGCCGGCAAACAAGCCAAAGCCCTCGTTGGTGAGGCCAAGCGCGCTGCCCAGCGTGGGAAAGACCAGCGCGGCAATGACGTTGAAGAGGAAGATGACGGAGATGGCCTGCGCAACCTCCTCGTCATCGGCCTTGATGACGGGCGCCGTCGCGGCGATGGCGGAGCCTCCGCAGATGGAGGAGCCGACGCCGATGAGCGTTGCCGTCCGGCCGGGCACCTTGAGCGCACGGCACATAACATACGCAACCACAAGGGACGTGGTGATGGTGGACGCGATGACAGGCAGGCTCGTGACGCCGACCTTTGCCACCTGGCTCAGGTTGAGGCCAAAGCCCAGGAGCACGACGGCCGCCTGAAGCACGTACTTTGACGTGAACTTGACGCCGGGCGCTAGGCTTGAGGTGTCCTTGCCGCTGGTTGCCAGGGCCAGGAGCATGCCGATGAGGATGCCAAAGACGGGACCTCCGACGACCTCGACCTGCTTGCCAAAAATCCACGCTAGAACGGCTATGGCCAGGCAAAAGAGGGTGCCAAGGCCCAAATTCTCGATGCTCTTCAAAAGATCTCCCGGTACGAATGCTGATGTTCCGGGGGCAATGATACGGGATTGCGCGGCCGTCGGGCAGGTGTGGGGACAAATAGCCCCTCCGGCGAGAAGCTCGTCTCGCCGGCAGGGCCACGGGGGAAGAGTGCCCCTTTTACCAGGTAACTAACAACGTCCCCAGTGCCTGGTGGAGCGCTACCAGGGGAAGGTGAGGGTGCCGGTCAAAAGGTCGCGGATGACCGAGAGGGTCTCGCGGGTGTCGGCGGCCTGTCTGTGGCAGCGGACAAGGACGCCAAAGGCGCCCTCGAAGGCGTAGTCAAAGAGACAGCGGGCGCGCAGCTCGGTCATGCCGTCGGTGGCAAGAATCTGCTGTAGGTAGAGTCTCTCGAGGTGGTCGGCCAGCAGGGCTTTGCCCGCGCCGAGGGATTGCGGCCCCAGAAGCCAGCGGCAGGCGTCGCGGTCGTCCAGCAGGCAGACTAGGGCAACGGCAAGGTCGCCCTCGCGATGCTCCTCGGACTCTCTCATGCGCGTCGCGCGCTCGATGACGCGCTCCGCCGCGTCTGTCTCCATGGCCCGCTCGAGGTCCTCGATGTTGGAGAAGTGCGCGTAGAACGTGGCGCGGTTGACGCCGGCGCGCTCCATGACCTCCTTGACGGTGAGGTCGGGGAAGGGTCGGTTGGCTGCCAGGGCAGCGAAGCTCTCCTTGATTGCCTGGCGCGTGCGTCGGGCACGGCGGTCAAGGGGCTTGGCGGTTTTTGCTTTGATGATTGCGGGGTTCATCGCGGTCCCAATCTGCTCAGGATGAATGCGTGCGTGTCAGCTGCTAGAGCAGGCCGGGAACGCATTGCCGCATGCGCCTGGTGCGAGCCTCGGCAAGGGGGAACGCCATCCCGTTAAGAAAGACCTGGACCCACGCGCGCGCAGAGAGGGGCATGCCAGGCAGGAATAGGCCTCTGTTTGCTATGACGCCCATGCCGCCTCCTCACTCGAATGAACCTTTGAACACTATACCCGAGTTAAGAAACATTTATTGCGCAACTAGCGTCTTCTTAGAGTAAACACGGGGTCAAGATGCCGAGAAGTGCCCCCCGGCAAGCCTCCCCTTGAGTGCACCCCCTCCCCAACCAATTAAGACATTTATATGAATTCAATACCCCCTCCCACTGATACTGCCAAATAATTGATTGCCTGGACCTAGCCTGAAAGCTATCTGGCGCCTATGCGCGCAGGGGCAGATTCGTAAAGGGGTTGATACAGATGAGAAGCAAGTCAAGGAGGCTTGCGGGCTGGTTGGGAGTGCTCCTGACCGCACTTGTCCTGACGTTTGTGCAGGTACCGTCAACGGCGCTGGCCGAGGGCAACGTCGCCAGGGTAGGAGACGCCGAGTACGCGACGTTTGACGAGGCCTTTGCGGCGGCGACCGACGGCCAGACCGTCACGCTGCTGGCGGATGCCACCACCAGGGGCCTTGACGTCAGGAAGGACGTCACGGTGGACGGCGCGGGCCACAGCCTGGCCTTTGTGGAGAAGGGCATCGCGCTGTGGGGCAAGTCGCTGACACTCAAGAACGTCGTCGCTACCATGACGGGTATCGGCTCCACACCCTATACGGCGGAGTGGGGCTGGATGACAATTTGCGCGAGCAAGAACGCCTCCATCACGCTAGACAACGCCAAGCTCAGCATGGATGGCGCTGGTACGGGGAACAACACCCACGCCATCTACCTCACCGGCAACAACAAGCTCAACCTGCAGAACGGCTCCGTGCTGACTGTCAAGAACTACAAGCAGGACGCCCTCGAGTGGGACGGCGGTGACGGCGGCTACAACCTCAACGTCACTGGCGGTTCCAAGCTTGTCTCTGACCACAACCGCAGCGGCCTTACGGGTACGTTCTACGCCACCGTGGACGCCTCGACCGTCGATGTCATCAACAGCACCGGCAACGGCTCCAACGGCACTTACTACACCATCAAGAACGGCTCTGACGTTAAGTTTGCTAATAACGGCAACTGGGGCATCTCGGCCTGGCGAATCGACATGACGGGTTCTTCTAAGCTGACTGCGACCGATAACGGCTACAGCGGCGTCTGGACACGAGCGCTCAATGTGGATGCCTCCTGCTCGGTGGACGTCAAGGGCAACGGCACAAAGGGCTCTGCCACTGGCTCTACGGGTGCTACAAATGCGGGCATTAGCTTTTGGGGCAACGGAAAGATCGCCAGTAAGATTGAGCGCGGTGCGAATGTTGTAATTAGCAACAACGCCGGTTCTGGTATCTACACCGGTCAGAAGGTCTGCAACCTCACTATCGGCTCGGCAACTATCACCAACAACGGAACTGGCGCCTGCAATGTGAACGGCACTGGCGCCGACATGGGTGGTGGCATCTACAACGTCGGAACTCTGACGCTTGACCCCTCCGTTGTTCTGTATAACAACCACGCCGCCGTCGCGGGCGATGATCTCTACACCTCCGCTGGCCACACGATGACAATCGGCGCTGTGGGTACCGACTGGATTCTCGATGACTGCAACCACGCCATCGACAGCTGGTACGACGACTCTGCCGACGCCCGCTGGTGCGCCGATGCCGCCAGCGACAACCACGTGGCGCCCGTCGCCCCCGGCGAGCAGAAGGCCGACGAGGCTGCCGTGGCCATCAAGGCCGCCCACGGCCTGATCCTCGACTATGCCTACGTGGGCGAGGCCCCCTCCGAGGCCCAGCTTCCCGCCCCCATGACCGGCCTGGCCAACACCGCCGGCGTCAATGCCAGGGTGCAGCAGCCCGTTGACGGCTGGACCTTCGACGGCTGGTATGTCGACGAGGCCTGCACCACCAAGTGGGTCGACGGGACCGTGCTCGACGCGAGCATGACCCTCTACGGCAAGTGGACCAAGGACCCCGAGCCCGTTCCCGCTCCCGAGCCGCAGGAGCCCACCAAGCCCTCCTCGACCACCACGACCACGGTCACCAAGACCACCAAGAAGGTCCCGGCCACCGGCGACGTGACCAGCCAGGCCTTCGCGGTGCTGGCCGTTGCCGGCATCGCTGCCGCTGCCGTGGCCATCAAGGTCCGCAAGTAGCCGTTGGAGTTCAACGGGGGTTAACCGTATTAAAATCTTTATATCAAGACTGCATATAAAGAAAATAACGATACTCTGACCAGGCACTTCTCGCCGTCGGCTCTACGCCAGGCGAGAAGTGCCTGTCATTTTCATCAAACTTTCAATACGGTTAACTCTGCCGTGAGCCAAAATGAGGGAAATGATACGAAGGGACTGTCCCTTCGTATCATTTTTCCCCACGGTTGACGACGATGATACCGGTGCTGACCAGGGCGAGAGCGACGACGGCAAGGACTGGGCTGACCACGCTCGTCTCGCCCAGGAGCAGGGCGGAGAGCACGGCGCCAAAGACCGGGTTCATGAAGCCAAAGACCGCCACGCGCGAGACCGGGTTTGCGGCTAGCGCCATGGACCACAGCGAGTACGCGGCCGCGGAGATGAAGCCCATGTAGGCCAGCAGGACCAGGGCGGGCAACGGGTTGGCGGCGTCCGCGGGCGCCACGCGGCCGCCCATGGCAAGGCCCAGGGCCAGCAGCGTCGCGCCGCCGATCACAAACTGCCAGCCAGATATGAGCACCGGGTCGTGCTCGCGGGAGTAGCGCTTTGAGAGGTTGCTGGACACGGCCGCGGAGATGGTGGAGAGAAACACCAGGCCCTCGCCCCCAAGCGAGAAGCTCATGCCGCCCGCGGCGCTGCCGCCAAGGTTGACCAGCAGCACGCCCGCAAAGCCAACGACGCAGCCCACCGCCTTGCGCGCGGTCATGCGCTCCGTGCGGAAGGCGTAGACGGCCAGAAGCACGATGAAGAACGTGTTGCTGGCCTCAATGACGGAGCTGGTCACGCCCGCACACCGAGAAAGGCCCACGTAGAACAGCAGGTATTGCAGACTGGTCTGGAAGACGGAGAGCTTTGCCGCGCAGGGCCAGTCCGCCCGCGCCGGAACGTAGGGGCGGCGGCGTGCCACGCTCATGGCCAGTGTGACCATGGTGCCCGAGATGAGGAAGCGCACGCCGGCAAACGCAATGATGGACGCCACGTCAGAGGCTCCGATGCCAAAGAGCCCGTAGCCTATCTTGATGCACGGAAACGCCGAGCCCCACAGAAAGCAGGCCCCCAGGCACGCGGCCAGAAGCCCCGGCGTGGCAGAGAAGATGCTTGCGTTCTTTTGTCCCTGGTTGCTCACGCGACCGGCCTTCCTCCATGACTCTTGTTGCCTGGTTGATTATGGGCGAGAAGCCCGCGCTGCCGCCAGCGCCGCCCGACTTCTTTGCAACCCGTAACGTGGCCGCGCCTATACTGGGGGCGTTTGGCGCGGCGGGAGCATCCAACTTCATCCGGCTGGCACGGCGGCCCGCCCAAAGCGAGAGGCCCTCCCTTCCATTGCAAAGCTCTTTGCGAAGCGTAGCTTTGCTTGGAAGGGAGGGCCTCTCGCTTTGGGCGGGCAACCTCGCGGGCTAGTCCGTGAAGTAACTCACTCCGCCCTCGATCAGCGGCTGGTACTTGTTGCCTGGCACGTTCTTGTACAGGCCCTCGCCGCTGCGCTCGGTGTGGCCCATCTTGCCCAGGACGCGACCGTCGGGAGAGGTGATGCCCTCGACGGCCAGGACGGACCCGTTGGGGTTGACGTCCAGGCTCATGCCAGGCTCGCCGTTCTCGTCGACGTACTGTGTGGCAATCTGGCCGGCGGCCGCAAGGCGCTCCACCAGCTCCGGGGACGCCACAAAGCGGCCCTCACCGTGGCTGATGGCAATGGTGTGCACGTCGTCGACGCTGCACTTGGAGAGCCACGGACTCAGATTGGACGCCACGCGCGTGCGCACCAGGCGGCTCTGGTGACGGCCGATGGTGTTGAAGGTCAGCGTGGGGCAGGTCTCGTCCATGGGGCGGATGTCTCCGTAGGGCACCAGGCCGAGCTTGATGAGCGCCTGGAAGCCGTTGCAGATGCCCAGCATGAGGCCGTCGCGGGCTTGCAGCAGGTCACGAACGGCCTCGGTGACCTCGGGCGCGCGGAAGAACGCGGTGATGAACTTGGCCGAGCCGTCGGGCTCGTCTCCGCCAGAGAAGCCGCCCGGCAGCATGACGATCTGGCTCTCGTGGATGCGGCGCACCAGCTCGTGGGTGCTCTCGGCCACGGCCTCGGGCGTGAGGTTGTTGATGACCAGCGTGGAGGCAACGGCGCCGGCGCGCTCGAAGGCGCGGGCGGTGTCGTACTCGCAGTTGGTGCCCGGGAAGACCGGAATCACCACGCGCGGCCTTGCTACGTGGATGGCCGGCACCGGGCGAGAAGTGCCCTGCTTGGCAACGTCAAAGCTGACCTTCCTGACCTTCTCGCCCTCCGCGCGGTACGGAAAGACGGACTCGATGGCGCCCTCCCAGGCCTCCTGCAGCTCGGCCAGGTCAACGGTCTGGCCGGCGGCAACGAGCTCGTAGGCCTTGGTGGTCACGCCAAGGAGCGCCACCGTGACGCCGTCCGCCGCCTGCGGCAGCTCGGCCTCGTCGGCAAGCTCCACGACGAAGCTGCCGTAAGCCGGGCAGAAGAGCGAGTCCGCGTCGTAGGTGGGCGCCACGTCCAGGCCCAGCTGGTTGCCCACGCACATCTTGAACAGGGCCTCGGCCGCGCAGCCGTAGCCCGGGGTAGAGACGGCCAGCGCGGAGCCGGAGCCCACCAGGGCCTCCACGGCGTCAAACGCGGCGAGAAGGGACTCCGCCTTGGGCGTGATGCCGTCGGCCTCGTACTCGGGGACCACGGCCACCACCTTGTGGCCGGCGCCCTTGAGCTCCGGGGAGGTTACGCGGGCGACCTTGCCCAGGCCGGTCGCAAAGGAGACCAGCGTGGGCGGCACGTCCAGGTCCTCGAAGGAGCCGGACATGGAGTCCTTGCCGCCGATGGAGCCAATGCCGAGGTCGACCTGGGCCATCAGGGCGCCCAGCACGGCAGCGGCGGGCTTGCCCCAGCGGTTGGGGTTGGAGCCGAGCTTCTCGAAGTACTCCTGGAAGGTGAGGTAGAAGTCGCGGTGCTCGAAGCCGGCGGCAACCAGGCGGCTCACGGACTCAACGACGGAGAGATAGGCGCCCGTGAACTGGTTGGCGCTCATGAGGTAGGGGTTGAAGCCCCAGGCCATGCCGGAGCACGTGGTGGTCTCGCCGTCCACCGGCAGCTTGGCGGCCATGGCCATGGCAGGCGTGAGCTGGGTCTTTCCACCGAAGGGCATGAGCACCGTGGCAGCGCCGATGGTGGAGTCAAAGCGCTCGGAGAGGCCCTTGTTGGAGGCCACGTTGAGATCGGTCACGAGGGAGCGGAGCTTCTCGGCAAGCGTGGAGCCGGCCCAGGTGTGGGAGTAGGTCTCGGGCTTGCCCACGTGGACGGAGGTGGACTTGGGGGCGCCGTTGGAGGCCAGGAACTCTCGGCTGACGTCCACGATGGTGGCGCCGTCCCAGACCATCTTGAGGCGCGGCTCCTCGGTGACGGTGGCTATGACCGTGGCCTCGAGGTTCTCCTCGCGGGCGTAGGACATGAACTCCTCCACGTCCTCGGGCGCCAGGGCCACGGCCATGCGCTCCTGGGACTCGGAGATGGCGAGCTCGGTGCCATCCAGGCCCTCGTACTTCTTGGGCACGGCGTTGAGGTCCACAAAGAGGCCGTCGGCCAGCTCGCCCACGGCGACGGAGACGCCGCCGGCGCCAAAGTCGTTGCAGCGCTTGATGAGGCGGCAGGCGTCCTCGCGGCGGAAGAGGCGCTGGAGCTTGCGCTCCACGGGGGCGTTGCCCTTCTGCACCTCGGCGCCGTCCTTCTCCAGGGACTCGACGTTGTGGGCCTTGGAGGAGCCGGTGGCGCCGCCAATGCCGTCACGGCCGGTGCGGCCGCCCAGGAGCACGATCTTGTCGCCGGGGGCCGGGCACTCGCGGCGGACGTGGGAGGCCGGCGTGGCGCCCACGACGGCGCCGATCTCCATGCGCTTGGCCACGTAGCCGGGGTGGTAGAGCTCGCTCACCTGGCCGGTGGCCAGGCCGATCTGGTTGCCGTAGCTGGAGTAGCCGGCGGCGGCCGTGGTCACGAGCTTGCGCTGGGGCAGCTTGCCCTCGAGCGTCTGGCTGACGGGGACAGTGGGGTCGGCCGCGCCGGTGACGCGCATGGCCTGGTAGACGTAGCTGCGGCCAGAGAGCGGGTCTCGGATGGCGCCACCGATGCAGGTGGCCGCGCCGCCAAAGGGCTCGATCTCGGTCGGGTGGTTGTGGGTCTCGTTCTTGAAGAGGAAGAGCCAGTCCTCGTCGGTGCCGTCGACGTCCACCTTGACCTTCACGGTGCAGGCGTTGATCTCCTCGGACTCGTCCAGGTTCTTGAGGACGCCCTTGGCCTTGAGGTACTTGGCGCCGATGGTGCCCATGTCCATAAGGCAGACGGGCTTACTGTCGCGGCCCAGCTCGTGGCGCATCTCGAGGTAGCGGTCAAACGCGGCCGCGACCACCTTGTCGTCGATCTGCACGTGCTCCAGGGCGGTGCCGAAGGTGGTGTGGCGGCAGTGGTCCGACCAGTA
Source organism: Paratractidigestivibacter faecalis (assembly GCF_003416765.1). NCBI lineage: Bacteria > Bacillati > Actinomycetota > Coriobacteriia > Coriobacteriales > Atopobiaceae > Paratractidigestivibacter > Paratractidigestivibacter faecalis. The sequence goes on along the minus strand of NZ_QSNG01000001.1, from coordinate 1,630,243 downwards.
GGTGTCGATGACGCGGATCTCGGTGATGGTGGGGACGCGCTTCTCGCTGGCAAAGTAGCTCTGGCAGAACTTGATGTCGGCCAGGTCCATGGCCAGGCCGCGGTCAGCTATGAACTGGGCCAGCTCCTCGTCCGTGAGGTCAAGGAAGCCCTCGAGCTGCTCCACGGGCTCGGGGGTGGGGTAGTCCTGGAGCAGGGTCTTGCGCTCCTCGAGGGAGGCCTCGCGGGCCTCCACCGGGTTGATCACGTAGTGCTTGATGGCGTCCACGTCCGCGGGCGTGAGGTCTCCCTCAAGCACGTAGACCTTGGCGGAGCGCACGGTGGGGCGCTCGCCCTGGCTGATGAGCTGGATGCACTCGCTGGCGGAGTCCGCGCGCTGGTCAAACTGGCCGGGCAGGAACTCCACGGCAAAGACCTGGGAGCCAGGCGCCACCTCGGGCATCTGCGCCCAGGCGTCGTCGGTCTGAGGCTCGGAGAACACGGTGGGCACGCAGCTGGCAAAGAGCTCTTCGCTCGCGCCCTCCACGTCGTAGCGGTTGATGACGCGCAGGTTGGTGAGGGCGCTCACGCCCAGCAGGCTGCGCAGCTCGCGCTCCAGGGACTTAGCCTCACCGTCAAATCCGGGCTTCTTCTCAACGTAGACACGAGAGACCATGCGTTGCTTACCTCCAGGCCGAGACGTTGCCATGTCGCTCAACATTCTACGGCAGCGGAGCGTGCCTCAGGCCAAACTCGTCCGATCGAATTACCCCTCTGTAATGCGCTTTTGTCTGCTTGGCTCACAAACTGTCAGGTGTTGGGAAAAGTCGGGCGACGGCGTCGGCCGGCCGTCCACCTAGCCCAGCGCCACCAGCGCGGCGAGAAACGCCAGCGTGACCGCGGTGGCAACGGCGTCCCTGCGGCCCAGGCGCTGCTCGTGGAGGTGGGTGCGTCCCCCTCCGCCCTCGTAGCAGCGGGCGTCCAGCGCGCGGGAGAGCCCGTCGGCGTGGCGCAGGCAGCTGGCCAGCAGCGCCACCACCACCGGGACGATGGCACGGATGCGCCGCAGGGGGCCGCCCTCGTCAAGTCCGCCGCCGCGCATGGACTGCGCGTCCAGGATGGCCGAGGTCTCGTCGGCAATGGTGGGCACAAAGCGCAGCATGAGGCTGAACACCATGGCCACCTCGTGGGCGGGAAGCCCCAGGCGGGCAAGGGGCGCCATCATGCGGTCGAAGGCGTCCGAGAGCTGCGTGGGCGTGGTCGTCAGCAGGATGAGTCCGCCCAGCATGAGGGCAAGCCCAAAGCGGATGGTGTAGAGCACGGCCGCCCAGGCGCCGCCAGCGGTGATGGTGAGGGGGCCTGCGGCAAGAAGCACTTCTCCCGTCTGGACAAAGACCAGGTTGAAGAGGGAGAGCACGCCCAGGAAGACCACGAGAGGCCTCACGCTGGCGGCCACGCGACCCACGGGGACGCGGCTGGCGGCAACCACGGCCAGCGTGAAGACGGCGCCCAGCAGCAGCTGAGCGGGGGTGGCGGCGCAGAAGAGCCCCACCATGCCGGCGAGCGCGCAGCAGAGCTTGACACGGGCGTCCAGCGCGTGGATGGGGGAGGGCGCGTCAAAGTACTGGCCCACGTTGAGCCTAAAGGCCATGGCTTCTTGCCTCCTCGGCGTCCTGCGCCCTCAGCGCGGCGACAAGTGCCTCCAGCGTGAGGGGCCTTGCGTCAAGGGCATGCTCGCGGGCGTAGGCCAGGGGGCGCGGAAGGCCCAGTCCGACTGCCGTGAGCTGCGGCTCGTTTGCGGGGCAGAAGACCTCGGCGGGGGTGCCTGCGGCCAGGACGTGGCTCTGGTCGAGAAGCACCACGTGGTCCGCCCGGGCGGCGTCCTCCATGGAGTGGGTGACCTGCAGCAGCGTCACCCCGTGGGCCGCGAGGTCCGCCATGAGGGCGCGCAGACGGGCGCGGCCGCGCGGGTCAAGCCCCGCGGTGGGCTCGTCCAGGACGAGAAGCTCGGGCTCCATGGCAAGCACTCCGGCGATGGCCGCCAGGCGCTGCTGGCCGCCGGAGAGCTCGAAGGGGGAGGCGTCGCGGCGGTCCGCCAGGCCCACGAGGTCCAGGGCGTGCGCCACGCGCCTCTCCACTTCCGCCGCGGAAAGTCCCTGGTTGCGCGGGCCAAAGGCAACGTCCTCGGTCACGGTCTGGGCAAAGAGCTGGCGCTCGGGGTGCTGCATGACGTAGCCCACGGCTCGCCTGATCTGGCACCGTCCGCGCTTGGTTGCGGCATTGATGCCGCAGACGGTGAGTGACCCGGCGTCGGCCGCCTCAAGCCCGCAGAGCAGGCGCAGCAGCGTGGACTTGCCCGAGCCCGTCTGCCCCACGATGGCCGTGGTGGCGCGGACGGGCACCTCGAGGCTCACCCCGTCAAGCGCCTGGGCGTCCGGCCCATACGAGAAGCCCAGGTCGCGGGCCAGAATTGCGGGTTGTCCGGCTGCGGGTGCGGAATCGGGCTCGGGCGCGGGAGCCGCGGGCTTCTCGCCAGACGGGCCTGCCACTGCCGCGACTTTCCCGTCGGCCGCGTCCGCCCGCAGCGCCGCCGCAAGCCGCGCCTCAAAGGGCATCTCCAGCCCCAGCGCCTCTATGACCTGTGCGTTCTTGGTGGCAAAGACCTCGTCCGGCGTGCCCTCCAGCGCCACGCGGCCGTGCTCCATGACAATGACGCGGTCCGCCGCCAGTGCCTCGTCCATGAAGTGCGTGACGTGCACCAGCGTGGCGCCGGCCGCGGCAAGGCGGCCCATGACGCGCATGATTGCCGCGCGGCCGCGCACGTCCAGGAGCGAGGACGGCTCGTCCAACACCAGCACGGCCGGCTCCATGGCCAGGGCGCCGGCGATGCAGACGCGCTGCCGCTGGCCGCCGGAAAGGCGCGAGGGGTCCGCGTGGGCGTACTTCTCCATGGCAACGCGCCGCAGCTCGCGGGCCACGCGGGTGGCAATCTGGGCGCGGGGGACACCCAGGTTCTCCGGGCCAAAGGCAACGTCGTCGGCAACCACGCTGGTCACGATCTGGTCATCCGGGTTCTGGAAGACCAGGCCCAGCTGGCGGCGGGCGTCCCGGTAGGTCGCGAGGTCGGGCACGCCGCCCGTGCAGACCGCGTGGCCGGCAAGCTCGACGTCTCCCTCGTCGGGGGCCAGAAGCCCGCAGATGACGGAGGCCAGCGTTGACTTTCCGCTGCCGTTGGCGCCCAGCACGCAGACGCGCTCGCCGCGGCAGACCTCCAGGGTCACGTCGTCCAGCGCCAGGGAGTCCCCGTAGCGCAGGGTCACGTGGGCAAGGCGCACAGGCACCTCGGCACCCGCGGCCACGCTGTATGCCTGCTCGCTCACTGGCCTCTTGCCCTTCTCGCCGCGCCTAGTCCTGGACAAGGACCTTGGCCATGGGCTTCATGACCAGGGCGCAGAGCACGCAGTTGAGCACGATCTTCATGAGGTTGAAGGGCACCAGGATGGGCACGATCATGCCGATGACGGCCTCGGTGGAGACGGCGGTGTACAGCGGCGTCACCACGATGTTGCAGACGATGCAGAGGGCCAGCGAGACGACGCCGCCCAGGACCATGCCGGCGAGCAGGCCGCGGCCGGTGCGGTTGCGTCGCCAGACCAGCGCGCAGGGCACCACGAGGGCCACGTTGGCGATGACGGCCATGAGCACGCCCCACGGGCTGAACTGGAAGATGAGGTGGAGCAGCCAAGAGAGCACCACCACGAGCGTGCCCGTGACGGGGCCAAAGGCCAGGCCGGCCACAAGCGCGGCCACGCAGGACGGGTCGTACATGAGCCACGGCGCGGGCGGGAAGATGGGCACCTCGACGAAGCTCAGGATGAGCGAGAGCGCGCAGAAGAGCGCCGTGGTGGCAATGCGGCGCGTGGACCAGCCGCCGCCTGCGGTGGTGGAGTGGGTGTCGTGCGAGCTGTGCATGTGCGTGGAAGTGGCCATGCCGGCCTCCGTTTCTTCCATCCGGACTATACCGTTGGCCCTGGAGTCTCACCAGGTCGGCCGCGTATTCGCGGGTCGCGGGCTTCGGGGTGCGCGGGCGCTTCTGCCCTGCGTTCTTTGCCGTGGCGCGTGCGCCCGGCCCCGTTACCGCCAGTGGGGAATCTCACCCCGCCCTGAAACTGTCGGGGAGACTATAGCACTTGTGTCAGCGCTCTGTCAGCCGCGGGACGCGCGGGCTGCCTGCTGATATACTCGGAGAGCCGCAGGTGCGGCACGCCGCAGGTGCGGCACGCCGCAGGGCGGCGCTTTGTCGGGCAAGAGAAAGGAAGACATGTCCGATAGTGACAGACCCCTCGCGTGGAGGCTGCGCTCCATCGTCGGCGAGGAGAACGTGCTGGTTGACGAGCCAATGAGCGAGCACACCACCTTTGAGGTGGGAGGTCCCGCAGACCTCTTTGTGACCCCGGAAGACATCGACGAGGTCCGCGAGGTCGTCTCTGCCGCGCGTGAGTCCGGCGAGAACTACTTCCTTCTGGGCCGCGGCTCCGACCTGCTGGTCTCCGACGCGGGCTACCGCGGCGTCATCATCGCGCTGGAGTGCCTCATGGGCGTCTCCGTCGAGGACGACGAGATGTGCTGCCAGGCCGGCGTCGACCTGCGCGAGGCCTCCGAGATGGCTTGCGAGCTGGGCCTTTCTGGCCTGGAGTTTGCCTGCGGCATCCCGGGCTCCGTTGGCGGCGCCTGCTACATGAACGCCGGCGCCTACGACGGCTGCATGGCCGACGTCCTCAAGGAGGTCCGCGTGCTCACGCCCGCCGGCGACGTCTGCGACCTGGGCGTCGACGAGCTCGACCTGGGCTACCGCCACAGCCGCATTGCTGACGAGGGCCTCGTCGTGCTCTCCGCCACCTTTGCCCTCACCCGCGCGGACGGCGAGAAGATCCGTCAGAAGATGGACGACCTCACCCACCGCCGCGAGGAGAAGCAGCCTCTTGACCTGCCCTCCGCCGGCTCCACCTTCAAGCGCCCCGAGGGCCACTTTGCCGGCAAGCTCATCACCGACGCGGGCCTGCGCGGCTACCAGGTGGGCGGCGCCGCGGTCAGCAAGAAGCACGCCGGCTTCGTGGTCAACGTCGGCGGCGCCACCGCGGCCGACGTCCACGCCGTCATCGAGCACGTCCAAGCCGAGGTCGAGCGCCAGTTTGGCGTCCGCCTCCAGCCCGAGGTCCGCTTCCTGGGCTAGCGCGCCGCCCGCCCCCGGTGCCCTTCTTTAGGGGAACCATCGCAGTAAAAACGACCCGCCCGAGCCGTCGTCGCGGCTCGTGCGGGTCGTTTGCGTCATCGGCTGCTGGGGTCTAGTTCTCGTAGAAGGCGCCCATGTAGGCGATGTACTCGTCCTCGGTGTGGTTGGCCTTCCAGTCGTGAACGCTCGCCTTGTTGCGCTCGCCGGCGATGACCGACATCTCGCGGCCGAGCTTCTCGAAGGCCTCGTCGGCCACTTGGTCGGGGGTAAGGGCGATCTTGACGACGGCGTCGCCCGCGGGACCCTTGGGGAAGTTCTTCATGGCGGTGGGGGTGAGGGTGGTGCCCAGGGTGATGGCCTCGACGTCGACGCCGGTCTTCTTGGTCTCGTAGGCGACGGCCTCGGTGAGCTTGAGGATGTAGGCCTTGCCCGCGCCGTACTCTCCGTTGAACGGCGAGCCCGAGATGCCCGTCATGGACGAGACGTTGATGACGGCACCGCGGTCCTTGGCGGCGAACTCCTGCATGTAGTGGTGAAAAATGCGCAGGAAGGTGATGACGTTGACGTTGAGGCACTGCTCGTGGGTCTCGAGGTCGACCTCCTGGAAGCGGCCGAAGTGGTGCAGGCACGCGACGTAGCTCATGAAGCCCATGTCGAGATCCTCGGTGGCGGCGAAGATCTTCTCGCAGGCCTCGTCGGGTTCCGAGAGGTCGGCGCGGACGACCTTGTAGTCGACGCCGTACTCGGCCTTGAACTTCTCGGCCTTCTCGCGCATGAGCTCCTCGCGGCGACCGACCATCACGATGTTCATGCCGCCCTCGGCGAGCTTCTTGCAGAAGGCCTCGCCCACGCCCTCGGTGGCCCCGAGGACGATGCCCCACTCGCCGTACTTCTCCTTGAGATTCATGCCTATCTCCTTTGTTGCGTGGCAGCACGCATTCGCGCCGCCGGTTTTTGGCGCAAGGCCGCTTGCTCGGCCGCTCCCCTCGAGACGGCCGGCCCACCAGTATGCTCGGCAAACGCAAGAGGTCGGAACACCTTCCCGGCGAACGGCCTTTTCCGGGCTCGGTGAGCGGTTTTGGACGTGATTTCGGCGGACGGCAGGAATAATTTCGTAGGCGCGAAAAAGCCTCGCGCCCCTTGGGTCTCATGGACTCGGGGGCGCGAGGCTGTTTTGCTGCGCAGGACGCGCCCGAAGGCGCGGGCCCCGCTAGTTCTTCAGCGAGTTCAGCGGGGCGGGGAAGCGGCCGCCACGGTGGGCCAGGACGGTGCCGGCAAAGCGGTTGACCGGCATGACCGGTGCGCTGCCAAACAGGCCGCCAAACTCCAGCATGTCGCCCTCGGACTTGCCGATGGCCGGAATCAGGCGCACGGCCGTGGTCTTGGTGTTGATGACGCCAATGGCCATCTCGTCGGCGATGATGCCGGCGATGGCCTCCACCGAGGTGTCTCCCGGGATGGCGATCATGTCCAGGCCCACGGAGCAGACGCAGGTCATGGCCTCGAGCTTCTCGATGGAGAGGGCCCCGTCCACGGCCGCGCGGATCATGCCGGCATCCTCGGACACGGGGATGAACGCGCCGGAGAGGCCGCCCACGGAGGAGGACGCCATGACGCCGCCCTTCTTCACACAGTCGTTGAGAAGTGCCAGTGCGGCCGTGGTGCCGGGACCGCCGCACTCGCCCACGCCGATGATCTCCAGGATCTTGGCCACGGAGTCGCCGGCAGCCGGCGTCGGCGCCAGCGAGAGGTCGACGATGCCCTTCTCCACGCCCAGGCGCCTGGACGCCTCGCGGCTCATGAGCTCGCCGGCGCGGGTGATCTTGAAGGCGGTCTGCTTGATCTTCTCGGCCACCTCCATGAGGTTGGCGTCCTGGGGCAGCTCGGAGAGGGCGGCGGCCATGACGCCGGGGCCGGAGACGCCCACGTTGATGACGGCGTCCGCCTCGCCGGTTCCGTGGACGGCGCCCGCCATGAACGGCGAGTCCTCAACCATGTTGGCAAAGACCACGAACTTGGCGGCGCCGTAGCAGTCTATGTCTACCGTGCGGCGCGCGCACTCCTGGATGGTCTGGGCGGCCAGGAGCACGGCGTCCATGTTGATGCCGGCGCGCGTGGAGGCAATGTTGAGAGACGAGCACACGCGCTCGGTGGTGGCAAGCGCCTCCGGCACGGAGTCGATGAGCTTGCGGTCCGTGGCGCCGATGCCCTTCTGCACCAGCGCGCTGAAGCCGCCCATGAAGTCGATGCCCAGGGTCTGGGCGGCGCGGTCCATGGCGTGCGCGATGGGCGAGAGGTCCTGGTCGGGGCAGCCGGCCGCGATCTGGGCCACCGGGGTGACCGAGACGCGCTTGTTGGCGATGGGGATGCCGTACTCGCTCTGGAGGTCGTCGGCGGTCTTGACCAGGTTCTCCGCCGTGTGCGTGATCTTGTCGTAGACCTTCTGGCACATGCGGCCCATGTCCTCGTCGGCGCAACCGGCAAGCGAGATTCCCATGGTGATGGTGCGGAGGTCCAGGTTCTGCTCGGAGACCATGGAGAGGGTCTCGGCGACTTCCTGCGGGGTGATGTCCACTGCGTCCCTTTCTTCCGAAGGCTGGCGTGGGATTGCCGCTACCATTATAGAGATAGCCGATGGGACCTCCGAGGCGGTGACGTGACGGAAACCCAGAAGAGAGGCGCGTCCGCCCGGGTGCGTCTGCGGCGGCTCGGTGAGCTCGGAGGAGAGAAGGGCACGATGGCGGCAAAGGTGACGCTCAAGGACATCGCCCGCGAGGTGGGCCTGTCTCCCACGTCGGTCTCGCTCGTGCTCAACGACCGCCCGTGCAAGATCTCTGCCGAGAACCGCCGCCGAATCAAGGAGGTGGCGCGCAAGAAGCGCTACATCCCCAACCAGATCGCGCGCAGCCTGGTGACGCAGCACTCCCAGACGCTGGGGCTGGTGGTTCCCAACATCGAGTCCAGGTTCTTCTCGTCCTTGGCCAGAAACCTGGAGCTGCGGTGCCGCGAGCGCGGGTACCTGCTGCTGATCACCAACTCAGACGGCAGCAAGTCAAACGACACCGAGCTCGTGCGCCTGCTGGTCAACCGCGGCGTCGACGGGCTGTTCGTAGTGGTCTCGGACGAGCTGCGACCTGGCCACGAGCTGGCCTCCATGCTGGAACAGCTGCCGGTGCCCTACGTGATGGTTGACCGTTTTATTGAGGGCCTGGACTGCGACAAGGTGGGCTTCAACAACGAGCAGGGCGGTTACCTGGCAACCTCCTACCTGCTTGGCCGCGGGCACGAGCGCGTGGCGTGCCTCATCAACAAGGAGTCAAACACGGGCCTGGAGCGCATGGCGGGCTACGAGCGGGCCCTTCGCGAGCGCGGCATTGAGCCGGACCCGGAGCTTGAGTTCCACACCGCCTACTACATAGACGACGCCTACGAGTCTGCCAAGGGCTTCCTCAAGACCGACGCCACGGCCGTCTTTGCGAGCTCCGACAACATCGCCCTGGGCCTGCTCAAGCTGCTCTACGCCCATGACCTGCGCGTTCCGCGTGACTACTCGGTGGTGAGCTACGACAACTCAGCGGCCGACTCGCTCTTCGAGCCCGCGCTCACCTCCATCGAGCAGAACTCCGGCGAGCTTGCGGACGCGGCCATCGACCTGCTGTTTGCCCGTCTTGCCGAGGCCGACGCGGGCACCGAGCCAAAGGGCAGCGTCTCCACCATCCTGCGCCCCAAGATCGTGGTGAAGAACTCCGTCCGCTGGCTGTAGTGGGACGGGCGGGCGCTGCGCTGCGCCGCTGCGCGCTCGCATTTGCCATCCGCTGGAAGTGAGAAGTGTGCGCCGGGTGTTTGGGGCGCTCTTTTGCTCACAATGGCGCTCCACTGGAAGCCAATCGTGAGACCAAGGTCTTCTCGCCGAGAAAAGCGTTCCAGTGGAGGCCAAATTTGAGCAGCCCATGCCTCACGGCCAATGGGCCTTACTGGTCCAGCGGCCGCTCGCGGGCCTCCTCTATGGCCTCGCGAGCGCGGATGACGGTCGGGTGCGATGCCGAAGCTCCCCACCTCAGCCCGTCGATGGCGTTGAGCTCGGCGAGAAGCGCTTCTCGCCGTGCCAGCTCGACGGCCGCCCTTCTTGCCGAGGGGCGATGGCGAGGGAGCCCCAGCTCGCTCCGGATGACCCCGTCCATGAGGCCATCCATGTAGGACGTGCTCTGATATTGGTCCTTCCAGATGGCATACGGTTTGAAATTGTATGCAAGAAGCTCGTTTGCCCGCAGCGCGTCCTGCTGTTGCCTGCCCTCGCTAAGGTGGTCGCTGCCGTTGTATTCAAGCCCGATGCCGGGGCCGCCTGGGCCGGGAAGCCGCAGGATGACGTCGGGCCTTCGGACGTGGGCCTCGTCGAGCCGCCTGCTTATGCGCCTGACCTCAAGCGACTCGTTCATGCCAAGGATGGGAATGGCGTAGCCGCCCCGGGCCCTGTCCCATGCCACGCGCGCGGCGAGCTTTGACTCCTGGGGCGAGGCGCTAAGCTCAAACGCGACGCTTGTGGCCCGTCGCAGGGCGGGCGCTCCGGGAATGCCACCCAGGTTGGCGAGAAACTCGACGATTTGGCCGATGCTGGTGAGCGGCACCTCCCTCTGGACGAGCTCGCCTCCCGGCTGGATGGCGTAGAGCCCGCACAGCTCGCAGACGAGCATCGCAAGCTCCAGGGGCGTCGCGATTCTTGCCATTTGGAGCAGCAATGGCTCCGGCGAAACTATCGAAGTGGCCTCGTCGAGCTTGATGAGCGAGGCGGGAGGAAGCTCAAAGCCCGCCGTGCGCACCTCGAAGCCCCGACACCGCTTACGGCTGCCCTCTCCCGCGGCGAGAAGGACGACTGGCCGGCTGAGCTGCCGTGCGATGGGGGAGGTTTCAAGCCGGCGCTCGACCTCGCCCGCGCCCGGCGCCCCGGTTGGCAGGGTTGGGTGCGGGTCGCGGTGGGCGAGGAGGTCGCAGAAGCGCCTCGCGCGCATCACCTCAAGTGCGGTGGTATGTGAGATCACGTAAGTCATTGTGAGCGGAAGCGTACGCGTTTTTGCTGGTTGGCGACCAAAATGGCCTTTCTGATTCCTTGCGTGTAGCGGACAGCTGACTTTCAGCAGAACGCCCTTCTCGCCGATGGGGCGCTGCGGGCCAAGGTGGGGTCGTGCTCGCAACTTTTTCTTTCCGGTCTTGGCGCCGGGAGGCCTCCCCTCGTTCTTCACAACTCCTAGGGGAGAAGGCCGCGCAAAAACGCGTTCCGCTGGAAGCCAATTCTGCGCAGCGGTGGAATCCGCGCAAAGTGGCGTTCCAGTGGAAGCAAAATGTGCGCGCTAGAGGGGTCTGGTGCGGCGCTGCGCACCTTTGCCTTCCAGCGGAAGCCAATTCTGCGCGGCGCACTGCCCCGAGGTCCACCGCGCCACCCGCCCTTCTCGCCAGCGCTTATGAACGACCGCTCGTAAAACAGTCCGAGGTAAAACGAATTACTCTCTAATTCTCGAAAAGTAAAGCGTTTTACCCCTCTATACTCCACTTCGGAAACCAAGCAGTCAGCAAACAAGGAGGACCCAAGCATGGCTCAGCCCGTTATTGGCACCCCGTGGCAGAAGCTCGACCACGCCGTTCCCGCCGAGGAGCTGGAGGGCGTCGAGAAGTACTGGCGCGCCGCCAACTACCTCTCCGTCGGCCAGATCTACCTGCGCTCCAACCCGCTCATGAAGAAGGACTTCGTCGACGAGAAGACCGGGGAGGCCCGCGACTTCGGCCGCGCCGACGTCAAGCACCGCCTCGTCGGCCACTGGGGCACTACCCCGGGCGTGAACTTCCTCTTTGGCCACGTCAACCGCCTCATCGCCGATCACCAGCAGAACGCCGTCTTCCTGATGGGCCCTGGTCACGGTGGCCCCGCCGGCACCGCCCAGTCCCTTCTCGACGGCACCTACCGTGAGGTCCGTCCCGACATCACCGACGACGAGGCCGGCCTGCAGAAGTTCTTCCGCCAGTTCTCCTACCCCGGCGGCATCCCCAGCCACTTTGCCCCCGAGACCCCCGGCTCCATCCACGAGGGCGGCGAGCTCGGCTACACCCTGTCCCACGCCTACGGCGCCGTCATGGACAACCCGAGCCTGCTGGCCGTGGCCGTCGTCGGCGACGGCGAGTCCGAGACCGGCCCGCTTGCCACCTCTTGGCAGTCCAACAAGCTCGTGAACCCCAAGACCGACGGCATCGTGCTGCCGATCCTGCACCTCAACGGCTACAAGATCGCCAACCCCACCATCCTGGCCCGCGTCTCCGACGAGGAGCTCGAGGAGTTCTTCGAGGGCATGGGCTACGACCCGCACTTCTTTGTGGCCGGCTTTGACAACGAGTCCCACGCCTCCATCCACCGCCGCTTTGCCAACCTCCTCGAGGAGGTCTTCGACGAGATCTGCGACATCAAGGAGCGCGCGGAGGCCGGCGACGAGACCCGCCCGGTCTACCCGATGATCATCTTCCGCACCCCCAAGGGCTGGACGTGCCCCAAGCACATCGACGGCAAGAAGACCGAGGGTTCCTGGCGTGCCCACCAGGTGCCCCTGGCCTCCGCCAAGGACACCCACGAGCACTTCCGCGTGCTGCGCACCTGGCTGCGCTCCTACAAGCCCGAGGAGCTCTTCACCCCTGAGGGCCAGATCCGTCCCGAGGTGACCGCCTTCATGCCCAAGGGCGACCTGCGCATCGGCGCCAACCCCAACGCCAACGGTGGCAAGGTCCGTCGCGACCTCGTCCTGCCCGACATCCACGAGCACGAGGTCCCCGTCGCCAAGAAGGGCCACGGCTGGGGCGCCACCGAGGCCGCCCGCGTTTTTGGTGCCTACACCGCTGACGTGCTGCACCTCAACGAGGACGACTTCCGCATCTTCGGCCCCGACGAGACCGCTTCCAACCGTCTCCAGGACGCCTACAAGTACACCTCCAAGCAGTGGGAGGGCGGCTACTACGCCGACGGCGACAACGACGAGCTCCTCTGCCCGTCCGGCAAGGTCGTCGAGCAGCTCTCCGAGCACCAGTGCGAGGGCTTCCTCGAGGGCTACGTCCTCACCGGCCGCTCCGGCGTGTGGAGCTCCTACGAGTCCTTCATCCACGTCGTCGACTCCATGGTGAACCAGCACTGCAAGTGGCTTGAGGCCACCGTGCGCGAGATTCCCTGGCGTGCCCCCATCGCCGGCCTGAACATCCTGCTCTCCAGCCACGTCTGGCGCCAGGACCACAACGGCTTCTCCCACCAGGACCCGGGCTTCATCGACCTTCTCCTCAACAAGGCCAACGACACCCACGTGGTCAACGCCTACTACCCCTGCGACGCCAACATGGCCCTGGCCGTGGCTGAGCGCTGCTACACCTCCACCAACTGCGTGAACGCCATCTTCTGCGGCAAGCAGCCGGCCCCGACCTTCCTGACCGTCGACGAGGCCAAGGCCGAGCTCGAGGAGGGTCTGGCCGAGTGGAAGTGGGCCTCCACCGCCGAGTCCGTGGCCGACGCCGACCTGGTCATCGCCACCTGCGGCGACGTGCCGACCCTCGAGGCCCTGGCCGCCCTTGACATGCTCAAGGAGCAGGGCGTCAAGGCCACCTTCGTCAACGTCGTGGACCTGCTGAAGATCCAGAACGCCTCCGAGAACGACCAGGCCATCTCCGACGAGCGCTTCGCCGAGTTCTTTGGCACCAATAAGCCCGTCCTCTTTGCCTTCCACGCCTACGCGGGCACCATCCGTCGCCTGATTTGGGACCGCCCCAACCACGACAACTTCCGCGTCCACGGCTACGAGGAGAAGGGTTCCACCACCACGCCCTTCGACATGCTGCGCCTCAACAACATGGACCGCTGGGCCCTGGCCGCCGACGCCCTGCGCCTCGTGGACGCCAGCAAGTTCGCCGAGAAGATCGACGAGTGGGAGAACTTCCGCCAGGAGGCCTTCCAGTTTGCCTGCGACGAGGGCTACGACCACCCCGCCTTCACCGGCTGGGTGTGGCCCGACGCCGCTGCCGCCTCTGACGGTGAGCTCTCTGCCACCCAGATGACCGCGGGTGACAACGAGTAGCAGGTAGATTCAACCTGTAGGGTGCGCCCCGGGTTTCTCTTCGGCTCAGTCCTCGCCGCAAAAAGCGTGGCTGCGGAAGTCGCCGACGAGAAACCCGGGGCGCTTTCCCGTTTGAACCAATGCTTGCGGGAGGGGCTTTAAGAAAGCGTGCTGTGAGGTTTTGTGAGGACGGGGCGTCATGGCAACGTTGTTGCACAAGGTGTGCAATACTACGCAGGCTGTGAAATAACGCAGCCAGACCACGTCGAAAGGCATGCATGCACCAGGCCCTCAGAGACGCCGTGGCCGCTCCTCCCGTCCCGCAGAGCACGGACCGCCGCAGCGTCCGAACGCGACGCGCGCTGCGCCAGGCCCTCGCGGAGGAGATAGACGCCACGGGCGACCTCACCCGCGTCACGGTGACCGCCGTGACCGAGCGCGCCGGCGTCACGCGCCGCACGTTCTACTCCCACTTCAGAGACATTCCCGACCTCGTCAACCAGATCGAGGCGGAGACCCTGGCCGAGCTTCGCGCCCACGTGGTGCGCATCTCCGAGTGCCACCTGGGCCAGCTCCAGGAGTCCCTCAGCCGCCAGGAGCCCGCGCCCGGCTCCATAGAGCTCCTGACCTGCGTGCGCGAGAGGGGAGACTACCTGCGCCCGCTTCTGGGCGACGGGGGAGACCCCGCCTTCGCGGAGCGCCTCAAGCGCATGGTGCGCGAGGTCGTGAGCGACCGCGCCCTGGACGGCATAGACCTGCGCGCCCTGGGCTCCTTCTTTGACTACTACCTCACCTTTGCCATATCCGCCGAGGTGGGCGTACTTATCCGCTGGCTTGAGGGCGGCATGAGGGAGTCCGTGGGCACCATGGCCCGCCTCATGACGGCCCTCATGTTCGTGCGTCCCGGCGACCTCTACGGCAGCCACATCGAGTTTGACATCCCGAGCTTTGCCCTCGCGACCCTGTCCCCCAAGGAGGAGAGAAATGACCGATAAGTCCGCGGCATCCATCAAGGCGGAGCGCGCAGCCCGCCCGGCCATCGAACTGGCGCAGGATGGCGCCGAGCTCTCGCCCAAGAACCCCTGCGACCTCTCCCACGCACACCTGCGCCTGGGCATCGACGTGGGCTCCACCACGGTCAAGCTGGCCGTTATCGACGACAACGACCACCTGGTCTACGCCAACTACGAGCGCCACCACACCGACGTGCGCGCCACGGCCAAGGAGCTCTTCGCCCGCGCCCAGCGCGTCATCGGCGACACCCCCATGCGCGTCTCCATCACCGGCTCCGGCGGCATGCTGCTGGCCAAGTGGCTTGACCTGGAGTTTGTCCAGGAGGTCATTGCCTCCAAGCGCGCCGTGGAGACCCTCATCCCGCAGACCGACTGCGCCATCGAGCTCGGCGGCGAGGACGCCAAGATCATCTACTTCGACAACGGCATCGAGCAGCGCATGAACGGCACCTGCGCCGGCGGCACGGGCGCGTTCATCGACCAGATGGCGTCGCTGCTGCACACTGACGCCTCCGGCCTGAACGAGCTCGCCAAGGGCGCCACGCAGATCCACCCCATCGCCTCCCGCTGCGGCGTCTTTGCCAAGTCCGACGTCCAGCCGCTGCTCAACGAGGGTGCCGCCCCTGCCGACGTGGCCGCCTCCATCTTCCAGGCCGTGGCCAACCAGACTGTCTCCGGCCTTGCCTGTGGCCACCCCATCCGCGGCTACGTGGCCTTCCTCGGCGGCCCGCTGCAGTACCTCTCCGAGCTGCGTCACCGCTTCTACGTCACGCTCAACCTGGACGAGGAGCACATCATCGTCCCGGAGAACGCCCACCTCTTCGTGGCCACCGGCGCCGCCCTTGCCGGCGAGTCCGACAAGTACATCACCTTCGCCGAGGCCATCCGCCTGCTCGAGGACCTCAAGGACACCCAGGGCTCCGAGGTCGCTCGACTTGACCCGCTCTTCTCCTGCGAGGAGGACTACCGGGAGTTCAAGGCCCGTCATGACCAGCAGGTGGTTCCCAAGGGAGACCTGACCAGCTACCACGGCCGCGTGTTCATCGGCATTGACGCCGGCTCCACCACCATGAAGGCGGCCGTCGTCGGCGAGGACGGCGAGCTTCTCTACACCTGGTACGGCAACAACAACGGCGACATCCTGGGCACCGCCCGCACCATCACGGACGACATCTACGACAAGATGCCCGCGGACTGCACCATCGGCCACGTGACCACCACCGGCTACGGCGAGCAAATCCTCATCGAGGCCCTGCGCGCAGACTCCGGAGAGATTGAGACCGTCGCGCACCTGCGCGGCGCCAAGGCCTTCATCCCCGACGTGGAGTTCATCCTGGACATTGGCGGCCAGGACATGAAGTGCCTGCAGGTCAAGGACGGCGTCATCGAGCACATCATGCTCAACGAGGCCTGTTCCTCTGGCTGCGGCTCCTTCATCGAGTCCTTTGCCGTGTCCATGAACATGAGCGTCCAGGAGTTCGCCGAGGCCGCCGTGCACGCCAAGAGCCCCGTCGACCTGGGAAGCCGCTGCACCGTCTTCATGAACTCCCGCGTCAAGCAGGCTCAGAAGGAGGGCGCGACCATCGGCGACGTGGCCGCCGGCCTCTCCTACTCCGTCATCAAGAACGCCCTGTTCAAGGTCATCAAGCTGCGCGACTTTGACGAGATCGGCAAGTACTGCGTGGTCCAGGGCGGCACCTTCATGTCCGACGCCACCCTGCGCGCCTTCGAGCTTCTCACCGGCCGTGACGTCATCCGTCCGGATGTGGCCGGCTGCATGGGCGCCTACGGTGCGGCCCTTCTGGCCCGCGATCGCGCCGGCAAGACCGGCACCTCCGGCCTGCTCTCCCGCGAGAAGATCGACAACCTGCAGGTCAAGCACACCAACGTCCACTGCGGCCGCTGCTCAAACAACTGCCTGCTGACCATCAACGACTTCGGCGAGGGTCACCGCTTTATCACGGGCAACCGCTGCGAGAAGGGCGCGGGCGCCGGCAAGCGCTCCAAGAACGACGCCCCCAACCTGTTTGAGTACAAGAACAAGCTGCTCTTTGACCGTCCGGTGCTCTCCGAGGAGGAGGCCACCCGCGGCACCGTGGGCATTCCGCGCGCCCTCAACATGTACGAGAACTATCCGTTCTGGCACGCGTTCTTCACCAAGCTGGGCTTCCGCGTCGTTCTCTCCGACCAGACCAACGGCAAGACCTACGAGGCCGGCATCGAGTCCATGCCCTCCGAGTCCGTCTGCTACCCGGCCAAGCTCAGCCACGGCCACATCATGAACCTCATCGCCAAGGACCCGGACTTCATCTGGATGCCCTGCATCCGCTGGGAGCGCAAGGAGGACGAGGGGGCTACCAACCACTACAACTGCCCCATCGTCATGAGCTACCCGCAGGCCCTGGAGCTCAACGTTGACGAGCTGGGCGAGGGTTCCAAGGTCGAGTTTCTTGACCCGTTCATTCCGTACGACAAGAAGAGCGAGCTCAAGCGCCGCCTCTACGAGCTGATCAGCGAGCAGCGCGAGAAGGACGCCGCCGAGGGCCGCGGTCGCGTGCGTGGCGCCCACATCACCCGCGCCGAGATCGACGAGGCCGTCAACGCCGCCTGGCAGGCTGACGTGGACTTCCACAACGCCATGCACCGCAAGGGCGACGAGGCCCTGAGGTGGATTGAGGAGCACGACGCCCATGGCATCGTGTTGGCCGGCCGCCCCTACCACAACGACCCCGAGATCAACCACGCCATCCCCGAGCTGGTGCACTCCTTCGGCTTTGCCGTCCTCACCGAGGACTCCGTGGCCCACAAGATGCTCCCCGAGCGCCCCATCCGCGTCGTCGACCAGTGGATGTTCCACTCGCGTCTCTACCGCGCGGCGCGCTTCGTGGCCACCCGCAATGACCTGGACCTCATCCAGCTCTTCTCGTTTGGTTGTGGTCTTGATGCCCTGACCACCGACGAGGTGCAAGAGATCCTGGAGGCCTCCGGCAAGATCTACACCATGCTCAAGGTCGACCAAGTGAGCAACCTCGGCGCCGCCCGCATTCGCATTCGCTCCCTCATGGCCGCCCTCAAGGAGCAGCGCGAGGAGCTGGAGCGCAAGAGCACTGCCGGCCAGATCTGCGAGGTCGCGCCCGAGGGCGTGCTCTGCGCCGACGGTACCCCCGAGCGCGCCCGCAAGGACGAGCCCGGCCGCGTGCCCGTCTACCGCGAGTCCGCCTCCGCCGCCTTCAAGAAGGTGCGCTACACCAAGGAGATGCAGGACGCCGGCTACACCATCCTGGCGCCGCAGATGAGCCCCATCCACTTCGAGCTGGTTGAGGAGCTGCTCAAGAACGAGGGCTTCAACGCCGTGCTGCTGCCCTCCGTTGACCAGGGCGCCGTCGACATGGGCCTGAAGTACGTCAACAACGACATCTGCTACCCGTCCATCCTGGTCACAGGCCAGATCATGGAGGCCGTGCTCTCCGGCAAGTACGACCTCAGCCGCACCGCCGTGCTCATCACCCAGACCGGTGGCGGCTGCCGCGCCACCAACTACATCGCCCTCATCCGCAAGGCGCTCAAGGACTCCGGCCACCCCGAGGTGCCCGTGATCAGCCTCACCGCCGCAAGCGGCCTGGACGAGGACAACCCCGGCTTCAACATCTTCAAGCCCGAGCTGCTGGTCAAGGCCCTGTATGCCCTTCTCTACGGCGACCTCATCATGCAGCTGCTCTACCGCGTGCGTCCCTACGAGGCCGAGGTCGGCTCAGCCGACGCCCTCTACGACCGCATGATGGCCGAGGCCAAGGGCGTTCTGCTGAGCGCTTCTCGCCGCTCGTTCTACGCGCTGTGCCAGCGCACGGTCGACGCCTTTGAGGCGCTGCCGCTGGTCAACGACCGCTCCAAGCCGCGCGTGGGCGTGGTCGGCGAGATCCTGGTCAAGTTCCACCCCACGGCCAACAACCAGGTGGTCCGCGTCATCGAGCAGGAGGGCTGCGAGGCCAACGTGCCCGGCCTGGTGGACTTCTTCCTGTTTGGCATGACCAACGCCATCAACATGAAGGACGAGCTGGGCACCAAGGCAACTAGCCGCTTTACGCACAAGGCGGGCATCAAGCTCATCGAGGGCTTCCGCGAGCCCATCAACAAGATGCTGGAGGCCTCCACGCGCTTTGAGCCGTACCCCAGCGTCTGGGAGCTTGCCGAGAAGGCCGGCCAGGTGCTCTCCCTGTGCAACACCATGGGCGAGGGCTGGCTGCTGACGGCCGAGATGTGCGACCTCATTGAGACCGGCACGCCCAACATCGTGTGCTGCTCGCCGTTTGCGTGCCTGCCCAACCACGTGGTGGGCAAGGCCGTCATCAAGCGCCTGCGCGAGATGCACCCCGAGAGCAACATCGTTGCCGTTGACTACGACCCGGGCGCGTCCGAGGTCAACCAGCTCAACCGCATCAAGCTCATGATCTCCGTCGCCAAGGAGAACTACCGCAACAACCGCGGTGAGGGCTTCAAGCTGGAGGGAGACCCCGAGAGCGGCGACGACTTCGGCCTGCCGCTGACGCCCGAGCAGCGCGAGCACCTGGCGGACATCAAGGCCCGCGCTGCCGTGGACTAGAGCCGTCCTCTAGCTGACTCGCCAACGTAAAAGCCGCCCAATGTGTGTCTATCCTTGACCACATTGGGCGGCTTTTCTGCGTTCTGTGGCTCTTGAGCTGCGACGGCAACGCGAAAGGCGACCTCGGCACCGCCGTTTTGCGCGGAACTGCCCTTCGTGTGAGCGGTTTTGGCTGCGTTGTGCAGAAGTGGCCTTGGTGTGAGCCCGTCTTCGGCAGTTGAACGGGATATCAATTATTAAATGTATATGCCATACGGGAAGATGCAGGTAAACGTGTTGGCTGCATCGGGCGGCTGCATAAAGTCATCGGGCTTCGAACAGCCCGCCCAGAAACCGACTCGCACGAAGGCCACTTCTGCACAACCGTTGGCAAATGGCTCACACGAAGGTAAGTTCTGCGTAGGGATTGGCGCCTTGGGGGCTCCTGGGCTGCCCGAACCGCTTGCAAGTTAACCGATCCGAGGCTGGCCTACAGCATGACCCACGGGAGCTGGGACTCGGGCATAAGCACGCCCAGAAGCACGATGAGCGTAAGGGCGATGATGGCTCCCAAAATGAACTGGGCAATTACCAGCCGCGTGTTTCTGCCGGCCGTGACCTTGAGCAGGCCCTGCTCGGAACCCTCGGCAGCCTCGATGGCGTCTCGAAACGCCGCCGCGCGCCGTGCGTTGGGCGTCCGGCGCATGAAGGCCAGCGCGGCAAATCCAACAAGCAGAAGCACCTCGGTCACGCGGGACGCGGTGCCCACAAGGTTGGCGTCCACGTGCTGAATCCCCACGAGGGCACCGGCGCAGATGACCAGAAGTACGGACAGCCCGGCCATGATGACGGTCTCCTGCGTCTCAGTTCCGTCGATGACCTTGAGCATGAGCTCGCGATCTTCGTTTACCAAATCGGAGATGCGTACCTTGAACGCTCGCGCCAAGAGCAGCAGATGCTCCTGGTCGGGGTACTGGGTGCCCTCCTCCCAGGCGGCAATCACGTCGGGGGAAACCCCAATCTTCTTGGCGAGCTTCTCGCGAGAGAGGCTCTTTTTGGCACGGAGCTCGCAAACAATCTCAGAGAAACGCATGACAACCTCCTGGTACCAACTCTGGCCTGCGGAAACGCATGACAAAAGACGTCTTTGACGAGAAAATACTAGTTCAACGGCGCCTGATGTTGGAGCAAATGTGTTGAAGAAGTGAAGAAATGGTCTTTGAAATCGCTTTAATATCCAAATTAGGCTCAGAAATATGCAAAAGCAATTGCGCAACGGTTGGAATGCCAACGGTTCAGCCATGCCGATTCTGCCCCTCGCAAGGATAAAAGCAGTCAGAAAGACAAACAACCAGCTCAAGGTTTACGGCGCATATCACTCAGTTATGGTCGTTTAACCAGCAAATGACAGTAAAACAATCGCAGACACCATCGTATGTCCTCCCTTGAAAGAATATGTAGAAATAGTGTGCAAACCATCAATTTGAAATGAAGGAATATGCAAGCTACTATCGCGATGTCTAAAGAGGGGACAAGGTCCCGACGCGCCCGGGGCACCACCCGTGGCCGTTCCAAGACGTGCAATTTGGAGGCATGCATGAGCGAGCTCATTCTTCCCAAGGTGACGGTCATTCTGCGTGGCTATGAGACCAAGCAGGTCCTGTCCGTGGTGGAGCAGCTGGTTGGCACCAAGGTCAACTCCATCGAGGTTGCCAGCAACTCCCCGCACGTGGCCGAGAGCATCGCCGCCGCAAAGAAGGAGTTTGGCTCCGAGGTGCACGTGGGCGCGGGCACCGTCACTACCGTCGAGCGCGCCAAGGCCGCAATCGCCGCCGGCGCCGAGTTCATGCTCTCTCCCATCATGTTCAGCGACGAGATCTTCGCCGAGGCCAAGGCCGCGGGTGTCATCACCGTTCCGTCCGCCTTCAGCCCCTCCGAGATCCAGCTCATGATGGACAAGGGCGCCGACATCGTTAAGGTCTTCCCGGCCGGCCAGCTTGGCCCCGACTACATCAAGGCCGTCCAGGCCCCGCTGGGCAAGCTGCCCCTCATGGTCGTTGGTGGCGTGAACGCCGACAACGTCCAGTCCTACTTCGACAAGGGCGCCACGTACGCGGGCATCGGCTCCGGCATCTTTGATCCCAAGGACATCCAGGAGTGCAACTCCGCAAACCTCGCTGCCTCCATCAAGAACCTCGAGGCCAAGGTCAACTGGTAGCGTCTCGGCCCAAAAGCAGTCACGCGCCGCGCGGGCGGCGCTAAACCAAAGGAGAAAAACGTGGCAGATCTGGCTTTCAACAGCAACCTGGTCACCCTCATCGACGAGGAGGGCCTCACCTGCGAGCAGGTCGAGCGCCGCATTGCCGGCATCCTGACCGAGCAGGGCTACGCCAAGGACACCTACGCCCAGGCCATCGTCGACCGTGAGGCAAACTTCCCCACGGCCCTGGACATGAGCGGCCTCAACGTGGCCATCCCGCACTGCGACGTCGCCAACGTCAACAAGGCGGCGTTCTGCATGGCCGTCCTCAAGCACCCCGTCGACTGGCACAAGATGGACGAGCCCGACGAGACCTGCAAGGTCTCCGTCGTGGTTATGCTCGCCCTCACTGAGGCCCATGCCCACCTGGAGATGCTCCAGAAGGTCATTGCCTTCGTCCAGGACCAGGAGCTCGTCGCCAAGGTCATCGAGGCCAACACCGCTGACGAGGCCTTCGCTCTTGTTGAGCCCCACCTCTGCTAGCAAATGAGACGAGGGGACAGGCCCCTCGTCTCATCTAGATAAGCCAGACAAGGAAAGGAACCAAAATGGCTAAGAAGCGCGTCATCATCGCATGCGGCAACGGCGTTGCCACCTCCACCGTCGTGGCCTCCAAGGTCAAGGACTACTGCGCCGCCAACGGCGTCTCCATCGAAGTCACCCAGTGCCGCATGATCGAGCTCCACGACAAGGCCGACGACTACGACCTCGTCGTCACCACGGGCAAGTTCTCCGACCCCGACATCAAGACCCCCTGCATCATGGCCATCTCCCTGCTCACCGGCATCAACGAGGAGCCCACGCTCCAGAAGATCGTCGCTGCCCTCCAGGACTAGCACGGCAATTTGGCGAGAAGCGCGTGCTTCTCGACGCACTTCTCGCCTGGCAATTTGAACGGTTCCACACGTAAGAAGGGAAGTACATGGACGTCCTCCTCAGCGCGTTCAAGGCGCTTATCGACGCTGGCTCCTACGTCATGCTGCCGATCATCATTACCATCATCGGCCTGATTTTCCGTCTGCCCCTCTCCAAGGCATTCAAGAGCGGCATCACCATCACCTGCGGCTTCGTGGGCATCAACCTGCTGGTCAACCTCCTGAAGTCCGCCGTCTCTCCGGCTGCCTCCGCCATGGTCACCAACTTTGGCCTGAACCTCGACGTCACTGACGTGGGCTGGGGCGCCATCTCGTCCATCACCTGGGCTTCTCCGATCGTCGCCTTCCTGGTCTTTGAGATTCTTGGCATCAACATCCTCATGCTCGTCCTCAAGGCCACCAAGACCATGGACGTCGACATCTGGAACTACCACCACATGATGATCGCCGGCATCCTGGTCTACTACGTCACCGAGAACATTGTCTGGGCCCTCATCGCCACCGCCATGACCGCCATCATGACCCTGAAGTTCGCTGACTGGACCGCCCCGCTCATCGAGCACTTCTTCGGCATTCCTGACGTGACGCTGCCCACCATCTCCTACACGTCCTCCATCATCGTCGCTGCCCCGCTCAACTGGGTCATCGACCGCATCCCGGGCCTCAACAAGCTGAACTTCTCCATCAAGTCCGTCCAGAAGTACCTCGGCGTCTTTGGCGACCCCATGATGCTGGGCCTCATCCTCGGCATCGCCATGGGCGGCCTTGCCCTGTTCCCCGTGGACAAGGCGTTCCTCACCGGCGTCAACGTCGCTGCCGTCATGGTGCTCATGCCCAAGATGACCGCCATGTTCGTCGAGGGCCTCATGCCCATCTCCGCCGCCGCCCAGAAGCTCACCTCCGAGAAGTTCGGTGGCAACGGCCTGTCCATCGGCCTTGACGCCGCCGTCGTCGTCGGCAACCCCGAGGTCATCACCACCGCCCTCATCATGATTCCCGTGACCATCCTCATGGCCTTCATCCTGCCGGGCAACCGCATGATGCCGCTTGCCGACCTCGCCGTCGTCACCTTCCGCGTGGCCCTCGTCGTCGCCCTCTGCCGTGGCAACGTCTTCCGCTCTATCCTGATCTCCATCCCGGTCATGGCCGCCATCCTGTACGCCGGCACCTTTGCCGCCCCGTACCTCACCAGTCTCGCCCAGAGCACCGGCCTGTCCTTCGACGGCCAGATTGCCTGCATGGCTGGCCCGTCCCTGACCCAGACCGCCATCGTCTTCTGGAGCTGCATCTCCCAGAACGCCGTCATCGTGGTCCCCGTGGTCATCGTGATCTTCGCCGCCGTCTGGTTCCTCGTCGAGAAGAAGATCGGCATGGAGAAGATCGAGGCCTACGCCGCCGAGTACGACGAGATGTAGTTCTCGCCGCGAGCGTCTTCTGATTCAACCGGGGCGGGTGCCGGCAGGCCCGGCGCCCGCCCGACTGCTACCAAGCACTTAAGTGAGAGGAACTACGCGCAATGCAGCGTGCTATTGACAAGCTCGAGCCCTTCCAGCGAGCAATCTCCAAGGCGCACCTGGCCTCCGCCGGCGTGTCCATTGACTCCCTGGAGAACCCCGATAAGCCCCTCATTGCCATCGCCAACAGCTGGAATGAGGTCTGCCCGGGCCATGAGCCGCTCCGCCAGCTTGCTGCCGAGGTCAAGAAGGGCATCCTCGAGGCCGGCGGCGAGCCCATCGAGTTCAACACTATCGGCATGTGCGACGGCGTGGCCCAGGGCCACGCGGGCATGCGCTACTGCCTGCCGCACCGCGAGATCATCGCCGACTCCTGCGAGGCCATGATCGTCGGCGAGGGCTGCTTTGACGGCGTCGTCTACATGGGCAGCTGCGACAAGATCGTTCCGGCCATGCTCATGGCCGCGGCCCGCATCAACCTGCCCGCCGCCCTGGTGACCGCCGGCCCGTGCTACGACGAGATCAAGCCGTCCGAGTCCAAGGCCCTGCGCGCCCGCTTCCTGCGTGGCGAGGCCACGGAGCGCGAGGTCATCGAGGGCACCCTCAAGTACTACACCGGCCCGGGCATCTGCCCGTTCCTGGGCACCGCCAACACCATGGGCTGCCTCACCGAGGGTCTCGGCATGATGCTTCCCAACGGCGCGCTTTGGCCCAGCTCCACGAGCCAGCGTCGCTTCTCCGCGCGTCAGACGGGTGCCGCCGTGGTCGAGCTCGTGCGTCGCGGCATCAAGCCGAGCGACATCATGACGCAGGGTGCCATCGACAACACCGTGAAGCTCCTTGCTTCCATCGGCGGCTCGCTCAACGCCCTTATCCACCTGCCGGCCCTGGCCCACGAGCTTGGCCTCGAGTGCACCTGGACCCAGGTTGCGGAGACCACCTCGCACACGCCCGTGGTCTGCAACGTGGTGCCCAACGGAGACATCTCCTGCGTCAACCTCTACAAGGCCGGCGGCGTGCCCGCCGTCCTCAAGACCATCGAGGGCGACCTTGACGGCTCCGTCATGACGGTCACGGGCAAGACCCTGGCCCAGAACCTCGCCGGCGACATCCACATCGACCGCTCGGTCATCCGCACCCAGGACGACCCGGCCTCCGTTGCCAACGGCATCCAGGTGCTCTATGGCAACCTGGCTCCCGAGGGCGCCCTGGTCAAGACCAGCGCCGTGCCGGCCGACCAGCACGTCTGGAGCGGTCCGGCCATGGTCTTCAACTCCGAGGAGGAGGCCTTTGCCGCCTACAACGCCAACGCCATCAAGCCTGGCACTGGCGTCGTGGTGCGCTACGAGGGCCCCAAGGGTGGTCCCGGCATGAAGGAGCTCCACCGCGTGACGGAGATCATGAAGGGCATTCCCAACTCCGCCGTCATCACTGACGGCCGCTTCTCGGGCGCTTCCGGCGGCCTCTCCGTGGGCTACCTCTGCCCCGAGGCGCTTGACGGTGCCCCCATCGCCCTTATCCAGGATGGCGACGTCATCCACGTTGACCTCAACAAGAACCTCATCGAGATCGAGGTCTCCGATGACGAGCTTGCACGCCGCAAGCAGGACTGGAAGCCTGTCATCCACGAGAACGGCGGTCACCTGCTGGCCCGCTACGCCAAGCAGGTTGGCTCTGCCAAGACCGGTGCGGTCATCCAGTAGGAAAGACGAGGTAAGCGGCCGGCGTTGACCTGCCGCGGAGGGCCGGGTGCCGTCGGGGGAGGCGGTGCCCGGCCTTCTCGCCTTTTGAGGGCGCGCGGTGTCCCGAGGGCGTAAAATAACACGATAAGATATCTAATTGAGAGGAGTCACGGCGTGTCAAGCAAGTTCGTCGTTGCCTCGTGCGCCGCGACCTTTGGCATCTTTGAGCAAGAACCCGTCGAGCGCCTGAGGGCAGCGGGTTGCGAGGTCCGCATCAACCCGTACGGCAGACCGCTCACGCCCGCGGAGATAATCCGTCATGGCGAGGGTGCCCAGGTGCTCGTTCTGGGCAACGACCATCTTGACGCCACCACCATCAGCGCCCTGCCCGAGCTGCGCATGGTGGCCCGCCACGGCGCAGGCTTTGACAACATCGACTTTGCCGAGCTCACGACGCGCGGCATTGTGATTACCAACACGCCGGGCGCCAACAGGGAAGAGACGGCCGACCTCACGTTTGCCCTCATCCTGGACCTGGCTCGCATGGTCACGCAGTCCGTAAATCAGCTCAAAGGCGGCGTCTGGAACAAGATTCCTGGTCGCAGCCTCTATGGCAAGATCATTGGCATCATTGGCGTCGGGTCCATTGGCATGGCCGTGGCCAGGCGCGCGATGGGCTTTGGCATGGACATCCTGGGCAACGACATTGTTCAGCGCGACGAGGCCGCGCGCTATGGCCTGCTCTATACCAGCTTGAACGACCTGCTGGCAAAGTCGGACATTGTGACCATCCATGCGCCGCTTACCTCCGCCACGCAGAACCTCCTGGGTGCTCGTGAGCTCAGGCACATGAAGGATGGCGCACTGCTGGTCAATACCGCGCGCGCCGGCATTGTGCGCGAGGCGGCGCTGGAGAAGGCGCTGCTGTCGGGCAAGCTCGGGGGCTATGCGGTTGACGTCTACGAGCGCGAGCCGCCGACGCTCTCCAAGTTCTTTGACCTGCCCAACGTCCTGACCACGCCTCACATTGGATCGGCAACTTTTGAAGCCAACCGCCGCATGGGAGACATGGTGGTGGACAACATCATCGCCTTCAAGGATGGCAACGTCCCGCTCAACCGCGTGACCGCCGTCGATCGCGTGAAGTTCTCGTAGGGTTGTGTGCGGAACTGCCCTTCGTGTGAGTCCTTTGGGTCGCGGTGTGCAGAAGTGGCCTTCGTGTGAGCCCGTTCTCGCCGCCTGGGCGAGATATCAATAATCCAATGTATATGCCTTACGGGAAACCGCAGGTGGATAGGCTGTGCGCTTCGGGCGTCTGCATAAAAGCGTCGGGCCTCCGTCGGCTCTCCCACAAACGGACTCACACGAAGGCCACTTCTGCACAACCGTTGGCAAATTGCTCGCACGAAGGTGACTTCTGCGCAGGGTTTGGCGACTCTCGACCTCCCGGGTCGTTCGAGGCGCCTGCAAGTTAGCCGTTTCGCAGCTTGCTCTTCCTTGCAGCCTGGTTGTGGCCGCAAGTTTGGCGTTGCTGCCGCGCTATGATGTTCCCGCAACCAATCGCAAGGGGAGAATTGCATGCTCAAGCTGGTATTCGTTGACATGGACGGCACGTTTCTGAACTCTGCCAAGAAAATCACGCCCGAGAATCTGGCGGCTATGGACCTTGCGGCGCAGAAGGGCGTCCAGTTTGTGCCCTGCACCGGCCGCAACGTCAACGGCATTCCCGAGCAGATGGTCTCTCACCCAAGCGTCAACTATGCGGTCTGCTGCAACGGCGCCCTCGTCTGCGATGTCCACGCCGGCAGCGTTCTGCATGAGGTCGGCATAGACAAAGAAACCGTTCGCGCCCTCTACCGCCAGGTCGAGGACCTTCCCGTAACCTTCGACATCTTTGCGGACAGTAAGGTCTACACCCTGGCCGACCGCTGGCACTACCTGGACGAGATGCCCGTTGACGAGGCTTCCCGCGCCCAGCTCAAGTCCATCCGTGTGCCCTTTGACGGCACGCTCGATCAGCTGCTCGCCGCCTGCGGAACCGTCTGCCGCGTAAACGTCTTCTTTATGACGGAAGAAGCAAAGTCCCAGGTCTGGGCCGCCGTTGACGCCGACGCCTCCCTGCGCCGCGCCTCCTCGCTGCCCTGCAATGTCGAGGTCACCGACGTGAGCGCTCACAAGGGTGCGGGTCTGCGCTGGCTGTGCGGTCACCTTGGCGTTGACGTGGCTGACACCGTTGCCTTTGGAGACGCAAGCAACGACGTCACCATGCTCGAGGCCGCCGGCGACGGCGTCGCCATGGCAAACGCCCTCCCCGAGGCCGTTGCCGCAGCCAATCACGCCACCTCAAGCTGCGATGACTCCGGCGTCGCGCGCTACCTCATGCCCCTCCTTCGCGCGCTTTAGGCGAGAAAGACTACCGCATGCAATATTCTGCACTATCCCTTGACGTGCAGAATATTGCACTTTATAGTAGCATGCAAAATTCTGCACTATAAGGAGCCATGGTGGACAAACGCCCGATAACCATTCCCAGACAGGCCGGCTTTTACGTGCGCCAAGCGCGGGAGGAGCGGGGCCTCACGAGAGACCAACTTGCGCAGCATGCGGGCGTTTCCAAGCGAATGCTCGCATCACTTGAGCTGGGGGACTCGGCCGGAGTCCAGCTAGACAAGTTGCTCTCTGTGCTTTCCGCGCTTGGCCTGGGCCTGTACGTTGGAGAGGCCTCTGGTAAAAAGGCCGCATCAAAGCAGAAAAGATCTAGCGCTGCCGATCCTGCTAAAACGGACCCTAAAAATCAAAGCTATAACGATTTGATAAGGGCTCTGTTGTCTGCCGATGGCTATGAGGATGGCATCCTCCCCCCAATTGTCGGTGGCGAGGTGAACTTGGATGAGTAAAGCTGAGCTTGCGGTCCTCATCTGCGGTAAACCGGCTGGGATCCTCAGCCAGAATCGCAATGGGCTAATGAGGTTTGAATACAGTCCAGATTACTCGGGCGTGCCCTTGTCCGCTGCCATGCCGCTATCCAACCGCGCATACGGTCAGAGTGTCGTCCGTCCGTTCCTCTTTGGCCTGTTACCGGACTCCGAGAGACAGCGGCGCGCAATTGCTAAAGAGAGTGGTGTTAGCGCGAATAACCCCGTTGCGCTTCTATCGGTCATTGGACGGGACTGCCCGGGCGCAGTCCAGTTTTGCGCTCTTGATGCTGTAGATGCAGTTGTTGGTAGGCCTGGGGACTACCGTGAGGTCAGCGATGTTGAAGTCGCATCAAAGCTGAAATCAATAAGGACTGACTATGACGCCACGTGGATGGGCCGTGATGAGAGCTGGTCTCTGGGAGGAAACCAGGGAAAGTTTGCCTTGGCCTTTAGGAATGGCCGCTGGTGCGAGTGCCTGGGGTCCGCACCTACGACGCATATCTTCAAGAACGGCGTGGAAGGCTTCAAGCTAGAGGCGCTGAACGAATACATTTGCATGAGGACCGCCTCAAAGGTGGGGATTCCAACTGCAAAAGTCGAATATCGGTTCTTTGGTGGAGAGCCTGCTCTGATAGTGGCTCGCTATGACCGGCTGACTCAGGGGCAAAGCGTGAAAAGGCTTCACCAAGAGGATCTTTGCCAGGCCTTGGGGGTAATGCCAGACCAGAAGTACACCTCGGACGGCGGTCCGACGGCAAGGGACATTCTTGAGCTGCTGTTGGACGTCGACTCGTCCTCCGTCAGTCTCCTCTTGTTTACTCGTATGCTGTTTTTCAACTGCCTGATTGGCGCTCCAGACGCTCACGCAAAGAACTACTCGCTTCTCCTGACGGCAAACGGCTCGGTGCTGGCGCCGTTGTACGACGTGGCATCTGGCCTTGCCTATGACCGGACCAAGGATTTCGGAAGGCTTGCGATGTCCATAGGTGGCGAGAATCGCGTTGGACGCGTGGGCGAAGGCGCCATACGCCGTTACGCTGGTGCCAATGATTCCGAGCTTGGAGAGCGCCTTGCGGAGGTGGGTATGACTGAAGATGCGTGTCTTCAAGAGATGGGGCGACTTGCGGAATCAATTCCTCAGGCTATGGAGGAGGTCTTTGAGGAGGCGTGCGCCACAAGGATCCCCGGTGCCCTTGAACTAAGCGACCGACTTCTTCCTCGCGTCGAGAAGAACTGCGCAAGAACGCTGGCTCTGCTGTAGGCGAGAAGGGCGGGGCGTTGGGACCGTCGGAGTCTCCCCGCCAAGAGCTGCCAAGAAAACCGACCTGGGCGTTCCCACGTGAATGCCCAGGTCGGTTTTCTCGTCCATTTGACTGCTGTTTCCGAGCTGGGTGTTCGCCTCCGCATGCCCAGCTCGGTTTTCCTGGACGCACGCTTTTGGACTGCCCATGATGCGGGGTTCTGTAGTTCATGGAGCATCAAGGATGATCATGCGTTTTGATCGGATCGCCGAGTAGCGTGTGTTGCGAGGCGTTGATCATGCCATGCTCGGTTTCCCAAGAAAGGAGAGCCGAGCATGGCATTTATGTCGCCGATTCACATTAAGGCCCGAAGAGAGATCTGGAGGATGATCAAGGACTGCAAGGGTTGCGAAGAGCAAGAATGCCCCGAGTGGTGCCGCGAGTTTGTTCGCTGCGAGATGGATGACCTTATCGACTGGCTCATCAAGTTCGGTATGACAAAGGCCACGCGCTGAGGCCATGAAGCGTCACGATGCCGAACGGGATGCATTGGTGACGCTAGGCGAATCCGATCTCCCTGTTCTCAAAAGAGAAGCGCTGAAAATGGAGGGCCAGCCTATGATCGTCTGGCCTTAGCGCATTGTCCTTCGGAATGCGAATTTTGCGGTTTCTTAAAGCTGAATAACTGGAGTTGACGATTTTTTTCGACAAGCGAATTCGGTGAGTGTCCGGCTCGACCGACAGGAGGTGAGAGTCGTATAGCAGATGAATATCAGCTCGGAAAAGGATACCGTTGCTTTCAATTTGAGAGCATGACCCGCGATAGGGCACAATGTGGGCCGCCTGAAGAACTTCTTGTACATTGGTCCCCGTTGCGGCACATTCCCCTTCGTAGGCGTCGATTAAAGAACTGCGGAATTTCTGCTGGCCTTCTCGACGAATGTGTTCGATTGTTTCTCGGATTCTTTGGTCGGGTTCCTCGGCCGGATCGGCTGCATTGCGAAGTGATGCGAGATCACTTTGATCTATTCCAGAGACGTCGGGATAATCAAAGCGGTGTGCCGCTTCAGTGCTGGCATTGACGGAACCATGCAAGATAAAATGGTTAGTAAGTATGTCGTGGCTTTCGACAAAAGCGAGGCCGCGAACGCAATAGCCTTCCCCTGCTTCTGCGGTTATGACGCCGACGGGAACCCCATCTCTTAGGCAGTTGTCTAGAAGCTTGTTGTAGTTTTGAGACAAGTCTGCCCCTGAGTGGCCTTCGTAATCAAGGATCCAAGTATTGTCATCCAACTTGAAAATAGGCTGATCGGCATAACGGCTCTGCTTGGAAGTATGGACAGAAAGGGCATAGTGGTGCCTTGGGTCCTTGTATGTAGCCATATTCTCGCTGGGGCTGTGAATACCCGATTGCCTTACAAGCGTAATGGGGAGAGGTTCTGACAGGGTGTCCGCAAAGGGCAGCCTTTCGAGATGCTCACCCTCATGATCTTTGAACCACTTGTACCCGATGAGGAATTCCGGGGGAACGAGCTTTTCGGCTCTGCGCAACGAGGGGCAGTAAATTGAGCTCTCGATTGTCTCGAAATACATGGCTACAACCTCGCATCAGCTTGCTTCAAAATGGCTAACCTTGCGTTTGACTATACGTCGTCTTGTTCCCGACGAGCTTGACCAGCTGCAGTGCTTTCCGCGGGGGTGGACAAACACGGGCATGAGTGATGGCCACCGCGCGTTCTGCATGGGAAACGCGCTGGTCACGGGCATTCCGCACGAGATCGGCAAGGCGCTCGTGAAGTCGCTGGGGGAGTGACGCCCCCGGTTCCGGCCCACTATCCAATCTCGATGGTCTTGTCGGGCCACTCGAATGAGATGACGAGCTTGGCGCCCAGGCTCTTTGCGTAGCGGCGGATGGTGTCCAGGCGCGCGCTGGTGGGCAAGACCGTCATGGACGACCCCGAGGCCAACCCGGAGTACTATCGCGACGCCTGCGCGGCTTTGGCGAGGCGAGGCTCTCCGTCGTGGAGGCTTTCTGGCTTGCAACGGCCTGCGGCGGCGAGGCGCTGGGCCTTCACGTCCTATTGGGCGCTGCCCAGCCGGTTGACGGCATCGATGCCGGCGCGGGCAGCGTCGGGGTCAAGGTAGCTACCGGCTCCTATGACGCGGGGACGCTCGCCCTGCCTCCCGGAGCACTCGAACTCATAGGTCAGGGGCACTCCGGTGGGTATGTTGACCTGGGAAATCTCATTGGCGCTGAGTCCCTCGAGCTCCTTCTTGATGGCGCGCACCACGGACCCGTGGGTGACGATGAGCACAGTCCTTCCCGCGGCAACCAGCGGTTCCACGCGCGCCTGCCACCAGGGGCGCAGCCTTACCACCACGTCCGCCAGCGACTCCGCGCGAATCTGTGACGGGTCGGCGCCATCCAGCCCGTCCGGGCAATACCGCTCGTCGTGCCCCTGGAAGTACGGCGACGCCGCGTCGATCTCGGGCGGCCTCACGTCAAAGCTGCGCCTATACGCAGAGAAGAGCTTCTCGCCGTAGCGCTCTCGCATGGCCGGGCGGGTCTGTCCCTGGAAGGCGCCGTAGTGGCGCTCGTTGAGCCTCCAGGTGCGCTCCGTCGGAACCCAGAGCCGGTCTACGGCATCCAGCGCGATCTGCGCGCTCACGATGGAGCGTCGCAGAAGAGAAGTGAAGCAGACGTCCGGGCGGAGTCCCGCGCTCTTGAGCAGCGCCCCGGCGTGCGCAGCCTGCGCGCGTCCTCGCTCGGTCAGCGGCACGTCCACCCATCCGGCAAACCTGTTGACCGAGGCGTCCGTCCACGTGCTCTCCCCATGCCTCATAACAACCACAGTGGACAGTGCCATGCAAGCCCCCAAGCCATCGCATTAGGTCTTAATTGGGCATCAGCATAGCCCGTTCAACAAGTGAGGGCTCCCCAGCTTTGCTAAGCAAGCTCTTTGGCGCGCGCAGCGCGACGTAGCTTGCGTGCAAAGCTGGGGAGCCCCAACCTCACGCGTGGAGCCGCTAGGCCTCCGGGCAGATCTTCTTGAACAGCTCGACGACGTCCTCGTGCGTGGCCTCGCGCGGGTTGCCGGGGAAGCAGGCGTCGTTCATGGCGTCGGTGGTCAGCTGGTCGATCTCCTCGGCCTTCATGGCCTGGCAGACCGTCGGGATGTTGACGTCGGCGGAGAGCTGCTTGACGGCGGCGATGGCGGCGTCGGCAGCCTCGTCGGTGGTCATGCCGGTGGTGTCAACGCCCATGGCCTTGGCGACCTCGGCCAGACGCTCGGTAACAACGGGCTTGTTGAACTCCATGGCAATGGGGAGCAGCATGGCGCAGGCGACGCCGTGCGGGGTGTCGTAGTGGGCGGACAGCGTGTGCGCCATGGAGTGGTCGATACCCAGGCCCACGTTGGAGAAGCCCATGCCGGCAATGTACTGGCCTAGGGCCATGCCCTCGCGGCCGCTGCCAGGCTCGCCGCTCTTGGCCTCGGCCACGGAGTCGCGCAGGTTCTTGGAGATGAGCTCGATGGCCTTGTAGTGGAACATGTCGGAGAGCTCCCAGGCGCCCTTGGTGGTGTAGCCCTCGATGGCGTGGGTGAGAGCGTCCATGCCGGTGGCGGCGGTGAGGCCGGCGGGCATGGAGGCCATCATGTCGGGGTCGACGACGGCGACCTCGGGGATGTCGTTGGTGTCAACGCAGACGAACTTGCGGACCTTGTCCGGGTCGGTGATCACGTAGTTGATGGTGACCTCGGCCGCGGTGCCGGCGGTGGTGGGCACGGCAATGGTGAAGGTGGCGTGGTTCTTGGTGGGGGCGACGCCCTCGAGGCTGGTAACGTCGGCAAACTCGGGGTTCTCGATGATGACGCCGATGCCCTTGCAGGTGTCCATGGAGGAGCCGCCGCCGATGGCGACCATCATGTCAGCGCCGGAGGCCTTGTACGCCTCGACGCCGTCCTTGACGTTCTGGATGGTGGGGTTGGGCTTGATCTCAGAGTAGAGGGTCCAGGGGATGCCGGCGGCATCGAGCTCGTCGGTGACCTTGGCGGTCACGCCAAACTTGACGAGGTCGGGGTCGGAGCACACGAAGGCCTTCTTGTAGCCGCGGCGGGTAATCTCGCCCGGGATCTCCTTGATGGCACCCTTGCCGTGATAGCTGATGGTGTTGAGAACGAAGCGGTTGACTGCCATGCCAATTCCTTCCGTTGTTGGTCTGAGCCCAACTGGGCGTCAGTTGCGGAGTGTACCCAACGGGCGACGATATAACCTCTTAAACTTGCAGAAAGCCGCAAAGAACGGATAAACGTACCAAAAGCGCGGGTAGACGGTCAGTCCGCGCCTTTGGCACGCTCTAAGCTGTTCGGTTATACGAACTAAGGTGTTCCGCTATGCGAACAGGGCGGAATCAGGCGAGAAGTGCCTCCCTCCGCTACTCCATGCGCACCCAGGCCCAGGTGCCCTCGCCGTCGTCAAAGTCCATCGGCGCCAGCGCCACAAAGCCGCGGTGTCCGGTGCCGGGAACGGTGATGGCGCAGACCTCGGCGATGACGGGGGAGGGGCCGAGGCTCTTCTCGGGAAGCTCAATGCTCACGTTGCCGACGAGGTGGGAGGTCACGTCCTGGCCGTCGACGCCGTCGACGGTGAAGCTGCCCAGCACGCAGCGCTGCGGGGTGCCCCAGTCAAAGCCGTCAAGGGCGCCCTCAAGGGACTCGTACGCTTGAATGAGCTTCTTGACCTGCGCGTTCTCACTCATGATGTGCCTCCTTGGCAACGGTGTGCAAAAGTGATCTGCCCGCGAGTATGCCCCGACCGAGAACGTTCCCACCCCGCATGTGGCCGAGCGGGCGTATGGCTCGGCGGGCGGCTTTTCGGAAGGCGAGAAGCGTCGGCCAGTGGCTGCGGGCACTTCTCGCCACGCCGCTACCCGAGGGCGTGGCGCCCACACGCCGACACGTGACGCGTGGGGCGGTCCGCTCCGGGTACGCTGCAGGCAACGTCTGGACCCGTTGAAGGGAGCACCAATGAACCGTCTTGAGGGCAAGGTCGCCGTCGTCACCGGCGCAAACTCCGGCGTCGGCGCCGCCATCGCAAAGCTGTTTGCCGTCGAGGGCGCTACCGTCGTCATGACCGCCCGCCGCGAGGCCGCGCTCGAGGAGGTCTCTGCCCAGATCGAGGAGGCCGGCGGCAAGACCTTCGTTATGGCTACTGACATCTCCAAGCCCGATGACCCCGAGCGCCTGATGGCCGCCGTCGAGGAGAAGTACGGCAAGATCGACGTGCTCGTCAACAACGCCGGCATCCTGGAGAGCGGCCTCAAGCCGGTCGACCGCTTCACCGATGAGGACCTGGATCGCATCATCGAGACCAACCAGAAGGGCACCATGCGCTGCATGCGCGCGGCCACCAAGCGCATGAAGGCCGGCGCGTCCATCGTCAACATCGCCTCCGTCGCAGGCGAGAAGGGCTGCGGCGGCGCGGTCTACGTCTCCACCAAGGCGGCCGTCATCGGCGTGACCAAGCACACCGCCCTGCGCTTCCAGGCCGAGGGCATCCGCTGCAACGCCATCTGCCCGGGCACCATCGTGACCCCGATGGTCGCCGGCACCACCGCGGCTGACATGGACGCCGACATGATGGGCGCCATGGCCACCCACTCCAACCTGCGCACGCAGCCCTGCATGCCCGAGGACGTGGCCAACATCGCCCTCTTCCTGGCCAGCGACGAATCCCGCGCCCTCACGGGCCAGATCATGGTGAGCGACTTCGGCGCCATGCTGTAGGCAACGCCGCGCCGAGAAGGGCTTTCTGGGGGGTGGTCCTCTGCGACCGCCCCCTTTTGGGTATTGAAGAGGCAAGGGGAAAAGATTTTTCCAGCGCAGAGAAATTATCTATTGAAATTCATTCTCAATAAGGTATAGTTCTAGACAGCACGAAGGGAGCGGCCGAGAGGAGGCGCCATGGCAGGCAGGAACACCGTCCAGAGAGAGATCGTCCTGGAGGAGCTGCGCGGCCTGGCCAACCACCCCACGGCAGACGAGGTGTACGAGGCCGTCCACGCCAAGCACCCAAGCATCAGCAAGGCGACGGTCTACCGCATCCTCAACAAGCTCGCTGAGGAGGGCGTGGCCCTGCGCGTCAAGATCAACAACGGCGCGGACCACTTTGACCATCAGGTCTTTGACCACTACCACGTGCGCTGCGTGCGCTGCGGCAGGGTCGACGACGTGGAGGTCCCCAACCTGGCGGGCCTGGAGGAAGAGGCAGCGCGCACCTCCGGCTACCAGATCTGCGGCCACACGCTGCAGTTCGACGGCATCTGCCCCGAGTGCCAGAAGTCTTAGCATCTACGGCCCAAGGCCGCCGTGCAAGGAGAGGAAGGCGAGGCTCTGGGAAGCCTCGCCATCAAGAAAGGAGTCAGCTATGAAGTGGGTCTGCAAGGTCTGCGGTTACATCTACGAGGGTTCCGAGCCTCCCGCGGAGTGCCCCGTCTGCCACGCTCCCGCCAGCCAGTTCGAGGAGGTCAAGGGCGAGCTCACCCTGGCCGCCGAGCACGAGTACGGCATCTACGACAAGACCGTCAAGGACAACCCCAACATCTCCGACGAGGACAAGGCCTACATCCTCGAGCAGCTGAAGGCCAACTTCACCGGTGAGTGCTCCGAGGTCGGCATGTACCTCTGCATGGCCCGCATCGCCCACCGCGAGGGCTACCCCGAGGTCGGCCTGTACTGGGAGAAGGCCGCCTACGAGGAGGCCGAGCACGCCGCCAAGTTCGCCGAGCTGCTGGGCACCGAGCTTGAGCCCAACATGAAGGCCACCACCAAGGACAACCTGGCCTGGCGCGTCGACTGCGAGTTTGGCGCCACCGCCGGCAAGGTCGAGCTGGCCACCTGCGCCAAGAAGAACGGCCTGGACGCCATCCACGACACCGTCCACGAGATGGCTCGCGACGAGGCCCGTCACGGCAAGGCCCTCAAGGGCCTGCTCGAGCGCTACTTCGGCTAATGGCAGGCAAGCCCTCAAAGAAGAAGGCTGCCAAGAAGAAGGTCAGGCCCTCGGGGCCCGCGCGCTGCGCGGTGCTCTGGGGGCTTGACCCCTCCTTTGGCGAGGAGGCGGCCCAGAAGGGCGCGGCCGTCCGCCAGGTGCTGCGCCAGATGGGCGTGCCGGCGCGGACGCTTGCCTACGAGCGCCTGGGAGACTCGGCCGCCGCGGCAGCCGGCTTGGTTGGCGCGCGCCCGGCGCTTGCTCCCTACGACGGGCCGACCCCGGACTGCGAGTTCGTGCTTCTCTGCGGCTTCAACAACCCGCAGGTCAGCGAGTTCATTGCCCGCTCGCGCGAGGCCGGCTGCACGGTTGGTCCCAAGGCCCTGCTGACCTCGGCCAACCGCTCCTGGCCCATGGCTCGCCTCATCCAGGCCGTCAACGCCGAGCACCACCAGCTGACCGACTGACCGCCCGCCCCGCAAATTGGGGACGTGTTGGGGGTGCGGACAATTTCTTAGACACTACGGAGAGAGTACCCCAGGTCCCTGCGGTACTGCTCCGGGCTCCTCCACCCCAGGCTCCGCTTGATCCTGCCCGAGTTGTAGTAGGCGAGGTAGCCCGCCAGGCGCCGCCGGAACTCCTCGAAGCCCACCCCGGACCAGTCCCTGCCGTGGTAGAACTCCTGCTTGAGCCGGCCGAAGAAGCCCTCGGCCGCGGCGTTGTCGGGGCTGCGGCCCTTCCTCGACATGCTGCGCACCAGGCCGTGGCGCTCGCATATCGCCGCCCAGCCCGGCCACCTGTAGTGGCAGCCGCGGTCGGTGTGGACCACGGGCCGCTCGCCGGCCGCGAGCGTCGAGGCCGCCGCCTCCAGCATCGAGTCGGCCATGCGGGCGTCGGGGGACTCCGACAGGGTCCACGCCACGACCGCCCCGTCGAAGCAGTCGACCACCGGCGACAGCCAGCAGCGCCCCGACCCTATCGTGAACATGGTGACGTCGGTGACCCACAGCTCGTTGGGGCGCGAGGCGGAGAAGTCGTGGGTGCCGTCGGGGCGCAGCGGCAGGTTGGGAGGGGCCTCGGAGACCTCGCCGGCATAGCTGCTCCAGCGCCTGCGGCGCCTCAGGTAGCGCACCTCGAGCCCCTCCTCGCGCATGACGCGCCTCACGACCTTCTCGGAGACCGCCAGGGGCTCGTCGGGGTCCAGGCGCAGCCTCGCCCA
Source organism: Paratractidigestivibacter faecalis (assembly GCF_003416765.1). Lineage (NCBI taxonomy): Bacteria > Bacillati > Actinomycetota > Coriobacteriia > Coriobacteriales > Atopobiaceae > Paratractidigestivibacter > Paratractidigestivibacter faecalis. Next base: position 1,592,729 of record NZ_QSNG01000001.1, on the reverse strand, counting down.
TATCGTGCGGTAGCCCCAGGCCCCGCCCCCGGCCTCGAACAGGGCGCGCACCCGCGCCCTCAGGGCGGCCAGGCGGTCGGGGGCGCCCCTGCGGGCGCGGTGGTAGTAGTAGGTGCTGCGCGCCACGCCGGCCGCGCGCAGGGCGTCCTCCAGGCCGAACCCGGGCCTAAGGGCGTCGGCGACCAGCGCCCTCTCCGCCGCCGTCAGCGAGTCCGGGCCCCGCCCCGGGCCGCCTCCTTTTAGGACGTCCAACACCGCCTCGGCCCTGGCGAGCTCCAGCCTCAGGGCCCGGTTCTCGGCCCTGAGGGCCTCCAGGTCCCCGGGGTCGGCCGGCGGCGGCACGCGCGGGGCGCCCCGTCCGTTCGCGAGCGACACCTCGCCCTCCCTCCCCGCGGCGCGGGCCCAGCCGCGCACGGTCTCCGGGTGGCAGCCGATCGACGCGGCGACCTCGGCGGGGTCCTCCCCGGCGAGCGCCCTGCGCGCGGCGTCGGCCCTCTGGGCAAGAGTATAGGGGGCGTGCCAGCCGACGCCCAGGTCGCCGGACGCCCAGCGCCTGATCGACTCGGCGGAGGCGAGCCCCGACTCCCTGGCGAACCTGTGGGCCGGCCGGCCGGACTCGCGCCAGAGCCCCAGGATGGCGTCCCTCTCGTCGCTCGAGTACATTGCGGGCTCCAATCCGGACGCCTGTCGGCGTCCAACTTTTCGTCCGCACCCCCGTTCGAATTTGCGCAAATTTGGGACAGACTTGCCGGGCCGCACGGGCCGGGCCGCACGGGCCTTTGACCGGGCGCTCCTCGTGTGCTTCTTGCCAACCTGTCCCCACCTTGCGCAAAAGCGAACACGTCCCCAATTTGTGGCTAAACTGGATGGGTTACACGCCGCTTGGGAAGGGTTGCGCATGAGCAACAACGCCGAGAAGATCGTCCTTGCCGTAGACACCTCAACGGACATGCTGGCCTGCGCCGTCGCGCGCGTGGCGGGCACCGACGTGGAGGTCCTGGCCTCCGCCGACCACCTCTGCCGCCGCAAGGCAAACGTGGAGCTCGTGGGCACCTGCGAGCGCGCGCTGGCAGACGCCGGCCTTGGCATGGCAGACGTGGACGCGGTCCTGGTGGGACGCGGCCCCGGCTCCTTCACGGGCGTGCGCATTGGCATTGCCACGGCAAAGGGCCTGGCCTGCGGCCTGGGATGTCCGCTCTACGGAACCTCGGCGCTCGATGCCATGGCCTGGTCCGCCCACAAGGCCGGCATCCGCGGCAAGCTCGCCGTGGCCGGAGACGCCATGCGCGGCGAGGTCTACCCCGGCATCTACCAGCTGGACGACGCCGGCGCCCACCGCACTTTCCCCGCGGAGACCGTCGTGAAGGCGGACGCCTGCGTCGAGGTCTGGGCTGCTCGCGACGACGCCCCCGAGCTTACCATCACCGGAAACGGCCTGGTCAAGTACCGTGCGCGCTTCGAGGACGCCGGCTTCCGGCCCGCGCAGGTGGCGCCGGAGGAGGCGTGGTACCCCACCGGCGAGGGCCTGGTGCGCGCCGCCGTTGAGTCCGGCGCCTTTGACGCCTCCGGAGACCCGGCGCTGGTCCTGCCCATCTACACGCGCCTCTCCGACGCCGAGGAGAACGAGCGCACGCGCCTGGGCCTTGCGACCCCGGCCTCCGTTGACCTCACCGGCGTGGACGACGCGCTGGCCGGCATTCACTGCCAGCTGCGCCCCATGACCATGAACGACCTCACCGCCGTGGCGGAGCTAGAGGCCGCGACCTACGAGGGCAGCGCCCACAACGCCTGGGGGCAGAAGCTCTTCTACGAGGAGCTCTCACAGCCAGGCCGCAGCTGGTGGGTGGCCCACGACCAGGGTCGCGTCATTGGCTTTGCCGGTGGCTACCTGGCCGGCGCGGACTTTGAGGTTGAGGAGGTCGTCTGCGACGCCTCCCGCCGCCGCGAGGGCATTGCGAGCAGACTGGTTTCTCGCGTGGCCTATGACGCCCAGATGCTGGGCGCCTCCACCTGCTCGCTTGAGGTTGACGAGAAGAACGCGCCGGCCCGCGGCCTCTACGACCGCCTGGGCTTTGCGGAGGAGGGCCGCCGCCCGGGCTACTACGGCGCCGGCCACGACGCGCTCATCCTGCGCGTGGGGCTGCCGCTTGCCGTTGACGTCGAGCTGGTGGGGGAGCGTCCTGAGCCGCGCGCGTCCATCCGCCCCTGGCCCATCGTGCCGGGCGAGCGCAGCGAGGCCTGCCGCGAGGCGCTCGCCGTCGCTGGTCCGCTGGTGCTCTCCATCGAGTCCTCCTGCGACGAGACCGCCATGGCCGTGACGGACTCCCACGGCGTGGTCTGCGCGAGCGTTGTGGCCACTCAGATTGACTTCCACGCGCGCTTTGGCGGCGTGGTGCCCGAGATTGCCAGCCGCAAGCACACCGAGGCCATCGTCGGCGTGCTGGAGGAGACCCTGGCACAGGCGGGCGCTCACTTTGGCTGCGACACCCTCGCCCCGTCTGACCTGGCCGCCGTCGGCGTGACCTCCGGCCCCGGCCTGGTGGGTGCCCTCGTGGTGGGCGTGGCCTTTGCCAAGGGCCTTGCCGTGGCCGCCGACCTGCCGCTCATTGCGGTCCACCACCTTGAGGGCCACCTCATGGCCAACCTCTTTGAGACCCCGGACCTCAAGCCCCCCTTTGTGGCGAGCCTGGTCTCCGGCGGCAACACCATGCTCGTTCACGTGCGGGCCTGGGGAGACTACGAGGTCCTGGGCGCCACCATCGACGACGCGGTGGGCGAGGCCTTCGACAAGGTGGCCAAGGCCCTGGGCCTGGGATACCCCGGCGGCCCCGTGATCAGCAAGCTCGCGGCCAAGGGCAACCCGCGCGCCATCCACTTCCCGCGCGCCATGATGCACAGCGGCGACTACAGCTTCAGCCTCTCTGGCCTCAAGACCGCCGTCATCACCTACATTGAGGGCGAGAACCGCGCGGGTCGTCCGATCAACCTCCCCGACCTTGCGGCGAGCTTCGAGGCGGCCGTGGTGGACGTGCAGGTTGCCAAGGCCAAGACGGCCGTGGAGGAGACCGGCGTCTCCGACATCTGCATCGGCGGCGGCGTGGCGGCCAACCCCGAGCTGCGCGCGGCCTACCAGAAGACCTTTGCCAAGATGGGCGTCCGCGTGACGGTGCCGCCCATGCGCGCCTGCGGAGACAACGCCGCCATGATCGGCATCCCCGCGCTGCGCAGCTACCTGGCGGGCAACTTTGCCGAGCTCACGCTGGACGCCGCCCCCAACGCGCCCCTGGGCACCTGGTCCACGCCGGACGCCCCGGTGCCTCCCACCTGGGAGCGCTAGGCGTGATGAGAAAAAGGGACAGTCCCTTTTTCTCATCCGGCCGACATCCCTGTCCCATCAGACGTCACGGCTCCAGCAGGTCCTCCATCGAGCATCCCAGCGCCTGCGAGAGGAGCAAGACCGACCTTGCCTGGGCGCGGTTGATGTCCTTCTTGCGCTGCTCGTACTGTTGTATGGAGCGCAGGGAGACGCCCGAGGCCGCGGCAAGGCCGTGCTGCGTGAGCCCGGCCTCCGCGCGGAAGTGGCGCAGTCGGGTGGGGGCTGTCCTTATCGCCAGCGTCTGCGCTATGTGGGCCGAGATCTGGGGCAGAGGCTCTTTTCCACGCTCCTCAAAGAGAGAAAAGAGCTCGTCGATTCCCAGGTAGGTCGAGATGGCCCTGAATGTCGCCCCGGTGTCCCACTGGTGGTAGGCCAGAAGCGCGCCGCACCACTTGGCGCGCTCCCGGTGCCCCTTGTCAGGCCGGCGCTCGCTCATCAGCATGAGGTCCAGGCCCTCCGACGAGACCCCCTCGCAGACCGAGAGCACGAGCTGGATTCCCGAGCCGTTGAGGTCCGGGTGCGCATCGGGGCCGTCGAAGGTGCGCGCCACGTCCGAGCACGCAAAGAGCTCGTAGAAGGAGGCGAGGCCCTCCGGGAGGTGCTTGTCGGCAAAGTCGAAGGCCTTGCCAAGGGTGCTCATCGTGGCGGGGAGAAGCTCTTCGGGGTAGGGATGCACGAGTGTTCCTCTTCTTTAAGAAATATGTAGAAAAGATGTAGCCACGTGGATTTCATAAACCGCTCACCGGAATCCACAAGTCACTTAGCTGAAAACAAGCAGGTCATTCGCAGAAATAATATCTCATAATCGCAAGTATCTCCACAGAGATACTTTGCAGCTGAGGGACGCTCCCCAATGGGGAAACCAGACGCGTATCGCCCACTGCGGCCTCTCCGGCGATGCAATTTCGAAACAAACCGTACGCGGCACTCTGGGGTCGGCGGCCACCGCGCGGGTGCTACCTTCCCAACCATCGATTGGGGGCCGGCGAACCCGGCCACGAGGAAAGGAAGGAAACAGCAATGGCAACAGTTCAGGTCATTCTGATTCTGGCCGTCTTCATCGGGGGCGTTGCCCTGATGATGACGAAGAAGATGCCCGCCATTCTGGCGCTGCCGCTCATGGGCATCCTCATCGCCGCGGTCGCCGGCGTGCCGTTCATCTCGGGCGACAAGGAGGTCAAGACCATCACCTCCTTTGTAATCGGCTCTGGTGCCGCCAAGCTCGCCTCAACCATCACGGTGACGATCTTTGGCGCCATCTTCGCCAAGGTGATCCAGAAGGAGGGCATCTCCGACGCTATCATCCGCAAGGCGGCAGAGCTTGCCGGCGACAAGCCCATGGTCATCGCCATCGCTCTGACGGCCGCTATCGCTGTCATCTTCACCGCCATGAGCGGTGCCGGCCCCGTCATCATGGTCTCCCAGATTGCGGTCCCGCTCCTGCTCTCCGCGGGCGTTGCCCCCGTCGTGGCGGCAAGCCTCATCCTATTTGGCCTGAACATCGGCCTTCTGTTCAACGTTTCCCAGTACCAGCTCTACGTTGACACCATCGGCATGGACATGGAGGTCATCAAGTCCACCTCCGTCGTCATGGGCGTCGTGTGCGCCGTCGTGACCCTTGCCTACATCGTCATCAACACGCGTGGCGCCGCCAAGAGCGCCGCCTGGGCAGCCCAGGCGGGCTCCGACAAGAAGGACGTCAACCCCGTTGCCCTTCTCATGCCCATCGTACCGATCGTCCTGGTCTTCTTCCTCAAGTGGAACGCCGAGACCGCGCTTATCGTCACCCTCGTTGTGACCGCGCTCATCACCAAGCCCAAGCAGGCGATGCAGGTCCTCTCCAGCTCCGTGGTCGAGGGCATCAAGGACGTCGCCGGCGTCATTGGCCTCATGGTGGGCATCGGCATCCTGCTCAACGGCGTCTCCGCGCCCGAGACCTCTGCTCTCATGCAGCCCATCATTTCCATGATTCTGCCGAGCAACCCCATCGTCTACGTGGTGGTCTTCACGATCCTCTCGCCGCTTGCCCTGTACCGCGGCCCGCTGAACATGTACGGCCTGGGCTCCGGTCTCGCCAACATCTTCGTTGCCGCCGGAACGCTCTCCCCCGCTGCGGTGGGCATGGCGCTGCGCTCCACCAGCGTCGTCCAGTGCGTCTCCGACCCGACCAACACCCAGAACGTCATCGTGGCCGACTACGCCAACGTTGACGTCAACGACATCCTGAAGTCCACGCTGCCCTATACCATGGTCATGGCGCTTGGCATCCTGGTCTTCACCGCCGTCACCCTGTTCTAATCGTCCCCCCGGCGCCCGGGCTTGCATGTGTCCGGACGTCGGGGTGCGCGCCTGCGCTCTCGGAGCATCCGCCGAAAGCTCGGACCCGCGCCCCGACACTCAAGACAGCGAACGCACAGAAAGGCACGAGATGGGCAAGAGAACCGTAAGAATCGGCATTGACGTCGGCGGTACCTTCACCGACGCCGTCGTGGTGGACAACGACACCTACGAGGTCATAGCCAAGGAGAAGGTCCCCACGACTCATCACGCCGAGCAAGGGGTTGCCGCCGGCATCGTCCAGGCCATCGAGAACGTCCTCACCAAGAACCAAATCTCCCCGGATGACGTGGTGTTCATAGCCCACGGAACTACGCAGGCGACAAACGCCCTGCTCGAGGGAGACGTCGCCAAGGTGGGCGTTATCGGCATGGGCAAGGGCGCGGGCTCCGGCCGCGCCGGCTCCGAGACTACCGTGGGCAACATCGAGCTTGCGCCGGGCAAGTACCTGGAGACGGAGCACGAGCTGCTGGAGAGCGGCTCTCTGAGCGACGAGGGCATAGCCACGGCGGTCGAGGCCCTGAGGTCGCGCGGCTGCGAGGTCATCGTCGCGTCCGAGAGCTACTCCGTCGATGACCCCACAAACGAGCAGCGTGTCATTGCAAAGGCAAACGAGATGGGCGTGGTGGCCACGGGCGGTTATGAGATCTCCCAGCTCTATGGCCTCTCTGCCCGTACGCGCACGGCTGCCGTCAATGCCGCGCTGATTCCAAAGATGATGGAAACAGCCAATATGACCGAAGGGGCCGTCAAGGACTCCGGCATCAAGAAGCCCCTGATGATCATGCGCTGCGACGGCGGCGTCATGTCAATCGACGAGGTGCGCAAGCGCCCCATTCTCACCATGCTCTCGGGCCTTGCGGCGGGCGTGGCGGGCGCCCTCATGTACGAGAAGATCACCGATGGCATCTTCCTCGAGGCGGGTGGCACCTCCACCGACATCTCTGCCATCAAGGATGGCAAGGTCATGATCAAGAACGCCCAGGTGGGCGGTCACAAGCTCTATCTCACCTCGCTTGACGTGCGCACCCTGGGCATTGCGGGCGGCTCCATGATCGTGGTGGAGGGCGGCAAGATCTCTGACGTCGGCCCGCGTTCTGCCCACATCGCCGACAAGGACTACGAGGTCTTCACCCCCGTCGAGAAGATCTGCGACCCCAAGGTCGAACTCATCGCCCCGCGCGAGGACGACCAGGCAAACTACGCTGTGGTGGCGTGCAGCAACGGTGAGTCCTACGCCCTCACGCTCTGCGGCGCGGCCAACATCCTGGGCTACGTGCCCGAGGGCGACTACGCTGCGGGCAACGTGGAGGCCGCCCGCAAGGCCTGGCAGGCCCTGGCCGACATGATCGGTGGTACCGTGGAGTCCCTCTGCCAGCAGGCGATGGACATTGCCATGGAGAAGGTCGCCCAGGTGGTCCAGGGCCTAATTTCCGACTACGACCTCAATCCCAACCTCATTTACCTGGTCGGAGGTGGCGGCTCCGCCTCCGTGGTGGCCCCTGCGCTGGGTAAGAGGATGGGCATCAGGCATCGCATTGCCAAGAATGCCCCGTACATCTCCACCATCGGTGTCTCCCTGGCGCTGGTGCGTGAGCAGATCGAGCGCAACGTCTCCAACCCCACCGACGAGGACATCCGCAAGATTCGCCACGACGTGATGGAGGTCATCACGAGGGCGGGCGCCGATGCCGCCACGGTTGACATCGCCATCGAGATCGACTCGCAGAAGAACATCCTGCGCGCGACGGCCACCGGTGCCACTGAGCTGCGCACCAAGGACCGCAAGTCCGAGGCAAAGAGCGACTCCGAGCTTCGCGCCATTGTCGCCGAGGCTTGCGGCGTTGATCAGGATGCGGTGGATGAGGTGGCCTCCGAGGGCCGCTGGCACGCCTATGAGGCCACGACGGTGAAGAAAGCGCTCTTTGGCCTGATGAAGAGTAGGAAGACCGTTGTGCGCGTGGTGGACGAGGAGGGCGTCATCCGTCTCCAGAAGGACGACGCAAAGGTGGCGACCTTCACCAAGGGGGAGCTCTCCGGACTTTTCTCGGACTTCGTGGACTCCATGACCCGCTATACGGACGCGGGTGCCACCCTGCCCAAGACCTACCTCTTCTTTGGGCAGAAGATGTCGGATCTCTCCGGCGTGCTCAACAAGGAGCAGCTCATGGGCCTGGCGGAGATGGAGCTTGAGTTTGCCGAGCCCGACCAGCCCGTTGTCGTCGTGGCCGCAAGGAGCTAGGCCGTGGCTGCGGCCCCTGACTTCTGCGAGCGGGAGGGAGCCCTCCTTCAGCTCATGGGAGATCCGGCCTTCTCGCGTATGGAGGAGCGGGACCTACCTACGCTTGTGGACGCATGCCTTGCGCGTGGCCAGGTTCTCGCCGGCGGATGGGTCGGGCGGGAGCCCATCGGGGCGCTTGCCTCCCTGGACTACGAGGTGCGTCGAACGTCCGGCCCAGCGCCCGGCTCCCGCCCGGGCTTCTGCCTGTGCGCCATGACCCGAGCGCTCCCGGGCGGCGAGAAGGGCGGGACCGTCGAACTCTACGTTGGCGAGGTTGCCAGAAAGCGGGCGGCACTCCTGGCCTCCGGCGTTGAGGTGGGGGAGGAGGAGCTCGAGCGGCTTCACCTGGCCCACGAGCTCTATCACGCCCTCGAGTTCTCCGACGGTCCTCTGACCGTGGACGCCGTCCCCAAGGTCAGGGTCCGCGGCCTTCTGGGCGCCCGTCCCAGAGCGGTCGCGCGCTCAAGCGAGCTTGCCGCCCACGCCTTTGCGCGGCGCGTGACGTCAAGTGCGCTGCTACCCAGCTGGATTGACGCCACGTTCCTTCTGGCCGAGGGGTCCCTGGAGCGCCAGGCCCTTCTCGACGAGCTTGCGCTTGCCCGCAAGATTCTGGGCACCTAGCGCGGACTGATTGGATCTTGCCTGTTCAGACGGGCCTTTTTTCTCATGGAACACCTTTGATTGGAGAGATGATGAGCGTCCACAGGTTTGGTTCTGTCGAGGTCCCTGTCCTTGGGGAGTGGGACACCGTCGTGGTGGGCGGCGGCACCGCCGGCGCCTCGGCGGCGATAAGCGCCGCCCGCGAGAAGAACCGCGTGCTGGTGGTCGAGAAGGCCTCGTCCCTGGGTGGCACCCCGACGCACGCGCTCGTGACGCCCATGATGGACTCGCGCGTGCCGCACGGCCACAATCTGCGGGAAATCGAGCGCCGCCTCAACGACCTTGGCGTCACCATCAGGGAGGACGGTGATCTCATGGGCTACATCTGGTTCACGCCGGAGACGTTCGCCGAGGTCTGCGAGGACATGCTCCTCGAGGCCGGCGGCCAGGTTCTCTACGACGCGACCCTCGTTGCGGCCGACGTTTGCGAGGAGCGCATCCAGGCCATCGAGGTCATGACGGTCGAGGGACCGCGCGCACTTCTCGCCACCCAGTTTGTGGACGCGACGGGAGACGCCGTGCTCTCGCGCGTGGCGGGGGTGCCCTGCGTGGCGGGCGATGATGACGGCAACAACCAGATGTGCTCGCTGCGCTTTGAGATGGGTGGCATCGACGTCGAGAAGTACCGGCAGTACTGCCTGTCCCTGGGAGACGAGTTCAGCCCCCTCAAGGAGGGCTACTTCTGGGAGTCCGCCATGGTCGCGGGCAAGGGGTTCAAGCTGGAGCCGCTCTTTCGCAAGGGTGTGGAGGAGGGCGCGCTCAAGGAGGACGACCTCGTCTACTACCAGTGCTTCTCGCTTCCCGGGGAGCCGGGCTGCATGGCGTTCAACTGCCCGCACCTGCCTGCGCTCAAGAGCAACACGTCGGCGCTGGCGCGCTCCGAGGCGCTGAGTGAGGGGCGCCGCAGGGTGCGCAGGCTTGTCACGTTCCTCACGCGGCACATGCCCGGCTTTGAGGGCGCGTTCTTGATTCGCGAGGCAGGGATGCTCGGCGTGCGCGAGAGCTGGCGCATCCAGGGAAGCTACGTCCTGGACGTGGACGACTACGTCCGCCGCGCACGCTTTAACGACGCGGTTGCCAGGGGGACCTGGTACATTGACGTGCACTCCGCCACAAAGGGCCTGGTGCACATGGAGAAGTACAAGCCCGGGGAGTACTATGAGATTCCCTACCGGTGCCTGACCAACGGGGCGGTGCGCAACATGCTGACCGTGGGCCGCTGCATCTCCACGAGCTTCCTGGTGCAGGCGAGCGTCCGCATCCAGCAGACGGCCGTCGACATGGGCGACAGCGCGGGCCGCGCCTGCGCGAGGGCCCTCGCCGCCGGCGTCGAGCTTGCCGACTTCGACGGACTTGGCCTGCTGTAGCCACCCCGCAAGGGACAGTCCCTTTTTCTCGTCGGCCCGCCACGCCACCTGCCAACGGGGACAGTCCCCTTTGGCAGGTGCTCCGGTGGTGACAAAAACGCGGCTGTTTGTGACGCATCCTCGGCTCGGCCCCCGCCAGGCTCGCGTTCAGGCACAATTGGCCAAGGAGGCAACGCGAGTCAGGGACGGAGGCCGGGCATGGAAGCATTTCTCGCCACGCTGAGGGCGAGCGTGGTCTCGCCGTACAACGCCGCGTATGCCGTCTCCATCGCGCTCATGCTCACGCGCCTGGACGGCCGGCCGCGCCTGTGGCTCACACTCCTGCGTCGCCTTGCAGTGGCGCTTCTGGCCACCTGGCTCCTCGGCACTATCAGTGACCTGGTGTTTCCCAACTCAATCACGTGGACGGTGCTTCCGGCCTGCGCCTGCGCGCTTCTCGTCAGGGACTTCCGCGCCCCGGCGCGTCTTACCCGCACCTGCCTGCTCATGTGCGCCTGGATGTACTCGCTCACCGCAGCCGAGGTCGTGAACGCCCAGGTCCATGGCGGCATCTACGCCGCGGCGGCCGTGTCGCTCGCCTACATGCTGGCGGTCCTCGCCGCAATCCAGCTGCTGGAGCGGCAGGGCTCGCTGGAGGGCCCGGACGTCTCGCTTACCTCCGTGGTGCCGGTCATTGTGGTCTGCGCGTCCGGCCTGGTGGCTCGCGCCATCCTCTACCTGCGCAGCGACATTGGCGTGGCACCCTACTCGGTGAGCACCCTGGAGAGCGTGCTCACGTGCCTCAGCGGCCAGGTGGCCGAGCTCGTGGTCTACTACGCCGTGCTGCGCCTGGTCCGTGGCTTCGAGGAGCGCCGGCGCCTCCAGGCCGAGCGCCACCTCATGGACGCCCGCCTTGCCGCGCTGGACGCCTACCGAGAGAGCGGCGAGAACCTCCGCGTCCTGCGCCATGAGGTCAAGAACCAGTACGCCTACATCAAGCTTTTGCTTGAGCGCCAGGACTACAAACAGGCCGAGGAGTTCTTTGGTGAGATGTCCATGCGCGCAAACCCAACGTTTCTGCACGTCAACAGTGGCAACCGTCTGGTGGATGACATCGTCAACCTCGAGCTCTCGCGCGCGACGGCGGCGGGCGTGGACGTTGACTCGCGCATTGCCGTGCCGCCCGAACTCCCCTTCGAGGAGATAGATCTTGCAAGCGTTGTCATGAACCTCATGGACAATGCCATCGAGGCCTGCGCGGACGTCCCGGCAGGGCGGAAGTGCGTGCGGTTGGCGCTTATCGCCGACCAGGGCTCGCTCATAGTCAACGTCTCAAACCCGGCCGCCGCCGCGCCCACCGTTGTGGAAGACGGCCGGCTGCGCACCACAAAAACCGATGCTGACCTGCACGGATATGGCACCGGCATAGTTCGCAAGATAGCCGAGAAGTACGACGGCGTCGCCGATTTCTCGTTTGCGGACGGCGTCTTTACGGCTAAGGTGATGCTCGCGCTGGCCTAGGCGGCTGGCGCGGCGGTCGGGGAGGGCCGCCTGCCGGGCGCGAGCCCGGCGAGCACCAAGGGGAGGGTACATGCTTCAGTTTCACATAGCCGTCTGCGACGACGAGCCCTTTGCGGCCTCGTCCATCTCGGGCGCGGCGGAGCGCGAGCTCGCGCGCCAGGGCGCGCAGGCGGACATCGAGGTCTTCAACGGCGTGGAGCCCCTGGCTCGCCGGCTTGACGACGTGACCTTTGACCTGGTGCTCCTTGACATAGAGATGCCCAGCGTGGACGGCATCACCTTTGGGCGTGCCCTGCGCGAGGGCGGCTCCAAGACCGAGATCGTCTTTGTCTCCAACAGCGAGGACCGCGTCTTTGAGTCGCTGCCGCTGCGGCCGCTCTCCTTTGTGCGCAAGAGCCACTTCACCGAGGACATGGCGCAGGCCATGGCCGCCTTCGTACGCGCGTGGAAGAGCTCGCGCACTGAGCGCGTGGTGACGCTCAAGATGGCCCACGCCATGGGCACGTTCTCTGCCGACGAGATCCTCTACGTGGAGGCCCGCGGCCGCGACAAGATGATGCACATGACAAACGGCCACGTGGAGACCGTGCTGGTCACTCTGGACGAGCTGGCCGAGCGCCTGACTTCGCTGGGGTTCTACCGCGTGCACAAGGGCTTTTTGGTCAACTTTGCCCACGTGAGCCAGCTGAGCTCCAAGGGCCTGACCGTCGCCGGCGAGCTCATCCCCATCAGCCGCTCCAAGACCGCCGAGGTCAAGCTGGCCTACATGGACTTCCTCAGCAAGAAGAACGCCGTCATGATGTAGCGCCGCGGCGGGCGAGAAGCGCGTGGCGCAGGGGACGTTGCCGCCATGCCGCGCCCTTCTCGGCTGTCCGTCTGCCGTGAACGCCTCTCGTGAACGCCTGGGGCTTCAATTCAGCCGTTCAGTGAACGCGTGTCTTCAATCCAGGCGTTCACTGAACGGCTGTTTTGCCGCCCCAGGCGTTCACGCGCCGCTCCGCCAAGCCGCTTTCGGGCGAGATAATCGCCAAACCCGAAAGCGGAACCGCAGCCAAACCCGAAAGCTCGCCAAAGCGCCCAGCCGCTCGCCGGCGGAACGCAACCGCTCGCCGGTCGGCAAAAAAATGCATCTCGTGACGCAAAACCTGCCATTCGTGCGCGGGCGGACACGTTTGGTGTCGCCGCGCGCAGTTCGTACGGTGGCTTAAAACAACCCAAACCGGCTCCCTATCTTTTAAGCCAAGAGGTCGATGCCTCGCCTCTTGCCCTCCCTTCCGCGGAGCCGGTCCCTCTTCTGGCCGGCTCCGCGGCCCCGTCGGCGGGCGGTGCGGCATCAAGCTTTTCTGCCTGCGGGCGGACCGGAAACGTCCCACACTGGGGCGTGGGAAGAAGGGAAGAACATGAAGCTCAGCATGACTCGTAGAGGGTTTGTTCTGGGAAGCGCGTCGGCCGCCGTCCTGGCCGGCCTTGCCGGCTGCAGCATACCGGGCGCGACGGATGCCAAGAAGGAGTCGGTCGTTCCCCAGGACTTCTCATCCATCAAGAATGAGGTCTACAAGAGCGACTACGCCTACACCCTTGATGGTGAGAAGCAGCTTGCGGAAGCTCAGAACGAGCTGTTTAGGCGCGTCGTTCACGAGGGCGTCGTGCTTCTTCGCAACGAGGGCCAGGCCCTGCCTCTCTCTTCCCAAGACGGCAAGGTGACGGCTTTCGGCAATGCCGGCCCTCTCTTCATGCCCGGTTTTGATGAAGCCATGAAGGACGCGGGGTTTGCTTTCGATGACGCCGCATGGCAGTTTTACGCCGCTGGCCCTCAGAACTCGACAAGCTGGCAGGTAAACGAGAATCCCTGGGCCGATGTCCAGGGCGCCGGCTTTTTGGCCGAAGCGTCCGGCGTCGCCGTCGTCTTCCTTGGCCGCACCTGCAACGAAGGCTGCGATGCCCAGTGGTATGAGGAGCACGACTATTTGGCGCTCTCCCAGGAGGAGAAGGACATGCTCTCTGGCGTTGCGGAGATGCGCCGTGCGGGGACGTTCACGAAGATGATCGTCGTCCTGTGCATGTCAAACAACGTGAGCTGGGAGGATGGGGCATGGTCTGATGCCGTGGACTCCCTCCTCTGGATGGGTAACATCAGCTTCACTAACTACAAGCTTAAGCTACCCCTCGGCTCCTCTTCCTTCGTCGATATCCTTGACGGCAAGGCCAATCCCTCTGGCCGTATGCCGGACTCCCTGTACAAGAACAACCGTCTCAATCCCGTTATGGCAAACTTTGGCCGTATCGACGCGGACCTCTCCCTGCTTTCCGACGGTAAGGCCGAAGACGTCCAGGCGGAATCCGACAAATGGGCGCCCGGCAACAGCATGGGCAATCACTGGCGCCACAACTACGTCTACGCAGAGAGCATCTATGTGGGTTACCGCTACTACGAGACCCGATACGAAGACTTCATCCTTGGCCAGGGAAAAGCGGGCGATTTCGACTACTCGTCCTATGTTGCCTATCCGTTTGGATTTGGACTTTCCTACGCCACTTTCGGATATTCGGACTTCCAGGTCGTCGAGGATGCTGACTCCTTCACCGTCAATGTGACCGTCAGCAATACGGGTTCCGTTGCGGGTGCGCACTCCGTCTGCGTTTACGTTCAGAGCCCCTACACCGACTATGACCGCCAAAACGGTGTGGAGAAGGCCGCTGTCGAGCTCAAGGGCTACGAGAAGACCTCCGAGCTTGCGCCTGGGGCTTCTGAGCAGCTCTCCATCAAGGTCTTCAAGCGCGAGCTCGCCTCCTACGACGCCAACAACGCCAAGACCTACATTCTCGATGACGGTGACTACTACTTCACTGTTGCCGGCTCCTCGCACGATGCCGTGAACAACATCCTTTCCGCCAAGGGCAAGACGGTCGCCGACGGCATGACTGCCGATGGCACTCAGGACTGCCTGTGGGTCTGGTCGAATCCCGACTTTGACGCCCAGACCTTCTCGACGTCCGTGACGGGTTCCGCTGTGACGAACCACTTTGACTCGGTCGATCCGAACAAGAACCCCATGACCAAGGCAAACAACTCCGTTGTCTGGCTCTCTCGCTCCGATTGGGAGACAACGCTGCCTAAGGCCGCCACTCATATCAGGTATACCGACGAAATGGCGGATCTGGCCAGGCCCTTCACGTATAAGGCGGGGTCGGGCGACTCCGGCTCCGTTGCTAGGCACGAGTTCGGGCAGACGAAGAGCAACGTGGTCCTGGCAGACATGACGGGGAAGGATTACGACGACCCCGACTGGGAGAAGCTCGTCTCCAAGCTCACCTACGAGGAGATGGTCGACTTCATTATCAATACGGAGCATGCCTTCCCGCAGGTTGGCAAGCCCGTTACCGTCGAGCGCGACGGCTCTGCGGGCTGGGGCGGGTCGTCAGGCGACTGCTACGAGGTCTCTGGGGGCTTTATAACCCAGTACCCCTCCAAGGACGTCCTCGCCGCTACCTTCAGCACTGAGATTAACGAGGCTATCGGTCGGATGAACGGCGAGAGCATGCTCCACTCCTCAAATGTCACGAGTAAGTCGACGAGTCTCCTTGGCTGGAGCTGCGGCACGCATCGCGCACCCTACTCTGGACGCAACATGGAGTACTTCTCCGAGGATCCCTATCTGGGTGGACGTGCGTGCGCGGAGGAGACCCGGGGCATTCGTCAGAAGGGCGGAATCGTCTTCACCAAGCATGTGGTGGGCAATGACCAGGAAGAGTACCGACACGGTGTATCTTCGTGGGCAAACGAGCAGACAATGAGAGAAATCTACCTGCGTCAGTTTGAGAAGGCCATTGATGAGGGCGGCGCAAACGGTCTCATGACGGGCTTCAACCGACTTGGCATGGAGTGGGCCGGCGAGTGCCATGCCCTTCTCGTCGACTTCCTCGAGGGCGAGCTCGGCTATAAGGGAGCCACTATCACGGACAACTTCGAGTGTTCCTTTATGGACGCTGTCGACGGTCTGATCAATGGCAACCACCTCTGGCTCTTTGCCGGTAACTACGAGAAGATCGACGCCTGCAATGCAGTCCTTCTCCAGGATGACTACAGGAATGATCCCGTCATCCAGAATGCGCTCTTTGAAGCGGTGCACCGTTCGCTGTATGTGTTCGCCAACTCTCTTGCGGTCAACGGGCTTGAGCACGGCACCTCGCTCGATATGCCCCAGCCGCTGTTCACGGCGGCGACTGACGGCAACGCGGCGATTATGTTCTATGCCGACAGGCAGTTCTACGCCAAGGTGGGCAGGAGCACGGGCAAGCGCTTCCCGCTGAGGGGAAGCTGGGACTACACGGATGACGGGGGCCTTACCCTGACCGACGTGAGCGGGGAGGCTGTCGAGATTGCCGAGGAAAACGGAATCTATACCTGGACGGTCGTCTCGGGCTCCAAGGAGTGCAAGAACTC
This sequence comes from Paratractidigestivibacter faecalis, assembly GCF_003416765.1. Classification (NCBI taxonomy): domain Bacteria; kingdom Bacillati; phylum Actinomycetota; class Coriobacteriia; order Coriobacteriales; family Atopobiaceae; genus Paratractidigestivibacter; species Paratractidigestivibacter faecalis. The sequence goes on along the minus strand of NZ_QSNG01000001.1, from coordinate 1,576,764 downwards.
GATTTCTGCATACGAGGTCATCACGGCATACAACGAGAATCTTGGTGGCAAGTTTGCGGCTGGCGAGAAGCCCTCTGCCTCTATCACGTTCGAGGCGGGAAACGATGCCGTGAGCGGAGACGCCCCGTCGTCAATCGCGTTTACCAGAGGTGATAAGGTCACCATGCCCGACTGTCCCTTCGGGGGAGAGAACCTCGAGTTTGCCGGATGGTCTATCGGAAGCTCGACCGTGAAGGCGGGCGCCGAGTACACGGCTGACACATATGGGGACCTTACCGCTACGGCAACCTGGAAGAAGACGGTTGTTGTCACCGCAAAGACCATGGACGACTACTGGCTCTCCTATGCCCAGGCGAAGGGTATCCCGATGGTGCTCTATGCGGATGGCACCGTTTCTCTGAACAAGTACAAGAAGTTCTTCTGCAAGGGCACGTGGGAGGTCAACGGCTCCCGTTCTGGGGCGGCAACGCTCAGCATCCTCAACGAGGCCGGCGATGCCGTCGCCCTTACGCTCGAAGGCACCGTTGCGTCCTGCGTCCAGCAAGCATATGGATACGACTGGCACCAGCCCGACCAGGGCTTCGGCAGCGGCGTTTTCAAGTCGACGTTCGTTCACGAGCTTGATTTGGACGAGTTCATCCAGTCCTACAACAAGATCTTCGGAACGAGCTATGACTCCGTCTCAGTTGCTGGAGGAAGCGCGTCCTTCGAAGTCCAGGCAGAGAAGAAGTCTGCCCAGAGTCTGCCTAGTCCTAAGTATCTTCCCCGCCGGCCGGCCGCCCTTCTCGCCGGCCGGCCCGCGCCCCTTTCCAAAGAACCATCCGGAAACGGAGTAACCTGCATGACATCCAGCACCAACACAAAGAAGGGCAAGCGCAGCGTCAAGCGCGTCGTGGGCATCGTCGTCTCAGCGGTGCTGGCGGCGGCGCTCGTGGCCGTCATCGTGGCGGCAAACACCGTCCTGCCCAAGTTCAACCAGATCATCAACTCCTACTTTGGCGTCGAGCAGAGCTGGGACAACTCCGGCGTTGACACCTCCGGCCTTGACCTCACCTACAACAAGGCCGACTACGACCGCGGCTCCATCGCCGAGGCCGAGAAGACCCTGGACCAGGACATCTCCGGCGAGGGGTACGTGCTTCTCAAGAACGACGAGTCCCTGCCGCTTGAGAAGGGCACCACGCTCTCCTTTGTGAGCGGCAACTCCCGAGACCTGGGCGTCAAGGCCAAGAGCATGCTCGAGACCACCCTGGGCCTCGAGGGCGGCAGCACCGACGCCCTCACGCCGGCCATGGAGCAGGCGGGCTTCAACGTCAACAAGACCCTCACGGACTTCTACGCCACCGGCAAGGGCAAGGACTACGTCATGGGCCCCGGCTCGGTGAGCTACGGCGACGACGAGGACTTCTCCATCAACGAGTGCCCGCTGTCCGTCATGCGCGACGGCGGAGTGCTTGACTCCATGGAGGGCACCACCCCCGTCTACGTGCTCAAGCGCGTTGCCGGCGAGGGCAGGGACATGCCGCGCTCCATGTACAACCACGCCTCGAGCGCCGAGGACCGCGCCAAGAGCTACCTTGAGCCGGACTCCACCGAGCTGGAGATTCTGCAGTACTTGAACGACAACTTCACAAACACCGTGCTGGTGGTCAACTCCAATGCGGCCGTTGAGCTGGACTGGCTGGCGGACTTCCCCAACATCAAGTCCGTGCTCGTCGTGCCCACCACGGGCACCTATGGCGTGGAGTCCCTGGGCCGCATCCTCTCTGGCGACATCAACCCCTCCGGCCGCACCGTGGACACCTACGTGGCCGACGCCAGCAAGAGCCCGGCCGCCCAGAACTTTGGCGACTACCAGTACCTTGACGAGTCCGGCAACCTCACCAAGTACAACTACGTGAGCTACGAAGAGGGCATCTACGTTGGGTACCGCTACTACGAGACCCGCTACGAGGACGCGGTCCTGGGCCAGGGCAACGCCGGCGACTTCACCTATGCCGACGAGGTCTGCTATCCGTTTGGCTTTGGCCTCAGCTATACCACCTTTGACTGGACGAACTTCTCCACGAGCTGGTCTGGCAAGACCTGCACGGCCAAGGTGACCGTCACCAACACCGGTGACGTGGCCGGCAAGGACGTGGTCGAGCTCTACGCGCAGAGCCCCTACACGGACTACGACCGCGCCAACGGCGTCGAGAGGCCCGCGGTGGAGCTGGTGGGCTACGCCAAGACCAAGCTGCTGGAGCCCGGCGAGAGCCAGGAGCTCACCGTGACCTTCGACGAGTCCCAGCTTGCCGCCTACGACTCCGAGGGCGCCGGCACCTGGGTGCTTGACGCCGGCACCTACTACGTGACCGCCGCCACCGACGCCCACGCCGCCGCCAACAACGTGCTGGCCGCCAAGGCTGCCGGTGCCAAGACCGATGCCCGTGGCAACGCGTCCCTGGTAGACACCTACGTTCCCGCCAACGCCGACGTTGACGTGACCACCTACTCCACCGACACCCTGACCGGCGAGGCCGTGGCAAACCGCCTCTCCGACGCCCGCGGCGACGTGACCTACCTCACCCGTGCGGACTGGGAGAACACCTTCCCCACGCACGACGGCGACGTCACCTCCCAGGTCTCTACCTGGGGCAACGAGATCAACGGCGAGGACGGTGTGAGCTACACCTACGGCAAGGTGGCCTCCGCGGACCTTCTGTCCAAGCTCGACTCCACCGACTCCGGAAACCCCGACGTCAAGGCGTGGGAGGGCGAGCTCACCTTTGGGGCCAAGAACGGCCTTGACCTCATTGACCTGCGCGGCCTTGAGTATGACGACCCCAAGTGGGACCAGCTCCTGGACGAGCTCACCCCCGGGGACTACGACACCGTGATTAGCCACGCCGGCTACGGCACCAAGGCCCTTGACTCCGTCAACAAGCCCGCCGGCACCGACGCTGACTCCACCTCCGGCTGGAGCTGGGGCGGCACGGGCATGACCTTCTGCAACCCCATGACCGTGGCCCAGACCTGGAACCAGGAGATCGCCTACCGCCTGGGCAACATGATCGGCAACGAGTCCCTGCTCGGCGGCGGCACCGGCTGGTACGCGCCGGCCATGAACATCCACCGCACGCCGTACTCCGGCCGCAACGGCGAGTACTTCTCCGAGGACAGCTTCCTCTCTGGCGCAATGGCCTCCCAAGAGGTCAAGGGCGCAGCCGAGAAGGGCGTCTACACGATCATGAAGCACTTTGCCTTCAACGAGCAGGAGAACCACCGCGGCGACCGCAGCGGCCAGTACTCCATGGCCACCTGGATGAACGAGCAGTCCGCCCGCGAGCTGTACCTCAAGCCGTTTGAGATGTGCATGAAGGTCGGCGACGTTGACCTTGCCTACGTGCGCCAGAACGCCGACGGCACGCAGGAGAACGCCATCACCAAGATCCGCGCCTGCCAGGGCGTCATGACCTCGTTCAACCGCATCGGCGCAACGTGGGCCGGCGGCTCCTACGACCTCATCACGGGCATCGTCCGCAACGAGTGGGGCTTTGACGGTTGGATTCTGACGGACAACGCCGACACGGGCGTCTTCATGAACGGCCTGCAGATGATCCAGGCCGGCGCCGACGCCAAGCTCACCGTGAGCGACCCCACGGCGCTGTGGAGCTTTGACTCCGGCGACGCCACCCAGTACGGTTACGCCCGCGAGGCCATGCACCACCTGCTCTACGTGATGGCCAACAGCCACGTCATGAACGGCGCCGTCCACGGCAGCGTCTACAGCACGGGTGCCGCCGGCATGCAGAAGGCCGACATGCTCCGCTGGGGCCTCACCGGCGTGGGCGTCGTGGGCGTGGGCGTCATCCTGGGCGTCAACGTGGCCCTGGAGCTCCGTCGCCGCAGGCGGGGTTGACAAAGGGGTTGACAAAGGGACAGTCCCTTTGTCAACTTCGAGTGCCGGGCGAGAAGGACGTGCGTTGTGTTTCTCGTCTGTCAGCGCAGTTACATAGTTGTTTCTCGCCGCACCCCGCAGCTTGCTTTAAGGCTGCGGGGTGTATGCTCTCGCACGTGCGCGTAACTTTCTCGCATTAGGTTGCAAGGGGGAGGGGAATGGGTCCCCTCCGGTTGCGTGGCACGGAAGGGGTCTTAAACCAAACCGGAAGGAACCAAAATGACTGACCTTTCTCGCCGCACGTTCTTAAAGCTCTCCGGCCTCACGACGCTGACCGTCGCGGGTGCCACGTTCCTTACCGGCTGCGGACCCGCCGCCCAAGACTCCAACTCGGGCGCCAAGACCGACGGCGCCGACGACTCCAAGGCCGCCGGCCAGCTCGGCGACGGCAAGACCCTGCGCATTGGCATGGAGGCCGCCTACGCCCCGTATAACTGGCAGGAGTCGAAGGAGTCCGACACCACCATCCCCATCGAGAACGTCACGGGCGCCTATGCCGACGGCTACGACGTCCAGATCGCAAAGAAGATCGCCGAGGCCCTCGGCATGGAGCCCGTCGCGGTAAAGATGGAGTTCAGTGCCCTCGTTGACTCGCTCAACAACGGGACCATCGACATCGTCTGCGCCGGCATGTCCGTCACGCCCGAGCGCGCCCAGTCTGCCGACTTCACCGACTCCTACATTGACGACGAGGTCATCATGGTCGTCAAGAAGGACTCCAAGTACGCCTCCGCCACAAAGCTCTCCGACTTCTCCGGAGCCACGGTCCTCGGCCAGAAGGACACCTTCTACGACGAGCTCATCGACGAGATTCCCGATGTCAACCACCTCACCCCGGTCGCGACCGTCCCGCTCGTCGTCGACGGCATCGAGAACGGCACCTGCGATGCCATCACCTTCTCGTCCATGTCGCTGCCCAAGCTCCTGAAGAGCTACTCCGACCTCATGAAGGTCGAGCTCGAGGACGGCGCGGGCTTCTCCGACCCGAGCAACCCCGACAACGCCGCCATCGCCAAGGGCCAAGACGACGTCCTCGCCAAGCTCAACGAGATTATCGGCGGCATCTCGCAGGAGGACCGCCTGAACATCTGGCAGGACTGCATGGACCGTCAGCCGGCCTAAGTCCTTCTCTTTACAACGTTGTTTTTCGGGGCAGGGACCAGGTCCCTGCCCCTTCGGCAATAAGAACAAAGGAAATCTATGGAATCCGTTCCCTCGCGCATCGCGTCGTTTGCCGCGCGTGACCACCGCTACGTGCTGCTGGGCACCTCGGCGATCGCCTTCGCCGGCATGTGCCTTTCGTCGCAGGCGCGTCCCGCTATGAGCTTCCTGGCCAATGCCTTCGTCGTCGAGCTGGTCATGTACTACCTGCTCGCGGGCTGGCTCGTCGTGGCCGCGGCCGGGCTTCTCTTTAAGCTCACCCACTGGAACACCTACGCCCAGACGTCGCCCTTCACCAAGCCCGGCGCCGCCCGCGCGCTTCGCTTTGGCTCCTACCTCGTGTGCGTCATGACGGCCGTGCTCTTCGTCGACCGAGCCGTCATGGGCTTCGCATCGGCCTGGTCGGCCGCCTCCGCCTCCTCCACCATGCCCGACGACATGCTCACGCAGGTGCTCTATATGTTCCAGCAGGGCAAGCAGACCTACCTCACGGGCATCGCTACCACCATCGAGCTGGCCGTGTTCGGCACCGTGATCGCCTTCTTCCTCGCCATCCTGCTCGTTGCCGTCCGCATCATGGAGATCGACCGCTCCGACAACGACGCCGTGCGCTTCGCAAAGAAGGTCGGCGTCGGCTTCGCGAAGTTCTACTCCACCGTCGTCCGCGGCACGCCGATGCTTGTCCAGGGCGTCATCGTCTATTACCTGGGCTTTGGCGTCGTCAGCAGCTTCGGCATGAGCATCACCGAGGTCAACGCCATCTGGTCGCGCTTTATCGCCGGCCTCGTGGTCGTGTCGCTCAACTCCACCGCCTACATGATGGAGGTCCTGCGTGGCGGCATCGAGTCTGTCGACCCCGGCCAGATGGAGGCCGCACGCTCTCTTGGCATGTCCCAGTGGCAGGCTATGCTCAAGGTCGTCTTCCCCCAGGGCATAAAGTACGCGATCCCCGGTCTGTCTAACGAGCTCGTCATCAACATCAAGGACTCGTCGGTCCTCTCCGTCATCGGCGTGTTCGACCTCGCGTTCGCCGCGAGCACCGTCGCGGGCATCTACTACAAGCAGCTCAACGCCTATCTCGTCGCCGCGGTGTTCTACCTGATCATGACGGCCGTTGCCTCGTGGCTGCTTGGGCTCTTTGCCAAGCGCATGAACGTGGCGGCGACGACCTTGGGCAGCACGTCCGACGCGAAGATGACCGCAAAGAAGGCGGAGGCATAGCATGGCTAACGAGAAGTACGTGAAGATCGCCGCCGCCGTGTCGGACCGGCCGTATATGGCCGATGCCGCCGGTGAGCCGGTCATCTGCGTCGAGGGGCTGCGCAAGTCCTTCGGCGACCACGTCGTCCTGCGCGACATCGACCTCTCCGTCAACCCCGGCCAGGTCGTGACCATCATCGGCGCCTCCGGCTCTGGCAAGTCCACGCTGCTGCGCTGCCTCAACCTGCTCGAGACCCCCGACGCGGGCCACGTGTGGTTCCGCGGCAAGGACCTCGCTGCCGACCACGTGGACGTCAACCGCCTGCGCGAGAAGATCGGCATGGTGTTCCAGGGCTTCAACCTTTTCAACAACATGGATGTGCTCGACAACTGCACCCTCGCGCCCGTCACGCTCAAAAAGATGACCAAGGCCGAGGCCGAGAAGGTCGCGCTGCGCCACCTCGACGCCGTGGGCCTGGCCGACTTCGCCCATGCCAACGTCACGCGCCTGTCGGGCGGCCAGAAACAGCGTGTCGCCATCGCGCGCTCGCTGTGCATGCAGCCCGACCTCATGCTGTTCGACGAGCCGACCTCCGCGCTCGACCCCGAGATCTCGGGCGAGGTCCTGAACGTCATGCGCGACCTCGCCGCCGACGGCATGACCATGGTCGTCGTCACCCACGAGATGGCCTTCGCGCGCAACGTCTCCGACGAGGTCGTCTTCATGGACCAGGGCGTCATCGCCGAGAAAGGCTCGCCCGATAAGCTCTTCACCAACCCCGAGCTGCCCCGCACCCGCGAGTTCCTCTCCCGCTACCTCGAGTAAGACAAGGGGACAGTCCCCTCGTCTTACGAGGCCGTGAGTTGACAAAGGGACAGTCCCTTTGTCAACTTTTTGCGGAGCGTGCTTTTGGGTATAAGCCCCCTCACCGATGTCTGAACTGCACCCCAAAACTTGGACGGCTTAAATAAGAACTACGCCGCAAGGGACTGTCTCCGGAACTCCTCCGGGGTCAGTCCCTTCAGTTTAACCTGGCGCCTCCTCGTGTTCCAATGGACCACGAAGTCGTCGAGGTCCGCCTTGAAGGACTCGAAGTCCGGCCACGTCCTTCCACGGAAGAACTCGTCCTTGATGTGGCCGAACACCTGCTCCGTCGCGCCGTTGTCGATGCAGTTGCCCTTCCGGGACATGCTCTGCACCACGCCGGCCTCCTCCAACCGCCTGCACCAACCGGCCTGCTGGTACTGCCAGCCCATGTCCGAGTGCAGGATCGGCCTGGAGCCCTTGGGCTTCTTGGACACGAGCTGGTCGAGCAGCTCGTGCTGCTGAGCCATGTTGGGGTGCAGCGACGTGGACCAGGCGACGATCTCCTTGCTGCCGAAGTCGTAGACCGGCGCGAAGTAGGCCTTGCCCCAGGGCTGCTTGAACTCGGTGACGTCGGTGCCCATCTTTTCCCACGGCCCGTCGGCGGCGAAGTCCCTGCCGATGACGTTCTCGAAGGTCTTTCCGACCTTGCCCCTGTACGAGTTGTACCTGTGGTAGTCGGTCTCGCGGCGGATCCCGCAGCTGATGCCCATCTCGCGCATCATCTTCAGCGTCGTCTTGTAGGCTATGCGCACGCCCTGCTCGGCGCGCAGGCACATGGCGATCTGCCTGTGGCCGCACCCGTTGGCGGTGCGCGAGAATATCTCGGCGGCGGCCTCCCAGAGCTCGGGCCTGGTGGGAGCCTTCGGGTGCGACAGCGCGTAGTAGTAGCTGGACCGGGCCATGCCGGCGCACTCCAGCAGGCGCCCCAGCCCGTGCCCCTCTTCGCGCAGGACCCTCACGGCCTCGACCTTCGCCCTGGTCAGAGCCCGTCCCTCTCGACCAGGGCACGCAATTTTTTTAGGTAGGCCACCTCGGTCTCGAGCCTTCGGCAGCGCTCCTCGAGCTCCTCCTCGCGGGTCCGCGGCCTCGCCTTGGAACCGCTCGGCCGGCCCTTGGGCCTCGGGCGCAGGGCCTCCGCGCCGCCCCGGCGGTATAGCGCGCACCACTTCTTGAGCGGCGACATCGACATTATGCCGAACGCCGCCATCGCCTCGGCCTTCGTCATGCCGCCGTCGACCACGGCGGAGGCTGCGGCGACCTTCTGCTCGTATGTGTACCTGGCCTGCTTGCCGTCCATGGATAGCAGCACCCCGCTTCCGAACGACCGGTATACGCAGAGCCATTGTCTCACGGTTCCGCGCGGGACCGACAGCGCCTTCGCCGCAGACTTGTAGCCGTTGCCTCGCTCGAAGAGCCCGATCGCCGCCTTCCTGGCCTCGATGTCGTGCTTCACCCTCAAGTCGACACGCATAAAAAGCCTCCCATTTCTCGTGTCCAAGAAATGGGAGGCAGTTCAGTCTAGGGTGAGGGGGCGTTGCTATGCCGAGAAGTGCGCGCGTCAAGGCCGAGTCCGGTTTCTACCATGTGGTGGCAAAGGGGAGCGGCGGGCAGAACCTGTTCGAGGGGCCAGCCGACTACCAGGCGTTTCTTGGCTTTCTGTCCCAGGCATGCGAGAAGCACGGCGTTGCTGTCATAGCCTTCTGCCTCATGACCAACCACGTGCACCTCCTTGTGGAGGACCCCGATGGCAACCTTAGCCAAATGATGCAGTCTTTGATGACATCCTATGCCCAGAGGTTCAACTCGACGGGCGGACACATCGGCCACGTCTTCCAGCAGCGCTTTAAAAGCCAGCCAGTCGAGGACGATGCCTACCTGCTCCAGGCGGCCCGCTACATCCACAACAATCCCGCAAGGGCGGGCATCTGCGCTGCCTGGGAGTACCGGTGGAGCAGCTACCGCGAGTACGTCGGGCGCCCCGAGGTGGCCAAGACGTCCCTTTTGCTGGACATGTGCGGTGGGCGAGAGGGGTTTGTCGCCTTCAGCGCGGGCGCGCAGGACGGCAGCTATCGCTTTTCTCAGCGAACGCGTGTGTCGGATGCCGAGGCCCAAGAGATCGCGCGTGCCGTTCTGGGCGGACTTGACCCAATTGACCTCAAGGCGCTGGGGCGAGAGCGCCGCAATGCGCTACTCTTTGACTTGAAGGAGGCCGGCTTGTCTGTCAGGCAAATCGAACGACTGACCGGCATCGGCCGAGGCACCATTGCCAAGGCATCGCAAAGTTGACAAAGGGACTGTCCCTTTGTCAACTTTTTCGGGCGCCACTACCGAGGAGGAAGCATGCAGGACGGGTTTGTGAAGGTCGCGGCCGTGACGCCCGAGGTCAGGGTGGCTGACGTTGCCTTCAACGTGGACGCGTGCGTTCGGGCGGCGCAGACGGCCTGCACGGTGCACGGCGCCATGGTGGTGACGCTGCCCGAGCTCTGCCTCACCGCCTACACCTGCGAGGACCTCTTCTGGCAGGACGCGCTTCTTTCCGCCGCGGACAAGGGTCTGGCGGACTTTGCCCGTCGCACCGCGGACCTCAACGCGCTTCTTTTGGTGGGCCTGCCCGTCCGCGTGAACGCCAAGCTCTACAACTGCTGCGCCGTGGTCTGCGGTGGCACCATCCTGGGCATCGTGCCCAAGCGGCACCTGCCCACCTACAACGAGTTCTATGAGGGCCGTCACTTTGTGCCGGGCACCACAGACGTCGTCGCCATTGACGTGGCCGGCCAGCTTGACGTGCCCTTTGGCACGAGCCAGCTCTTTGCCTGCGACGAGCTGCCCGAGCTCGTGGTGGCCGCCGAGCTCTGCGAGGACCTCTGGGTTCCCAACCCGCCTTCCGTCGCCCACGCCATGGCCGGCGCCACCCTCGTCTGCAACCTCTCTGCCTCAAACGCCCTGGTCGGCAAGGCCGACTACCGTCGTGACCTGGTGCGCGGCCAGAGCGCACGACTGCTGTGCGGCTACGTCTACGCCAGCGCCGGCACGGGCGAGTCCACGCAGGACGTGGTCTTCTCCGGTCACGACCTCGTCTGCGAGAACGGCCGCCTGCTCGCGGAGGGCAAGCCCTTTGGCGACGGACTGGCCGTCTCTGAGGTGGACGTGCGCCAGCTGGCCGCCGAGCGCCGCCGCATGTCAACGTTTGATGTTGCCGCAAGTGGCGTCCAGCGTGGCTACCACGTCACGCACTTCTCGCTTGGCGAGTGCGAGACGCGCCTTACGCGCTACGTAGACGCGCACCCGTTTGTGCCGGCAGACCCGGCCCGCCGCGCGGAGCGCTGCGAGGACGTCTTCAACATCCAGGCCCACGGCCTGGCCAAGCGCCTGGCGCACACCCACTCCAGCCACGCCGTCATCGGCATCTCCGGCGGCCTTGACTCCACGCTGGCGCTGCTGGTGACCGTACGCGCCTTTGACCTGCTCGACCTGGACCGCACCGGCATCATCGCCGTGACCATGCCGGGCTTTGGCACCACCGACCGCACGCACGACAACGCCACCAAGCTCTCCGACGCCCTGGGCGTCGATCTGCGCGAGGTCAACATCGGAGACGCCGTGCGCCAGCACTTCAGCGACATCGGGCACGACGAGTCCGTCCACGACGTCACCTACGAGAACTGCCAGGCGCGCGAGCGCACGCAGATCCTCATGGACGTGGCCAACCAGGAGGGCGGCATGGTCATCGGCACCGGCGACCTCTCCGAGCTGGCGCTGGGCTGGGCCACCTACAACGGCGACCACATGAGCATGTACGCCGTCAACGCCTCCGTGCCCAAGACCCTCGTGCGCCACCTGGTGCGCTACGTGGCCGACACCTGCGACAACCCCGAGGAGACCGAGGTCCTGCTGGACGTGCTGGACACGCCCGTCTCGCCGGAGCTTCTGCCCGCGACCGGCGACGGTAAGATCTCCCAGAGGACCGAGGACCTCGTCGGCCCCTACGAGCTGCACGACTTCTTCCTCTACGAGGTCCTGCGCCACGGCGCCTCTCCCCGCAAGGTCTTCCGCCTGGCCTGCCGCGCCCTTGGCAAGACGTATGACGAGACGACCATCCTCTCCTGGCTCAAGGTGTTCTACCGGCGCTTCTTCGCCCAGCAGTTCAAGCGCAGCTGCCTACCCGACGGCCCCAAGGTGGGCTCTGCCGCGGTGAGCCCGCGCGGGGACCTGCGCATGCCCTCCGACGCCTGCGCCACCGTCTGGCAGGCCGAGCTGGACCAGCTCTAGGGGTTTTCTGGCCCCTGCGGGGGGCCGCATTCGGGCCAAAACACGTTTTGGGTTCGCGCTTCTCGACGAGGCCAGGTCACGACCTTTCATGACCTGGCCTTTTGCTGAGCTGGCGACCGGCCGCTCCAAAGGTCGAACCCAAATCCGTTTCCGATTTGGGTTCGTGCTCCGGTGGCGGCGCGATGGGAAATCGCTGCCAACTGGGCTTTTGTCGCCAGCTGATGCCTCCAGCCCCAAATCCTGGAACCCAAATCGTGCTGGGAGCCATCGCGACACTGTCGAGAAGCGCTTCTCACCAGCCCCTCAGCACCTGCGCCTCACAAAACCTAAGTGCCACCTGTGAGATTTTTTCTATCGCAGTGGTATAAGTCCGGCCGTCTGGGTATTATTCAGACCGTTGGACAGAGCGCCCCGGTGGGGGCGCACCCAAGAAGGAGGAAATCATGACTCTCAAGCCTCTCGGCGATCGCGTTCTCGTCAAGCCCGCCCCCAAGGAGGAGAAGACCTCTTCTGGCCTCTACATCTCCAGCGGCGCGCAGGAGAAGCCCCAGCGCGGCGAGGTCATCGCCGTCGGCGCCGGCAAGCTCAACGAGAAGGGCGAGCGCGTTGCCATGGACGTGCACGTGGGCGACGAGGTCTACTACGGCAAGTTCGGCGGCAACGAGGTCAAGGTCGACGGCGAGGACTTCCTGCTCCTCCGTGCCGATGACATCTACGCCATCATCGAGGACTAGCACCAGCTGACCAAAGACGCCCCGCCCGCGGCGGGGCACACCTGAAAGGGATTCACAATGGCTAAGGACATTTACTTCGGCACCGACGCTCGCGCCAAGCTCGCCAAGGGCGTCAACACCCTGGCTGACGCCGTCACCACCACCATGGGCCCCAAGGGCCGCTACGTGGCCCTTCAGCGCTCCTACGGCGCCCCCACCATCACCAACGACGGCGTCTCCGTCGCCAAGGAGATCGAGCTCAAGGACCCCGTGGAGAACATGGGTGCCCAGCTGGTGAAGGAGGTCGCCACCAAGACCAACGACACCGTGGGTGACGGCACCACCACCGCCACGCTGCTGGCCCAGGTCATCGTCAACGAGGGCCTGCGCAACGTCGCCGCTGGCGCCAACCCCATCGCCATCCGTCGCGGCATCGACAAGGCCGTCGACGCCGTCGTGGCCGAGATGAAGAAGTCCGCTCAGCAGGTCTCCACCAAGGAGCAGATTGCCTCCGTCGGCACCATCTCCGCCTCCGACCCCGAGATCGGCAAGAAGATCTCCGACGCCATGGAGGTCGTGGGCAAGGACGGCGTCATCACCGTCGAGGAGTCCCAGACCTTCGGCATTGACATCGACACCGTCGAGGGCATGCAGTTTGACAAGGGCTACATCTCCCCGTACTTCTCCACCAACAACGACACCATGACGGCCGAGCTGTCTGACCCCTACATCCTGATGACCGACCAGAAGGTCTCCAACATCCAGGACGTGCTCCCCATCCTCGAGGCCGTTGCCAAGCAGGGCAGCCCGCTGCTCATCATCGCCGAGGACGTGGACGGCGAGGCCCTGGCCTCCCTCATCCTCAACAAGCTTCGCGGCGCCCTCAACGTCTGCGCCGTCAAGGCCCCCGGCTACGGTGACCGCCGCAAGCGCATGCTCGAGGACATCGCCATCCTGACCGGCGGCCAGGTTGCCATGAAGGAGCTCGGTGTCAACCTCACCGACGTCACCGCCGAGATGCTCGGTCGCGCCAAGTCCGTCAAGATCACCAAGGACAACACCACCATCGTGGGCGGCGCCGGCTCCAGGGACGCCATCGACGAGCGCGTCAATCAGATTAAGAACGAGATCGAGAACACCACCTCCGACTTCGACCGCGAGAAGCTCCAGGAGCGCCTTGCCAAGCTCTCCGGCGGCGTGGCCGTCATCAAGGCCGGTGCTGCCACCGAGTCCGAGCTCAAGGAGATCAAGCACCGCATCGAGGACGCCCTGCAGGCCACCCGCGCGGCCGTCGAGGAGGGCATCGTCGCCGGCGGCGGCGTGGCGTTCCTGGCTGCCTCCTCTGCCCTTGACGGCGTCGAGGCCGTCGACGCTGACGAGAAGATCGGCGTGGAGATCATCCGCAAGGCCCTTGCCGCCCCTGTGAAGAAGATCGCCGACAACGCCGGCTTCGAGGGCTCCGTCGTGGCCGAGAAGATCAAGGCCATGCCCGCTGGCCAGGGCCTCGACTCTGCCACTGGCACCTATGGCGACATGATTGAGATGGGCGTGCTCGACCCGGTGAAGGTCGCCCGCGTCACGCTCCAGAACGCCGCCTCCATCGCCGGCCTCATCCTCATCACCGAGGCCACTGTCTCCGATGAGCCCAAGAACACCAACATCGAGGACGCCATCGCCGCTGCTGCTGCTCAGGGCGGCCAGGGTGGCGGAATGTACTAGGCCCAAGGCTGGCATAGCTGAATGACCGGGGCGGCCCGGGTTTCTACGCAAGTTACGCGCCTGCGGCGCAAAGAACTTGCTTAAGAAACCCGGGCCGCCCCTCTGCTACGTCAACCTTGGAAGGTCGCTATGGGTGCCTAGGATTTTTGGGTGGTAAATTGCTCCGGCCGCGTGGGCGGGCCGTTTGTTTGTGCTGGGAGTTCTTTGCGAAGCGTAACTCCGAGCACAAACAAACGGCCCGCCCCACCCACGCGGTCGTACAATAGAGGTTCTGACTACTGGCTTAGAGAGAGGGAATGCCCGTGGCCCAGAAGCGCGATCTTCTCGACGATCTCATTGACATACAGAGCGACTGGCAGGCGCTTTCCAACCCCTTCGAGGGCATGGTCGAGTCCCTTGACCCCGAGCAGCGTAAGGTCTTCAACCCTGCTGACTACAAGGAGAAGCCCTTCGCCAACTCCAACCGCTGCCTGTGCACCGCCTCCAACAACACCGAGGTCTGTACCCGCTGCGTCGACGTCTGCCCCACCGCGGCAATCACGGTGCACAAGCAGTCCGTCCTGATTGGCGACGACTGCCGCAAGTGCGGCCTGTGCTCGGCCGTCTGCCCGACGGAGACCCTTTCCACGCGTAGGCACATGCCGCGCCAGGTCTACGACCAGATCGCCCGCGTGGCCAGCGCCTACGAGCAGTGCTACGTCACCTGCACCCGCGCCCTCAAGCGCATCCCCAAGGGCAACGAGGTGGTTCTCGCTTGCGTGGGAGACCTCTCCCGCGACCTGTGGTTCTCGCTGCTCACCGACTACGACAACATCAGCGTCTACCTGCCCGTGGGCATCTGCGACCGCTGCAAGACCACTACGGGCGAGGCCACGTACGTGGACGCCATCGGTACCGCCGAGGAGTGGGCCAAGGCGTCCGTGGGCCTTGAGGTTGATCAGCGCCAGATGACGCACGAGCTCACGCGAGACTACAAGCGCAGCCAGTTTGTCTCCAGCGCCATCCACTCCGCGGAGCGCCTGGTCAGCCGTACCACGCCGGCCCTCGCTGGTGCCCAGGCGGTTGCAAAGAAGATCTCCGACCACACCAAGCGCATCGACGAGATGCAGCGCCAGCTGGAGGCCGCCGTCGGCGCCAAGACCTCCAACAACCGCCAGCGCATGCTCACGCAGAGCCGCAAGCTGGTCATGGGCGCGCTGCAGCACGATCCCGGCCTGGCCAAGTACGTTGACCTGCAGGCTCCCGTGTTTGATTCCGCTCGCTGCACGGCCTGTGGCGAGTGCGCCCGCGTCTGCACCACGCGAGCCCTTGACCTGGACACCAACGGCATGGTCACCATCCAGAACGCCTTCTGCGTGAGCTGCGGCGCGTGCGCCAAGGTCTGCGAGGAGGGTGCCCTCACCATGGAGCGCATGGATACCGAGGAGCTTATCGTCCCGGACGAGGTCACCGAGAGGATCCGCGCCCAGAAGGCCAAGGCCAAGGCGGAGGCGCAGAAGTACATCGAGCAAGGCAAGAAGCAGCTCGGTCGCGTGGCGGACGCCATCGAGGCCGCCACTGACCAGACTGACAAGTAGAGGAGAAGATCGTGTCTCTTTCCATCGGCATCGTTGGCCTGCCCAACGTTGGCAAGTCGACCCTGTTCACGGCCCTGACCAAGAAGGGCGGCCTTGCGGCCAACTACCCGTTTGCGACCATCGATCCCAACGTGGGCATCGTGGACGTGCCGGACGAGCGCCTGCAGAAGCTTGCCGACATCGTGAACCCCGGCCGCATCGTGCCTGCAACGGTTGAGTTTGTCGACATCGCTGGCCTGGTCAAGGGTGCCAACGAGGGCGAGGGTCTGGGCAACCAGTTCCTGGCCAACATCCGCGAGACTGACGCCATCTGCGAGGTCGTGCGCTACTTCAAGGACCCCAACGTCATGCGCGAGGTCGGTCGCACGGGCGACTTCGTTGACCCCGCTGGCGACGCCGACACCATCATGACCGAGCTCATCCTGGCCGACCTGGGCACGCTCGAGAAGCAGCTTCCCAAGCTTGAGAAGGATGCCAAGCGCGACAAGGAGCTGCAGGTCAAGCTAGGCGTTGCCAAGCGCCTTGTCGACTGGCTGAACGACGGCAAGCGCGCTGCCACCATGGAGATGTCCGATGACGAGCGCCTGGCGGCCAAGGGGCTCTTCCTGCTCACGATGAAGCCCATCCTCTATGTGGCCAACGTCGACGAGGACATGCTTGGCGACGAGCTTGCCCCCATCGACGGCGTGAAGCCCATTCCCATCTGCGCCAAGGTGGAGGCCGAGCTCTCCGAGCTCGACGCTGATGAGGCCGCCGAGTACCTGTCTGACCTGGGCCTGGAGAAGAGCGGACTTGAGACGCTTGCTCAGGCCGCCTATCGCCTGCTTGGCCTGCAGAGCTACTTCACCGCGGGTGAGATGGAGGTCAAGGCCTGGACCGTCCGCATTGGCGCCAAGGCCCCCGAGGCGGCCGGCGTCATCCACTCCGACTTCGAGCGTGGTTTCATCAAGGCCGAGGTCGCAAGCTATGAGGACTACGTCGAGCTGGGCGGCGAGGCTGGTTGCAAGAACGCCGGCAAGCTGCGCATGGAGGGCAAGGAGTACGTCGTCCAGGACGGCGACATCATGCACTTCCGCTTCAACGTGTAGATAGGCTTCGCAACCTGGTTCGCCCCGGCGGGACCACTTCAACGCAAGTTACGCTTCGCAAAGAACTTGCTTATGAAGTGGTCCCGCCGGGGCGTTGCCATGTCGGCGGAATCTACGTGTCTCAGACTTCAGAAAGCCTCAAATTTGAGGTTGCGGTTGTGCGGAACTGACCTTGGTGTGAGTGATTTGCTGGTCGTTGTGCAGAAGTCCGCTTCGTGCGAGTGGGTTTTCGTGGTTTGGCAGCGATATCAAAAATCTAGTGAATACTTTGGCCGTGAATCCGCAGGATTGCGGTGTGCGCCCTGCATAAAACTGCCTGGTCTCCGGCGGGAGCCTTCCAGAGGCACTCACACGAAGGTCACTTCTGCGCAGGCACCTTCGGAACGCTCGCACGAAGGGACTGCGGCAAGAACTTGGACCGGTCCGCCGGTCCGGAGGGAGGCCGCGGTGTACAGCGACGAGGACAGGGCCCACTACGTCGAGAGGATGTGGGAGGAGGGGCTGACCCCCACCGAGGCCGAGAGGCTGTGGGGGCTCCCCTCGCGCCGCTCGCTGGCCCAGTGGCAGCGCGACGCGCTCGAGGGCAGGCTCGAGGTCAGGGCCCGCAGGCCGCCGCACGCCTGCGGGCACCGCAGGCACGCGCGCTACCCGGAGGAGACGCGCGGGGAGGCGCTCAGGCTCCTGGGCCTCGGCAAGCCGACGCGCCAGATAGCCAGGATGCTCGGCCTGAGGGACGGCGGGGTCGTCTCCGAGTGGGCCCGGAAGGAGCGCCTGCGCGCCGGGGGCGCTACGATGGGGGCGGAGGCGGTCGACGTGGAGAAGGCGACGGGCGGCGAGGGGGACGAGCTCGAGAGGCTGAGGGTCGAGGTCGCGGTGCTCAGGGAGATGCTCAGCGACCCAAAAGCAGGAGACCCGGCGAGACTCTCGAACAGGCGGAAGGCCGAGTTGGGCGAGAGGTTGCGCGGGGACTACGGGTTCCCCCTCGCCCGCGTGCTGACCTGCTTGGGGATATCGAAGAGCTCCTACGAGTACGCGAGGCGCGCTCTGGCGAGGGCGCGGGCGGCGCCGGCTGACGGGCTGGCCGGGCGCGTGGCCAGGGCGTTCGCGTTCCTGGGCGGCCGCTGCGGCTACCGCAAGGTCTGCGCGTGCATACGCTCGGGCGCCGACGGGGAGCCGCCCGCGGCCGCCCCGGAGCGCAGGGTGCGGGCCGCCATGCGCGAGGGCGGGATGCGGGCCCGGCGCGGCCGGCGCCCCGCGCGCCACAGCTCCTACGCCGGCGAGGTCGGCGGCGCCAGGCCGGCCAACGTGCCCAGGGAGCGGGCGCTGGCGCGCAGGGAGGCCGGCGAGCCCTTCAGGCTCGCCCACGACTTCTCGGCCTCCGCCCCCGGCGAGCTGCTGGTCACCGACGTGACCGAGTTCTCCCTCAACGGCTTCAGGGCCTACCTGAGCCCCGTCATCGACTGCTGGGACGGCTGCCCGGTCGGCGTCGCGGTCTCGCTGCGCCCGGACCAGGAGCTGTGCTCCTCGTCGCTTGACATGGCGCTGTCCTGCCTGCCGGCGGGCTCGGCGCCCGTGGTGCACACCGACGGCGGCGCCTGCTACAGGGGCGGGAGGTGGAGGGCCCAGTGCGAGCGCGCCGGCGCGACCAGGTCCATGTCGCGCAAGGGGACCTGCCCGGACAACGCCAGGGCCGAGGGCTTCTTCGGCACCCTCAAGCAGGAGTTCTTCTACGGCCGGGAGTGGGCCGGGGTGTCGCCGGGGGCGTTCGAGGCGGAGCTGCTGGCCTACGTCGGGTGGTACGTGCGCGGCAGGCCCAGGCTGTTCCGGGAGGGCGGCCGGAGCTTCTACGAGACGCTCGCCGACCACAGGAGGAGGCTGGGCGTGCCCGTCCCCACCCTCGAGGTCGGCTAGGATTGGTACAAAAATGCTGCCGCAGTCCCCGAAGGCCACTTCTGCGCAGGATTTGGTCCCGGGCGGCCAATGTCGCCCAGCAAGCCCCTGCACGTTAGCCTTACGGCTTTCGACAGGTGTCGAGGCGGCGTGGAATTGGCCGCCGCATCCTATTTTTGAGTGTCGAAACGCCGCCTAAACTGTTGATTTGAACTCCGTGGGCCACATGGACTCCGGCGCGCACGTAACCTTCGTCTTGGAAAGGAGGTACGTCAAATGTCCACGTCAGGCACAAAGCAAGAGCTTCTTGAGCACCTCGATAGGCTCACTCGTGCGGCGACTCCGGAAACGGTCGGTTCCTTCACGACCATGCGGGTTGCGGCGGACATCAACGTATCTCGCAGTCTCGCCAGCCAGTATCTCAATGAGCTGGTCCGCGACGGCCTCATCGTCAAGGTGAACTCCCGTCCGGTCATCTACCTTCACAAGGCTGCCTTCGAGCACTTCCTCCAGCACAGTCTTCCTGCAAGCGAGTATCCGTCCATGACGGCCCTGCTCAAGAGCGTTGGCGTGGGAGAGGCCAAGGACTTTCAGAAGGCCATCGGCTACGACCTCTCGTTGGCCCCTTGCATTGATCAGCTCAAGGCGGCGATGAGCTATCCTCCCTACGGTCTGCCCGTTCTGCTTTGCGGCGAGCGCGGGTGCGGAAAGGCCCGCCTCTCTCGTCTGGCCTTTGAGTATTGCCACAACCGGGGAATCGTTCCGCCCGAGGCTTCCTACGCGCGCGTTGACTGTGCCGCGTATGCCTCCGACCTTGCGGGCCTGAAGGCCTGCCTCTTTGGCGACGCCTCCGCACCCGGCGTCCTGAAACGGGTCGGGGGAGGGTGCGTCTTCCTTGACGGCGTTGACTCTCTGGGCGCGCGCCAGCGCGATTTGGTGATCTCCTTGCTTGGGGAGTACGGTCGCTCCGTTGCCGGCGCACAAGCCGGCGAGCGGGCCCGTCTGATTCTGGGCTGCTCGACTTCGGCAAGCGCCTCGAAGGCCAGCCCCTTTGGACGCATCGTTCCCATCGTGGTCAGCGTTCCGTCGCTTTCCGAGCGCAGCGTGAGCGAGCGGATTGACCTTGCGATGCACTTCCTGCGCGCCGAGGGTCGCCGCGTCTCTGCCAACGTGCGCATCAGCCGCGGCGCCCTGCGCTCTCTCGTCGAGGCAAACTTCGCCGAGAACGTCGACGGCCTCAAGAGCTGCGTCATCAACTGCTGCTCTCATGCCTACGTTCCCGGAAGCAAGGACGAGCTCGTCGTCAGGACCTATGACCTCCCAGCCTCCGTGCTCGGTGCCTCCGCCGCCCAGAAGAACGACGACGTTCTGCTGAGCTGCGAGAAGGGCTCCTCCGGCCAGGCGGACTCCTCCCACCGGGCGAGCATGATAGAGGGCCTGCTCCAGGCCTTCGACCGTCTGGAGAGCAGCGTCACCTCCTTTGGCGAGTTCACCTCGGAGGCGGTTGGCCATGTCCGCGAGTACCAGGACCACCTCAACTTCGGAGGGGCTGCGGCCAATCCGCGCGCCCTTTCCTGCGAGCGAGTCCTCAACCCCGTTCTGGAGGAGGTTGGCTCCGCCCATGACGTCGAGCTGACCCGCAAAAGCTCGCGCCTGCTCGCCCAGTGCCTCACGGTCCAGCTTCGTGGCAATGGCGTCGAGCAGCTTCGTCCCGACCAGGTCGAGAAGCTCGGACGGCTCCATGCCACCCTCTCGCGTCACCTCAGGGCTACGGCGGCCATCGTCGACCAGCTCTCTGCAGAGACCAGGACGGCCCTGGGCGCCGAGCCCGACCTGCTGTGCCGCACCGTCATGATGCTCGACATCAACTCCTCGGTCGTGGCAAAGCGCAACCGCGAGTACATGGGCATCATCTGCTGCCACGGCTATTCCACCGCAACGAGCATCGCCGATGCAGCTAACAGAATCCTTCACGCCCACGTCTTTGACGCCGTCAACATGACGTACGACCAGCAGGTTACGGACGTCCTTCTCCCGCTGCGCCGCCTGCTGGAGCGCTACTCATACTGCAAGGGTGCCGTGCTCCTGGTCGATATGGGCTCGCTGACCGACATCGCATCCGCCATCTCCCAGGCAACCGACATGGAGCTCATCGTGGTGAGCAACGTCTCGACGGGCCTTGCCCTTGAGGTCGGCTCCGCCCTCCGGGCCAACGAGTCTCCCGAGGCGCGACTCGCCGAGATGGCGCAGCTCTGCGCCCCGGCATTCAGCGTCACCCATGCGAGCAACCATGTTGACACCGTCGTCTTCTGCTCCGAGAGCGGAATCGAGGCAGCTGACAAGATCCGTCGGCTCTTCTCCGAGAGCCTTCCCACCGACACTCCCGTCGAACTCGTGGTTGCCGACTACCGTGAGCTCGCCGAGCACGGCCTCGCCGACCCCACGTTCCAGCGCGGCAGCGTTCGCGCCATCGTCGGCACCATGGACCCGGGCGTCGAGAGCATTCCGTTCCTTGCACTGGAGGACATTCTCTACGAGGGCCCGACCCGTCGCCTTGACAAGGCCTTCTCGCGCTGCATGGACGCGGCGGCTCTCGCCAGCTTCCATGCCAGCCTCCTCAAGCACCTCACGCTCCAGAACGTCATTGAGTCCATCACCATTCTCAACCCCGAGAAGCTCTATGCCGAGGTCTCCCAGGCCGTAAGCCGGCTGGCCGACCTCATGGGCCAGCCCATCGCCCCCGCGGCGACCATTGGCCTCTACGTGCACCTCTGCTGCTTGGTCGAGCGTCTGGTCACCAAGACGCCCATCGAGGCCTATGCCAACGAGCGGGAGTTCCGCACGGCGCACGCCGCGTTTATCGACGCCTTCCGCACGAGCTTCTCCAGCATCACCGACCACTACCGCGTCGAGGTCCCCGCGACCGAGATCGCCTACGTATACGACTACATCAGCTCGAAGAGTGCAACGCGCGAGCACGCGTCGGGCCAGGTAGAAGGCTCCTCCCAGCAAGACGAGTAGGAGCCGCGCCGTCCGCAGACGCAGGCGGCGAGAAGAACACGCATCCCGAAAGGAGGGGGCGCGATGAGCATCATCGCAGCACGCATCGACAATCGCCTGCTTCACGGCATCGTTGCGACCCAGTGGGTCCCGGAGTTCCATCCGCAGCGCCTCATGATCATCGATGACGAGTACGCAAACGACCCCACCAAGAAGGCCGGCATGAGGATGGCCAAGCCCGCGGGCGTGGCGCTCTCCATCATCAGCCGCGAGACCGCCTATGCCAACTTTGCGGCGGGCAAGTACGACGACCACACCGTCTTCGTCGTGGTCAGGGACCCGCAGGTTGTCCTTGACCTCCAGGAGGCGGGGCAGAAGGTTCCGCGCCTGACCGTGGGCGGCACCGTCGATCCGGCCGAGGGCGTTGGCGCAACGCAGGTGAGCCGCCGCGCCTACGTCCTGGACTCCCAGGTTCCCACCTACTCCGCCATCGCCGGCAACGGCTGCGACATCACCGTCCAGTACGTGTGCGCCGACAAGTGCGAGCCCCTTTCCAAGTACGTCTCCCTCTGAGAGGAGTGAGCTTCCATGCAGATTGCCGTCTGGCAGATCGTCATCATCACCGTCCTGGCGTTTCTCTATCGCATCGAGCGCTATGGAACGCAGGTCCTCAACTACGACGCCGTCCTGTATGCCTGGATCGTCGGCCTCATTCTGGGTGACGGCCTGACCGGCCTCACCATTGGCGCCTCCGTCCAGCTGATGTCCCTAGGCGTTGCCGCTATTGCCGGCTCTTCCGTTCCCGACTGGCCCCTCGGCGCTATGGTCGGAACCGTCATCACCATCACCACGGGCCAGGACATGGGCGTTGGCCTTGCGGCCGGCATCGCCGTCGGCACCCTGGGCGTTCAGCTTGACGTGGTTGCCAAGGTCCTGAACGGCTTCATGGCCCGCAAGCAGGCTGCCTACGCCCAGGCCGGTGAGTACTCCAAGATGAAGCACGTCACCTTCCTTGGCCCCCTGTTCTTTGGCCTGACCGACGCCATCCCCATGTTCCTGGTTCTCCTCTTTGGCGAGGCCGTAGTCAACGGCGTCATCTCTGCCATGCCCGCCTGGTTCACCACCGGCCTCTCCATTGCCGGCGGCATCCTTCCCGTCATCGGCATGGCTGCGCTTCTCTCCTACATGCCCGTCAAGCAGTACTTCAGCTTCCTTGCCGTGGGCTTCGTGCTCTCCGCCTACCTGGGCCTTGCCATCCTTCCCATCGCCATTCTGGGCGGAGCTGCCGCCTACGAGGTCTACAAGAAGCTGACCAGCGCCTCTGTTGCCACGACCACCAATGAGGAGGTTCTTGAAGATGAGTAACGCCACCGTCGCGCCCGAGAAGACCGAGGGCAAGGTCCTGACAGAGAAGGACCTCAACAAGTGCGGACGTCGCTGGTGCATGTCCGTGAACGGCTTCAACTACGAGACCCAGCTTGCCCCGTCCGTCGTCTTTGCCGAGGCGGACGCCCTGAAGAAGATCTACGGCGATGACGACGAGGCCTACCGCAAGTCTCTGGCAAACGCCGGCAAGTACTTCAATGCCACGCCGCCCGTCTCTGGCTTCCTGCTGGGCGCCGGCCTGGCCATCGAGGAGGAGGGCAAGACGGATGCCCTCGACGCCGTCCAGGACCTCAAGGTTGGCCTTATGGGCTCCATCTCTGGCATCGGTGACGCCCTGCTGTGGGTCATGATTCCCACGATTTTTGGCTCCATGGCCGCCTACATGGGCCAGGAGGGTAACCCGCTCGGTGCCATCATCTTTGCCTTGGTCATGCTTGTGTGCAGCCTTGGCCTCAAGGTCAAGAGCTGGAGCTGGGGCTACAAGTTTGGCTCCGCGATCATCACCACGCTGGCGGACAAGGTTGCTGCGCTCTCCGAGGCCATGTCCGTCCTGGGTCTCACGGTGGTCGGCGCCCTCATCCCGTCGGTCATCAAGATCTCCACGCCGCTTGCCATTGCTATCGGTGATGCGAGCTTCGGCCTCCAGGAGCAGCTCTTCGACAAGATTCTGACCGGTTTCCTTCCCGTGATGGCGACCGTGCTGGTCTATCAGCTCCTCAAGAAGAAGGTCTCCACGAACGTCCTCATCATTGGAATCATCGTCGTCTCCTGGGTTTGCGCCGCCTTTGGCATCCTGGGATAGGCTTTAGCCGCCGGGGTGCGGGGGCATCCCGGCGGCCCTGTTTGGGGGAAGCATGAAGGTCTCAACCACAACCGTTTCCATAACGCCGCCCGGCGTCTTCTACCTGGACGGCTATCTAAACGACCTGCGGCAACAGCCGGGCCAGGGCGTGCACGACGAGCCTCTTGCCGTCCTTCTCCTCATCGAGGAGGCAGGAAGGCGAGCCCTCTTTGTGGGTGTGGACGTGTGTCTCATGAGCCTTTCTCGCATAGGGGGCATGCGCCGCCAGCTGTGCGAGCTGCTCGGGCTCGAGGACGAGCTGCTAGTCACCAGTACGATCCACTCCCATTCGTGTCCCAACGGACTTCGAGATGACAGCCTCATCGACCATGACACGCCCGGCTATGCCGACCTGGTGACGGGTCTTGTGGTCCAGGCGGCCTCGAAGCTGCCTGACGGGCTGGTTGAGGTGACGCCGCAGATTCTTGCCACGCACGTGCGCGGATGGTATTCAAACCGCAACAGCATCGAGAAGCCATTTGACGACGAGGCCTTCGTCATCCGGTTTGTTGATGCGGGAGGCAAGGTTGTTGCGGCAATGCAGAACTTCAACTGCCACTCGACCGTGGTGGGCCCCACCAACATGCTCATCACTTCGGACCTGCAGGGTGCCGTGCGTGCCGAGCTGGCAGAGTGGTTGGGCGTGGTGCCGTATGCCTTCACGGGAGCCTCGGGAGACCTTGGAAACCGGCAGTTCCGACAGGGCAACGACTTTGCCGAGCTCAAGAGGGTCTCTTGCGGCATTGCCGCCGAGCTCATGAAGGGCAGCTTTGAGCCCCTGCATCTGGATGCGCCCTCTGCGAGGGAGTTCGTCTATCGGGTGGACTACGATAACACGCAGTATTTTCCCAGCTACAGAGCACAGCTCGCTGAGGCGAAGGCGGTGCTTTCGGACGAGGGGTCCTCGACCGACGCGCGCAAGCTTGCTGCGACCGAGGTCTCCAAGCTCTCGGCGAAGCTCGATGTCGAGCGCGTGACGTTTCCCATCGCCATGAGAATCATCGAGCTGGGGGATATCGTCTTCGTGACCTTCCCAGGCGAGCTTGGCAGTACCTTGGGGATGCGGATTAAGGGGATGTTCCCCGGAAAGACCTGCATAGTCATAGGCTATGCAAACGATTCTCAGGGTTATTTCGTTCCCGAGGGCGATTTTGGACTTGGCTACGAATCCTTTGTCACCAAGCTGCCCCCGGGCGGCATCGAGAAGGTTCTTGACGCATTTGAGGAGCAGTTATGAGGCACGTCATCATTGCATCGCACCATCGGTTTGCCGAGGGTCTTGCAGACACGCTTGAGTTCATCGGGGGCGTCGAGAACATGAGGGCGGTGTGCGCGTACGTTGACGAGACGCCGCTGGAGGAGCAGGTGGCTGCCGCGTTTGCCTCGGTTGCTCCCGATGACGAGGTCCTTGTGCTTACGGACATCCTGCAAGGGAGCGTCAACCAGGCGTTTGCCCCCTATGTGGGAGACCACGTCTTTCTGGTTGCTGGCGTGAACGTCGCCTTGTGCCTCGAGCTCGCGCTCTCGGCGGAGCCGCTCTCCGTGGCAGCCATCGATGCTGCGATCGAGCAGGCCAGAAGCGCCATGGTTCTTGTGAATACCTATGCAACCGAGGTCGGAGAAGACGACGAGTAAGCCTGCCGGCGGGGAGACGCCGCTGGTGCCGGTCTCTGAGAGAGTGGCGCTTGGACTGGTCGTCTCCCTTGCTGGCGGGAATATGGATGCGTTTTCCTATTTGCTGCATGGCGGCGTGTTTGCAAACGGGCAGACGGGAAACTACGTTCTCTTGGTGCTCTCGCTTGCGGCTGGAGATATCCGCGGTGCCGTTCGCTACCTCGTTCCCATAGGCGCCTTCCTTGCGGGCATTGTCATGGCACGACACGTGACGGCTGCACTGTGCGGAGGAGATCGTTTTCGTGCGCAGCACTGGGCTGCGGATTTTGAGGCATTGGGATTTGCCCTGTTGTCGCTCCTCTCCGGCGGCCTGACTGACCTGTTTGCAAACAGCGTCGTCTCCTTCCTTGCGGCGATGACGTTTCAAACGTTCAGGCAGTTTGGAACCAAGTCGGCGTATGCGGGGGTGTTCATCACCGGAAATCTTAGGTCGCTCGGAAATAGCCTGTACGAGGGCTTTGCCTGCGGGAATGAGCATGAGCGGCACCGCGCCCTTAGATACCTGGCCATTGTGATGGCGTTTGGCACAGGAGTCTTGTTGGGCAGGTACATGGTCGAGCTCTTGGGTCATTCAAGCTGCCTGGTTATAAGCGCCCTGTTCTTAATGTCGCACCGATTTGTGGTTCGCTGAGGCTGGTGCCGAGAAGTGGTTGCGCAGAACTGGCCTTGGTGTGAGTGATTCGCTGGTCGTTGTGCAGAAGTGGGCTTGGTGTGAGTCCTATTTCTTAGGTTGAGGAGAATATCAAAATTGCAGTGAATATTCCGGTGGCAAAACCGCAGGATTGCGGTGTGCGCCCTGGATAAAACTGTCTGGCCTCTGGCGGGAGCCTTCCAGAGGCACTCACACGAAGGTCGCTTTTGCACAGCCATTCCCGGACGGCTCACACCAAGGTCGGTTCTGCACGGGTTTTGGGGCCCAAGCGGACGTTGAGTCACGGCAGGTCCTCGCACGTTAACAAAAAGACCCGCCCCGGAGCCTGGTTTTCGGGCTGCGGGGCGGGTCTTGGCACGCTCTCTGTCAGAGCTTGCTATGTGAGGTCGGATCCCAACAGGACGACAACGTCGTACTTTGTGGAGTAGCTGCCATCGTTCTCGCTGATGCTGGCGGCGTCGACGCCCAGGGTCTCGGCCACGCCAACGGCCTTGGCCTCGGAGCCGCTGTTGTAGACGATCTTGGTCGTCTTGGTATCGGAGGCGCCGGCGTTGTCGGCGGTGGCGGTGAAGCCCTTGCTGTTAAGGGTGTTTGCCTTGTTGGCGGCAAACCCGCTGGTGCTGGTACCGTTGAGCACGAGGACGCTGCCGCTCATGACCGCGCTGCCCTTGCTGCTGCTGGCACCGTCGCCGGAGCTCACGCCAATGGAGCCCGCGACGCCTGCGGTGATGTCCTGGTCGGAGCTCTCATACGGGGGAAGGCCCTGGTTGACACGCTCCATCATGGTCTTCCAGGCATCGGTGTCGGGCAGTTCGTACCAGCCCTTGTTGATGTAGCTGGAGATGGTGGGCGTCTGGCCCGAGTAGAACCCGGTGTCAACGTCAAAGTCCTTGAACTGCATGGCAAGGCCCAGGATGTCCGTCGCCGTGAAGTCCGTGGTCACACTGTTGGCCAGCTCGGAGACGGTGTTGGACATGCTGAGCGCATCGAGCTTCAGCACCTTCTTGACGATGGCGCCAATGACCATGCGCTGGTTGGCGGCACGATAGAAGTCCCCGCCACCGTACTCGTCGTAGGCGTGGCGGCTGCGGCACAGCCCCAGGGCCTGCGTGCCATCGAGCGTCTGCACGCCGGCGGGCAGCTCGATCTCCGCGTAGTCGGGGTCAGAGATGGCGACGGGCAGGTCGACCTCGACTCCACCGATGGTATCCACGATGGACGTGAACTGCTCAAAGTCCAGCTCGGCGTAGTGGGAAATCTTGACGCCGGCAAAATTGGAGACGACCTCGGTCATGTATGCCGCGCCGCCATACGAGTAGGCCGCGTTGATCTTCTGCTCGCCGTGCTCGCCCATGTCAACGAGGGTGTCGCGCGGAATGGAGACCAGGGTCACCTTCTGCGCGGGCGGGTCCACGCGCGCCAGGATGATGGTGTCGGAGCGGAAGTTGGCCGTGGAGCTGCCCCAGTCCTCGGCGCGTGCCTCGTCTTTGTCCACGCCAAGAAGCAGCATGTAGAACGGGTCCTGCGGCTTGACCTCGACGAGCTGCTGACGGAGCTCTGCGGTGATGCCCTCGCCCAGGCGGCTGTTGATGTTGTTGACGTACCAGGCAAACGCGCCGCCAGCCGTCGCCAGAATGATGCCCAGCGCAATGAGCACGGTGCGCACGACCTTGCCGGCTCCGCCCTTCTTGCGGCGAGCGCTGTAGGCCGCCACGCCCTCGGCGCGAGAGGTCGCGTGTTGTGCGACGCCCGCTCGGCGAGAATCGCGCTGGCTACGCTGCTGGCGAGCGCTTCTTGCCGTGCCAACCTCCTGGTAGCCGGCGGCTCCCTGAGACGCGCGCGTGGTGGGCGGGACGCCCGCGGCCGCGTGGCGGCCGACGCCTCCCTGGGGTTGCTCGAACCTACTGCGAGAAAGACGCGCCTGCTCGGCGCCGGTCATGCGCTTGTGGGGTCTTCTGCCAGCCAAAAGAGGCCCTTCCTGTCAGTGCGGCTCGGGGTCGCTGCTGTTCAGTAAACCCAACAAGAATAGGGGAGGGGAGTGTGCAGGGCGTGAAGGTGGACAAAAAAGCAGCTATCGCCCAAAAAATGCCTAACTGGAGTAACGTATGATGACTAAGGAAAAAGCCCGATTGGAGCATTTGGTCTTCGAAAGCGGAGGATACATGAGCCAAGCAAGCACCAAGCAGTTCGTGGCCGTCCTGGACTTTGGCGCCCAGTACGGCCAGCTGATCGCGCGTCGCGTGCGCGACCTCAACGTCTACTCTGAGATCGTCCCGTGCGACATCTCTGCCGATGAGCTGCGCGAGATGGCCCCGTCTGCGCTCATCCTCTCCGGCGGTCCCGCCTCCGTCTACGCCGAGGACGCGCCGCGCGTCGACCCGGCCATCTTCGAGCTGGGCGTTCCCGTGCTCGGCTTCTGCTACGGTCACCAGATTACGGCCGTGACGCTGGGCGGCAAGGTCGCCCACTCCGAGATCGGCGAGTACGGCCCGGCCACCATCGAGCGCGACCATGACTCCGTCCTCTTCAACTCCACGCCGCTCAAGCAGACCGTGTGGATGAGCCACCGCGACTCCGTCTGCGAGGTCCCGGAGGGCTTCACCGTCACCGCCTCCACCGACGTCTGCCCCGTGGCCGCCATGGAGAACGCCGAGCGCAGGATCTACACCACCCAGTTCCACCCCGAGGTCAAGCACACCGAGCACGGCCAGCAGATCCTCTCCAACTTCCTCTTCTCCATCTGCGGGCTGGAGAAGAACTGGAGCATGGACAACCTCGTTGAGACCATGACCAACGAGTTCCGCGAGAAGGTCGGCGACGACCGCGTCATTCTGGCCCTCTCCGGCGGTGTGGACTCCTCCGTGGTGGCCGCCCTCGGCGCCCGCGCCATCGGCAAGCAGATGACCTGCGTCTTCATCAACCACGGCCTGCTGCGCAAGAACGAGCCCGAGCAGGTCGAGGAGGTCTTCACCAAGCAGTTTGACGTCGACTTCATCCATGTCCACGCCGAGGACCGCTACGCCGAGCTTCTCGCCGGTGTGACCGAGCCCGAGGAGAAGCGCCGCATCATCGGCACGCAGTTCTGGAAGGAGTTCTTCGCCGTTGCCCAGCAGCTGGAGACCGATGGCAAGCCGGTGAAGTTCCTGGCCCAGGGCACCATCTACCCGGACATCATCGAGTCCGGCGCGCGCAAGACGGGCGGCAAGGCGTCCACCATCAAGAGCCATCACAACCTCATCCCCTTCCCCGAGGGCGTGAGCTTTGACCTCATCGAGCCGCTTGACCACTTCTTCAAGGACGAGGTCCGCGCGCTGGGTCTGGCCCTTGGCCTGCCCGAGCACATCGTCTTCCGCCAGCCGTTCCCCGGCCCCGGCCTGGCCATCCGCATCATCGGTGCGGTGGACAAGGAGAAGCTGGAGATCCTGAAGGGCGCCGACGCCATCGTGCGCGAGGAGCTTGACGCCTACAACCAGCGCCTCTTTGAGAAGACCGGCGAGCGCAACTCCGAGCACTCCTGCTGGCAGTACTTTGCGGTACTTCCCGACATCAAGTCCGTCGGCGTCATGGGAGACGAACGCACCTACCAGCGCCCGATCATCCTGCGCGCCGTGGAGTCCAGCGACGCCATGACGGCCGACTGGGCCAAGCTGCCCTACGACGTGCTGGCCCGCATTTCCGGCCGCATTGTTGCCGAGGTCCCTGGCGCCAACCGCGTGTGCTACGACATCACGAGCAAGCCGCCCGCGACGATTGAGTGGGAGTAGGTTGACAGGGTTCTGACCTGCACTTTTGAGTGCCGCACTGTGCTGCTGAGTTTCGTTTCGTACGATAGTCACGGCAAAGCCACCAGCGACATTGGTGAGTAAATACGATAATCTGGCCTCCGTTCCCGTGCTGGGACGGAGGCTTTTTCTTTGCCGTTTTACTCCCTTTCACCTGCGATTTCGCCATTTACTCCCCGTGTTTCAAGACAGCAAGGTACGGTGCGGCATTCGGAGGAATGGGAGTAAGGATTTATCCCAAGTGAGTAGGCGCTCGATTTTTGTCCCCGAGGGCCAAACGGGGCTGTTTCGGGCTCCGTGAAACTCAAATCGAACTCAATCGGCCTTTCGGCAGTCTCCGCACGGCGTTTCCCCAGGTGGTTAATGGGGAGTAAAGAATCTCACCGCGTCAAGGAAAGCGGGAGTAATCAGGGGAAATGCCACGGGGTACCGCCGTGTGCCGCCATGTAAGCCACCGCATCATTTACTCCCCAGGTGCGCCGAGAATGCCTTTGCATGCAATGGGGAGTAAAAACTCAGCATACGCAGGTGCGAGCGGCGCTCACCGCCTAGCTTGGCGTCCTGATTCGGTTGCGTTGATTGAGAAATGCGGAGAGCCGCTACAGCGAGGCTTTCCAGTCCTCGTACTCGTCGGCGTCGATCTCGCCGTTCTCGAGCTGCGCGCGCTTCTCGGCCCATAGCTTGATCGCCGTCGCCGCTTTGGCCGCGTGCGGAGCCTTGGCGTTCAGGGAGAGGCCCAGCCCGTCGCCTGCGGGCACGATGCCGAAGGAGTCCTCGAGCCGAACGAGCAGTGACATGAGGTCGCCCGCGGTCTCGACGCCGTAATCCTTGAGGGCGCTGACGGACACGCCGAGCGTTGCGGCGATGGACTCGAGCAGCTCGGGCCTCACGGCGCGGATGCCGCTCTCGTAGTGGCGCACGGCCCCCTCGGTCAGCCCGACGGACTCGGCGAGCTGCGCCTGCGTCATGCCGCGCAACTTGCGGTACCGCCTTATGTTCTCGCCTACGGACATGCGTCCTCCTCCTGGAATCACGTACCAGCACATCTTACCAGCGTACGCAAATGTACGCAATTCTATTGACAGTACAGATACGTACGTTTACTCTGAATCTGTAAACCGTACGTATATGTACGCTATTGATAGGAGGAGCCATGGACGAGAAGGTGGCAAAGACGCCGAGGCCGCACATGCTGGACGCCGACGAGGTCGCGGAGCTGCTGAGGATCAAGAAAGGCAGCGCCTACGAGGTGATCAGGAAGATAAACGCCGAGCAGGAGGCGCGCGGGCGCGTGGTTATCCGCGGACGCGTTCGAAGCGACGTCTTCGACGCCCTGTACTTCCCGGAGGTGGACTGACATGCCCGTGTACAAGGACGACAACAACGGCACGTTCTACGTGCAGTGCTACTACCGCGACGCCCGCGGCTCGAAGCGCCACAAGACGAAGCGCGGCTTCTCCTCCGAGGTGGAGGCCGCAGTGTGGGAGGGCCAGTTCAAGAGCCTTAACGGCGGGGCCATGGACATGACGTTCTCCGAGTTCGTCGAGGTGTACGCCTCCGAGGTGAAGCCGCGCATACGCGAGCACACGTGGATCACCAAGGAGTACATCATCAACGACAAGCTCGTGCCGTTCTTCGGGGACATGCGCATGTGCGACGTGAGACCGATCGACGTCATCAGGTGGCAGAACGAGCTCACCGAGCACCGGGACGCCGACGGGAAGCCCTGGGCGCCGACGTACCTGCGCACGGTGAACAACCAGCTCAACGCCATCTTCAACCACGCTGAGCGCTACTACGGCCTTGCCGACAACCCGGTGCGCAGGGTCGACAAGATAGGCTCGAAGAAGGGCGGCGAGATGCAGTTCTGGACCAAGGACGAGTACCTGAGGTTCAGCGAGGCGGTCATGGACAAGCCGCTGTCGTTCCACGCCTTCGAGCTGCTGTACTGGACGGGCATACGCTGCGGCGAGCTCCTGGCGCTCACGCCGTCCGACTTCATGCTGGATAGCTCGCGGCTGCGCATCAACAAGTCGTACCAGAGCCTCCACGGCGTGGACACCGTGACCGACCCCAAGACGCCCAAGTCCGTGCGCACGATCGTCATGCCCGCCTTCCTTCGCGACGAGATGGCGGACTTCATCGAGATGCGCGACGATGTCGCCCCCGACGAGCGCCTGTTCGCCGTGACCAAGCACTTCCTGGCCCACGAGATGGAGCGCGGGTGCAAAGCGTCGGGCGTGAAGCGCATCCGCATACACGACATACGCCACAGCCACGTGAGCCTGCTGATCGAGATGGGCTTCTCCGCGCTGGCCATCGCCGAGCGCATGGGCCACGAGGCGGTGGACATCACCTACCGCTACGCGCACCTGTTCCCCACGAAGCAGGACGAGATGGCCGCCGCGCTCGATGGAGCGAGGGGGTAAGCAAGATGCCGTGCGAGAACAGCGCCCGCAAGCGCAGCAAGACGATGGCGTTTCGCTGCACGCCCGAGGAGCACAAGCTCATATGCGAGATGGCAGCCTGGAGCGGCATGAGCAGGCAGGACTACATCATCGCCAAGCTCACCGATACCCAGGTCGAAGTGAGGCCCTCTGTAAGCGTGCAGAAGGCGTTGAAGGACTCGATGGCGGAGTTGTCCAAGGAGGTCCGGCTGGCGGCCTCCTACGGCGAGCTGAGCGAGTCCCTGCAGCAGAGGATCGAGCTCGTGATGAGGTTCTTCCTGGCGCTCGGCGAGGTGGTTGAGGCACCAGTGACGGAAGCGCCACCGCAAACCTCGCATTTGGAAGAGCCGACAACATCCGTCATGGATGCGGGCTCCGACACCGCAAGCATCTTCGAGATGGGGCGCATGTAAGGTTTAACGCCAGACCTCCAACGCCTTGTCCGCAAGCCATTCGGCGCGCTCTGCGATATCGCCCTCGCCCCAAGACTCCTTCTCCAGGGCGCCGGCCATGGTCGCAAGGCCGGCGGCGCAGAGGGCAAGACCGTCCTTGTATCCCTTTCCCTGCTTCTTGGTGGGCCAATCGGCATCGCGGATGGAGGCGTTGAGCGAATGCGTGATGATGGCGAGGTTGCCGAGCGTGAGGAGCTTCCTGTCCCTTCGCGTGGCAGCCTCATCGTCGAGGGCTCCCCATTTGTTGCGCCACTTCTTGGGCATCATGTGCTCGAGGGTGTACTGGTTGAACCCGAGCAGGGCCGTGCTGCTCATGCCCGGACGAATGGCGCTTTCCAACAGATAGAGAACGCCCTTGGACTGGAGGTTGTACAGACACGATTC
Source organism: Paratractidigestivibacter faecalis (assembly GCF_003416765.1). Classification (NCBI taxonomy): domain Bacteria; kingdom Bacillati; phylum Actinomycetota; class Coriobacteriia; order Coriobacteriales; family Atopobiaceae; genus Paratractidigestivibacter; species Paratractidigestivibacter faecalis. The sequence continues at coordinate 1,543,721 of NZ_QSNG01000001.1, read as the reverse complement.
CTCGAACGCCGCTCGAACCTCGGCGTCGCCGGGCATGTACGTCGTCGCCTCTTCGTTGGCTTCGAGAGCCTTCCTCAGGGCCTCCGCGTCCTTCACCTCGTTCAGGATCAGCGAGGTGAACAGCCTGTTGTAGTTCTTCGTGGTCGCCTGAACCAGCGTTCGGCGGACGATGTAGCTCTCAAGCAGGGCGAAGACCTCGGATTCCTCGCCCGAAGACTCCGCGTTCTTGCGAACGTAGAGCACGTACGGGATGAGCGTCGAGTTCTTGAGGCCGAATATCAGCACGTTCAGGCGCTCGACGCCGGGAGCGGAGGGGATGTCCGCGTCGCAGTAGCCGGGGTCGAACGTGGACTCGAACACCTCGGCATACGCCTTCATGCTGTCGAGGATCTCGTCCTTGTCTCCGTTGCAGTACCTGCCGATGAAGTCCTTGTAGGACTGGAAGAGGTTGGACGTGCGCGAATAGAAGAGCTTGTCCTCGGTCGTGACGCCGCGCTTCTTGTCCTGAACCAGGATCTGGAGGAACGCGTCGAAGAACAGGTCGACGAGCGTGCGCTTGATGCGCCCGGTAACGACCTCCTGCTCCCAATACTCCCTCTTCTCCGCCGTGGGTTCGAAGACGTCCTCCCAGCACTCCTTGAACGCCTGCTCGTTCTCGCGGTTGAAGAAGTAGTTCTTGAGGAGCTCCGCCGTCGTCAGGCGCACCCCGAGCGAGTTGATGGTGTCGAATATCTGCTGCTCGTCCTCGCCCTCGGTGAGATCGATGCAGACGAACTGGACGTTCGACTTGATCGTGTTCCTGTCGACCTTCTCTGGGTCGATGTTCTTGAGGAAATAGTTGTAGGCAAGGACGATGGACGAGGAGCCCTCGACAGGCTCGCAGCCCGTGGCGCTGACGACCTTCTCGAAATCCTGCCGGTCGTACTTGCCATGTCTCAAGGCGACTTCGCCGGTCTCCAGGACGAAATCTCGCTCGAACAGCCTATCGGCGTCGATTCTCGCGCAGAGTGCCTTGAAGAAGATGACCATGGTCGTGAGGCGCTGCTGGCCGTCGATGACTGTGCGAACCTCGGACACCTCGGACCAAGTGTTGCCGGAGGAGGCTTGCTTCAGGATGATCGAGCCCAGGAAATAAGGTCGCTTCGAAGCCGTGACGAACTCCATGTCGCCGAGGAAGCGCTCCCATTGCTCTTCTCCCCAGACGTACGCCCTTTGGTAGAAAGGTATTTCGAGCAGGCGCGATCCGTTGAACACGCCGCTTATCGTAGATTTTCCTGCATCCATCCTTAAAGCCCTATCTTTCCTTCGCAGTTGTTACTTATGAGCCAATATCGTCAGTGCGCCGTTCGGCCTCTTAGTATTCCAGGCTCTTGGCATCTTCTCCCAGCAGGCGCTCGAAGACGATACGCAGGTCCTCGTCATCGAGGTAGCCGCCCTCAAGGCAGCCGCGGTCGATGGCGTCGAGCATCGTCTGCTCCTTCTCCTTCAAGCGGTCGTAGATCACGGCGTCGAGGGATAGCTCCCTGCCGTCGCGCATGAACTTCTCGCGCATGAAGTAGTAGCGCGTCTTCTGGTCGTCGGGCAGGCCCAGACGGTGTATGCGGTCCTTTGACTGCAGCAGGTGCACCAAGTTGTAGCTGTACTCGAAATACACCGCGTCGTGGCAGACGCTGTGCAGAGAGACCGACTCGGCAAGCGTCTGCGGGTTGGTCACGAGCACCCTGAAGCGCCCCGCGCGGAAGTCGTCCAGAATCTCGCGTCTCTCTTCCTGTGGCGTGGCGCCGTAGATCGCCTCTGCCGGAATCCCCATGGCGGCGAGGTCGCGGCGGAGGTTGCTGATGCTGCGTACGAAGATGCACCATACTATGACGGGGCGGCCTTCGGCGACGATGCGCTCCACGAGCCGCTCGCACGCCACGAGCTTCGAGCTCGGGCGGCTTCGCTCGATGGCCTCGTAGAACGTCTGCGAGAAGTCGACGTAGTCGATATCCGAGTAGTCATCGCCGACCTGGTCGAGCACGTACTCGAGGTCGCCTGGGTCCACTGCAGAGCAGAGCATCTCGGGGTCGCTCTCGAGCTGCAGGGTGCGTATGATCCTCGCGAGCGCGTTGGGGCAAGACGCGTACAGGACTCGCAGCAATGTGTCCTCATCGGGCGTCGCCTCGACCTCCACGATCTCGTCGGGCTCCGGGCGCGGCACGCCGAGCTCGTCCTTGTTCGTTCGGCAGAAGAAGGGCGCCAGGCTGTCGTTGAGGCTTGCCTGGAGGTCCGCATCGGGCGCGCGGAGCTCGCCCGGCTCGTAGCCGAAGAACGTGTCGTAGTCCTCGGGGTACAGGATGTGCAGCAGGTTGTAGATGTCCTGGTAGGTGTTCGGGATGGGCGTTCCCGTAAGGGCGATCACGAACTTCGCGCCGTCGGCCGCCTCGAGCGCGGCTTCCGCGCGCCTGCCGCCGATGGCCTTCACCCGGTGCACCTCGTCGAAGACGAGCAGGGTCTGGTCGGGGATGATGGCATGCAGCTCCCGCACGTAGCCCGAGAGCGACTCGTAGTTGAACGTGAACAGGTTGCACGCGCCGCTGTCGAGCGACAGCGCGTTGCGCCTGCGCTCGGTCGACATCGCCGCTATGGCGGGGTCTCCCAGCGAGAAGCAGCTCAAAGGCAGCTTATCCCCGAAGGTGGCGACCCACTCCTTCTCCCACGACTCGAAGCCGTTCTTGGGGCAAACCACCACGATGCGGCGCGCGAGCCCCAAATGGCGAAGGTAGGCGAACACGCCGAGCACCGTCGCGGTCTTGCCGGCGCCGGGCACCGAGAAGTCGGCCGCGCGCCCAACCGTCGCCATGAAGAAGGCGTCGAGCATCTGCCGGTCGCGCAGGGGACGCACCATCGAGGCGTTCACTACGTCGCGGAACTCCCGGAAGCGCGGCCCCAGCTGGGGGTCGTCGGCGATGCCCTCGGCGGTCTGCGCCTTGATGGCCAACCCCACCTCGGAGCGCTCGCGGATGTAGGTCTCGCCGGCGTTCACGAAGGCGCCGAAGCTCGGGTCAACCGCGACCTCGACGCCGTGGCCGTCGGCCTCCATGATCGCCTCGAGCATGTCCTGGCACTCGCGAAGGCCCATGCCGCCGTCGAGTAGGATGCGGTCGCGATCGGTGCCGTCGACGGCGCTCGCCGGGTAGTACAGCCAGGCGCGCCATGCGGCCGAGGCCATGAACGAGGCGATGTCTTGCCCCTCGATGCGCAGGTACATGCCGGGGCGCGCCTCGTCGTAGCAGACGACGGCCCTAGGCGCGCTCATCGATCTCACCGATCAGCTCTTCCACCTTGTCGGCGACGGCAACGAGGTTGCGGCGCACCTTCTCGAGCTCGTCGGGTCCCAGCACGTCGAGCATCTCGGGAAGGATCTTCTCGAGCTCGGAGAGGCAGTCGGCGGATTTCTTGGCGGGCGTGTCCATGAGCTTGACGCGGCGCACGGTCTCTCTTGCGCGGTCGCCTGCGCGCTTGAAGCCGTCGACGAGGTTGCCGTCCGAGCGCAGCTCGCTCACCTTCTCGCGCGTGAGGGCGTCGGGACCCATCTTCTCGAGGAGCTCGGACATGGCCTGCAGCTCGGCGGCCTTGAAGTCGGCCTCCGCATCCGTGCCTGCCACGCTGCCGAAGTCTCTCACGTATCGGGTGATGTCGCCCTCGGGCTGCACCACCATGTTGGCGAACATGAGTCGTTTGACAAGCTGTTTGTCGCGCCTGTTGTCGTACTTCTTCAGCACGCGGCTGAACTCGCCCAAGGGGCCATCGACCTTGAGGGCGCGGGCGAGGTGGTACTGCTCGGGGGCCTGGCAGAATTCGAGGAACTCCTCCATGTACTGGGCGCGGTCGACGAGTTTTTTCACCTCCGCCTCGGTCATGCCCGTCGCGTTGCCGTACTCCGCAGGGGTTATGAGGTGGTTCTTAACCACGTCGCGGTATACGCCGACGAGGCGGTCGACGGGATCGTACGCCACCTTCTCCTCTTCGCCGATTTGGATGGCGAGCTCGAGCAGCTTGATGCGCTTGGGGTCGCTGCCTGTGGCGTCGTCGAGGATGGCGGCCTCGAACCAGCCCGCCTCGTTGTTCGCCCGCGCGAGGCGGCGGACGCAGGTCAGGCGTCGGTTGCCGTCGATGACGCGTCCGTCGTTGAGCACGATGCCCGGCCTAAGCTGGCCGCGAAGGGCGATGCTCTTCTCGGTCTTCCTGAGCGCGCCGGGGTTGCTCTCGACGATGAAGTCCTCGATGACGCCGTTGTACTCGTCGCGGCCAAGGGCGAGCAGATCCGCGCCCTGCGCGGAGTTGTACTCGCTTACCCAAGTGGCGATGCGGTCGTTCTGGTCGTTGTAGAACAGCAGATCGCACTTGATGCGGTAGATGTCGAAGTCGCGCGTCACGTTGTCGATGGAGTGCTTCTCCTTGCGACCCGTCGGCAGGACGTTGCCAGTCGCGATCCCTTCCTCAAGCAAGCTCATTTCGTGCCTCCTTCTTCCATGCCTCCATGGATGAGTAATATGCGTCCCCGATGTCGTCGTAGTAGACGTCGGAGTTGTAAATGGTCGTCGTCAGAAGCGGTGCCGGGCACGTGATGCCCAGATCGTTCGCGAGCAGTCTCGGCAGGTCATCGCGCTCGATTCCCTCATGGTGGGCGACGATCCACTCGATGAGGTCGGCTGCGGAAAGCCGCCCCTCGCCTCCGGCGACGAACACCTTGGTTCCGGCGAGCGTGCAGCTGCGCAGGAGCCCTCCCGCGTCGAGCAGTCCCTCGTAGAAGTCGTCGGGCATGTCCAGCCCGTACAGCGGATGCGGAGTGGCGCCGCCCGCGCGCAGGCTCGCCACGGTGAAGGGCTCGCCTTCGGGCGCATCCACGCTCACCGCGGGCGCGTACGACTCGATGTCCGCCATGCGCGCGCCTAGCACGTCGTGCAGCCGCGAGAACGAGATGTAGCTGTCGCCCTCGTAGAGAAGTAAGCGGTGGTCCGAAAGCGCCTGGCGCAGCACCTGGCGGAAGGCGGGGTGCTGCCACACGGCGTTCTCGAAGCCGGCGTCGCCCTTCGCGAAAGACGGATGCTCGGCCAGCAGCCGCGTGAAGTGGTCGTTCGGGGTGCTCCCTTCTCGGAAGAGCAAGCCGCGGTCCTCGTAGTAGCCCGCATCCTCGATGCCGCGGTCGAGCGCTTCGGGCGGATCGTCGGGAAACTCGAAGGCGAAGCGCCGACGCACGAGGCCTTCGTCGCAGATGCGGCCGGCAAGCTCCCGGGCAAGGAAGCCCTCGAGGGTGGGTGCCTCGCGCTCGGTGTCGTGCGCTACGGGCACATCCGCACGGGAGGCCGGGGCGCCCGTCGGGCATTCAGCGACCTCGACGCCAAGCCACTCCGAGAAGCTCACGTCCGCGGGCTCGGCGAACAGGTCGAGCCATATCGCGGCGATGCCTGCGCTGAAGCCGTATTCGCGCTCGTAGGCTTTCGCGGCGACGTTTCTGGGCTCGTCCGCATGGCGCTCGGCGAAGGCGCGCACCTGACGGCGGCGGTCGACCTTGCCGAACCCGACAGAGAGGTGGTCGCCCAGGGTGACGCCCTCGTCTGCGTTCCAGAAGACCTGCTTCAGCTCATCGTAGAGAGCGATGGGCGTGGTGATCCCCACGCGCCTTAGCTCATTGCGCGAGACGCGAAAGACTAGACGGGCGCAAAGTTCGGTATCCTCACGCCGTGCCGCACTCACCGCCGCTCGCGCAGCCTCTGCACGCCCATCCTGTTTGCTGTCGACTACTTCCGCCACGCGCTACGCCTCGCCCAGCTTGGGCCCGAAGACGCGCTCGACGTATGCCTCCAGCGTGCCCTCCTTGGCGAGCTCCGCGGCGTCCGCGAGCTCGAAGTTAGAGTCACATCCTTGGCCGACCTCGTCGTGGAAACCCAGGATGAAGTGGGTGGCAATCTCGTAGATAATCTTGGTGGGCGCGATGCCGAACACCTGATGCTCCAGGATGTGGTCCAAACGCTCGCGGTCGTCCGGGAAGGCGGCCTTCATGCCCTCGCTTCGGTACAGGCGCTTGATGATCTCGGTGATGTAGAGGCCAGACTTCATATACAGGTCGGCGAAGGTGTGGCTCGGGTCATCGAAGCAGCCCGGGTTCTCCTTCTCGAAGAGGTCCACCATCTGAACCACGACGTTGCGCGGCGTGAAGATCTGATTGGTCTTCTGGGGCGGCACGTAGTCGAAGATGTCCTCTGTCTGGAACTCGTCGAAGTAATTGGCCAGGCGTTCGCGCAGCTTGATGAACTCGCTCACGGAGTCGTTGAATACGACCTCGTCGAAGAGGTGCCCAACGAAGCGCTTTACCTCGCCGGTCTCGCCATCGGTGTAGTCGCCGCCATCACGCAAAAAGCGGAACTCATCAACGGTGATGCTCGTGACGTCCTGGAAGACGTCAGCGGGGATCACGGTGTCGAAGTTCGCGAGCGTCGTGCCCTCTTCGCCGTAGGCCATGAGGAACGACGGGATGGTACGCGAGAAGCCGCGCAGATGAGCGCGCACCTTGTCCTCGATGCCCTGCTTCTCGTCCTCTTTCTTCGCCGTCTCCACCTCGCGCACCACGGTCTCGCCGGCGCGTTGCACGAGCTCCTCGCGGGAGTCCTCGAGCTTCTGGGCGAGCGTCTGGAACGCCTCCGCTTTCTGCTCGTCATGGCGCTTGTTCACCTCGGCGCGCTCGGTCTCGCTTGTCGCCGCCTTGAGCTCGTCCTTGCGCGACTGCTCGATGCGGCGCGCCTGAATCTGGTAGTCGCCGACCTGGCGGTTGAGTTGGATGTCGGCGTCCGCCTGGACCTTGCGCTCGATCTGCTGCTGCTGGCGCGGCTTGAGCTCGCTGCCGTAGCTCTCCTTGGCGGCCTGTACCAGAGGCGCGGTCACGCTCTGCTTGAAGGCCTCCTTGAGGTTGTCGAGCATCACCCGATCGTCGTCATCGGCCTCGTGGGCTTTCGCGATGTCGTCCATGTGGCCTGAGAATTCGACGGCGATGTCGCCGTAGACCTTCGGCCCGAAGATGTCCGCAGCCTTGCCTACGACCTGCTCGTCGGGAATCTCCACCTCGCCCTCGTCGTTGATGGAGAGCTCGTCGGCCGTGCCCTCATCGATCTCGACCTTGTTCTTCTCGGCGTTCTGTGCCTTGCCCTGCTCGTAGGGATCGAAGCGCTGGATGATCTCCACGACCTCTGCCGGCGCGCGGAAGACGCTCGCGATGTTCTGGAACAGGAAGTTGCTCATAAAGCCGCGCCTGACCACCTCGCGGGCATGGATGCGCCTCGGCACGCTGAGCACCTGCTCGGCGTCGAGCTCGACCATCTGCCCCTCTTCGTCCTCGCCGTAGACGGGGAAGAAGTTCAGCAACTGACGGATATGGCGCTCGCGCGTTTCGACATCGCCGCCGCCGCGCGCGGTCTCGCCGTACAGGTCGTTGGCGAACTGCTCAAAGATAGTAAGCGTGCGCGCCGGGTCGAAGTCGAAGACGTAGGCGTTCTCCTTGCGCGCGTAGTTGCCGCCGCCCAGGTCGAACAGGCACGGGTTCTGGCTGCGGAAGGCCGCCTGCATGTACAGTGCGGGGCTCGCCATGTTCGAGAGCATGAGCACGGCGGTCCACTCCGGCACGGTCACGCCCGTGGTCAGCTGGCCGACCGAAAGGGTGATGGTCCTGTCGTGGTCCTTGATCGCGCGGCGTACCTTGTCGAGCGATTTCTCGTTCTCGTCATCGGCGTCGATCTTGCCGTCGCCAGCAGCGAGTACCACCTCGTAATCCTTGAAGACGGGGTGCGCCTGCAGCTTCTTGGCGAGGGCGCGGGCGGAGTCGACGCGGTTGAGCATCCAGAACGTGTGACGCAGCTCGTCGCGCAGCCCGGGTGTCGAGAACGGGAACTTCTCCTGCGTGGTGAGCGCGTCGAGGAACTTATCCACGTCGGCGTCGTGCACGAAGCCGCCGTTGTGCTTGGTCGAGAAGAACTCGTTGAGGTCGAAGGCGAACTCGGTCTGCTCGCCATCAATCTCCATGCCGCCGCGGGCCTCCTGCTCGACGATGTCGCTCATCTGGTAGGTGAGCAGGTTGAGCTTGGGGAGGTTGGCGTAGGGGTTCGGCTGCTCAGAGTCGGCAGGCCAGTCACGCTTGGCCTGCTGCTCGTCGGCATAGGTCCAGTTGTAGATGGCGTCGTCGGCGAACTTCTCGTTTGCGATGGCCTTGAAGGGCGTGCCAGAGAGGTGCAGCGTGAAGCGGCGCTTGATGTGGTCGAATGCCACGTCGGTCTTGAAGGTGTCCACGCCCTCGTGTGCCTCGTCGATGATGAGCACGTCCCAGGTGAGGTCGGCCACCTCGTCGAGCTTCTGGTACACGCCGCCGAAGCGGATGGAGCCCTTGAGGTCCTGAAGGCTCACGAACTCGATGAACCCCTTGGGGCCTTCCGGGTCGTTGCGGATGGCGCGCAGGTACTCCTCGCGGCTGAGGCAGTAGGGCTTGCCGGTCAGAGCGTCCACGCCGCTGATGAAGCGGTAGCCGCCCTCCAAGCCCACGAACTTCACGTAGTCGTCGTACCAGGAGTTGGCGATGGCAGGGCGGTTGGTGACGATGAGCACCTTCTGCGCGCCGATACTGCGGCACAGGTCGTATGCGGTGAGCGTCTTGCCGAAGCGCGGCTTGGCGTTCCACAGGAACTCGCCGCCGTGCGCGCCGCCCTCGTCCCAATGGGCGCGGGCGAAGGCTCCCGTCTGCTCCACTGCGCGCTGCTGCTCGGCGCGCAGGGTGTAGGAGGCAGCGCCGGGTGCGTCCAGCACGCCGTCGGTGTCGCGGAACCGGTAGAACTGCTGGTGAGACTCCTCGCCGCTAATCTTGAACCATTCCTTCTTGGGTTCGCGCTCGACGCCCTGCTTCTCGAGGTAGGCGTGGAAGTCGGTGTCATGGAACGTGCCCGCACGGTGCTCCCACGTGGCGTTGCCGCTCCACTCCAGATGCCACTGCACGTCGGCGGTGTGCGTTTGCTGTTTGATTCGCTCGCGCACGTCCTGCTCGGTGTAGCCGATCTTGGTCCAGCCGTTGTGGCGGACGATCTCGGGCGTGGTGTAGGCATAGATCTGCGGCACCGCGGGAGCGGTGGTCTCGATGATCTGGGAGATGTCGATGCTCGCCATTGCTAGTCCATCTCCTTCACATGGGATTCGATGAACTGAATCTCCTCGTCGTCGAGGCCGTACTTCGCATAGAGCTGACGGTCGATGTCAGCAACAGACTGCGACCAATCGATGTCGGAGTCAGAAGTAAAGTCCTGTAGGGGGACATACTTCCATTTTGGTGCGGGATTGTGCTGCGTAATCTTCAGAATTCCGAGCATGGTCCGAGCGAACTTCGATTTTATGTATTTGAGGAGAGCCGTAGCTTCCGCTTCGGAATTGAAACTGCCAATGCTTATGAAGGACTGCGTATGCCCTATTAAGGGCCGCCCTATTAAGGGCGTAGAAAGCACTTCTCCAAGCGCGCCCGATCCGTTGGCGGCAGGAACAAGTACTTTCCATTTGTCGAGGTTCGGATGCGGAGCGATATATCTGGCGGAAATGAACTTGTAAGCTCTTCCGGCGCGACCTCTGCCAAAGATTCTGATGCAACTATCTCCGTCGCCAGGCATCTCGTCAAAGAAAACTACATTGTTAAGGTTGTCGAGAACGTTTGTCTTAAGGTCATAGTCGTGGTTCTTGCTCAACAGACCATGGTCGTCGTCAACATAACGAATCTCGGGATGGTCTTCGTGCATGGCTTCAGTGAAGTGGTAGCTATCGGCCGCGAAGATGATATCGCCGAGGGGTTGGATGCCATGTTTTACAACCTTCTCTTTGATGGTACGAAGCTCATCGAAATGTGTGAACACTTCTATCGCACCGAAATCCCGATCAGCATCTCGATAGGTAACGGCAACACCGCCCTTGATGTCGGTATTCGGAAAGGCGCTGGACGCATCCGCTTTATAGCTCATCACTTTGAAATGGGGGTCGTTAAGCATCTTCCTGTTCCAGGCCTTTGGGGTTGAGCCGGCGTCAAATAGGAATCTAGCGGGAGTGACAAGCTCCACCTTGTCGGAAACCTTGAACGCCGAGTCCATAAACTCGTGATAGATGGGCGGTGCATAGGTCTTATTGCCAGAATCTTGTTCCGCCACTGAAAGCTGATATGGGGATTACCGATTACCGCATAGAACTTCTTTCCCATAATTGCTGCCTCACCTTTCAATGCGGCGAACTCGAAGGGCTCGCCGTTCTGCCAGTCGTATATCACGCAGAGGGGAACCGTTTCCCTTGGCTCCTCTTCTTTGGTCTCTTCGGTTGTCTCGTCGGGGAATACGTCATCGAACAGGTCGAAAAGCGACGGTTGCATCGGCTCCGGCTCGGGCTCCTCGAACGTCCCCAGGGTCGACTCCACCTCGGCGCCCATCTTGTTGGTGGGCACGGCGTCTGTGAAGCCGTTCATCTGCCAGAAGTTCCAGGAAACGATCCATGCCGCCTGCTCGAGCTCGTCCTGTTGGGGGCCCGACCCCCAGCGATTGCGGAGATGCTCGACGAACGTCTCGAGCACATTGACGCGAGCAATAAGCAGGTTGTCGCCCTGGTACTCGAAGCCGTACGTCGCGCGCAGCGCGTCGAGGGCCCGGCGCACCCATTCCTTGCGAGTCTTGGTCTTCTCGGTCACAACGCGAAGCTTGCGGTCAAGGAAGCCTACGCGCTCGCTTACGGGTAGCTCGTCTCCCGTCACGGTGTCGTAGCGCGAGCACACAAACGGCGCCTCGCCACACGTGATCTCGAGCCGCGTAGCCTCCACGTATGCGCGCCAGCCGTGTCCCTTTGACTTTGGAAATTCGATTGGATCACTAGTCGGCGTCCATGTATTGGCGCCATCATCCGCAACGATCTCGGTGTTGAAGACATCGCGCCGGCCGAACCAAGCCTCGTCCAAGTCGTTGTTCATCTGATTGCACAGCCATGACGGGGTGAACACCTCGGCGCGGCTCTTGGTGCGCTGGGATTGCTTCTCCTGCTCTTTGGCGATGCGCGGCTTGATGACGCCGGAGTTCATGCCCGTGATCTTCTCGACGGTCATCTCGTCATCGCCCATGTAGCCGTCGCCTAGGGCCTCGTATTCGTTGTCGGCCCATATGATGTTGCGCCCCGTAGTGCGGTCGCACAGCAACGTCTTGAGAATGAAAGTCGGGTATCGGCGGTCGAAGGACTCTATGAAGCCTTCGACCGAGATGTCGTGCATTGGCTCCGTCACGGGCTATTGTCCCTTCTTCGCGAGCTCTTCGATCATGCAAGTGCGCACAAAGGCGGAGAAGCTCATGCCGCGAAGGGCAGCCTCCTCCTTCGCCGCGTCGCGCAGGGTGTCGGGGATGCGCAGGGTCACAGATACCTGGTCGCCGTTTACCAGGAAGCTCCTGATCTCGGTCTCGCCGGGGTTACCCTTGATGAGCTCCTTATAGCCGTTAGACATTCGCGCCTCTATCCCTCGAAATGCAATACAAATGCGTTTTCTGAATTATAACGCAGCGGTACGCCGCGGCACTGGGAATAGGGGGACATCAGCCGCTCGGACACAATGCGACACCGGGCGGCGGAGAAGATCATCCGGCCGGAATCAAGGAACAGTTTCCGGACCGGGTTTCGTTCCTCAGTTATCGCGCGGTTTGACTTTGGCCCGCTCCTCCGCATAGAGGACCTCGTTCTGAGCCTCCAGGATGCGCGCCGCGTCGCCGATGCGCTCGGCACACCTCTCGCTTATAGACCTCAGGGCCAGGACCCCCTCGACGTCGAGCGGGTCCAGCTGGTCGGCGTGAGCCAGGGACTCGAGCAGCTGGTCCAGGCCCCTCGCCAGCCTCCCGGCATCTGCCACCGCGTCGAGCAGTTCGAGGCGCTATATCTTTTCTTCGTAACCCAACATCTGCTTGTCTCCTTCTCTCAATGCTCATGTACGGTAAGGAAGCAAGCAACCGAAAACAAGAGATAGACCGCCAGCACTACACTATTCCGAACCAAAGACCAAAAGATAAGCATTGTGGGAAAATCTAAACTTTTGGATTTTCCTACAATGCCAACTACGGCGGAATCCCTCCCACTCCTTATATCTTTCTGTATACATTGAATTTGTATTTAGTAAAATGCAGACAACACCACGGATCGGCTTTTGGTTGGACAATTCCAACCAAACACCACAGCAGACAGCAGAAAACATTCTGAACGCTAGGAAGCCGGTATGATTGTTACATATAAGGGGAAGAAAAATTTCTTTTAGGTACTTGCTTTCCTAAAACTGATGTGATACAATGATTTAATCCAAAAAAGGAGTAAAAAATATGCGGCAAGGTATTCTTAAATAAAATTTGATAATGGGCGCAAAAATGATTGCCCCTTGCAGGGGCTTAGTTTTTGTACCCAATTTAAGAATACTTTTGCCTTTTTAGTAAATATCGTGACGGACAGCGGCTCATGTAAGCCGTCATACTTCTGTTTGTCCGAAGTCATGATCCCCAGCGGTAAAAGTATTAGCCGCTGGGGATTTTTGCGCCCATTTGGGCCTTGTATGGAGGATAGACATGAACATTATCAATATCGGGATTCTTGCCCATGTAGACGCTGGAAAGACAACCTTGACGGAGAGCCTGCTATATGCCAGCGGAGCCATTTCAGAACCGGGGAGCGTCGAAAAAGGGACAACGAGGACGGACACCATGCTTTTGGAGCGGCAGCGTGGGATTACCATTCAAGCGGCAGTCACTTCCTTCCAGTGGCACAGATGTAAAGTCAACATTGTGGATACGCCCGGCCACATGGATTTTTTGGCGGAGGTGTACCGCTCTTTGGCTGTTTTAGATGGGGCCATCTTGGTGATCTCCGCTAAAGATGGTGTGCAGGCCCAGACCCGTATTCTGTTCCATGCCCTGCGGAAAATGGACATTCCCACCGTTATCTTTATCAATAAGATCGACCAGGCTGGCGTTGATTTGCAGGGCGTGTATCAGTCTGTTCGGGATAAGCTCTCCGCCGATATTATCATCAAGCAGACGGTGTCGCTGTCCCCGGAAATAGTCCTGGAGGAAAATACCGACATAGAAGCATGGGATGCGGTCATCGAAAATAACGATGAATTATTGGAAAAGTATATCGCAGGAGAACCAATCAGCCGGGAAGAACTTGCGCAGGAGGAACAGCGGCGGGTTCAAGACGCCTCCCTGTTCCCGGTCTATCATGGCAGCGCCAAAAAGGGCCTTGGCATTCAACCGTTGATGGATGCGGTGACAGGGCTGTTCCAACCGATTGGGGAACAGGGGAGCGACGCCCTATGCGGCAGCGTTTTCAAGGTGGAGTATACAGATTGTGGCCAGCGGCTCATCTATTTGCGGCTATACAGCGGAACGCTGCGCCTGCGGGATACGGTGGCTCTGGCCGGGAGAGAAAAGCTGAAAATCACAGAGATGCGTATTCCATCCAAAGGGGAAATTGTTCGGACAGACACCGCTTATCCGGGTGAAATTGTTATCCTTCCCAGCGACAGCGTGAGGTTAAACGATGTATTAGGGGACCCAACCCGGCTCCCTCGTAAAAGGTGGCGTGAGGACCCCCTCCCCATGCTGCGGACGTCGATTGCGCCGAAAACGGCAGCGCAAAGAGAACGGCTGCTGGACGCTCTTACGCAACTTGCGGATACTGACCCGCTTTTGCGCTGCGAGGTGGATTCCATCACCCATGAGATCATTCTTTCTTTTTTGGGCCGGGTGCAGTTGGAGGTTGTTTCCGCTTTGCTGTCGGAAAAATACAAGCTTGAAACAGTGGTAAAGGAACCCACCGTCATTTATATGGAGCGGCCGCTCAAAGCAGCCAGCCACACCATCCATATCGAGGTGCCGCCCAACCCGTTTTGGGCATCCATCGGACTGTCTGTTACACCACTCCCGCTTGGCTCCGGTGTACAATACGAGAGCCGGGTTTCGCTGGGATACTTGAACCAGAGTTTTCAAAACGCTGTCAGGGATGGTATCCGTTACGGGCTGGAGCAGGGCTTGTTCGGCTGGAACGTAACGGACTGTAAGATTTGCTTTGAATACGGGCTTTATTACAGTCCGGTCAGCACGCCGGCGGACTTCCGCTCATTGGCCCCGATTGTATTGGAACAGGCATTGAAGGAATCAGGGACGCAACTGCTGGAACCTTATCTCTCCTTCACCCTCTATGCGCCCCGGGAATATCTTTCCAGGGCTTATCATGATGCACCGAAATACTGTGCCACCATCGAAACGGTCCAGGTAAAAAAGGATGAAGTTGTCTTTACTGGCGAGATTCCCGCCCGCTGTATACAGGCATACCGTACTGATCTGGCCTTTTACACCAACGGGCAGAGCGTATGCCTTACAGAACTGAAAGGGTATCAGGCCGCTGTCGGCAAGCCAGTCATCCAGCCCCGCCGTCCAAACAGCCGCCTGGACAAGGTGCGCCATATGTTTAGTAAGATCACTTGATACACCACAGCGAGGAAGGTTATTGTATTTCCCTGTCTTTCGTGGTAAAATGTAGTTGTAAACCACCAGAGAAACCAATCTAATTTTACCGTTGATAGCCATTTTCTTGATAGCCAAGTGATAGCAAAAGTTCGGCAAGCCCATAGGATAAGGATAATAGGTATCAGGAAAAATCAAATGGTATCAAATCCCCCAAACAAAAGCGTTTAGAATTAAGTTTCATTTTGCGAGTGGGAATAACGGGAACTGGCTTCTGAACTCGCGTTTTGGTGCTGCCGAGTACCGCCTGATACTGTTTCGGCATCGCCGCAGGACGAAGCCACCAGCGAAATAGTGGGAATAACAGCCCTCGAACCCTCTGGTTCGAGGGCTTTCTTTTTGTATCTCTACCTGGGAAAACGACCCAATTATTCCCGTCTATCCCTACTGGGCGGTACAGCGGAGTACTCGGCGGTACGGGAATAATTAGGCCCTGCGGGAATAATTCACAATTCGGGTCCCCCGAAGGCCGGTTTCGAACGGTCGAAACTGAGTTGAAACTGCGAGGCGGATTCAAACCCTTTTCAATTGTATTTGCCCAGGTCAACAAACGGGAATAAAGAAACGCGGAAATCGGTTTCCGCAGTTTCGACAACCCCGAATGCCGCCGAATAACGCCGTGTATCTTGCTGTATTTTAGCGCGCAATTATTCCTCGAACGGGGCTTCAGGGGTGCCGATTTCATACGGGAATAATGGAACAGCCTCCGGAGAACCGGAGGCTGTTCGCAAGAAAACGTCAATTCACCTGGGAAGATGTCAGAAAGAGGCCTTCCAGCCGGCGTAAGCGTCCTCGTCGAGTTCGCCGCGCTCGAGCTCGGCACGCTTTTCGGCCCAGGTTTTGATCGACTGCGCGAGCTTGGGGGCATGCGGCGCCCTGGGGTCGACCGCCAGGCCCATGCCGTCCTCGCTGGGGACGAAACCGTAGCCCTCCTCAAGCTGCAGCAGCAGGGCCATGAGGTCTCGAGACGTCTCGACGCCGTAGTCCTTGAGCGCGCCCTCGGAGACCTCGAGCGCCTTCGCGATCTTCTCGAGCAGCTCGGGCTTAACCGCGCGGATGCCGCTCTCGTAGTGCCTGATCGCACCCTCGGTGAGCCCTACGGCATCGGCGAGCTGGGCCTGCGTAAAGCCCTTCGCCTTGCGATGCCGCCGAATGTTGTCGCCTGTCGCCATGTGCCCTCCTATAGATTTCGTCGGCGACCATTCTATCAGCGTACGAGTTTGTACGCAATTCTATTGACAGTACAGATACGTACGATTATTCTCGGGAATACGAGCGTACGCATACGTACGGATAGATAGGAGGTCCAAGATGGAACAGCCGGTGGCAAAGACACCGAGGCCGAGCATGCTCACCGCCAACGAGGTGGCGGAGCGCCTGAAGATCAAGAAAGGCAGCGCCTACGAGGTCATCCGCCAGATGAACAAGGAGCAGGAGGCCCTTGGGCGCGTGGTGATCCGCGGACGCGTCCGCAGCGACCTGTTCGAGGCCCGCTACTTCCCGGAGGTGGACGATGCCAGCCTATAAGGACAAGAAGACGGGGCTCTTCTACGTGCAGTTCTACTACCGCGACGCGCGCGGGGCCAAGCGGCACAAGACGAAGAAGGGGTTCCAGACCGAGCTCGAGGCGCTTCTGTGGGAGAAGAACTTCAAGGCCCTCAAGGATGACGCCATGGACATGACCTTCGCCGACTTCTGCAAGGTCTACGAGGCGGAGGCGAGGCCGAGGGTCCGCGAGCACACCTGGCTCACCAAGGAGAACATCATCCAGAGCAAGCTCCTGCCGTTCTTCGGCGACATGCGCATGTGCGACATACGGCCCGTCGACATCGTCAGGTGGCAGAACTCCCTCACTGGATCAACAAGGGCGGACGGCGACGGCTTCAAGCCCACTTACCTGAGGATCATCAACAACCAGCTAAACGCCATCTTCAACCACGCCGAGCGCTACTACAGCCTGGAGAAGAACCCCGTCCACAAGGTGGACAAGATGGGCAGCAAGGAGGCCGGCGAGATGCAGTTCTGGACCAAGGACGAGTACCTCCGCTTCTCGGAGGCCATCTCCGACAAACCGCTCGCCTTCTACGCTTTCGAGGTGCTCTACTGGATGGGCATACGCTGCGGCGAGCTCATGGCGCTCACGCCCTCGGACTTCCTGATGGAGACGTCGGAGCTGCGCATAAACAAGTCCTACCAGCGCCTGCGCGGCGAGGACGTGGTCACGAAGCCGAAGACGCGCAAATCGGTGCGCACGATCAAGATGCCCGCGTTCCTCCGCGACGAGATGGCGGAGTTCATCGAGATGCGCGATGACGTGGCGCCCGACGAGCGGCTCTTCGGCTTCACGAAGCACTTCCTCGTGCACGAGATGGACCGCGGCTGCAAGGCGTCGGGCGTCAAGCGGATACGCATCCACGACCTTCGCCACAGCCACGTGAGCCTGCTCATCGACATGGGCTTCTCCGCCCTCGACATCGCCGAGCGCGTGGGGCACGAGGCCATCGACATCACATACCGCTACGCGCACCTTTTCCCCGCCAAGCGCGCGCAGATCGCCGACGCGCTCTCCGAGCTGAGGGGCGAATAGGATGCCGTGCGAGAACAGCGCCCGCGAGGCGGCGAAAGCCCTCAAGCAGCCGGCGATGAGCACCAAGGCGCAGCAAGACGATGGCGTTCCGCTGCACCCCGGAGGAGTACGAGCTGATCGCCAACATGGCCGCCTGGAGCGGCATGAGCAGGCAGGACTACATCATGGCGAGGCTGACCGGGACCGAGATAACGGTAAGACCGTCGTCGCGGACGCAACGGGCGCTGCGCGACTCCATGAAGAGCCTGGCGGAGCGGCTCCTCGCCGTGTGCGACGCCGATGAGCTTGATGCGGACCTCCAAAGGCAGCTCGCCCTGGTCATGGAGATCTTCAACGGGTTCGGCGAGGCACCGCCGCCCGGAAGGCGCGCAAAGCGCGAGAAGGGGCCCGGCGACGATTTCTTCGGGATGTCTCGATGCTAATCCCGGGCCGCGATCGGGAGGCGCAACCGCTTCCGGGCGCACGCGCGCGTGCCGGCGCGGCGAGGGGCCGCAGGCGCAATGCGTGGGCGACCAAGGCAATCAGAGGCAATTTGATGAAAAAGGTATATACTATTTTCATCAAAAAGGAGGAACGCTATGACAGAAGCAGAGGCCATCGCTAAGCGCATAGAGAGCTTCGGCGCCGGCAGGGCCTTCACAGCCGCCGACTTCTCCGACGTCGCAGGCCGACGCAATGCCGCCAACGCGCTCGGGCGCTTGCATGCAAAGGGAGGGATCGCCCGCGCCATCCGCGGCGTCTACTACGCGCCGGAGCGCAGCGCGCTCATGGGCACCGAGGTGCCGGCCAGCGCCGACGAGGTCGTGCGCGCCGTCGCCCGTGCCAACAAGTGGGTCGTCGCACCGTCCGGCGACGCGGCGCTCAATGCGCTGGGCCTCGACACGCAGGTGCCCGCAAAGCTCGTCTACGTCAGCAGCGGCCCGTACAAGCGCTACGAGTACGGGCCGTACGATATCGAGCTCCGGCACCGCGCCAACCGCGACCTGCTCGACTGCTCGCAGATCACCTGTACCATCGTGCAGGCCCTCAAGGCGCTCGGACGCGAGAACGTGGGCGACGAGGAAATCAGAACGCTCGCGCGCAACCTCACGGAAGGGCAGGTCGGCGCGTTCCTGGAAGAGTCGGCGGGGCTCACCTCCTGGGTTGCCGACGCCGCGAAGAAGATATGGGAGGCGAAACATGGACAGGATCGCTAGGGCCTCGACCGGCGAGCGCAGGCTGGTCTTCGAGGCCGCCGCGCAGAGGATGGCGCTTGCACCGGCCGTCGTCGAGAAGGACTTCTGGGTGTGCTACACCTTGGACCACCTTTTCCACAGAAGCGGCTTCGCCGAGTCCATGGTGTTCAAGGGCGGCACGAGCCTGTCGAAGGCTTTCGGGCTCATCGAGCGCTTCTCGGAGGACATCGACCTCATACTCGATTGGCGACTCCTGGGCTACGGCGAGGACGAACCGTGGGAGCCGCGCAGCAACTCGGCGCAGGAGCGGTTCAGGGCCGACAGCATCGAGCGCGCGAACGCCTTCCTGGCCGACGCCTTCGTCCCGAAGCTCAGGGCCACGCTCTCCGAGTCCCTCGGCACCGAAGCGTCCGTCAGGTGCGGGGCCGAGGAGGAGACCGTGTACTTCGACTATCCGCGCTCCTATGAGTCGGCGGGCACGCTCGACACCATCAAGCTGGAGATAGGACCCATGGCGGCATGGTCGCCCTCCGAGGAGGCGGCGATAGCCCCGTACGCGGCGGACGTGGTTCCGTTCGGGCCCGAGCTGTCGACCACGGTGCGCACCGCGAGTCCCGAGCGCACGTTCTGGGAGAAGGCCACCATACT
The DNA here is from genome assembly GCF_003416765.1 of Paratractidigestivibacter faecalis. Lineage (NCBI taxonomy): Bacteria > Bacillati > Actinomycetota > Coriobacteriia > Coriobacteriales > Atopobiaceae > Paratractidigestivibacter > Paratractidigestivibacter faecalis. The sequence goes on along the minus strand of NZ_QSNG01000001.1, from coordinate 1,524,726 downwards.
GCACCAGGAGGCCAACAGGCCCGAGGGCAAGGCTATGCCCAGGCGCTACTCCCGCCATTACTACGACATGTACCGCCTCGGCCACTCGTTCGTGCTCGGCCGCGCCGTGGCGCAGCCTGGCCTCCTCGAACAGGTCGTCAGGTTCAAAGAGAAGTTCTACCGCACGCCGTGGGCCAAGCTGGCCGATGCGAGGCCCGGCACGCTCAGGCTCGCCCCTCCAAAGGGCAGGCTCGACGAGCTGGCGGCCGATTACGCCTCGATGAGGCCGATGCTGTTCGGCAGCTACCCGAGCATCGATGAGATAGTCACCTACATGGTGGAGCTCGAGGAGACCATCAACGGGCTAAGCTGACCAAGGGCGCCCCAATTCCGGGCGCCTGCCAGAATCGAAGAGGCGGGGCGGGCAACGCGGCGGCTTCCCCGCCGAGAGCGGAGCGTTCCTTTTCGACGGGCGGCGTTGAGAGTTCGGCATAAAAGACCTCGTTCTGCAGCCTCCAGGATGCGCGCGGCGTCCTCGATGCGCTCGGCGCATCTCTCGCTTATCGACCTCAGGGCCAGTATGCCCTCGACGTCGAGAGGGTCCAGCTGGTCGGCGTGCGCCATGGACTCGAGCAGCTGGTCCAGCCCCCTCGCCAGCCTTCCCGCATCTGCCACCGCGTCGAGCAGCTCGCGACGCTCGTCCTTCTCGTTGATGCCCGTCAACAGCCGTCCTCCTTCTTCCGACGGACGTGCTGCGCAGCACCGTAGCCGTTCCGCATGGAGAGCCGCCTCGCCGCCAGCGGCCCCGTGAGCATATCGACCGTGAGCGGCACGGGAGAGGCCGTCCCGATTAGGGTAGCGGCGCCGCGACTCGGAAACGCGCCTCCGTCCTCCACGCGACGTCCCGACGTAACCCTCGCGAGCGCCCCAGCAATCGCCGACAGATCGCATCCCATGTCCGGAAGCCCCGGCGCCCATGTCCGATTCCATGCCGCACGCCTCCGCCCCTCCGATCCGAAACCCGCCCCGGCGCTCCTTGGACGCGCAGGGTCGCACGCCGGCAGGCGGCCAGCAAGGGCCGCGACACTTTTTCGAGTTCTTCGCCCCATGCGCTCCGCGCGCGAACAACGCGAAAAACTGCCGTCGGGAGACTTCTATTTCTATGCCCGACTTCGCTTCCTCCCTTGCCGGCGCGCCCGCGCTGCATGCGACTCACGCGGCGCAAGGCACGCCACAGGGGCGGGCCTCAGAGTCTAAGGAGCAAGACATGAACGACATGAAGGAAAAGGCGATGGGCGCGGTCAAGGCCTTCCTCGAGCGCAAGGGCTACGAGATCGTCGACGAGGCCTGGCAGGGGCCCGAGGGCATCGGCGGGATCGACCTCGTGGCGGTGGACGAGGACGGGACCCTGGTGTTCGTCGACGCCACGGTCCGCATCGGGACGGACGGATTCCCCGAGGCCCACAGGGCGCGCGGGATGCGCGAGGCGCTGGCGGCGACGTGGCTCGCCGGCAACGGCGACGACTACGCCGACACCCCGGTCCGCTTCGACGAGGTGGCGATGATGGTCGTCAAGGAGAACCGAGCGCTCCTGCGCCACCACGTCAACTGCTTCGGCGAGATGGAGCCGCTCTCCTAGGCGGCGCGCCCGGCCCCGGGCCCCCGGGGCCGGGTTTCCCCGAATCCGGCCCCTGTACCACGAAAGCGTACATATTCGTACGTTTTCGTGGTACACTCCGCTTGTCGGACAAATCCGTACGGTTTTGTCCCGACGCTCCGAGACTCGGGGCGCGCCGGACCGGATGCGGCGAGGCGCGCCCCACGCTAGAGAGGACGCGACCCATGCGCACGATAGCCATTTCCAACTACAAGGGAGGCGTCGGCAAGACGACGACCGCCGTGAACCTGGCGGCGATCTTCGCCGCCCGGGGCCTTCGGACCCTGCTCGTCGACCTCGACCCGCAGGCGTCTGCCACCGACTTCTTCGGCCTCTACGACCGGGCCGCATCCGAGCGGCGCACCTCGGTCGAGCTGCTCTACGGCGGCGCGCCCGTGGAGGAGGTCGCCTACGCCGCCGGGGAGGGCCTCGACGTGGTGGCCTCGACCATCGACCTCGTCGACCAGAACGAGATGCTCCTGCGCGAGCAGCGACTCAAGTTCGCCCTCGACGACGCCTCGGGCTCCTACGATGCCTGCCTCATCGACTGCAGCCCCGTGATGCGCAGGCTCGCCTTCAACGCCTACCTCGCCGCGGCGGAGGGCGGCATGGTCGTCATCCCCGTGAAGCTCGACTCCACCGTGATGCGCGGCACGGCGCTCACCGTCGAGGCGACGCGCTCCATCGCCGACGCCCTGCGCATGCCCACGCCCAGATGGAAGATACTGCGCACCTGCGTTCCCGGCCGCATGACCAACGCCGAGGCCACGGGCGCGGCCGTGCTCGACGGGTTCTTCCCGGGCGAGCAGTTCGAGACGGTAATCCACGCGAGCAGCAAGGTCTGCGAGGGCAGCTGGCAGTGGAAGCCGGTGGCCGCCTTCGAGCCGGGGAGCCGCCCCGCGCGCGACTACGAGGCTCTCGCCGACGAGGTGTCCCGTGAGCTCGCCTAGCCAGGTGGCCGCGGGCTTCACCATCACGGGGCTGCTCGACGGCGCGTCGCGCACCCGCGGGCGCTACCCGGTGTCCGAGATCGCGGTGGCAGACATCGCCGACCACCCGGCGAACGCCGCGTACTCCATGGACCCGGCCGGCATAGCCGAGCTCGCCGAGTCCATACGCGCCGACGGACTCACCGACCTGCCGCTGGTGCGCAAGGTCGGAGACGGCTCGTGGCAGATGGTCTCCGGGCACCGCCGCAAGGCCGCCTACGCCCTGCTCGCCAAGGACGACCCCGCCTACGAGAGGATGCCCTGCCGCGTGATAGAGGGCATCGACGACGAGAGGGCGGTGACGCTGCTCCACGCCGCGAACTACTTCACCCGCGCGCTCACCGTGACCGAGCGCGCCGCCGCGACCGAGGCGCTCAGGGGCGACGCCGTGCGCCTGCGCTCCGAGGACCCGTCGCTTTCCGGCATGCGCGTCGACGACGTGAAGGCCGCCATCATCGAGCGGCAGACGGGCCGCAAGGTCTCCGGCAAGACCATCGCGCGCGAGGAGAGGCTTGCCCGCCGCATCGCCGAGGACCTCTCGCCCGAGTGGGCCGCCGAGGCAGACCGCGGCAACCTCAGCGCCGAGGCGGTGCGCTCGCTCGCGGGCATGCCGAAGGAGCGCCAGGCGGAGATGCACGCCGCCATGGAGCCCTGGCGGCGCACCAAGCGCGAGCTCTCCGACTACGTGAGGAGCGAGGGGAAGGCACAGCCAGGCCCCGACGGGCGCATCGCGAAGGCCGCGAGGCTCGTCGCCGACTTCCTCGAGAGCCCGCCCGAGAGCCCGAGCGCGGCCGACCTCTCGCTGCTGCGCGAGATGGCGATCATGACCGCGCCGTACGCGGATGCGGGCACCGATGCCCGAAAGCGCCGCAGAAGGGCCCCAGGCCCGAAATCCAGCAAGTAGCCTATGGCGTCCGACATCGCGTCGGGCGTCCATAGCACTTGGGGACCGGGCGGCCTCGGACCCGTCATGCCGCGGGCCGTTGGGGAGCCCGCTTACGCGAGGCCCGGTCCCAGAGGCGGCGCCCGAGCCGGGCCGCCGCCTGCGGGGGATCCCCCGCGCCCCTAGAGAGACGCGCCCGCCGCGCGGCGGGCCCGAGGAAAGGAATCCGCCATGGAAGAGGAAGCCGGCGTCGCCAAAGGCAAGGAGCGCCGCGTCACGTTCCGCATGGAGGGAGGCGACTACGACGCGCTCTGCGAGCGGTGCGAGCGCGCCGGCCTCAGCAAGTCGGAGTACCTGCGTTACCTCGTGCGCATACCGTTGTCGACGGAGGCCAACGCGGGAGACGAGCACCGCATACTCGTGGACCGCAGGGCCCTGTGGGCGATGTCGCGCGAGCTCACGAAGTGGGGCTACCACTACAACCAGGCCGTGCACGCGATGAACCTCATCAACTTCCACGCCCGCCATGGGCGCGTCGACCGCGACCTCGTGGCGGAGAGCGTCCCTACGATCGAGCGCGAGCTCGCCGACGTGAACGCCGCGGCCCGCGAGATGGCGGCCGAGCTCGGGCGCATCGGAGCCGACTCGCTCGTGGAGGGGTCGCCATGCCGATCCTGAAGCCGATAAGCGGCCACGGCGCGACCGGAGGCATCCGCCGCTACCTCGAGAAGGGAGGCCGCGCCCTCGCGCGCGACCTGTTCAACCTGAGCTACGACGAGCGCGACGCCGGCGCGCTGGGAGACGAGGCCAAGGAGGCCTGCGCCTGGGACGCCGAGATGGACGCCACTCGCGCCGCCTTCGGCACGGACGCACCCTGGAGGGGAAAGCCCGCGCGCACGTTCAAGCACTTCGTGCTCTCGCCGGACCCCGGCGACGACATCGACCTGGCTGCGCTGCGCGAGCTCGCGTGCTCGTGGGCGCTCAAGCACTTCGGCGACCACGAGATCGCCATCGTCTACCACGACGACAACGCCCGCGGCATACCCCACGCGCACATCGTAGTGAACAACGCGAACCTCCGCACGGGCTACCGCATGCAGACCCAGCACCCCGAGGACCTCAACCGAGACCTTCAGGACATGGCCCGCGAGCGCGGGCTGTCGGGCCTCTCCAACGACCGGGCGCCAGAATCGCCGTCGAAGGCGCGAGGGCGCGCCGGCGCGGGCGGGCCCAGGAGTCGCAGGAGCGTCTACCTGGGCCGTGCCGAGAAGGAGATCATGCGCTCTGGCGGCTACTCGTGGGTCGGCGACATCCGCGCCCGCGTCGCGCTCGCCAAGACCACGGCGCGCGACGAGGCGGAGTTCCTCGGCATCCTCGACGCCCTGGGCGTGCACGTCGCCGACAACTCGGCCAAGGCGAGGCGGGACGACTGGGTGTTCAGCCTGGCAGAGGAGCCGTCCAAGAAGGTCAGCGGCGAGCGCCTGGGGTTCGTCTACGGCAAGGAGATGCTCCGCCGGCGGTTCGAGCGCGAAGGCGCCTACCGCCCCACGGACGCGAGCACCGCGCGCATCCGCGAGGCCGCCGAGCGGGCCCTCGAGCTCAACGACCTCTCGGAGCTGAGCAGGCTCTCCTCGGCGCTCGAGACCTGCGCGAAGTTCGACGTCGAGTCGATCGAGGAGTTCGGTCTCAGGATGGCGACGCTCGAGCGCCGCGGCCAGGCGGGCGGCGAGGGGTACCGCCGCCTCGAGGCTGCGCGAGCCTACATAGCGGAGAACGGCCTCATGCCCCTCAAGACCCGCTACGGGAACGGCGACAAGCGCGGCGAAGCCGGCGACAACCAGCGCGGCAGCCGGCATGAGGACGAGCAGCAGCGCATCCTCGCCGCCGAGCGGCAGCGGGCCCAGCAGGACCAGCGCAGGGAGAGGGGCCGGAGATGATGGTGAGGATAGAGTACGAGGGCGGCAGGACGACGCTGTTCGACACGCTCTCGTTCACGGAGGGGTCGCCGTTCTCCGGCGCGAACATGCTCACGGAGTTCGAGCTCGAGATGCGTGAGGTGCCCGAGAAGGGGCTTTGGCTCACGGCGAACTGGCACCAGGTGCGCGACGACTGGCGCGCCGACGCGCCCGCGGACGGCATCCCGGCCGCACGCAGGTCCCGCGGATGGCGCTTCATGCTTGCCTCGGAGGCCGAGCTCGGGCGAGCCCGGCGCGTCCTGCTCGACGGCGACGAGGCGTTCGCCCGGGTGCGGGGATACCTGTGCGACGCGGCCGCGATCGGCGCCTGCTACCGCGAGCACGTGGGTCCTCCCTCAAAACCGCTGAAGTCGCAGATAAAGGAGCTGCAGCGCGCGCTGGGGAGGGCGGAGGTCCCGGGCGTGCCCGACGAGCTGGCGAGGCTGCTCGCGCAAGAGAAGGAAGAGGGCGCCGAGGATGGTGCCCGCAAGGTCAAGGAAGATTGGGGTGACGTCGATGAAGAGGCTTGGTAGGTTCCTCAAGGCGGCGCTTAAGGTCACGCTGGGCTTTTTCGTCTGGCTGTTCCGCGCCGTGTTCAAGTGGGTGATGTAGTAAGAGGCGGGCAATTGCCCGCCTCTTTGTCTTTCCTAATCTGTCTGATCGTCGATGAGCCAGCAGTCGGTCCCATCAGTGAGCAGCGTCCTGGCTGACCGGGATACCGCCGCGATGCGTTGGATTTTGCCTTTTCGATCTTCGGCCTCGGACCTCAGCTTCGACTCTCCGGAGCGTAGGCTCGCGCGCATCTCAACCTTAGCTTCGAGGAGTTGCTCTTTTGCAGCGGCTCTGGGGGTCTGAGAGACCAGCCTCTTGAGGGCGTTTCCCTGGGCTCCGCGAGGAAGCGCGATGGGCGTCCCTTTCATGCCCCCGATCTTCATCTCCATGAGCGCTGCGAGGACCTGCCTCTTTTTCAGAAAGCCCTGAGATTTGTCCAGGATCCGCTGTTCTTCGATGAGGGCGCTGCGGTCGTCCATGCTGCCGTCGTAGTACATGCGCGTCATGGCGAGCGCCGACAGGGCCTGGAGGCACCCCCCCTTCGAGGCCTTTTGTCTCCATTCTGGGAATATATCCTGCTCATTTAGGGTTATTCGCGCTGAAAGATTTTGACTAGCTTGGTGTCCTTTATTTCGTAAATAATGTCTGCGACGTTCTCGACCAGCCTCTTATCGTGGGAGACGAACACTATCGTTCCGGCATAGGCGCTCATCATCTGCTCGAGGGCTTCGGCGCTCTTGATGTCCAGGTAATTTCCAGGCTCGTCCATGAGCAAGATGTTGTATCTGCCCAGCAGCATCTTCGCGAGCAGCAGCTTGATGACTTCGCCTCCCGAGAGAACGCCAACGTCCTTTGCCAGGTCACGCGGTCCGATTCCCATAGAGGCGAGGACGCTTCGGATTTCGGTCATGCTGTACTCGCAACCATCCTGCATGAACGAGATCGCAGACTGACGGGCGTCGAACTTGTAGCCTGTTTGCTCGAAGTAACCGATCTCTGCCTTGGGAGAGATGTTGATACCGTCGGCGCGTCGAGCGATTGCCTTCAGCAAGCTGGTCTTTCCTGTACCGTTGCCACCGGTGATGGCCACTTTGGCACCGAGCGGTATCTCGAATTTCGCGTGGTCATAGAGCATGCAGTTGCCGAAGCTCAAGCTGAAATCGTCTGCCGAGATGGGAAATTTACTATGCAGTTCCAGGGCCTTGCTCTGGCGGAACCGCACGGTGCGAATGCTGTCGGGGGCCTCAATCCCTTCGAGCGCTTCGAGGCGCTTCTCCATGTCCTTAGCCGCCTGGTACATCCTCTTCTGTTTGGTGCCGGTTGCTTTCTGATGCCCCAATCGACCTGCATACTCGTTGCTTTTCTTTGCGCCCTTCTGCTTGGCGTCGACCTGCCGTGCTTTTTTCCGTTGTTTTTCGATGGCGGCTTCAAGGCGCTCGCGCTCGCGCATCGCCTCTTCGTATCGAGCCGCCTGAACTTTGCGCTCTTCTTCTTTCTGTCGCAGATAGTCGGTGTAGTCACCCCAGAATTCGGAAATACCGCCGTCTTTGAGCTCCCAGATCTTGTCCACTACCTGATCGAGAAAATAACGGTCATGGCTCACAATGAGAAGGGCTCCATCAAATGCCTTGAGTTGTCCGACGAGAAGGCTGATGCCGTCTTGGTCGAGGTGGCTCGTAGGCTCATCAGCAAAGATCGCGCTTGCATGCTGGGAGAGCGCAGAGGCAATCTTGGCGCGTGTTTCCTCTCCGCCGCTCATCGTCTCTTGCGCCACTCCGGCGACGTTGAGACGGGAGAGCATCTCACCACTGTCCTGAGCCGCATCAAGGTCGAGTTCATCGAGTTGGCCGATGAGGGCAATGCTGCCGAAGCGCCTGACGTCGGCGTCCGCAATGGTAAGATTGCCGCTCAGAATTTTAAGCAGGCTGGTTTTGCCTGCGCCATTGTCTCCCACCAAGCCGATGCGATCGTAGGAGTAGATTTCCAACTCTTCGATATCCAGGATATCGCGGCCGGCATATTCCAAAAAGATGTCTTTAGCTTTGACTATGAGTTCCATAGGTTGAACCGCCTTTTGTGTATTAGCCTTTTACTGGAAGCGCAGCCATGCCAAAAAAGATTGCTCACGTCGATTTTTCGCCTTTGCCCAATTGCCGGCGCGAGCGTTTTGACCTTGCGCAAGCCGGCAAATCCGAAAATGATAGTTGGCGACGAATAAGGAGCGCGATGTGGGATGTCGGTGCAATACCTCGTCGTCGCAAGGGCTTGAAGGCTGACGCGTGAACCGATGGCTGCTGCCTCTTTTTTTCGAATACTTGGGCTATTGAATCCGCCCGGTATCTCTTTTCCCCACGTTTCGGACGCTCGGAGCAAGCAGCATAGCCATCGCAAGCAGTACCATGGTCGCTCCAGAGCCGACAAACCATAACGGAGCTCCAAGCAGATCCGCAAAAACGGAGGGGGCCGCGAGGCCCATGGGCATGGCCCACGCCATGATGGTTCCGTAGAGGCCGAAAACGCGGCCTAGGTACTCAGGAGGTATCTGCTCCTGCATAAGGGCAGTCTGGGTTCCCGCGTACAACGGGGAGCATGCGCCCATAAGAAAGCTCACCGGCAGGAAAGCAGCGAACAATGACGGGCCGAGCGATCCGGATACGATTGCGGCAATGCCGAAGCCGGCAATCGCGGCGACCATGGTGAACGACCTATTGCGGAACCCTCCCGTAACCGCCAAGATGCCGGACCCAGCCAGCATGCCTGCAGAAAAAAGGATTTCCGCCAAAGCGGCATCCCCCGTGCTACCGCCAAAATGCCCCAAGGTCATTATTGGGAACAATGCCGCGAGCGGAGAGAACGCGAAAGCGAAGACGAACCCGCACCAAAGAAGGGCGAGCAGCCCCCTGTACCCCCTAGTCAGCTTGTAGCCGTCCGAAATCTCAGAGAAGAGCTCTCGAACCTTATTGGAAAAGGGCAAGCTGCGGTCGGCTTCGTCGAGTCCCCCTGCGTCTATCTGTGCGGCGAGGACGGCTAAAGAAGCGAAAAGCGCTCCCAGCACGTCGAGGACAATCATAGCGGTAATGCCCGCCACAGGATAAATCACTGCCGCGAGCGCGGCGCCAAAAATGTATCCGGCGGACTGAATCGCTTGCATCACTCCCGATAGGCGAACGAGATGCTCTGGCGGGGCGAGATGGGGCGTGAGGGATTGGGAGGCCGGCGTGTAGAACGAAGTGCCAGCTGCGCGGAGAAACAGGGCGATGAGTATTGACCACGCAGGTAAGCTGCCGGCCAACGAGGCAATCGCCAAGGCGGCGCCCACCGCGGCAACGAAGAGGTCGGCGCCGATGAGGACACGCTTCAAAGGCAGTCTGTCGACAACGGCGCCCGCAAGGACTCCGAACAAAGCAATCGGCAGAAAGCCTGCCAGCGATGCCAGGGAGAGGAGGGAAGATGATCCTGTCGTGAGGGCGATATGCCAAATGAGACCCATTTGGAGAATCGAGCTCGTCAATGTCGACACGAGCTCCCCGCCCCATACGAAACAAATCTTAAATTGCCATGAATGGCACAGCGAAACAGACCTGCGCCGAGAGGTTTCAAACATCATGGTTATGTCCAATCGTGGAATGGCGTGCAAAACAGCGCGACGCCATAACAGCGCCGCTTTTTAGGCGCTCATCCACGTGCGGAAAAGACCAACCACGACACCCCTCCTTCGCTGACTCAGTTCGGCAAACCACGCAATTTTAAGGAGGCTGAAGCTCGTTTGTCAAGGATTGCCTGTCGGCAAGGACAATCCTTTCTGGCCATTCGATCCCTTTTGTATCTTTGGTTGCGTAGGTGACCCGCCAGGGCTATTACGCGTGGAAGAGGCGCCTGCCGAGCTGGCCGATGAGGCGCTGAAGATGGCCCTGGTCAGGCGAAACGATCCCAAGGGATGCGTACATCATTCGGATAGTAAGAATGTTGCCAGCAGGTTTTGCGGCAACCGCAAAGGAGCCGTATCCTGCAGCTGGAATCACGTTGCAGCATCCTGACCCGCATTCCGATTGGCGGACGGCCCGCTTCGGCATCCTGACCAGCACAGCGATCGAGCCTTGTCATTCCTTGGATATGCCGGTTGCTCGGGGCGGTCCCGACGGAGGCCCTCGCCTCCCCGGTCCGTGACCCAAGAAGGGCAAGCATGCTGATCTGCATGGCTGGTTCCTCCTTTATGTAGACGACCATGCAAAGAAGGGACAACCGAGGAGGCAGGTTACTGATGCGGGCTCCCGCACGCCCATGACTACCCGACGGGCTTTTTTTCATCTCCGATGCCCGCATTGCAGCATGAACGAATGTGCCTCGACATCTCTGCTGGCATGGTACGACTGGGATCGCACCTCGACGCATCCTTGCGCATACTGCCTTCCAGGTTTCGAAACCGGGAAGGAGAGTGTATGTGAGCGACGATATCGGCGCCGATTCGACGCTCGAGAGGGAGATTGCGCCGATTCTATCCATCGGGGATGCATTCCCGAAGATTCTCATCACTCGCACGAGGCATGAGCCCCATACCCGGGAGGGCGTGCTCGTGCTGAATTTCGCGAGGTGGCTGCTTGGCGGGTAGGGTTCTGAACGTCGCATTGGGATATCGCGCGACAGGGCACGCAGGGCTGTTTGTGCCCGCACGGGAAACGCCGTCGCCATGCGGGCGGCCTGTCGTGTCCGATTAGCCTTTTGCTAAACAGGCTTACGCCAACTCATGGGCAAGCCACCTGAGACTATTCACTTTGCTTATCGTTGACAAAGACCTGTGGCCTGCGGTTTTGTGAACGGCTCGTAAGCCACCCGCGTCGACTCACTTACTGTTGAAGCTGGTGGCTTGCAGGCTCAAAGGCGGTTGAGTTTCAAAACGGGCGTTTTCGGCGATATCGAGCCTCCAAAGGCGGCTCTCCGTGCCCTTTGGGACAAAAACAAAAACTCAATGCCCTGAGTTTGAAAAAAAGTTTTTGAGGTTGTCCCAACTTTTGTCCACGAAGCCGACGAAACGCGACATCGCGTCATTCGGCGGCACGCGTTCCGTGTCGATGCCGAAAACTGGGTGCAACTGGAATGACGGGACGACAGAACCGAAGCCATCGAGTGGGAGTAGGCTGACAGGGTTCTGACCTGCACTTTTGAGTGCCGCATTGTGCCGCTGAGTTTCGTTTCGTACGAGAGTCACGGCAAAGCCGCCAGCGACGTTGGTGAGTAAAACCGATTATCGAGCCTCCGTTTCCATGTTGGGGCGGAGGCTTTTTCTTTACCTTTTTACTCCCTTTCACCTGCGATTTCTCTATTTACTCCCCGTGTTTCGTGACAGCAAGGCACGGGGCGGTATTCGGGGGAACGGGAGTAAGGATTCGTGTATGCCGGAGCCGTGAAGCTTCCGGAAATGCGCCGCATCGGCGTCTTTGTACAAGTCCTTATCAACGATATCGCGCAATTGCTTCCCGAGGGGGAGAGCTGGCACATGCCGTCGGCATCGCATTAAACCAGCTGCATCTACTCTTTCTAAGATACGAGTGGTCGCCCTCGGCGATTGTCGCGAGCTTGACACACCCGCGAACAAGCCGGTCTTGGAACACGCTGGGCAGATCGCGCGTCGATGTTTACCAAGAATTGGCCCTCGTGGTCACGATAATTGAGCAGTTCGACCACGAGGGTCGTGTCCCTGGACACGGTGAGATGATATTCGGTCAATGAAGGCCGCCGAGTGCCCGACCGCCTCGGTCGCCTTGCGTCTCTGCTTCTCCGTGCAACTCGGATTTCGCGGACAGCCTCCAGGTTTCAGGCGGCAGCTACTTCAGGTGCTGCGTCGGGCTTAAACCCATCCACCGGTCATTCGCGACCGTTCGCGGGGCTGCAAGCAGAAATGTTCTCTTTGTCTTGCATTTGTTATATCACGTCATATAATTGGCAATGACAATATTACAGCGGATAACAAAGTTTGGAGTCCCGATATGCAGGTAGTTCTGGCATCGCACGGTCGTCTTGCTGAGGGAATGAAAGATACCCGGGGGTGCGGACGAAAAGTTGGACGCCGACAGGCGTCCGGATTGGAGCCCGCAATGTACTCGAGCGACGAGAGGGACGCCATCCTGGGGCTCTGGCGCGAGTCCGGCCGGCCGGCCCACAGGTTCGCCAGGGAGTCGGGGCTCGCCTCCGCCGAGTCGATCAGGCGCTGGGCGTCCGGCGACCTGGGCGTCGGCTGGCACGCCCCCTATACTCTTGCCCAGAGGGCCGACGCCGCGCGCAGGGCGCTCGCCGGGGAGGACCCCGCCGAGGTCGCCGCGTCGATCGGCTGCCACCCGGAGACCGTGCGCGGCTGGGCCCGCGCCGCGGGGAGGGAGGGCGAGGTGTCGCTCGCGAACGGACGGGGCGCCCCGCGCGTGCCGCCGCCGGCCGACCCCGGGGACCTGGAGGCCCTCAGGGCCGAGAACCGGGCCCTGAGGCTGGAGCTCGCCAGGGCCGAGGCGGTGTTGGACGTCCTAAAAGGAGGCGGCCCGGGGCGGGGCCCGGACTCGCTGACGGCGGCGGAGAGGGCGCTGGTCGCCGACGCCCTTAGGCCCGGGTTCGGCCTGGAGGACGCCCTGCGCGCGGCCGGCGTGGCGCGCAGCACCTACTACTACCACCGCGCCCGCAGGGGCGCCCCCGACCGCCTGGCCGCCCTGAGGGCGCGGGTGCGCGCCCTGTTCGAGGCCGGGGGCGGGGCCTGGGGCTACCGCACGATATGGGCGAGGCTGCGCCTGGACCCCGACGAGCCCCTGGCGGTCTCCGAGAAGGTCGTGAGGCGCGTCATGCGCGAGGAGGGGCTCGAGGTGCGCTACCTGAGGCGCCGCAGGCGCTGGAGCAGCTATGCCGGCGAGGTCTCCGAGGCCCCTCCCAACCTGCCGCTGCGCCCCGACGGCACCCACGACTTCTCCGCCTCGCGCCCCAACGAGCTGTGGGTCACCGACGTCACCATGTTCACGATAGGGTCGGGGCGCTGCTGGCTGTCGCCGGTGGTCGACTGCTTCGACGGGGCGGTCGTGGCGTGGACCCTGTCGGAGTCCCCCGACGCCCGCATGGCCGACTCGATGCTGGAGGCGGCGGCCTCGACGCTCGCGGCCGGCGAGCGGCCCGTGGTCCACACCGACCGCGGCTGCCACTACAGGTGGCCGGGCTGGGCGGCGATATGCGAGCGCCACGGCCTGGTGCGCAGCATGTCGAGGAAGGGCCGCAGCCCCGACAACGCCGCGGCCGAGGGCTTCTTCGGCCGGCTCAAGCAGGAGTTCTACCACGGCAGGGACTGGTCCGGGGTGGGCTTCGAGGAGTTCCGGCGGCGCCTGGCGGGCTACCTCGCCTACTACAACTCGGGCAGGATCAAGCGGAGCCTGGGGTGGAGGAGCCCGGAGCAGTACCGCAGGGACCTGGGGTACTCTCTCCGTAGTGTCTAAGAAATTGTCCGCACCCCCCCCTTGGCATCATTTTGGGGGAATTGCCGGACCTGACAACGCTCTGCGCATACGTTGACCCGGACATCACCTTAGCCCAGCAGGTCAAAGACGTGCTGGCGCGTAAGGTTCCCGGCGAGGAGATGCTCGTCGTTACCGATCTCTTTGGCGGCAGCGTGAACAACGAGTTCATGGCTGCCCTTGCCGAGAATGACTTTACGCTCGTCTGCGGCATGAACATGCCCCTGCTCGTCGAGATTCTCTCTGACGCAAATCCCGACCTCGCGGCCGTAAGGGCGGCAGTCGACTCTTGCAGGGACTCCATCATGGTCTGCAACGACCTGCTCGATGTCGGCCAGGACTGTGGCGAGGATTTCTGACATGGATGTCCAGTCCCTTTACCCGATGAACATCTCGTTCAGGTACTTCGGCCTCGAGAAGTTCTTTGAGTCCTGCGCCAAAACAGGTCTGCATAATGCAGAGATCTGGCTTTGTCCCCAGCACTTTCTGATCAACGGGCAGTTCTCGGAGGACCCTTCAAAGCTCAAGGCTCTCATGCGTGAGTACGGAGTTCAGATCAAGTGCCTCTGTGGCGAGCAGAACAATCCAAAACCCAATAACATGGCGGCTCGCGGCGAACTTCTCGTTGGCAATACGCGCTCCTACTTCCACAGGGTGATTGATCTTGCTGAGGCCATTGGCTGCCCGAAGGTTCTTGTGACCCCCGGCTGGAATTACTTTGACGAGAAGGTCGATGAAGCGCGCGTACGAAGCATCGACATGCTGAGAGAGCTCTCGGTCTACGCGCATGCTCGGGGGATTGCTCTCGTGCTTGAGAGCATCTGGAGTAAATCCTCCCAGATCGCGCCAACGATAGCGCAGATTGCCAACATCAAGGATGCAGTGAATAGCGACAGCCTGAAGCTCACGCTTGACCTTGGCGCCATGAGCGATGCGGGCGAGACTGTCGACGATTGGTTCAACGCGTTCGGCAGCGACATCGCGCACTGCCATTTCGTGGACGGTACTCCTACGGGACATATGCCTTGGGGCCACGGCAACCTGGACATGCGAGGCATTCTCGCTTCATTCAAGAAAGCCGGTTACAAAGGGGGCTTCTCGCTTGAGTACGTGCACCCAATGAGCTTCCAAGATCCGGCAGGGTATCTAGCCGAGACAAAAGCCCTGTTCGAGAAGTGCCTTCAAACGATTTAGTCAGGCGTGCATCAACCAAGGAAAGGAAAAAAGATGATCAAGCTATGCAGGGTGGACCACAGGTTGCTCCACGGCCAGGTCGCATTCTCCTGGAGCCATGCCCTGGGAGCCGATGCCATTCTTATCGTCTCTGACGAAGTGGTATCCAACGAGGTCCGCATGAAGACGATGCGACTGGCAAAGCCGGTGGGCATAAAGCTGGTTATCAAGGGCGTCGACGACTCCATCAAGGCAATCAAAAGCGGCGTAACCGACAAATATCGTCTGCTCATCGTTACCGGCAGCATTGCGGATGCCGAGAGGCTGGTCCGCGAGTGTGGCATTTCCTCGCTGAATCTGGGCGGCACCGTAAAGAGCTCCGAGACGACCCGCAGCTTCGGCAGTGCGGTCCATCTAACCGATGAAGAGGTAGAGGTCGTCCGCGGCCTCGTCCGCGATGGCGTGGAAGTCGAGGTGAGGCAGGTAGCAAAGGACAAGAAGGTCGTTCTTTCCGAGAAGGACCTCTGATTGTGGCGGACAGTAAGTTGAAGGAGGGGCAATGGCTTTTCAAGCGTTTCTTATCGCTCTGATTATCTTTGTGGGAAAGGCCGACTACTTCGTCGGCACGGCAATGTTAGGCAGACCCTTGGTCCTTGGCATGCTTGTCGGCATTGCGCTGGGCGACGTGTCTCAGGGAGTGATCATCGGCTTCCAGCTGGAGCTCGTCTTTATGGGCATGCAGGCTATCGGCGCATCCATTCCGCCTGACATGATCGTCGGCTCGGTGCTGGGCACCGCCTTTGCCATCAGCACGGGCAACGGCATCGACACGGCGGTCACCATCGCGATGCCTGCGGCGATTCTCTCTGCCTTTGTGGTGAACCTCTTCTATGGCGTGATTACCCCGCTTATGGCTCGAACGGCAGACAAGTTTGCCGCCGAGGACAATGATAAGGGCATCTCCGCGGTGTTTCTTGCCAACGGTTTTCTCTTTGACGTGACTTTTGGTGTCATTGGTTTTGTGGCGTTCATGTTCGGCGGCGACGCGGTATCCGCCTTTGTCGCTTCGATTCCGGCGTGGCTCACCGCTGGCATCACCATCGCGACCGGCATTCTCCCTGCGCTCGGCTTTGCCCAGCTTGTGACCATGATTGCCTCTAAGGAGACCGCGGTCTTCCTCCTGCTGGGCTTTGTCCTCGCGGCGTACCTTGGCGTTCCGGTCCTGGGCATTGTTTGTTTCGCGGTTGTGATAGTCGGGATTCTCTTTATGGCACACATCTTTATGCCCAGCCAGGGCTCGGCTTTGATGACGGAAGGCGAGGACGACAATGAGTTCTAGCGATGCAACGAAGAAGCTTGGCAAGAAGGAACTCAGGAGCCTCTTCCTCAGGTCCTTCTCGACGTCTCACGCATGGCACTTCGAGCGCCAGCAGCACATGGCCTTCTGCTGGTCGATGATCCCTGCGATCAAGAAGCTCTATGACCGGCCCGAGGACAGGATTGCCGCCTATCAGCGTCACCTCGAGTTCTACAACTGCCACACGACCATGCAACCCCTCATCGGCGGTATCGTCTGCGCCATGGAGGAGGAGAACGCCAACAACGAGGAGTTCGACACCTCCTCGATCAGCTCAATGAAGGTCGCCCTCATGGGACCCCTTGCGGGCATCGGCGACTCCCTCATCGGCGGTACCCTGCGCATCATCGCCACCGGCATCGCGGGCGGTCTGTGCATGGCGGGTTCTCCCTTCGGCCCGCTTCTGTTTCTGCTTATCTTCAACGCGGTCAACATTGCTCTGCGCTGCCTTGGCGTGAAGTATGGCTACGGCCTGGGCGAGAATATCATCTCCAAGGTTTCCGATCCCAGCACCATGCAGAAGCTTACCTGCGCGCTCTCCATCGTCGGTCTCATGGTCATAGGCGGCATGATTGCGACAAACGTCGCCATCACGACTCCCATCGCCTTTGATATCAGCGGCACCGCGTTCTCGCTTCAGGACACGCTCGACTCCATCTTCCCGAAGCTTCTTCCGGTGGCGGCGTTCGGCATCCTGTACGTCCTCAACAAGAAGGGCGTGAACGTCCTCGCACAAATCATCGCAATCATGGTCCTTGGCGTCGCGCTTGGGGCCGTCGGAATCCTCGGTTAGGAGAATCTAGTGCTTGAATTTTGTCTCGATACCGGCGACTTTGAAATGGTGAAGACCGCCAGTAGCATCTATCCCGTTAACTGCTTCAGCATGAACCCCTCCATTGCCGTCAACTGCCTCAAGGGTACCGGCAAGTCCTTCGTGCAGAATGCGCTGGACATCCGTGGCGTCATCGGTGAGGAAACTCCTTTCTTCCTTGAGGCCATGGGAGACACTGCAGAGGAGCTCGTGGAGGACGCCAAGGCAATGGTCAAGGCTGTTCCGGGCAACACCTTCGTGAAGATTCCGGCATGTCCGGAGGGCTTCAAGGCAATTCGCGAGCTCAAGAATGCCGGCATTGCCACCTCTTGCACTGCCGTCTACACCTTCAACCAGGCGATGCTCGCGGCCATGGCGGGCGCCTCATACGTTGCCGTCTACGTGAGCAGGCTCGACAAGAACGGCGGGGATGGCATCGAAGTCGTGCGCCGCATCAAGCAGGCCTTCGTTGCCCACAACATCGACTGCGTGGTCAGCGCGGCCTCCCTCAAGACTCCGCTCTCGCTCCAAGAGGCCATCGAGGCCGGTGCCGATAACGTCACCGTCGACCTTGAGATGCTTGAGGCCCTGGCGGTCCACCCCATGACCGAGGGCACGCTTAAGACCTTCAAGTCTGATTGGGAAGGCCTGTTCGGCGAGGGCGTCCGCATCGTCGACATGGTTGCGTAAGATTTCCGCCGTCAAACAAGGGATATGAACGGCCCCGCCGGAGACGGTGGGGCCGTTCGGCTGGGAGCAAGCCGCAGGCCTGATAACCGGGCCAGAAGAAAGGGGCGCGAAATGAGAGCTTGGTGTTCTGTTGGCCACTATCTGCAGGGCGTTGACGTTATTGGGCGAGTAGGCCGGTATGCGTCGATGTTTGGCAAAAACCACCTGTTCCTTGTGGACAGCTTCGTGTGCCAGATGCTGGGGGAGGGACTCTATGGTGCCTACCCCTCTTTGGATGGATGCACGTATCGGACCCTGACATTTGAGGGCGAGATAAGCCGCAAGAGCATATCGAGGCTTAGCAATGAAGCTGGGGGTGAGTTTGACGTCATCGTTGCCGTGGGTGGCGGGAAAGTCATCGACGTGGCCAAAATGGTTGCCGCTCAAAGTGGCGCGGCGCTCGTCGTGTGCCCGACGATTGCGGCGACGGACGCTCCCACGAGTGCCATGTCCATCCTCTATAGCGATGAAGGGGAGATGAACGAGATTGTCCTCCATGTGAAGAATCCCGATCTCGTTCTGGTGGACTCCAAGGTCATCGCAGGCGCCCCAACGAGATTTCTCTCGGCGGGGATAGGGGACGCCCTCTCGACCTACTATGAGGGCGAGTCCAACTGGAAGACTGGTCATGCCAACTACGTTTGGTGCCAAAGCGAGCAGGCGGTTGGCACTGCGGCAGGTCGCGCGATTGCTCGCGCGTGCATGGAAACGCTCGAGAGGGATGGTCGCGCTGCCGTCAAGGCATGCGAGCAGAGCACTGTTACGCCGGCGCTTGAGAACGTGATTGAGGCAAACATCCTCATGAGCGGCATTGGTTTCGAGAATGTCGGGTGCTCTCTTGCCCACGGTCTGGGCAACGCGATGACGGTGCTTCCCGATGGCGAGAAATCCATGCATGGCGAGAGGGTGGGTTTCTCGACGCTGAGCCTCATGATTGCCGAGGACTACCCGAGTGAGGAAGTCGAGCGAGTGGCGCGCTTCTGCAGGGACTGTGGCGTTCCGACAACCTTCTCGGAGCTCTCGCTTGCGCCCAGCGATGACGATCTTCGCAAGGTTGCGCAGGCGGCAATGCAGGCCGAGTCTTGGGGCGCGAGCCCCGTGAGGCTCTGCGACGCGGAGGTCGTGGACATTCTCAAAGCAACTGACGCCCTTGGGCGGAGGATCGCGCAAGAGTGAGCAACGTCCCTCCTCGAGAAACAAAAAGCTGAGGGCTGCAAGCGGAGCTCGAACTCCGCTTGCGGCCTCTTTTACGTGCTTATGCTTCGGTAAGGATTTTTCCCTCCGGCGAAATCACGAAGCGGAATGACGCTCTGTCTCCCCTGAGCAGGGATTTTGAATAGTGAAGGGGATTGCCCTCGCTGTCCTTGGTTATCTTGGATAGCACGTAGATTGGCGAACCGATGATGCAGGAGAGGAGCTTGGCCTCATCCTCGCGCGCGGTTGAAACGTCTATGACGAGCTCCTCGACCCCCAGCTGTATGCCGTAGTTTTCCGACAAGAGGCCATAGAGGCTCATATCCTCGCTCAGGTCGTCAAGAAAGCTCGGGAAAGACCTCTCCGAGACATAGACGGAGTCGAGCGCGATAGGGATGGAGTCTTCGAACACGAGCCTCTTTGCCATCAGAACGGTATCGCCGACCTTTATGTCCAGTGCGTTTGCGAGGGCAGGGGTGGCTTCGAGGGAGGACCGCTCCAGGACCCGCCTGTGACTCTTGCCACCGATATCAGAAAAGGCGTGGTAGCCAAAATTGTTAGGCGATCCTTTTCGGATGACTCGCTTGGGGACGGAGACAAAGGAGCCCTTTCCGCGCAGCCGGTATATAAGACCCTCATCCACGAGATTCTGGACGGCTCTTCGGACTGTAATGCGGCTCACCGAATAGCGTTCGCAGAGCTCGAGCTCGGTCGGAATCTTCTCTCCCACGCCGAGCTCTCCGGAGATGATCTGCTGACGGAGATTGTTTTCTACCTGTGAGTAGAGCAGGTCGGGCCGTGCGTCGTTATTAGATGCCATGACGTCTCCGATGACGCGAGTGATGATAGTAAGGGCGTTCTAGGTAGTCCACTGTTTTCGTAAGTATATGATGACATAAGACTTTATATCGCCATAAAGATGACAGGAGATGGTCGTTGAATCGTAAGTGACGACCATAGCGGTGGCTTTTCCGATGGGGGAGTGCGGACAAATGGGTGGACCGAATAGGTCCGACTAGGAGTCCGCACCGCCCCACGACCGGTCGGCCGTGTCGTGGCCGCCGAAGGTCTTGGGCGCCGGCGGCGCGCAGCGCCTGAGCGGCGCCGCGCGCTTCGAGGCCTTGCGGTGGATTGGCTACACTGATATGGACAGTTTCGTGAGGGGCGCGAGAGACGGGACTCCGGGGAGATCTCCGATGAGGAGTACCTCGACTGGAAGCGCGGGTTCAGTGGAGCATGAACCTAATCTCTGTCTCTCTTGCTTTTTCTGATTTGTTGGGAAGCCAGCATTTGGGGGCATTTTGGACGGCGAGCGGTTCAAACAAGAAGCTGAGAAATAGAACAAAGCCTGAGTGCCTTGAGAGTCGCCGAGCGCAATGCAATGATTCCCTTCATGAACGGCGACTTTACCCAATGGGATCTATATCTGGCATCCTCCTCTGAGTATGCGATGAGATTGATAGACGGATTCATCTCCTTGCTCGAGTCGAGGAATCTTGTTTGCGTCGCCCAGCTTCTCCGCGCGCAGGTTGGAGTCTGCCTGCGGACATTCGCGTTATTCGCCGCGGAAGACCAGGATGACTTTCTCAAGCAGGTGTTTCAAGGTGTGCCTGTGAACAAGCTGAAAGATTTCTCGGGTGAGAAGATGTCCGATGGAAGACTTCAAGACTTACTCGAGAAGTCCGATCCAAAGGTAAAAGATGTATACAAGGTGACGTCTGGATTCGTCCACTTCTCCACTGATATTCTGCCGAGCATGGGTGTGCCTGGGGAGGGCTATGAGGTCGAGTTTAATTTTGGAGCCGAGCCCAACGAGAGCAACAATGCGTCTCTCGTGGAATGCGGCAAGGCGTTCTGCCACTATGTCGACCTGCATCTCCAGATGCTCCATAAGGTAATTGCTTCGGATGAATGGTATGTCGATCGATTCCGTATCGATTCCGATGGTCCTACAGACGAAGCCTCGAAAAGCGAGAAGGTGTAGGTCGAACGCATTGACGCCGCCTTGACAGCATCCCGATAAAATAACGAATGGGAGGTTCCCTGCGAAATGTGCGCCTCTGTATATTCTCGCTAGGAAGCCCCCGACCGATAAGGCGTCGTTGATTTCAATTTGAGTTCAGCTCGGGTGCCTGAAAATCGCCCAACTCTAATAAGAGGGGAGACGACGGTACACCACGTAGACGAGAGGCTATGGAAGTGCACGATTTGATTACTGAGTGGGAATAGAACAAGCGTTCGATTACATGTTATAATGCCTACCAATGGGCGCGGTTTCCTCCGAAGCCGCGCCCATTGCTATATTTGAGCCGATATCGGCGGAAACCCAAGCTCAGGGAGGGCTGTTGCGATGGCATACGATTTCAAGAAGGAGTTCAGAGAGCTCTACAGGCCGTCGGGCAAGCCGAATGTCGTAACCGTTCCGCCCATGAGCTACGTCGCCGTGCGGGGCAAGGGCGATCCCAATGCCGAGGGCGGCGAGTACCAGAACGCGTTGCCGCTGCTCTACGGCGTCGCCTATACCATCAAGATGTCGAAGAAGGGCCCGCGGGAAATTGAAGGCTATTTCGACTTCGTCGTGCCGCCGCTCGAGGGCTTCTGGTGGCAAGACCGCGCCGATGGCGAAATCGATTATGCGCGGAAGGACGACTTCAGCTTCATCTCATGCATCCGCCTGCCCGATTTCGTCACTCGCGAGGATTTCGACTGGGCAGTTTCGGAAGCCGCCGCCAAGAAGAAGCTGGACTTCTCGGCGGTCGAGCTGCTGAGGGTTGACGAGGGCCTTTGCGTTCAATGCATGCACACCGGGCCCTACGACGGCGAACCGGCAACCATAGACGCCATGCGCGCATTCGCGGCGGAGCAGGGCTACGCCCCCGACTTCTCCGAATCCCGCCTCCATCACGAGATCTACCTCTCCGACCCACGCAAGTGCGCGCCGGAGAAGCTCAAGACCGTGATTCGCCATCCCATAAAATTGATTTAGCGAAGCGAGTGACGCCGATCGCTTCGGCTTTTTGGGGGCTCACCGTGGCGTGGTCGGCAACGGGACGCGTCCTGCGACCGGTGGCGGAGGCCGAGGCGCGGGAGCGCGCGTTTGTTTGCACCGCCTCGCACGGCCTCGTCACCCCGCTCACGGCGGTGACCGCGAACTGCAACGTGCTTGAGGCGGAGGCATCCGATCAGGCCGGCCTTGCGTCCTGGGTCGCCAACATCCGTGCAGCGGCGGACGAGATGGCGACTCGCATCGCCGACATGCTCATGCACGTGGGCGGCGACTAGACAGGGCGATCCCCGCAACGGGCATTATTATCCGGGAAGCGTTTGATTGCGAGGCACGCCGGTGTGAGGGCCTGAGTCGTCAGGCCCTCACAGGGGGACCGCGATGGTGGCCACCGCGCCGCCCGAGGGGCTGTTGGCGAGCGAGACGGAGCCCCCGTGGGCGCTCGCGGCCTCGGAGGCGGCGTGGAGGCCGAGCCCGTAGTGGCGGCCTCCGTCGCGCGAGGAGCGGGAGGAGTCGTCTGTGAAGAGGCGCTCGCAGCCGCGTTCGAGGGCGGCGGGAGAGAAGCCCGGTCCGTCGTCGGCCACCTCGATGACGAGGTGCCCACCCGTGACGTCGCAGGAGACCGCCACGCGCGAGCGCGCGTGCTCGGCGGCGTTGGCCACAAGGTTTGCGGCGGCTCGCGCCAGGGCGGTTCGGTCGAGCGGGGCCTCGGGCGCGCCCGCGACAGCGGGGCCCGTGGCCGCATCGAGCGTCACGCCTCGCGCCCGGGCGATCTGGGCGGCCTCGGCGAGGACCTGTTCGCAGAGCTCGGCCGGCCGCATGGGGGCCCTCTCCGCCCCGCCGGACCCGCGCGAGGCCTCGATGAGCAGGCGCACGTAGCCGTCGAGCCTTTCGACACTGCCGGCTATGTCGCGCGCGGCGGCCGCGAGGTCGGCGTCTTTCTCGTCTTCCAGCTCCTCCGCCACGAAGTCAGCGTTGGCGCGCAGCACGGTGAGCGGCGTCTTGAGGTCGTGGGCGAGCGACGCCACCTGCTCGCGTTGCCCCCGCTCCGCGGCCCAGCGGGCCTCGAGCGACTCGGCGAGGGAGGCCCGCATGGCGTCCATCGCGGCGAGGACGTCGTTCACCTCGCGCACGTTGGTGCTGCCGACCGCGAAGTCGAGCTCCCCCGCGCCGACGCGCCCCGCCGCCTCCGCGAGCGGCGCCATCTTGCGCGAGATCACGCGGCTCGCGCGGCGCGCCACGAGCGCGAGCGCGAGCGCGCTTCCCGCCGCGGCGCCGACGAGCATGAGGTTCTGCGGGTTGGGAAGCAGGCCGGCGAGGTCGCGCGAGACCCACTGCGGCAGGTATTCGCTGACGAGTGCGCAGGCCCCGCCGCCCTTGAGCGGGAACGCGGCGTAGGTGAGGCCCGAGCCCCCGCCCTCGATCTCCACTGTGCCCGGATCCGCGGCGAGTGCCGCACGGGCCATTTCCGCCGCGCCCTCGAGCCGCGTGCCCTCGAGGTCTGTCATCAGCACGTATCCGTCCTTGTTCAGGATGAGGTAGCGGTACGCCGTCGGCACGTCCTGCTGCCCGCAGACGCCGTCGCGTGCCAGGCCCTCCGCGACCTCGCGCGCATTGGCCGGCCCCCAGCTTGCCTCGTAGACGAAGCCCGCGTTGATTGCCGCGGAGAGCGCCATGAACGAGGCGAGCCACGCCGTAGCGACCGCCGCGAACGCGTAGGCGAAGTAGCGCGCGATGACGAAGGAGAGCGGCATGCCCCCGCGACCTCGCGCCCCGGTCCTCAGAGCTGCCACTTGTACCCCATCCCCCAGACGGTCGCGATCGGATCGGCGCCGGCCTCGGAGAGTTTCCTCCGGGCGCGGCTGACCTGCATGGATATAGCCGCGTCGTCGGCGTCGCTCTCCCAGCCGAGCACCGCCTCGCGGATCTGCGCGCGGCTCATGACCTGCCCGGGGTGGCGGGCGAGGTACTCGCAGATGGCGTACTCGGTGGGCGTGAGCGGCACGGCCTCGCCACCCACGGCGACCTCGCGCGCCCCGAGGTCGATCCGCACCTCCCCGAAGGAGAGGGCGTGCGAGCGCGGCCGGCGCTCACGGCGTAGATGGGCCGCGACCTTGGCGCGCAGCTCCGCGGCCCCGAAGGGCTTGCGGACGTAGTCGTCGGCGCCCAGGCCGTAGCCGGCCACGGCGTCCTCCTCGGCCACGCGCGCGGTCAGGAAGATGATGGGCCCGTCGAAGTCCGGGCGGATCTGCCGCACGAGCTCGAAGCCGTCGAGCCCCGGCATCATGACGTCGCAGAGCACGAGGTCGAAGCGCGAGAGGTCCGTCCCCGGGACCGCCGTCGGGTCCGCTACCTTGACGACCTCATGGCCGTCGCGGCCGAGGACGCGCGCGAGCGCGTCGAGAATCGCCCGCTCATCATCCACTGCCAGTATCCTCGCCATGTTCGACCTCCTGAAACTCCCGTCGGCATTGTACTTGCGCCGCGCTCAGCGGTCCAGCGCCCCGCGCGCAGCCGCGGGTGCCTCGGCCGCGTTGCACGCGCGGTAGCGCACGCCCGAGCCGCCGCGCGCCTCGATCTCGAGCCAGCCCTCGCCGTCCGACTCCCGCCCAAAGAAGATGAGCTGGAGCTCTCGGATATTGCCCCTGTCGTCCGCCGCGTCCACCAGGTAGACGTAGTTCGCCCCCGCCCCGGTGGCGTCGGCGTAGGAGCTCGCGTGGCTGCCGGGCTCGGGCGCGGGCGCCCACATGGCGATCTCAGGGTTGGGCAGCACGCGATCGGCGATCGAGCGCAGCGCCGACCCCCAGCCAGCGTCGAGCAGGGCATTCCCGCCCAGGACGAGCGCTGCGGAGAGGAGGGCGAGCACGGCGGCGAGTGGCTTCCTACGCATCTGCCCTCCCGTCCTCGAAGCGGCAGAACCAGGCGATAAGGACGGCGGCGGTTGCCAGGGTGAGCACGAGGCCAGCGAGCGCCGTCGTGAGGAGAGGGCCCGCCGCGCGTGCGGCGTCGATGAAGGCCTCTACCCCGAGCGACCCCAGGCGCGCGGGCCAGGCGAGCGGCACCCAGCTCAGGGGCGTCGCCAGGGCACCGGTGAGCTCGCCGGTCATGAGGCCGTGCGCAAGCCCGCCCACTGAGAAGAACGCGAGGAGCATCCCCGCCGCGCCGGCGCCGATGGCGGCGTTGCGGCCGAGGCGCAGGGCCACGCCGAGCCCCAGCGCGTAGAGGGGCAGGCTGCCCAGCACGATGCCCGCCCAGGCGGCCGCAAGCGGAGCGGGCCCGAGCGGCAGGCGCCCGGCGACGGCGAGCACGGCCCCGAACACGCCGAGCGCCACGGCCAGCGCGCCCGCGCCGAGCGCCGCAAGGGCGAGCAGCTTCGCCGCGACGGCGCGCCCGCGCGAGGGGACCGCCGTGAGGTTGGCGAGGCGCCCGGCAGCGCGCTCCTCGTCCACGGCGAGCCCGCAGACGATGGCGGACATGAGCGGCATGAGGGCGCCGAGGAACTGGGCGTAGGCGTCCGCGCCCAGCGCCGGGTCCCATCGGGTTACGGAGAAGTACTCGCCGCAGGCAAGACCGGCTGCCAGGCCGCAGACGAGGTGCGCCGCCGCGAGCGGGGAGCGCGCCAGGCGCAGGGCCTCGGAGAGCAGGGCCCGCGGGAGAGTCATGCGCGGCGTCGGGTCGGAGAGTCGTGTCACGGCCATCACCTCTCCTCGGAGCGCGCGAACCAGGCCGCGCCCGCCGCCGTGAGCGCGGCGAACGCGAGCGCACAGACCGCAAGGCCCGCCAGCGTGAGCATGCCGTCCGCCGCGAGCGCCCCGCCGAGCGCCATGTCCGCCGCGAGTGGCTCGCCGCTCGGCAGCACGGGAATGAAGCTCGTGGGGATGACCATGCTCGCCGACGGCGGAAAGAGCTGCGGCAGCGGCACCAGCGACCAGGCGAACCCACCCACGAGCTGCGCGGCGAGCGGGCAGAAGATGCCCGCGAGCATGCCGAGCCGCGCCGTGAGGAAGAGCCCCGCGGGGATCATCCACGCCGCGGTCACCGTGTTGGCGAGCGCGCAGAGGAGCATCGTGAGCGTGCCCGCGGCCGTGAGGCCCTGCGAGGAGAACGCCGAGCCCGCGAGGTAGATGCCGAAGACCACGAGGTTCGAGAGCGCGCAGAGCGCGAGGCACCAGAGCGCCTTGGCCCACCAGGTGCGCCCGAGCGGGAAGCCCAGGCCCAGAAGCCCCCGCATCCGCGTGCGCGCGTCCGCGCGCGCGACGCAAGCCACCACGAGCGAGAGAGCCACGGGCAGGAAGAGCGCGTACCAGTAGTTCCACGCGCTGAAGATCTGCACGCCTCGGTAGGGCATCGCGCCGAGCAGCGGCATCGGCAGCGCCATGAGCACGGCCAGGCGAACCGGTGCCGCGTGGCGCGACTTCAGGGCCTCAGCGCGCAGGCCCGCGAGCAGGCCGCCTTTCTCGCCCGTCATGCCGCCACCTCCCCGCGCGCTCGTCGCCCCTCTCGGCAGACGCTCATGAAGAGTTCCTCGAGGTCCTGCCCGGGTCGAAGCGCATCCTCGTAGGCGAGGCGCCCCCCGTAGATGATGCCGATGGTGTCCGCCATCTGCTGCACCTCGGAGAGGATGTGGCTCGAGACGATCACCGTCGTGCCCGCCGCCGCGAAGCCGCGGATCTGGTCGCGCAGCTCCTCGATGCCGATGGGGTCGAGTCCGTTGGTGGGCTCGTCGAGCACGAGCAGGCGTGGCCGGGCGATTAGCGCCAGCGCGAGCCCCAGGCGCTGCCGCATGCCCATCGAGAAGCGCCCGGCGCGCTTCTTCCCGGTGTCCGCGAGGTCCACGGCGGCGAGCACCTCATCTACGCGGCTCTCGGGAAGGCCCAGCAGCGTGGTGCGCACGCGCAGGTTCTCGCGCGCGGTGAGGTTGGGGTAGAGCGGCGCCTCCTCGATGAGGCTGCCGATTGCGTAGAGGTCCTCGCGGCGCCAGGCGTGCCCGGCAAAGAGGATCTCCCCGGCCGTCGGCCGCAGCATCCCGCAGATCATCTTGAGCGTTGTTGACTTGCCGGCGCCGTTGGGGCCGAGCAGCCCGTACACCTCGCCCTCGCGGATATGAAGGCTCACGTCGCCCACGGCGTCCTGCGCCTGGTCGCCGCGGCCGAAGCGCTTGGTGAGCCCGCGCGTCTCGAGCATGTAACCCATGGGTTTATCCTTTCTCTTCCGGGCGCGCGGGCCGAGTCGCCGTGCCCACGCGCCTTACCTTTCGGGTTCACCATCCATGGTGGGGCGCGTTTCTAACGAAGCCGTAACGGCCGTTGGGCTCTTTTGGCGCCAGCCCTTCTCGACCCGCACGCCACTCATGGTGTGTTTATCGCGACAATAAGGACGGAGGTGCCCGTGGCACGCAATAAGTGCCCGGAGGAGACGGTCGAGAAGATTCTCGACGTTGCCGAGCGGCTCTTCGTGGAGTGCGGCTACGAGCACACAACGATGATCTGAAGAGCAATACGTTAAATCGAAAAAGGCAAACCCTGGAGACGTGATTTTTGCCATAACGAGCGAGAATATCGAAGATGTCTGCACGCCATTGGTGTGGGAAGGCGAACAGCCGCTTGCAATCAGCGGGCACTCTTGCGCGTATGCGACTGAAAGCATTATCCCGAGATATCTAGCATATTTAGCTACTGCTTAGGACTCTCAGATATCAAAACGAAAGGTGGCGAAAGGGACAAAGGTAATCGAAGTCGCGCCTGTGGACTTAGCGAGAGTCGAGATTCCCGTCCCATCCCTCGAAACACAGCAGAAGGTCGTCGACATCCTCGACCGCTTCGACACCCTAACGAAACCGCTCACCGACGGTATCCCTGCCGAGACCGAGGCACGCCGGGCGCAGTACGGGTACTACTGCGACCGCCTGCTCGACTTCCCGCGCAAGCGATCGGAACCGAATAGTCCGAAGGAACCAGGGCTGCCGCTAAAGGCCTCCCAACGTTTGTTACGGTTGCGAACTCTTCGAGGGCCATATGGGCGGCGCGGCGGAAAATTGCCGGCCTGAACCGCGAGGCCTCATCTACATTCGCGTAGACTCTTTGCATAATCATAAAAGGAAGGGCACGGGCATCTGCGTTCGCGGAAACCCGTGCCGCATTTGCGTCACCGAGAAGGCCGAGTAGAATCTATCTAAACGCGATTCCACATTCCCGTACTTGCACTATGGATTTGGGAAAGCGCCAGCCTCAGCCTCTACTCGACCACGGTCGCCTCGGTCGGGATGGCCCCCAGAACAGCGGCGTACTCGGTGGGATAGAGGCTGCTGATCGTCTGCACGTCTCGGATGAGGACGTTGCGGTCGTCCGGCTCGGAGATGCCGTAGCCGAACGCTTCGAGCGTCTCGATCGCCTCGCGGATCTTCTGCTGGAACATGGGGCCAGGGTCAACCCTCAGGCTGAGGTAGCCGCGCCACAGGCTCGGCGACACGAGCAGCATGTTCTGTATCTTGGACATCGGCTCGATGTCGACGTAGACGTTGAGCGTGACCATGGCGTTTCCCTCTATGCCGAGAGGCTGTATAAGCCGCCGTGGCGGGCGACGATTCGTGCCCTCCCAAAAAACATGCGTAAGATCGAGCGGAGGCTGAGCCTGCCGAATCGGGGCAATGGCACCCGAAAAAGCGCTGAAAAACTCACCATTTCGCGGGGCGCTGATGGCGCGGAGGCGGGTGTTGGGAAGATGATAGGGCGGATTTATCGCGTCGAGTTGGCCGTCTGCAATCTGAATCGTTCGGCGGTTTGTTTTGTTATGGCCGATGCCGCACGAAACGTACCGAAATATGTGCGCATAGGTGCGGCCCGTCTCTATACCTTGGCTTTCGGTTGCCAACTGATTTGCGATCAGCCCGAAATAAGGCGACGATCGGGATCCACTAACTCGGATTTCCCGCTCGGTTCCTAAGGCGCTTAGAGCCGGCTCATAAGGGCGAAAACAAAGCCACCCGCGACGATTCTTTCAGTCATCGCTCTTGCATATCTCGTCTGACCTGCGGGAATGCAAGACGTTAAAGCCACTGGCTACGATTCACTTTGCCAAACGGGTGTCGAAAAGGATAGTCGGCTGTTTTGGCGTTCATATCGGACGTTTTAGGGCCTCAAGACCAACCCGTTTTTTGTCCCCGGGACAAAAATGAAACTGCGGGCTCGTGGTTTCGAAATAGTTTGCGGTTTTGTCCCAGAATTTGTCCCAAACGCCTACGCGAAGTCACGCGGCGGGATTCGGCGGCAAGACAGTCAAGCCCAACAGCCCAGCTGGAGTTGACTGGAATGACACCACAGCAAATGGGCGTGAAAGAGTGGGAGTAAAGATCCCCTCATAACGGTTCGCTACGCTAGGTAACGAAAACCAACGAAACCCCAGGTAGGAGTATCTATCTGGGGTTTCTTGTTTTTACAGTCAAGAACACTCCAGAACGCTTTCTTCAGGATATTTCGTACCGGATACTCATTTTTCCCGACGGTATTCGTACCACCCCAGCTCAGAGTATCAGCAGGTGGAATGCTACGTTTTGAAACAGAACGGGACATTTTGCTCTCCTTACCCTCTTGCCTGGTACGAATCTCATCGGCGGCATGCGTCCCGTGCCCTCTCATAAACTAGGGCCATCAAGACGAAGTGCGCCAGCGCCACGCAAAGCAGCAATGCCGTTGCGCCCGCCAGCGCCCACATCGCTTCCTCTCTCAGCCGACTCACGAGAGCATCTGGTTCACGCGGCGCTGCACGGCGGCGTAGTTGGAGCTCAGCCGTCGCTTGCGCTCCTCGCCGTTGCCGTAGTCGCCGTTGATGACGCGCCGCGCCAGGCTCGCCACGTCGCCCGAGGGAGCGGAGGAGCTACCAGAAGACTCCACAGCCGTCGTGCCCGAGGACGCGATGCCGCGGCAGATGCGCGAGCGTAGCGCCACCCAGCACCCGGCCGCGATGTAAGGCGCGGGGCAGACCTTGCCCGTCACATCGTAGTGGCGGATGACGCCGCCCTCGGAGATGCTGTAGCGCTTCATGAGGGTCTGTACGAGCCAGGCGAGCTTGCCCACCTCGACCTCGCTGTAGTCCTCGCCGGCGCTCAGGACCTCGATGCCGACGCTGCGACAGTTCATGAGCCAGTTGCCGGCGCGCTAGGCGGTGTCGCCCTCGGCCACGCTCTGATAGATCTCGTCAGTGATGTCGTCCACGAAGTAGTGCGCGGACGAGCCCTGCCGCTCATTGCGCGAGAAGTAGATCGCGTTGTTGTGGGCCGACGCCAGGGTCGCCGTGTAGAGGATCACGATGCGGTCGATGGCGTGGGAGCGCCCGCGCGTCATGTGGTCGCTTCCACACTGCTTGAACAGGATGCTATGCCCCATTGGCGCCGACCTCCTCGAAGCCTGCGCCCTCGCCCTCCTCGGGCCTGAAGTCGCTGGGCGCGGCGGGCTTGTAGCCCGGCTCGCGCAGGTCCTCCCAGGGCTCCTCCTCGCTCGCGTACTCACTCATCGGAGTCATCCGCCTTGCCAAGCTCCGCCATCGCGGGCGAGAGCACGGCCATCACCATGGCCATGCACGGCGCACGCCATGTGGGGTCGAGCACCGCCTCGCCCATGAGCAAGCCGACGTTCGCCACCATGACGCCCTGGACGACGGTGCGCAACAGGCGCCACTGCCACTCGTTGCTCGTCAAAAAAGGTTCATGTGCCGCTCCTCTCCTCAAGCGCGTCAACGTCGCGCCTGACCACGGCCATGTCCTGCTCGAGCTTGTAGGTGCGCTCGATGAGGCAGTTGTGCTTCTCGACGCGCCAGGTGAGCTCATCGATCTTGAGCTCCATCACCGCGCGGCTGCGCGAGTTCGAGACAATCGCCCCGACCAGCGTCACGATGCCGCCGATGAGCGCCACCGCAATAGACTCCACAAGGACCTCCCAGCAGGACATGGGTCAATTACATCGGCCCCATCATCCGCTGCGGTCACAAAAGCTGGTAGCTGAATCATTAGAGCAAAATGCGAGGTAAAATTAGAAAAAGAACAGTAACGATTGCTCGAAAGAATTGCTAACGGGAGGTAGAAATGGGGAGCCGGCTTTACGAGGAGGGGTACAACGAAAGCCTCTTGAGAGCTGTAGCGGCTCTTAACGAGACTCCTGCATCCACGGAAGCGATTCTGGGCCTGTTGCAAAAACACTGGGATTTGCCTCGAGGAGAAGCGGAACAGTTGTTGTCGCAGGAACGCTACGAAGGATTCTTCCAGCGTGATTTCGCAAGATACCTGACGATGTACGAAGGCTTTTCTGAAGAAAAGGCAAGGGCATATACGACTAGCCACATGAACCTTCTGGCTCTGCGAAAAATCGAAAGGCCGTGGGCTATCGAGTACAGCAAGCTGTATCGCCAGATCGAAAAACAGAAGCCTCAAATAAAGGGGAAGGTTCGACTATCTTCCGAAATCGAGGAGTAAGCAAGTCCTCGCTACACGCCGCCACGTCACATTGCCTAACCCGCACCACGGGGGTGGCGCGCCCACCCCTGGCAGCAGCGCAGGAAGGACACCTGCGCAGCCGACAGGGGTGCCATTTTGTGCGGTCCCATACCGCTACCCGGCAGTGAGGTAGCCCGCCTGCCCCTCGCGGTCGATTCGACACATCGCGCACGTCGTCTGCTTGGAGTCGTAGGCCGTGCCGTTGCCGCCCACGATGGCATTGCAGTTGTGGAACGTGGACGAGCCCGTGCACCCCTTGGGCAGCTCTCAGTCGGCATCGACCATGATCTTGGCCAGGCTCGTGCAGGCCCCGAACGTGTAGGGCAGACTCGAAAGCGACGCCGGGCTCATGCCCCGCAGGTCGAGCTCGGCGAGCGCGGAGCACGAGTTGAACGTGTGGTCCATGCGGGCCACGCCCCGCAGGTTCGCCATGCCGGAAACCGACGCGAGCGCGTTGCACCCGTAGAACCAGTAGTTCAGGTTCACGTTGGCGAGCCTCGACGCATCGGCGGCGATCGCCACGGCCTTGACGCTCTTGCCGAAGGACGCCCAGGGGGTTGCCTGGATCGCGTTGTACTTGGCGCTGGCGTACAGCTTGCCCGCGGCCAGCACCTCGCGTCCGGCCGCGTCGGCCTTGGCGAAGCCGATCTTCAACCCGCCGTTGGCGAACAGCGTGGCATCGAGCCAGGTGCGGATGTCGCTCTCGGGGTCGGTCAGCACGCCGCCCGTACCCAGCTTGAGCACGGAGGCCCCCGAGGAGGGTGACGGCACAAAGCCGTAGGAGGGTGATGGCACAAAGCCGTCGGTGCCGCCCACGAGCTTGCTGCACCCGTAGGGAACGCTCGCGTACTTCTTGATCCTGGAGTTGTCGAACGAGGTCGCGCTCACGGTGCGAAGCTCGCTGCACGAGGTGAACAGCTGGGTCACGTCCTCCACATCGCTCATGTTCTCGAACCTGCTCACTAACCTTTCTCGGTTTCGAAACTTTAAAAAAATTTAAGTTTCGAAACCGAGAAGGAGTGGATGATGGCTTAGGTAGACCGCAATACGTACATGGAGCGGCTTTGGGCGTTCGAGGGCGCCCGGGACACAAGGTGGTCACGGGAATGCGCCGCTCCGGCAAGTCCGAGCTCATGAAGGTGTTCTCCGCCTCCGTTGCTCGGAGGGACCCATCCTCCAACAACGTCTATATCGATCTGCTGGACCTCGACAACGAGCCGCTGCTCGAGTACCACGCGCTGCATCGCGAAATCATAGAGCGGCACAAGGGGGGCGCCCGCAACCGTCTCTTCATCGACGAGGTGCAGCTGTGCGAGGGTTTCGAGAAGGCAATTAACAGCATTCATGCGCGCGGCGGATGGGATGTCTACCTCACGGGATCGAACGCGTTCCTCCTGAGTTCGGACCTGGCGACCCTGTTCACGGGGCGCCACAGGGAGGTACACATCCCCCCTTCAGCTTCGGTGAATACCGCTCCTACTTCGGCGAGCAAGGGGCCGTCGACGACGACTTCGACGGGCTCATCAGGCGCGGCGGGCTCGCCGGGTCCTACGATTACGATGACATCTCGGAGTCGTACGGCTACATCCGCGATGTCTATAAGACCATCCTCACGCGCGACCTCGTCCAGAAGTTCTCGCTGCCCGACTCCACCGTGTTGGAGAGGCTGGCCGAGTACATGATGGACAATTCCGGCAACCTCAACTCGCCCAACAACATCGCCAACGTCCTCGACGCCAACAGGGTTCCCACCAACCACGTCACCATCGGGCGCTACATCTCCTACCTCCGCGACGCTTTTGTCTTCTATGAGGCGAAGCGCTACGACATCAAGGGGAAGTAATATCTGAGCACGCAGGCGAAGCATAACGTATGCGACTCGGGAATGCGCTATGCGGTCCTGGGGACGCGCGACATGGACTGGGGCCGCATGTACGAGAACGCGGTCTTCCTGGAGCTGATGAGGCGAGGCTACGAGACCTACGTCGGGAAGCTGTACCAAAAGGAGGTCGACTTCGTCGCGAAGAGGGGGTCGGAGCTCGTCTACATTCAGGTAAGTGACGACATCAGCTCCGAATCGACGCTCGAGAGGGAGCTCGCGCCGCTCCTGTCCGTCAGGGATGCGTTCCCGAAGGTCCTCATCGCCCGCACGAGGCATGAGCCCTATACCCGAGAGGGCGTGTTCGTGCTGGATCTTGCGAGGTGGCTGCTCGGCGAGCAGGAGTTCTGAGCGTCATACGGGGATATCGCTCGATAGGGCACACGGGGCC
This sequence comes from Paratractidigestivibacter faecalis, assembly GCF_003416765.1. Classification (NCBI taxonomy): domain Bacteria; kingdom Bacillati; phylum Actinomycetota; class Coriobacteriia; order Coriobacteriales; family Atopobiaceae; genus Paratractidigestivibacter; species Paratractidigestivibacter faecalis. The sequence continues at coordinate 1,491,211 of NZ_QSNG01000001.1, read as the reverse complement.
GTTCGCGCCCGCACGGGAAACGCCGTCGCCGTATGGGCGACCAGTCGCATCCGATAGGCCTTTTGTTAAACAGGCCTATCGAGCGCGCACGAAGCGATCGCGCCAACAACGAAGCTCCGACCTGCTCGCCAGCTCATGGGCAAGCCACCTGAGACTACTCATTTCCCCTACTAGCAATGAAGGCCTGCGACCTGCAGTTTTGCAAACTGCTTGAAAGCCACCTGCGTTGATTCACTTCCCATTGCAGCTGGCGGCTTGCACGCGAAAAGGCACTTGAGTTTCAAAGCGGGCGTTTTCGTCGATATCGAGCCTCTAAGGCTGTTCGCCGTGCCCCTTGGGACAAAAACTCAAGGCCCTGAGTTTGAAAATAGTTTTTGAAGTTGTCCCAACTTTTGTCCCCGAAGCCGATGAAACACGACATAGCGTTACCTGACGGCACTCGGCTCGAGGCGACACCAAAAACTGGGCGCAACTGGAATGACGGGACAGCAGAAACGGTGCCACCGAGTGGGAGTAAATCCGCACATTATTGTAATGTTTGATTCGAGTAGTTTCGAGTGCAATTCAGTTGCTCGATATGCACTGAAATCATCAGGTAACCACTCGGCACCATGAAAGCTAAGTGGTCCTCTGTGATTAACCCAGAGGACCATTTTCATGCATCTGAGCTGCATATTCACCTTCATGATTACTAATTATTCGATTGGAAACACCCACAACGTTACGATTTTGTGCTTATGGCAAGCTCCAACAGCAACCATTCAAAATAATATACTCAAGCAGAGATTGTCGTTCTAGAACAACAGCCTCTGCTACTCATACAATACTCAGGTTAAGCTAACCTTGAATTTGGAGCGGCTCGACTTCCTCCATATCGTCAGCAATCGGAATACAGCCAAGGGACGCAAGAACACATCTTTTCCGCACCGGAGTTTGGCCCTAAGATGGAGTTCTTCTACGCCCTCCTGGAGAACGACGAACTCATGGTTTACACCATCACCGAGCTTGATGGTCGGCCCGTCACCACCGGTGGCCTCTATACCGTTGGCTTGACCTTCGACGGCTTCCTCAGGGATTGGAAAGAGATGAAGCAGAGGCTCGATGCCAAGGAGATCACCCGCAAGGAGTACGAGGACTGGAAGAAGACCTACGACCCCGGCTACTGGATGAACACCCCCCGATGGCAAGAGCCCTTGGACTGGAAAGTAGGTTTTGAATGGGCGCTATAAAAGCAATCCACATGAGTGGACACGGTGTTTTTCAGGAGCAACACTCCTCTTTTGAGGGCTGCGCTATTGCAAACTTTATTTACGGCCCAAATGGAAGCGGCAAATCAACCATCAGCAATCTTCTAAGAAATCAAGATGATCTTGACTCAGAGCCATCCTCAATTGAATGGGATGGGGATTCTTCAGAAATCATTGTCTACAACAAGGAGTGGCGAGAGGAAAACTTTCGAGATCAACAGAACTTCCCAGGTGTATTTACCCTGGGTTCCGATTCTGTCGAAGCTCAGAAGAATATCGATGATCTTCTAGATAAGCTCCAAAGAACTCAAGAGAAAATCTCTTCAGCCAATAAGCAACTGGAAGACAAACAAAAACAAATAGACGATGCGACAGAGTCTTTCCGTGATAGCGTTTGGGATAACGTTCTTAAGCCAAATGAACGGCTGCTTGGGCCAGCCCTTACTGGATACAGAAACAGTAAATCGAAATTCGCATCGAAGTTACTCGAAAAGCCGGGAGAAGAGCCCAGCGTCACCATTGATGAGCTAGAAGCCCAAATCGCTGACGTATTCTCAGGAGAACCGAACACCTACGAAAGCATCAGTATTGATTCATTTAGAACCCTTGTCGACAATTTGGGTAATTGCGAAACTTGCGATATTTGGGAATTGGCCATCATAGGCAATCAGGATGTTGGCATAGCCGAGCTTATTGGTACCCTTGGTAATTCCGACTGGGTTAGGCAAGGTATGGTTTATGTCGACGAAACGGATGTGTGTCCGTTCTGTCAGCAACATACGATCACCTCCGATTTAAAGACCCAGCTTGAATCTTTCTTTGACAATCAATATGAGACCAATCTTCGTAAGGCGAAAGACGAATTAAACTGCTATCGATCCACTGCTGGTGCACTTTTAACGATATTTGAAGCACTTTTAGAAAACCCATTTATCGTTGCTTGCGGTGATCAGAGTCGGCAGTTGCTCGAGACCAAAGTATTAGAAATCCGCCCTGCAATTGAAGAAAACATCAAGCTGATGGAGGGCAAAGTGGCGGAGCCTAGCAGAAGGGTCACGATTAGCTCATGCAGCAAACTGTACGAGGAGTTGTTGCAGCAGATAACTGTCATCAATAATGCAATCATCGAGCATAATGAGGCAATGCTAAACATCAGCAAGGAAAAAGAACGACTTCTTAAGGATACATGGGCGACTCTAAGAAAGATTGGCGCAGCTGCAATCCAGTCGCATGAGGAAGCCATCAAAAAACTAGAGGGTGCAAAGAAGGGTCTTGAGAAAACCATCAGGGAACAAAAAGGTTACGAAAAAAACTTCAACGAACAAATTGTTGAAGCCAGAAAAGGAATCACGAGCATACAACCGACAGTCGATGAAATAAATCGTTCACTGTTAGCGTATGGCTTCGATGGATTCAGCATCCAGCCTTCAGGTGCGTCAGAAAATGCATACCAAATTGTTAGACCCGACGGTTCTCCTGCTGGTAAGACCCTAAGTGAGGGAGAGGAGACTTTTGTCGCATTTCTCTATTTCATGCAACTTATCAAGGGATCAGTTGACCCTAATCAATTCGCACAAGAAAAGATTGTCGTGATCGACGATCCTATCTGCAGCTTAGATAGCACCGTCCTCTACATTGTCAGCTGTATGGTGAAGCAATTGATTGACGATGCAAAAAAGAATCAAAGTGAAGTAAAGCAGGTATTCGTACTCACCCACAATGCATTTTTCCATAAAGAAGCATCGTTCTCAAAAGGAAAAGCATATGACGACAGGAATACGAAATACTGGACGATCCAAAAGCGTGGAAATCAATCATTCATTAAGGACCATGGCAGCACCAATCCAATCAAAACCTCATATGAATTGCTTTGGGAGGAGGTTAAGAGCCGTTCTGCCAGCACTATCGCACTTCAGAACTCAATGCGTCGAATCATAGAAAACTATTTCCGGATGCTCGGAAAAGATAAGTCCGACAAAATCGAAAATCGATTCGAAACTATCGAAGATAAGATAATTTGCAGATCATTGTTTGCTTGGATGAATGATGGCTCTCACTCGATTCCAGATGATTTGTACATCGATAGCTATTCGGAATCTCCTGACAAATATAGAGAAGTCTTCAAAAGAATTTTCGAGGTCAGCGAGAACATTGAACATTACAAGATGATGATGGGGGATGTGTACAAGGAAACCGTTGAATCCAATGCGGAATAAAGGCATTTGCGAGTATCGTTTGAGTACGCGTTCTTCTTTCTCCTATGTCCACTGTGGGCACTATGCGAAATCAAAGGGAATAACGATTTATGACGATGCAAAATCTCAATGTCGAGTGGGAGTAGGTCGATAGGGTTCTGACCTGCATTTTTGAGTGCCGCACTGTGGCGTTGAGTTTCGTTTCGTACGATAGTCACGGCAAAGCCGCCAGCGACGGCGGTGAGTAAATACGATGATCTGGCCTCTGTCCCCGCGTTGGAACGGAGGCTTTTTCTTTGGCTATTTACTCCTTTTCACCTGAGATTTCGCCATTTACTCCCCGCATTTAAAGACAACAAGGCACGGGGCGGCATTCGGGGGGGGGGGGGACGGGAGTAAGGATTCATCCCAAGTGAGTAGACGCGCGGTTTTTGTCCCCGGGGGCGAAACGACGCCGTTTCGGGGCCCGTGAAACTCAAATCGAACTCAACGGGCGTTTTTGCGGTCTCCGTACGGCGTTTCCCCAGGTGGTTAATGGGGAGCAAAGAATCTCGCCGCCTCAATGAAAACGGGAGCAATCAGGGGAAATGCCGCGGCATACCGCCGAGCGTCGCCGTGTAAGCCACCGTATCATTTACTCCCCAGGTGCGCCGAAAATGCCATCGCCAGCGCTCGACCCGTCCCGGATGTCGCTGCTGCCGGTGGCGCCAGCGGTGTTAGCGCGTCCAGTACGCTTGACGCCACGATCGACGTGTTTTGGGCATCCGTCCCATTCTCACTTCAAAGCGAAGGGGCCGAGTCTGGATTGTCTCCAGGCTCGGCCCCTTTCATCAAGCAGCCCAATTTCTGTACTACCGTCCGGCAAACGGAGACAAACGAGCTAAAAACAAATCGGGAGCTGCTGGGACTGCGTCCGTGGTGGCCCATCGACGACAACCGTCCATCATCTTGCTAATATCTCGAGTGCGTCGACGCTATGGTCATCAAGATGAACGGAACCAGCATCGCTGTGTACAGGATGTGTCTGGGCGCGCTCCTCTGCATGACGAACCCCCACGTCCCACGCCTATCCGTTCTCACCTCGTGGCTACTTGCCGATGCGCTTGTAGAGGATTGGTTCGTCGAAGCCGAACACGCGCTTGCCGTTCATCTCCATGGACTCGGAGACCTCCAGGACGTCGGCGGAGAACCTCTCGAACAGGTGGAACCTCATGACGGGCGAAAACATGGAGTCCGAGCCGCCCTCCCATACGCCATCGTGCTCGCGGTAGAGCGCGGGCGTGAACTTGCCCGACTCGCGCAGAGATGAGAACTCGGCGGGGACCATGGTCACGTAGGAGAACGTTCGCTTGTCGTTGCCCTCGGGCGTGTCGTAGGAGGTCAGAAGGACGCCGTCCTTCTCCTCGGTGAAGAGGAACAGGTGGGGCGAGGCGGACTTCTTGCCGTCAACCTCGTAGTAGCACTCCTCGACCATGAAGGTGCCGGCGAAGTCGTCGGGAAGCCCCAGGATCTTATCGTTGCAGGCGGTGTTGACGTGGTGGGCAAGGGGGAAGGTCTCGCCCGCGGCCTGCTTCGCCTCGAACTGCTCCCTGTTGTCGAACTCGCCGCATAGGAGCCGCATGAAATCGTCAAGCTTGGACATGATGCCTCTTTCAACTGGGTCTGCGCCTCTTGGGTGATACCCGCTTCGGGGTCATTGGGCGGCATGACAGGAAATCGGCACAAACACATAGCCTGGTGGCGCGGCGCCCAAGAGCAGAAGGCCTATCGCAAGCGCCACCTTGCGAGCTCCGTTATCGAGCCATCAGCCCACAAACGGTCTGTTGATCACGGCGGCTAAAGAGAAGGCCGCTGCGCAGATGCCCACGATCGCCTCGCTTCCGCCCAGGCTTTGGATAAAGAAAGGGAGGGCGGGCAGGCTCATGATATGGCTGATGAAGACGTAGGGGTTCGCCAGTACGATGAGCCGTGCTGCGTCTTCCGGTCGTGCTCAGCAGGGAAAACCTGGTCGTGTCTGCATGTAATTTAATGTTGTGGCCAATGCGCCTGCGCGCCGGCGCATCCCATCGGCCCCGAAGGGGCCCTGCGTGGATCCCAACAAGCGCCCTGACGACATGGCACGCATCACCACCCCCCAGCTCACCGACAAGCGCGCTTACGTCGCGGCGGTAATCCAGGAGATCTTCGAAAAGGACATCCGCAGGCGCGTGAAGATCAAGAACGTCTCCGTGTTCAACCAGGTGCGCGACTACGTCATCAACAACTTCGGCGTCACCACTTCGCTTGCGAACATCCAGTCCGACCTCGAAAGCAAGCAGGGCGTGAGGGTCAAGCGCGAGACGCTCGCGCGCAGGGTTGCAAGGTCAGCGTCGGGCGCATTGGAAAGCTGGAATGCGACTTCATCCTCAGGAACCCGGAGATGGGCTACGCATACGTTCAGGTCGCAATGACCATCATGGCCGACCAGTCCATCGAGGAGCGCGAATACCGCCCGTTCGAACAGGTCAGAGACAACTACCCCAAGTACCTGCTGACGCGAAGCGACCCCATTCAGCAAAGGCGAGCAGGGCCCCTTTTTTCGAAAAGAGTTGACATTGGGGTGCGGGTCTTGACGTTGCGCTGCCTTGTGACGAGGCGTTATTAGCCGAGTGTGCGTGCGGGAAGGGTCACGAGCATGGTCGTTCCGCTCTCCGAGCTCTCTTCAACCTCGATGGAGCCGCCGTGGAGCGCGGCGATCTCCCCGGCCAGCGCAAGTCCCAGGCCCACGCCGCCATATGCCCTGCTACGCGATTTGTCGACGCGAAAGAAGGGCTGGAAGATGCTCGTCTGGTATTGCTCGGGAATGCCCAGCCCCTGGTCGCGCACGCGCAGCAGCACGCGGTTGCCCTCGTCGCGGGTGCTGATTTGCACGGTCGAGCTGGGCGCGCCGTAGCGAATGGCGTTTTCGGCCAAGTTGAACAGCAGTCGATAGATCAGCGTGTCGCTGCCGATCATTTGCGCTTCGCCCTCGCTTGCAAGTGTGATGCCCTTTTCCTCGGCAAGCGGCGCCAGGTCGGTGAGCACTTCCTCGATCATCGGCGCCAGGTCAATCTCGTCGTTGCAGGGGACGCCGCGCAGCTCGCTCATTTCAAGTAGCGTCGCTGTCATGTGCGTCATTCTCTCGGTCTGCTCCTGCAGCAGGCCGAGCAGGCTAGCCGTGTCAGCGTCGATGCCGGGGTGCTCGGCACAAAACAGTTCAACCTGGGCCTGCATGAGCGCGAGCGGCGTGCGCAGCTCGTGCGCCGCATTGCCCGTAAACTGCCTTTGCGCAGAAAAACCCTCGTCAAGGCGGGCAATCATGTCGTTAAACGACGCGCTGCAGCGCCTGAGTTCGGCAGGCACGTCTTCGCTGATCTTTGTGTCGGCGAGGTTGTCGGGCTGCACGCTCTCGACTTGCGCCGCAAAGGAACGCAGCGGCCGTAGCGCATGCCCACTCACAAAATAGGCCAGCACGCCGCCGAGCAGCGTTACCGCCGCGGTTATATACCAGCTCGTCGCGCCAAACGATTCCTGGGCGTTGCTCACGACGATGGTCAGCTCGTCATCGAGCTCTTTGCTCGCCGGGTCAAATGAGCTGGGCGAGTCCGCCTGCACCTCGCCATGCGCCGACACTTCAGTGCCAATCGAGTCCATGTAGCGCATGCCGGAGTAGCCGACCATGCAATTAATGAGCACGCCGGTCAAGCACATCAGCAGGGCCGTCATCAACGTGATGCGCCACTGCAGCGACAGCCGCTTCATTCGCCATCCTCCATAACGTAGCCTTCGCCGATCCGGTTGCGGATGGGGTCGTGCTCCAACGCGCCGCGCAGCTTTTTGCGCAGCGACGAGATGTGCACGCGAGTCGCGTTGCTAAAGCTGTTGACGCTGCAGTCCCATACGTGCTCAATAAGCTCTTCTTGGCTCACCGGTCGCCCCTGGTTAAGCATCAGGTATTCCAAGATGCCGGTCTCCTTGCGCGTGAGGGATAGGGGCACGTCGCCCACGGAGGCGAGGCGCGTCTTGGTATCAAAGCTCAGCGACCCGCAGGTGAGGACAGTATCGTTTTGCATGAAGCGCCTGAGCGTGAGGCTACGGATGCGCGCCGCCAGCTCGTCAAGATGGAACGGCTTGGTGAGGTAGTCGTTGGCGCCGGCATCGAGCCCCGCCACCTTGTCGGCGACCTCGCCACGTGCCGAGAGCACGAGCACCTTGGTCTCGCAATCGGTTTTTCTGAGTTGCCTGAGCACGGCCATGCCGTTGACATGGGGGAGATTGAGGTCGAGCACGACAAGGTCAAAGGTCTCGACATCGAGCAGATCGAGGGCCTGCTGCCCGTCGTAGCAGCAGTCGACGCTATAGGCCAAGTTACGCAGGCTGCGTGCGATCGCATCGCACAGCGCCCGCTCGTCCTCGACGACCAAGATGCGCATAACGTTCTCCTTGCATAGTCATTCGCGCTTAACGCGGATTTTATAGTCGGTATGGTCCAATGGGTCGCGAAGCGAAAGGAGTGGTCAGATTGTTCAAAGCGATCAAGCCTGTGGCGCAGGTTGCTTTGCTGATCGTCGGGATGGCCATGGTGTGCTTTGGCGTCATGCGCGGCGAGGCGGATGCCGTGCTGGCCAAGGCAATCAGGCTGTGCTTGGAGTGTATCGGAATTGGATAAAAGAATAAACACCGTATCGCACCTTTTGGCGCGATTTCGCGGACTGATCCAGGCGGTGGCGACGCTTGCGACCAATATTCACCTGCCTAACTTTGCCAAGGGAGGCATCTATCAGGGGGCGGGCAAAGCCGTCTGCGTGCCGGGGCTCAACTGCTACTCGTGTCCGGCGGCCTCGGGTGCGTGCCCCATCGGGTCGTTTCAGTCGGTGGTGGGCTCGTCTAAGTTCAGCTTCTCGTATTACGTCACCGGAACCCTCATCCTGATCGGTGTGCTGTTGGGGCGCTTTGTATGCGGCTTTTTGTGTCCGTTTGGATGGCTGCAAGAGCTTCTGCACAAGATTCCCGGCAAAAAGCTCTCCACGAAAAAGCTCAAGCCGCTCACGTACATCAAGTATGCCGTGCTGCTGTTTGCCGTGGTGCTGCTGCCCGTCTTGGTGGTCAACGATGTGGGCATGGGCGACCCGTTCTTTTGCAAGTACATCTGCCCGCAGGGTGTGCTCGAGGGAGCGATTCCGCTGTCAATCATGAACGCGGGGATCCGCTCCGCGCTGGGAAAGCTCTTTACCTGGAAGCTCGCGATTCTCATTGCGGTTGCGGTGCTGAGCGTGCTGTTTTATCGCCCCTTCTGTAAATGGATTTGCCCCCTCGGCGCGTTTTATGCGCTCATGAACAAGGTGTCGTTGCTGGGGATCAAGGTTGATAAGTGCAAGTGCGTCTCGTGCGGCAAGTGCGCCAAGGTGTGCCAGATGGACGTGGACGTTACGCGTACGCCCGACCATGCCGAGTGCATCCGCTGCGGCAAGTGCGTGGGTGCGTGCCCCGTCGATGCCATTAGCTTTCGCTACGGGCTGGGCGTGACGGGCAACAAGCCCGCGCAGTCTTCGCAAGCCTGCGAAAGCAAACAGGCATCCATATAAGCTTCGATGTAACGGAGGAACCATGAAACTGTCAAAAATTGCGGTCCTGTTGATGGCGCCCGTGCTGGCGCTGAGTCTCGTGGCGTGCTCTGTGCCCAAGGGCGACGCGAGCGATGCCACGAGCGGCGATGCGCAGATTGCCGAGCTCATGGCGCAAAAGCCATCGAGTGCCGACGAGGCGGCCGAGTTGCACAAGCAGCTGCTGCAAAAGGAAAACGAGATCTTTGCGAGCGATAACGCCCTGTGGGAAAAGGTGTTCCTTGCGGCCAACAAGGACACCCCCATGATCGAGGACGGCAAGAACTACGGCGACTTTTTGCTCGGCACCATCGAGGGCGCCAAGGACCAGTTTACGGCTGACGAGCTCAAGACGCTGAAGGCCGGCGCGCAGCAGGTCAAGGAGATCGAGGAAAAGCTCATGGCGCTGGAGAAGGAGTTCCCCGGATGTGGCAGCGCGCCTGGCGAGGGGGAGAGCGTTGATGCTTCGGCCGCGGGAATGGCCAACGGCGAGAGCAAGGCAGCAAAGTTCCCCAGCTTCAAGGGCAAGGACCTTGACGGCAACGATGTAAACAGCGACGAGCTGTTCTCCAAGAACAAGGTCACCGTCATGAACTTCTGGTTTACCACCTGTAAGCCCTGTGTGGGCGAACTGAGCGATCTGGAGGAGCTCAACAAGGAGCTTGCCGCAAAGGGCGGCCAGGTCGTGGGCGTCAATTCCTTTACGCTCGATGGTAGCAAGGGCGAGGTGGCCGATGCCAAGGACGTGCTCTCCAAGAAGGGCGTGACGTACAAGAACATCTGGTTCAAGTCGGATAGCGAGGCCGGCAAGTTCACCTCCAACCTGTACTCGTTCCCGACCACCTACGTGATCGACCAGAACGGCAACATCGTGGGAGAGCCGATCATGGGCGGTATCAACTCTGCTGAGCAGCGCGAGGCACTCAACAAGCTGATCGATCAAGCGCTCGCGTAGGTGCGGAATATGGCAAAGCGGCCAGCGAGAGCCCCGTGAGGGCGAGCACCGCGGCCATCACGAGCGGGATGCTTGAGAGCGTGAGCACACCGATGAGCGTGTTCGCCAGCGCATGGAGAAGGCGGCAGGAGAAGGCGCACCCGCCCGCGCGATAGAGCGCCGACAGCCAGAACGAGAGGAGCACGGCGAGGGCTGCGAACGCAGGAAACGGGGTCGTCTCCCTCCCGGCGCCCTGCGTGAACCACAGCGGCAGATGCCACAGGCCCCAGATAGCCCCGGTGGCAAGGCAGGCCGCGAAAAAAAGGAAGGCTCCCATGGCGGAGATTGGGCTGAAGCCTTCCGCGAGGCCATCGGAGGCGGCGGTGAGAAGGACCAGCGGCACGACGAGGAACGCCGCGGTCCAGGGGAGCGAGCGTCTCAGTCCGCCGAACGTGAACGCGAGGCCGCGCTTCAGGGTAAAGCCTCCCGGAATCAACGAGAGTCCGGCGATGGTGGGTCCAAAGACGCCGGCGGTGTGGATTGCCGTTCCGATGGGACTTGAATAATCGATGATGCCCGCTGAGGTCAGAACCGCATTCAGCCACCATGCGGGCCAAGTGATGAGGAAGGTTGTCAGGAGAAACCTGGTGCTGGTGCGGGACCCTACATAATGCCTCGGCCGCTTCACGCGATAGTCTCCTCTCGACCGGCTGCGGCCAGAGTCAGACTCTACCACTGAAATGATAATGCCTATCCATTTGCTGCCTCCGGTTTAGTCGCCCGTCCTTGTCCGTGTCCTTATCCCTTAAGGTCTGCAAGGGCCGGGGGGGGCAACGGCCGCATGGGCGAGGCCGTGGTCCCTCCGGCTTATGTTGCGGCTACCGCAGCTTCCTCAACGTGACGGCGATGGAGTTGAGATGCTAGACTGCCCCGGCGTCCCATGCCTGGCGGGCGCTTGCGGCGGCAGGCGCCCTTGCGGCAATCTACAAATCGTTGCACAGCATTCCATCTGAAAATCATTCCCCGAAAAGTGAATCAAGGGTTGATCAAAGATCGATTCGGATGTGATGGCACCATAGGCTGCACGCCGCCTGAAAAAGGCGCCCCTGGGGGCGCCTTCTTGCCAGCTACGGTGCTGTGTCGGCTGTCTGCATCGATGGGCTATCGATTGAACTTCCTGCGGGCCGCCGCAAAAAGGCCCGTGGCCGCTGCGACAAGTGCCGATGCCGCTCCAAGGGGAGTCGTATCGCCTGTTGTAGGCAGCTTGGAAGAGCGGGAAGGCTTGGTGCTATTGCCGGAGTTGGAACCGCCGTTGCCAGTGCCGGCGCCGCCGTTATTGGAACTGCTGGTTCCGTTGCTGCCGCTACCGCTATCGTTTCCGTTACCGGAGGCGTTTCCGTTACCGGAACCGCCGCTGTTGCTGCCGCCGTTGCCGCCATTGTTGTCGGCGCCACCAGATCCGCCGTTGCCGCCGTCGCCGTTATCGCCGCCATTGCCCTGGTCGGGGGTTACGCTGCCATGGTCCTCATAGAAGTTGTAGTCGCTCGAGCCGGGGTTAACACCTGTTCCGCCCACTGATTCAACCTGGGAAGACTTCGAGACCAAGACCTCAGGATCGATTCCGTTTCCGGCATTGCCCGGATCTCCCATGGCGGCATCATTCTCGCCAACTGTGTTGCCACCTGTGGCCTTGAGCACGGAAACGCTCACAACGCCCTTGCCAGCGATGCCCGCGCCGCCGTCTCCTCCGCCCATTCCCACGGAGCCGCCTACAGCCTCAAGGCACCCGTTGCCAACGATGGATCCACCATTAAGGACGACGCCCGCGCCACCGTTTCCCCCGTTGACATCAACCGAGCCGCCCGTCGACTTCAGCGTGGCGCCCTGCTCGATAACGAGCTTCCCCGCGTTCACGATCAGGCCTGACTGGGCGTCTTTGTTGGCTACGATGCCCTCGCCTTCGATTGAGCAGGCGCCCTTCACCGTAACGGTGCCATTTGTCTGCACGGGCGCCTTCGGTGCCTCCACCTTGTAGTTGCCGTCGGTGAGGTAGTTTGCATGAGACCTGATTTCGGCATCCTCGAGGGTGGAGCCATCGTTCAACGTGATTTGGTTGACAAACGAAGAACTGTTGCGCGCACTCAGCGTGCCGCCGTTCACCTCAACGGCACCATAGGCAACTGAGTCGTCGAGGGTCAGCTTTCCTCCCTTTTCCACAACGATCTTCACGCTGGAGTAGATCTTCATGTTGTGGATCGTGACATCGGCGCCCGAGGGGATCGTCAGGGTCTCTGTGCCAAAGTTGCCGTTTTCGCCCTTGCCGATAATGCCGTACACACCAGACTCGTGCGACCCGTAGATGTCATGCAGCCCAACGGGCACAACCGCATTGCCCGTTTCGGAGATCTCGTACGGTTCCATATCCCAAGAGCTGGTTCCCTCGGCAAGCGCATCCATTCGCTGCTGCAGGGTTTGATCGTCTGAGTAGATCCTCATCTCGACGGGGCTGCTCTTCTGGGTGCGCGCACCGGAGGTCACTGTTGCCGTGATGTAGTACGTGCCGGGCGTTTGCGGCGTTCCCTGCACGTAAACCGTGTCGTAGGCTACGGCGCTTACCTCCATGCCACTGCCTTCCGGGCTAATGGAGAAGCTGATATGGGCGTCCGAATTGCGCGTTGCGAAGGTGTTCCAGTCTTCCCATGCGCCCGAACCTTCCTTTACTTCAGGCTTTAGGCTGTTTGACTGGGTCGTGCTTGAAGAGCCGCCGCCCGTCGATGTGGCCATGACGTCATATTCCCCGCTTAGGGCAGAGGTTCCATTGACGACGAAGCACTGAAGGTCTCCCGCAAGCCGTACCTGAATCTTCTCCTGCACCACAAAACCAAGAGTTTCGCCGGCAGAATCCACCGAGCCATCTTCCTTGGTCGCCGAGGCGGAGACGATAACCGAGTACGAACCTGCCTCGGGAGCCTCTCCCGTGAGGGAAATGCTCTCTTTGGAGACGGAGGCGCTCAACCCATCGACCTCGGCGCCCTGCCCATCGACCACCTTTGCAGAGATCTTTGCATCGGAAGCCTTCGTTCCCTTCAGCTCAAAGGGCAGCGTCTGGCTTACCTCGTCGCCCTTCACGGCAGCTGAGAACGATTTGCCCGAAGAAAAGCTAAACGAAAGGTCCTGGTAGGACATGGTGGGGGTTCCCGTGTTTTCGGGCTCCTTGGTGCTGCCCGTGTACGTTGCAGAGCCGTTGTTCTCGATCTTTCCCGTTGCAAAGGTGCAGTCCTCGAATACCGCCGTTCCGTTTACTACGGGAGTGTTGGAAAACGTGCAATTAGAAAAGTGGACTACGGCGCCCTTCTGGACCTCGACAACGGCGCCTTCTGCGTCCGACCTGTTTCGCTTGTAGAAGTTGATCCGATCAACGCTGATCTTAGAACCCGCGGGAAAGACAGCGTTCATCTTGTTGGAATACCCAAGATCGACCGTCTTTGGACCCGATCCAAAGAACCCTTCGGAATACCCCGCAAGCTCGGTAATCGACGAGGGAATGGTGACCGTTCCCTTGTCCGTAAAGCTCGTTCCGATATGAATCTTTCTGTATCCCTGGGAAACCGCCTCAGAAAGATATGAGCTCAGCCCATAGGAACTATCGCTGATGTAGTAGTAGCCCTCCTTTGCAGTTTCAGATGCGGCGTCCACATCCTGATCGCTCTCATCTGCCGCAAATGTAGCGACGGGGGCGGTAACCGCCATTCCCGCAACCAAGGCCGCCGTTACGCCAATCTTCGCTACGGTTGCTGCAGTCGAGCTAGTCGAGCGGGATTCTGTCATGTCTTTCCTTCCTGGCTAATCCCATTGAAGTTCAGTTAGCTGTGGCTAACTATAAGAACGAAGTTTACCATAGCTAACAATCTGCAATTTGTCAGCTAGCTGCGGGGCCGTTCTTTGCCCACCGTGGCGCGTCCAGCCAATCGTTTCTTCAGGAAAGGACCCCCCCTGTGAGTGAGCAGACCGAGCAGCCCAAGCCAGCGCTTTTCCCCAAGACTCCGTCTGCGGAAGGAAGATTTGAGGTGGAGAGCCGCGGCTTTTTTGCCTTTGACACAAACTGTCGCATCAAAGCGGCAATTCCTCGAGACGCGGCGACGCCCGTTTCTTGCCGGAGGCTCAACGAAGCCCTCGATGAAGCGGTCGGCCTCTGCTACCGCTACGAGAGGATGTGGAGCCACACGCGGGAGGGGAGCGACATTTGGCGCCTTAACCACGCGCAGGGAAGGCCAGTGACCGTCAGTCGTGAAACCGCAGCGATCCTGAAGGCTGCCCGACACTACTACGAGGAAACGGTGGGGCTGTTCGATATCGCCATGGCGCCCGTTGCCGAACTCTGGAACCACCACAGGGCCCAGGTTCCCAGCACAGACGAAATAGCCAGAGCTCTTGAAACCGTCAAAGTGGGGCAGCCCCGAGTGGCCGAGGACTATGCCCAACTCCCCACCCCCGAAAGCAAGGTCTCGTTGGGAGGCATTGCGAAGGGCTACATCGCCGATAGGGTAGGGGAGCTCTTCGAGAAGAGGCAGATCCTCCATGCGCTTATCGACCTTGGGGGAAACATCGTGATAAAAGGAGAGCCCTTCTTGGGAAAGGAGGGGCAAGCGCACTGGAGCGTAGGCATAAGGTCGCCCCTCCATGCCCTGGAGCGGAATCGGGCAGAGAAGCGCGCCGCCGCGTTGGCACGCAGCCCGCATGGAATCGATTTGCGAACGCTTCGCAACAAGCAGATGACTGCCGAACAGCCCGCCTGTATCCTCGAGCTAAACGACTGTTCCATTGTCACAAGCAGCATCTACGAGCGCTGCTTCGCAGACGAAAAGGGCATGGTCTACCACCACATTGCCGACCCCCGTACCGGACGCCCCTCTGAAAGCGATCTTGCAAGCGCAACGGTGATATCGAAGCGGTCGATCGATGGCGACGGCCTTTCGACGGCCCTTCTGCTCATGGGTAGCGACTGGGCGGCAGAATACGTTGAGGAACACCCTGGAATCGAAGCCGTCCTTATCACCCGCGACGGCGATCTGCTGCCTACCAGCGGGATACGCAAGGCACTGTCGACTCGCTAGCGCCAAGAGCCATGGTGCGAGAACTCTCGGCGGCCTTGCGGCAAGAGCGGTTCTACTTCCAGTAAAGGATTAAGAGTGCCTTGGTGGCCTGCGATCAGTTTCTAGAGGACAGCAAAATGGAGTTTTAGCCACCTGGATTCGTTTGGGGATCAACGGCCCAGGAACATACGTTAAGGCCTGGATTATGCTGCTCTGCACTTGTCGGTTCCCCTGTTTTTGATATTTGCGTTTTGCGATTGTGGGCGTTCGGATTCAAAAGACATATCTTGCAGCGGGAATCGATGCTTGAAATCGGGAGTATGGAAGCGAATCGAATGAAAATGCTCAGGCCTGATCTCCTCGTTTCCTCGCCGTGATGCACAGCCATTTTTTCTTTTTGTGTATCTGCACGTCGTGAAAGCCCGCCTGCTCCAGATACGCCTTCAACTCGCCGCTCTTGTAGATGACCATGCCGCCGATGATCTCCGTCCACTTCTCATCCTTGTCCGTGTCACCGTTGCTCTCGTTGCAGATGAGAAAGGTCCCGCCGGGCTTCAGCACCCGATAGATCTCCCGGAAGCATTGCGGCAGAGCAGGCCAGAAATAGACCGTTTCAAAGGCCGTGACGGCATCAAAGGACGCATCCGCGAAGATCATGTCCGCCACGCTGCCTTGAAGGACGGAACAGCGTCCCTCCGCGATGGCGGCGTGGTTGACCTTCCTTGCCTTCTCCACGCTGACGGGCGAATAGTCGATGCCCTTCACGATACCCCGCGGGCAGCTTTTCAGCAGCCTCTTGATATTTGATCCGCCGCCGCAGCCGCAGTCCAGCACTTTGGCATCAGGTGAAAGGCGCAGGAATTCAAGTCCCCATGTTGCCACGGGCGTATGCCCAAGATTCATCATGGAAACCATGACTTTCCCACCAAGCCCTACAGGCTTGCGGGTGTTCTCGAAAAAAGACATCTTGTCACTTCCTTACATTTTTTCCAAAACGATGATCTTATTCGAGATATTCCGAACGATAGATAGCTTGTCCAGCAGCTTGTAGATTGGCGCAAACGCCGCCATACCCTCTATCAGACTGTGTTCTTCCCTACATTGGAAACCCGCCAGGAGCGCCGCGAGGGCTTCACCGTTCTTCACCCCCCAGCTGAATTTTGCACGGGTGCCCTCGATGGATTTTTCCTTGAAGCGCCTCGCCATCATCGGACTCATCGTTTCCACAAAGACCGTGGCTTTCTCAAAGCGGCGGGAAATCACTGCAAAAATCTGCTGCACGTCTTTTGTGCTCAGGTACATGGTCAGTCCCTCAATGACGACCAGCACCGGCGCATTTTGCTCGCTGATTTTGCCTCCCCAATCGTCCATGGCGGACATGGCGATTTGCGAAATCGCGCCGTTTTCTGGCAAGAGCCTCTCCCGCACCGCCATCGTCTCCGGCAGGTCGAGGTTGTACCAATGCGAGTAACCCGACACCCTATAGCAGCGGGTGTCCAGCCCGCAGGCGATATTGACCACTACCGCACCGGGGTGCTTTGCAAGCCATTCCTTCGTCAGCCGATCCAGGACAATGGTGCGGGCAATAACGCCGCTGTGCATGGCGGTATCCTTGTCGGCAAGGGAGAAATCATAGTCCAGCTTTTCAATGATTTCCTCTGCTTTTGCGTCGTGAATGACCCCGCGTCCCCGACTCTCTTTTGCCCTTGCATAGACGGTTTGCAGCATGGTCTCCGGCACGCCCGAGAGCTTGATTTTTTCTCCCATGTCAAAGCCCTTTCGCTTTTGCGCATTCTGCGTACGTCAGTGGGAACGAGGCCTTCAGCACGGTGCTTTTTTGCACCGTCCAGCCGTTTTCCCGCAGAAATGCCAGGTATTCTTTGCTCGTCCACCTGCTGTGCAGCGGAAAGCCCGCCAGCTTCATGAAAAACGCCTTGACCTTGCCGGAAAGCGAGTTGTCCGCGTGGGTGAAGGTTGGCGCAACTAGAACGCCGTCGTCCCTCAGCACCCGGCGAATTTCGGAGAGAGCCTTCTGCGGCTCCGGCACGATGTGCAGGGCATTGGCCACAATGACCACGTCAAAGCTTTTATCGGCGTAGGGGAGGTGGAACATATCCTGCACGGAGAAATGCAGCTTGGCAGATTGGTTGCCTCGCCGTGCCTCCGCGATCATCTCAGGCGATGCGTCTGTAGCCTCGATATGTTTGGCGCTGCTCACGAGGTTCTTTGCGATAAGCCCCGTGCCAGTGGCCAGCTCCAGCACCGTTTTGCGCCGCACCACGGGGCGCAGCAATTCGTATAGCTGCCCGTAGGCTGCTGCGTCCTTGCGCATGAAGGCGTCGTACCGCCCAGCGTTTTTATCCCAGAAGGTTTGGCTTTTTTCCATTGCCCTATCCTTGCAGCAAAAAGTTGCACTGCACTAACTCGCATAGATGATACTACCGCCTAGATTGGGCTAACCGCAGTCCTGTTGAAAAGCCGTACGCTGCGGCTTTCCCGCTCATGCAAACCGCTTCCGGCAGGCGCCGCGTCTTTGCCCCTCGCGAGCCTCTTTGCCTGGTAATAAGCCGTTGTGTATCGCTTATGGGTAACAAAAAAGCGCCGTATCTCTACGGCGCTTTGTCTTGCTTGGAATCTATGCGATCTTAACGTTCGCTACGCTTTTTGTTGCTGCCGATAACGGCCGTTGCGGTTAGTGCGCCACCGCCGACGAGCAGCAGAGCAAAGCATGAGGCAAGATTGCTGTTATCGCTGGTCTTTGGCAGATTAGTTGACGTGGCTGTAGTTGTGCTTACCGGGAGAAATGCAAAGCGCGTTGACGCCATTCTTATGCAGCCACTTTGTACCGCACTTTGCCATGTAGTCGTTCGGATCGTCCCCAAACAGGCCAATCATGGCGCAGCCTGCTCCGCGCGGATTTTCATAGTAGGTGCCGTAGAAGCCATCGCGCTCTGTCTCAAAGGAGTGCTTCTTCACGGTCGCCGCCCTCGCTTGGGTCCCAACTTGTTGGTCTAGGCTAACTATACCGCTCTGCAGCGCTCACTCTTGCAAGTAGGCGAGAAGGGCGCTGACCTCCGTGGGGTATGACCGATGTGAACCCTGATTTGGCTGACTACTGGCTCATTCTCGCAGGCAGTGGCCGTGTCGATGCGCCGTCAGCCAGCTTGGCACCGCTCGCATCGTGCTCTGCCTGCGCGATACTGGAATGTGGCTTTCCGAGATCTGGCGTCGCATGTACCTTTGCTCGCGGGGGGCTATTGGCCCAGGTACAGAGGTTGATGAGCATCCGGCAGCAAAAGGAGAAGGCCCGCGGGCAGATGACCGAGATCCAGAAGGAGGTTGACCATCTGGGATGTAAGGAGCGGCCACTGTTGGCGCAGAACTCCCCTTCGTGCGAGTGAATTCCGTTCCGTTGCGCAGAAGTGAGCTTCGTGCGAGTGCGTTGTTTTGACTCTGGAGAATATATCAAAAAAAGCAATGTATATTTCATCGGGAAATCGCAGATCGTCAATGGCTCGACTGCATAAAATTCCTAGACCGGTTGCCGAGGTGCCATAAAGGCACTCGCACTAAGGCCACTTCTGCACCGCCCAAGCCAAAAGTACTCGCACGAAGGCGGGTTCTGCGCGGCAAAGGAGGGAGAGCCCGCCGCCTGTTGCTTGCCGCGCCTTGCAAGTTGGTCGCCGGGCCACGCTTTTGCCGCGCAGATTTGCCATCCGCTGGAAGGCATTTGTACGCGAGGGGTTTGAAGGGCTTCTCGGCGCGCAGAATTTGGTTCCGCTGGAAGGGAAAACTGCGCAAATGGCGAGAAGATCGCCCTGCGCGCAGGATCGCCTTCCGCTGGAACGCGGTTTTGCGCGGTATACAGGCGGCTCGCTCAACTTAAGAGTTAAACTAGACTAACAATCACGCCACCAAACAGTCGCAGGGGGAGGCGCCATGACGCCCGAGCAGTACAAGCAGCTTTCCATCAAGGAGTTCTCCGAGGCAGCAAAGACCTACGACACCAACCACGCGGGCCTCTACGAGATGTGCAAGGACGACTATCCCCAGATGCTGGCGGAGCTGGAGAAGGAGCCCTTCTTCGACGTGCTTGACGTGGGGTGCGGCACGGGTGCGGTCATCGCACTGCTCAACGACAAGTACCCCGGCAGGCACTACGTGGGCCTTGACCTCACGCCGGAGATGATTGAGGTCGCGCGCACCAAGGTGGCGCCTGGCATGGAGTTTGTGGTGGGAGATGCCGAGGACCTGCCCTTTGGGGACGCTTCCTTTGACGCGGTGCTGTGCTCCAACAGCTTTCACCACTACCCCAACCAGGCGGCGTTTCTGGCGGGCGCCCTCCGCGTGCTTCGCCCCGGCGGCCGCCTGATTCTGCGGGACTACACCTCAAATGACCTGGTGGTATGGCTTATGAACCACTTCGAACTGCCACTGGCACGCGCGTTTGGCCACGGTGACGTGCGCGTACTCAGGCAGCGCGATTTTGTGGGGGCTGCTCGCGCCGCGGGCTTTGAGGTGGTCTCCATGGAGGCGCAGAAGGACTTCCGCGCGCACCTGGTGGCGAGAAGACCGCGGTAGGGGGTACATCACACCAGTCGCGGAACGGACCTCACGGTAACCTCTTCGCCAATGGGCGGCGAACGGGCAGCGTCATGAGCATCACTCCGAATCGTGAAGAGCAGGCTGGTCGCGAGATGGGCAAGCGCCTTCTGGCAGTGGCAACGGCGGCCGCGCTGCTGGCGCCGAGCGTCCAGCCCGCGCCTGCCGGGGCCGTGCCCGCCAATGGCGCGACGGGTGACGCCAGCTCAAACCGCCGGGTAGAGCCCAACGCCAAGAAAGCTCCCGCAACGGCTGCCGAGGCCAAGGCGCAGCTTGACGCCGCCCAGAAGACCGCCGATGACGCGCAGAGGGCCTATGACGTCGCCGCGGCTGCGGCGGCCGAGGCCAACGGGACCTATGACGACGCCTATGTGGCAGCAAGGTCAATCGACGACGCTCGAATCGAGCAGCGCGAGGTCGACCAGACGTACACCGCTGACATGACAGACCCAGATAATGGAATCAGCGGCCTTGCCGCTCGAAAGGTGTGGCGGTCGATTCCCTCGCAGCTTCTCCGTTCGTCGACTAAAAAATTCAAATACTCTGAGGCCGAGCGCGGTGGACGCCGCGCAAAGCTCATTGAACCGCTGGATTGGCTTGAGGCAGCGGGAATCATTTCCATCAACGCCTTGACCGACTGCGCCGAGGCGCCGCTCGTTCCCTACGATGACACGGAGGGTAGCTTCTTCAAGGTGTACCTGTCCGATACGGGTCTCATGTTCTACAAGCTCGGAGTCAACCCACGTCTTTGGTTGGAGTCTCAGGAGCAGGGGCTGCCTCTGGGGTCCTCTGACTTCAGAGGTGCGCTGGCGGAGAATTCCGTCATGCAGGCGCTGAGGTCAAATAATCTACAGACTTACGTTTGCGTCTTGTCACGGACCCCTTGAGTAGCGGCCCATTTTGCTCTGTTGCCAACAGGGCAAACGTTGCGTTGCGGGGGTCGATACCCAAGGGGTACGACGTAGCGCTACCTTGCCCGATGTGCCGTGCCTGAGTGGCCCATGCGCCTGACACATGGAAGAATGCCGCGATGGCATCGCGCGCCATGGCAGACCCCGGCTGCACCTTCGTGCACATTGGAATGACCTGCGGCCTTGATGACGAAATTGCGTGCTATACCAGCGGCTTGTTTGTTCCTAAGAGCGTGGGCATTCGCGGCGCTCACAAGCTAGCGAGGGGTCTCTACGCGCAAGCGCCGCAGGCGGAGCAGACGCTGGGGCAGGTGGCCAGGCCACCGAGGGCGGTCTCGCGCAGCTCGAGGGGGAGCATGCGGCCCACGCGCAGCATGGCGTCGGCGGCCTCGTCAAAGGAGACGGGCGCCTTGATGCCCGCGAGCGAGAGCTGCGTCGCGGTGAACGCGCAGGCCACACCGATGGCGTTTCGGTTCTGACAGGGCGCCTCCACCAGGCCGCCGATGGGGTCGCACGCAAGGCCCAGCAGATTGCCCAAGGCAATGGAGGAGGCGTTGAGTGCCTGCTCGGGGGTGCCGCCGAGCATCTGCGCGAGCGCTGCCGCCGCCATGGCCGCGGCCGAGCCCACCTCTGCCTGGCAGCCGCCCTCGGCGCCGGCCACGCTGGCGTTGCGGGAGAGCAGCATGCCCACGGCCGCGGCGCACCAGAGCGCCTGCTGGACGTCCTTCTCGCCTGCGCCAAGGGCCTCGCCTGCGGAGATGACGCATCCGGGGACCACGCCCGAGGAGCCTGCGGTGGGTGCCGCCACGATGACGCCCATGGTGGCGTTCTGCTCGAGGACGGCCATGGCGCGCGTGACGGCCTGCGTGAGCGGGGCGCCCACGAGCGAGGACGCGGCGGTGCCGGACGCCTGGGACAGCAGCCGCGCCTCTCCGCCGATGAAGCCGCCGAGCGACGGCCGGGGGTTCTCGATGGCGCGGGTGGAGGACTCGCGCATCACCTGGAGCACGTGGGCCATGCGCTCGTCAAACCCAGGCGAGAAGAGCGACTCCTCGCGCAGGCGCATGACCGCGCCGATGCTAGTACCGTGCTTCTCGCAGAGGTCCAGCAGCTCGCGGCCGTTGGCAAACAGGTAGGGCGAGCTGCCCTCGCCGCCGGGACGGGTGGCGCCGGGGATGTGGATGCGCCGCGCGGAGGTGACGGGCGCGAGCTGGGAGAGCCGCTGCAGAACGGCGTCTGCCGGGGCGTCGTCCATCTCCAGTACGGTGTAGGCCATGCCGCCGCGCTCGGAGCGATAGGTCTTCATGAAGGCGATGTTCACGCCGTCGTCCGCCACGCAGGCGATGATGCTGGCCAGTGCCCCGGGCACGTCTCGGTGGGAGACAAAGACCGTCTCGTACTCGCCCAGGATGTCCACGGAGACGCCGTTGATGCGGCAGAGGCGAACGCGGCCGCCGCCCAGGCTCTCGCCGCGGACCTCGAGCGTGCCGCCGCCGGACTCTGTGATGGCGATGTCGACGGTGTTGGGGTGCAGGGCCGGGTCGTCCCCGCCGATGGCAAAGCGGTAGGCCAGGCCGCGCTCGTCGGCAATCTGGAACGAGTCGCGAATGCGCTCGTCGTCGGTGTCAAAGCCCAGGATGCCGCCGAGAAGTGCGCGATCGGTGCCGTGGCCGCGGTAGGTGTGGGCGAAGCTGTTCCACAGCGTGAAGGTGACGGAGGCGGGCTCGCCGGCGCACAGCGCGAGGGCCGTCTGGGCGCAGCGCAGGGCGCCGGCCGTGTGGGAGCTCGAGGGGCCGATCATGATGGGGCCAAGGACCTCGAAGGCGGACATCTGCGTCATGGGTTCCTCCCGCTGAAGGCCGCGCCCGGCGCGGCGGCTGTGCATGGTTGCAGGACACCACTTTACCAGCGCGGGCGGGTGGGCTGCGCGCAGGCGGGGGATGGGCGGGGCGAGTGCCCTTCTTGCCTGGTCGGTGCCAGTCTTGATGTATAGTCTGCCTAGCTCACGTTGCGAGCCGCACGGTTCGGGCATTTGCTATCGATTTTTCGGCCGTCATCCCCAGCCGTGACAAGCGCGTCGCGTCGGCGCTACCCTTGGGGGCGAGAAACCCCAACGGCAAGGAAGCACATGGAGAAGAGCCAGGCCAAGAACCCCGACCGCATCGACCACATCGAGGTACGCGGCGCGCGCGTGCACAACCTCAAGAACGTGAGCGTGGACATCCCGCTGGGGGAGCTGGTGGGCGTGGCCGGCGTCTCCGGATCCGGCAAGAGCTCGCTGGCCCTGGGCGTGCTCTACGCCGAGGGCTCGCGCCGCTACCTGGAGGCCCTCTCCACCTACACGCGCCGGCGCATCTCGCAGGCGGGCAAGGCCGCGGTCGACGACGTCCGCTACGTTCCGGCGGCGCTGGCCCTCCGCCAGCGCCCGGCGGTTCCCGGCGTGCGCTCCACCTTTGGCACCTCGAGCGAGCTTCTCAACAGCCTGCGCCTGCTCTTCTCGCGCGTGGGCAGCCACGTGTGCCCGCACTGCGGCGCCTACGTGCCGCCGAGCCTCAACGTGGCGGCCGAGCTGCCCCTGACCTGTCCCGAATGCGGCCAGAAGTTCCGCGGCCCCGGCGCCGAGGAGCTGGCCTTCAACAGCGGCGGCGCCTGCCCCATCTGCGGCGGCACCGGCGTGGCCCGCACCGTCAACCGCGCGGCGCTGGTGCCCGACGAGAGCAAGTCCATAGACGAGGGCGCCGTGGTGGTGTGGGGCTCGCTCATGTGGGACCTCATGAAGCAGGTCTGCGGCGCCATGGGCGTGCGCACCGACGTGCCCTTCTGCGAGCTCACGCCCGAGGAGCGCGCCATCGTCTTTGACGGCCCCGCCGAGAAGCGCCACATCCTGTACAAGGCCAAGAAGGGCGACAACTTTGCCGAGCTGGACTTCACCTACTTCAACGCCGTGCGCACCGTGGAGAACTCCCTTGCCAAGGCAAAGGACGAGAAGGGCCTGAAGCGCGTGGCAAAGTTCCTGGTTGAGGGCCCGTGCCCGGACTGCGGTGGCACGCGACTCTCGGCCGCGGCGCGAGGCCCCCTCGTGCGCGGCATCAACCTGGCAGAGGCCACGCAGATGACGCTTGACGAGGCCTGTGCCTGGGTGGCGGGCGTGCCGGAGAGCCTACCCGCCGAGATGCGTCCCATGGCGGCCTCCATCTGCGAGTCCTTCCAGTCCACGGCGCGGCGGCTCCTTGAGCTTGGCCTGGGCTACCTCTCGCTTGACCGCGCGGGCTCCACGCTCTCCACGGGCGAGCGGCAGCGCGTCCAGCTGGCGCGCTCCGTGCGCAACCGCACCACGGGCGTGCTCTACGTCATGGACGAGCCCTCCATTGGCCTGCACCCGGCCAACGTGGACGGCCTTCTGGGCGTGATGCGGGACCTCATTGCGGACGGCAACTCCGTGGTCATGGTCGACCACGACACGCGCATCCTCGCGGCGGCCGATCACCTGGTGGAGATGGGCCCGGCGGCGGGCGCGGGCGGCGGAACCGTGGTGGCGCAGGGTGGCGTGGACGAGGTGGCCGCGTGCCCGGAGTCCCTCATCGGCCCGTACCTGAGCGGCGAGAAGCGCGTGGGGGCCCGGCCGAGGACCGAGGCGGACGACATGTTTGGCCTGGGGCGCATTCACCTTGAGTCGAGCGGTCTCCACACGGTGAGGCCACTTTGCGTGGACGTTCCCAAGGGGCGTCTTGTGGCCGTGACGGGCGTCTCCGGCTCCGGAAAGACCACGCTCGTGCTCGAGACGCTCGTTCCCGCGCTTGCGGCCGCGGCGGCGGGCGAGCCGCTGCCCGCCCACGTGACGGCGCTTGACGCCGCGGGCGTCTCGCGCGCCAACCTCATAGACGCCACGCCCATCGGCACCAACGTGCGCTCCACGGTGGCAACCTACTGCGGCGTCCTCGACGACCTGCGCCGGGCCTACGCGCGCACGGACGCCGCGCGCGAGGCGGGCTACAAGGCCGGGGACTTCTCGTACAACACGGGCCGCCTGCGCTGCCCGACCTGCGACGGCACGGGACAGATATCGCTTGACGTGCAGTTTCTGCCCGACGTGGACATCGACTGTCCGGACTGCCGCGCAAGCCGCTACGGCACCGCGGCCGCAGGCGTTCGGCGCGTGGAGAAGGGCACGGACGGCCCGGGCCTCAGCCTGCCGGAGCTCATGGCCCTCTCCGTGGATGAGGCCCTGCCGCACGTGGCCGATCTCAAGCGCGCCCGCGAGAAGCTCCAGACCCTGCACGACCTGGGCCTGGGCTACCTCACGCTGGGGGAGGCCACGCCTGCGCTCTCTGGCGGCGAGGCCCAGCGCCTCAAGCTCGCTAGCGAGATGGGTCGCGGCCAGGCGGACGCCGTCTTTGTGTTTGACGAGCCGACCATCGGCCTGCACCCGCGCGACGTGGAGACCCTCCTGGGCGTGTTCCAGCGCCTGGTGGACCAGGGGGCTACCGTCGTGGTCGTGGAGCACGACCTTGACTTCATAGCCAACGCGGACTGGGTCATAGACATGGGCCCGGGCGGCGGCGAGGCCGGCGGTCGCGTGGTGGCCTGCGGCACCCCCGAGCAGGTTGCCACCTGCCCCCAGAGCGTCACTGGGCGCTACCTGGGCTAGCGCGCTCCCGCGGCCGCGCCTCTTTACGCCCCCGTTACGCGCGAGGACTATGCTGGATTGCCGCCCTTGGTGCGATTCTGGGTTCGGAGGCTTTGACATGTGGGTTGCGTTTGCGTGCGGGTCGGCGTTCTTTGCGGGAATCACGGCCATCCTGGCCAAGTGCGGCATCCGCGAGACCGACTCGACGGTTGCCACCGCCATCAGGACCATCGTTGTCCTAGCGTTTGCCTGGGTCATGGTCGCGGCGGTGGGCTCGGCGGGGCAGATTGCCTCGATTGCGCCTATGACCTGGGCGTTCTTGGGCCTCTCCGGCCTGGCTACGGGTGCCTCGTGGCTGTGCTACTTCAAGGCGCTCCAGTTGGGAGACGTCAACAAGGTCGTGCCTATCGACAAGTCCAGCACCGTTCTCACCATGCTCCTTGCCTTCCTGCTGCTGGGCGAGCTTCTGAGCTGGGCAAGCGTCGTCGCCATGGTGCTTATCCTCGCCGGCACGCTGATGATGATCGAGCGCAAGCCGGCCGCGCCCTCGGCGGGCGCCCCGTCCAAGGGAGGC
The DNA here is from genome assembly GCF_003416765.1 of Paratractidigestivibacter faecalis. Lineage (NCBI taxonomy): Bacteria > Bacillati > Actinomycetota > Coriobacteriia > Coriobacteriales > Atopobiaceae > Paratractidigestivibacter > Paratractidigestivibacter faecalis. The sequence goes on along the minus strand of NZ_QSNG01000001.1, from coordinate 1,465,407 downwards.
TCCTGGCTGGTGTTCGCCGTGCTCTCCGCGGTGTTTGCCAGCTTGACGGCCATCCTGGGCAAGGTGGGCATCGAGGGCGTGGAGTCCAACCTGGGCACGGCCGTCAGGACCATCGTGGTGCTGGTCATGTCCTGGGCCATGGTCGCCGTGACGGGCAAGGTGGGTGAGGTCCGCTCCGTTCCCCGCCGCGAGCTTCTCTTCATCTGCCTCTCCGGCCTGGCCACGGGCGCCTCGTGGCTCTGCTACTACAAGGCGCTGCAGGACGGCCTGGCCAGCGTCGTGGTGCCCATAGACAAGCTGAGCATCCTCGTGACCATTGGCTTTTCTCGTCTGGTATTTGGCGAGAAGCTCACGGCCTGCTCCGGCGCCGGCCTGGCGCTCATCGTTGCCGGCACGCTGCTCATGGTGTTCGTGAGGTAGGCGAGAAGAGCCGGCGCATGCCCGCGGGTGAGCTCGGCGCCCTGCCGGCGCTTCTGCCCGGCAGGCCGGCATGCCACAATGGCGGGGAGAAGAACGGAGAGAAGGATGATTCTTTCGCTTGCCCCCATGGAGGGGGCCACGGGGCACGTGTTCAGGCGTGTCCACGCCGAGTGCTTTGGCGCGCTCGACCGCTACTACACGCCGTTTGTGGCTCCGCCGCAGGTGGGCAAGGGGTTTGTCGGCCGCGCCAAGAAGGAGCTGGACCCCGTGGTCAACGAGGGGCTGGACGTGGTCCCCCAACTGCTGACCCGTGACGCCGACCGCTTTGTGTGGGCGGCCGGTCTTCTGGAGCAGATGGGCTATCGCGAGGTCAACCTCAACGCGGGCTGCCCCTCGGGCACCGTGGTCTCCAAGGGCAAGGGTGCGGGCTTCCTGCGGGAGCCGCGGGAGCTGGAGGCGTTTCTGCAGGACGTGTGCGAGAGGTCGCCCCTGCCGGTCTCGGTCAAGACGCGCATCGGCGTGGAGAGGGACGACGAGTACGGGGAGGTCCTGGCCGCCTACTGCCGCTGTCCCCTGGCGGAGCTGATCGTGCACCCGAGGCTGCGGGTGGACGCCTATCGGGGGACGGCGCGCTGGGAGCCCTATGGGCGCACGCTGGAGGAGGCGCCCTTTGCCGTGGCCTACAACGGAGACATCTTTGATGTCGATGACTTCAAGCGCCTGACCAGCGCGTATCCGCAGACGCGCCATGTGATGCTGGGCCGCGGCGTGCTTGGCAACCCCGCCCTGCCGCGCGTGCTTTGCGGCGGCGCGCCGCTTGCGGCCGACGAGCTGCGGCGCTTTCACGACGCGCTGTTTGCCGCCTACGAGGAGGAGATGGGCGGCAACGCGGTAATGCGCATGAAGGAGTGGTGGCTCTACGCCAGCTGCGCGTTCGCTGACGAGAAGTCCGTCCGGCGCAGGGTGAGGTCCGCCCGCAAGGTGGGGGAGTACCAGACCGCCGTGGAGTCCATCTTTTCTGGCGAGAAGTTCCTCCCGTCGGCGAGGCATCGCGGGTAGGGCTGGCAGCGCGGGTTGGCGGCGCGGACGCCGCGGGCCGGCGCCGCGGGCGGCGACAAACTCCGTCACCCGCGGACGTTCTTCTCGCCAAAGTGTCCGCCGGTGACGGAGTTTGGGTGACTTCCTCTCGTCGCTGTTAGAGAAATACCACAATCGTGGTATTTTTAAGCTGCCAAGACGAAAGGAAGCCAAAGATGGCGCCTGCTACCTGCGTGCCCATGAAGGAGCTCAAGAATACGGCGGAGTTCACGGACACCGTCCAGAATGCCGCCGGCCCGGTCCTGGTGACCAAGAATGGGCGAGAGGCGTTTGTCGCCCTCTCCGTGAGCGGCTACGAGGCCCTTTGCGCCGAGGCAGCTCGGGCCAAGCTCTACCAGGCCATCGACCGCGCCGAGGCGGATATCGCCGCCGGCAGGGTGGCCGATGCGCGCGAGGTCTCTGCAGGCCTGAGGGCCAAGTATGGCCTGTGAGGTCGTGGTCACCGACGAGGCCAAGGAAGACCTCGATGCGGCCGTGCTGTATCTGACGGAGTCCCTGGGTGTCCCCGCGGCGGCGGGCGACCTGCTGGACGCCTTCGATGGCTTTGTGGCCAAGGTCGAGGCGTTTCCGCTGATGTATCCCACAGCCAGGGAGTCGCGGCTTGCCCGCTTGGGATATCGTAAGGCAGCGCTGGAGGGCTATCTTGCTCTGTACCGTGTCAAAGGCGAGAAGGTCTACGTGGCCCACGTCTTCCACCAGAGCCAGGACTACGCCAGGCTGGTGTAGGGACGTTCCTCTCAGCTGGACTGCAATATTGCGTAATAGAACTGGGCTCAAACTCCGCAATATCGATTTTTTTCGCTATTGCGGAGTTTGAGCCCGCGCTAGGTGACCGTTGCCCGCGCCCTTCTCGCCGCGTTTGCCCAGTTGGCGAGAAGGGTCTCTTGCGTTTATGTACGCTGTTTTGCGTGCGCGCGGTCGGGGGCGCCCGTGTGGGCATGCTCTGGCATACTGGCGGCAACAGGCATCGTGGAAGGGGCAGCTATGAGGATTGGCTTCATTGGCTTTGGCAACATGGCGAGCGCCATGGCGGACGGCTGGATTGCCGCGGGCGTGGACGCGGGGCGGATGTGCGCCTGCGCGGGGCGCTTTGACGCGCTGCGTGAGCGCTGCGAGGCGCGCGGCATGACGGCCTGCTCGGGTGCGGCGGAGGTCGTCGCGGCGTCTGACCTGGTGGTCGTTGCTGTGAAGCCGCACCTCATCGCCGAGGTCGTGGGGCCGCTGGCAGAGGGGCTCTCCGGCAAGGCCGTGCTCTCCGTTGCCTGGGGCTGGGACTGCGCCAAGTGGGAGGAGCTCCTGCCTGGTGCGGCGCACCTCTCCTGCGTGCCCAACACGCCGGTTTCCGTCAACGAGGGCGTCATCGCGGTGGAGCGCGCCTCAACGATGGGCGCGGAGATACGCGTCGAGGTGCTTGACCTGCTGTGCAAGCTTGGCCTGGTGGTGGAGCTTGAGAGCCGCCTGCTGTTTGTGGGCGGAACGGTGGGCGGCTGCTCTCCCGCGTTTGTCGCCATGGGCATCGAGGCCCTGGCCGACGCCGCCGTCAAGCATGGCATCCCGCGTGCGGACGCGTACAGAATCGTGAGCCAGATGATGCTTGGCACGGCAAAGCTGCAGCTAGAGACTGGTGAGCATCCTGCCGCCATGAAAGATGCGGTCTGCTCCCCAGGTGGCGCCACCATCCGCGGCGTGGCCGAGCTGGAGGCCTCCGGCCTGCGCGCCGCCCTCATCCGCGCCGTCGACGCCACGCTCTAGAGGGCGTCGGCCGCCTTATTAGATTGCCCCGCTCTTGGCGCTACAGCGTCTTTGCCCAGGTCTACTGCAACTAGGGCCTGGTGCCCAAGTCGGAGCCTAAGCCTCCGTCCGGTTCCAGACCTCGCCAAAGAGGACGTCGTCGTTGAGGTGGGCAAACTCGGGCGCAAACTCGCCCAGGACGTCGTGGCCCGTCTCTTGTGGTCGAGAAGAGCATAGGACTTTGAGTGCGCTCCAGGGCAAGAGCCGCGACGGAGTCGCCACAAATGGCTGGAGGCGGAGCGGGCTGCCGCAGGGGTGGCAGTGCCACAAAAACCGAGCTGGGTGTCCAAAAGCGGATACCCAGGTCGGGATTAGCGGTCATCTGGCGAGAAAAGCCGACTTGGGTATTGGCCGGAGAATACCCAGGTCGGTATTTGCGGTGCCCAAAGGAGTGCCCTTCTCGCCAGAAAAAACTCGCGCAAACGTCCGGACGATGTGCTAGAGTGCGTATCACGCTCACCGCCCAGACGCATGCGGCGGAAGCTCCACAACCCAAAGAGGACTCACGGCATGTATGGCAGCCAACCATGGCTGCTGTCAAAACGCCGTCCGGTCGCGCATCTGCGACCGGCAAACCTCTGGAAGGAGCTTCCCATGAGCGAAGCCATCTACCCCCTTTACCAGCCGCAGGTCCTGCAAGAGACCTGCGAGGGCATCTGCCGCCTCGACGTGCGTGACCAGATGCTTGCCAACCGCGAGCTGGAGCTCTGCGGCCCCATCGACGCCGAGTCGGCCGCCATCCTCATCAGGAGCCTGCTCTACCTGCAGCGCGCCGATGCCGTCGCTCCCATCAAGATGTTCATCAACAGCCCGGGCGGCGAGGTCCAGTCCGGCCTTGCGCTCTACGACGTCATGCAGACGCTCTCCTGCCCCGTCACCACCATCTGCCTGGGCATGGCCGCAAGCATGGCGGCCCTGGTCTTTGTCTCTGGCGCTCGGCGAGAAATGCTTCCGCACAGCCGCGTCATGATCCATGACCCGCTCATTGGCGGCGGCCTTGGCGGCAGCGCCCTTTCCGTCAAGGCCCGCGCCGACGACCTCATGCGCATCCGCGACATCACCGGAGAGGTGCTCGCCCGCCACACGGGCATGACGCTGGAGCGCGTCTTCGAGCTCACCGCGCAGGACACCTACTTCGAGGCGGAGGCGGCCGTGGAGGCCGGCCTGGCCGACGCGGTCGTCGCAAGCCTCTAGCCGCACGCACTTCTCGCCGTCCTTTGGAAAGGGATAAAAAGATGAACATCGACAAGAACGCAGACGTCCTCGCCGCCCCCGCCAACCCGCGCGCCGCCTATGCCGGCGAGCTGCTCCTCACCGCCAACCACTCCGCCAGCACGGACGCCTGGCAGACCGGCCTCAACAACAATGTGCTGGTGCTGGGCTGCTCCGGCGGGGGAAAGACCAGGAACCATCTGGTGCCCAACCTGCTCCAGTGTCAGGGGTCCTACGTGGTCCTTGACGGCAAGGGGTCGCTCTACGACGAGCTCGCACCGTACCTGCGCGCCAACGGCTACCAGGTGGACCAGCTAGACTTCACTCGCGAGGGCGCGGGCACCGTGGGCTACGACCCGCTGGCGCACGTCCGCTGGAGCCACGGCCGTCCCAACACGCAGGACGTCATTGCGGTGGCAAACGCCGTCTGTTCGGCCGAGGACATGGGCAGCGACCCCTTCTGGGGCCACGCCGCCGCCAACTACCTGGCCAGCTACGTGGCCTACGTCCTTGAGGCAATGCCCGAGCGCTCCTGCAACATGGCATCGGTGGTGCGCGTCTTCGAGCAGGCGGCAGACGGCCACGCGGGCGAGCTCTTTGAAGACCTGGAGCACGACAACCCGAGCAGCTTTGCCGTCTCGCTCTACCGACGCGCCCGCGCCACGGGCCGGGCGGAGAAGATGCACGCGAGCATCATGGGCATCATTGCCGCGGACATCCTGCCCTTCTCGCACGAGGCCGCCATGGCAAGCTACGAGCGCCCCCAGCAGGTCGACTTTGCCGCGCTCGGCCACAAGAAGTGCGCCCTCTTTGTGACCATGGACGACCTCGACCACAGCATGACTGCGCTGACCAGCCTGTTTGTGCGCCAGGCGTTCTGCTCGCTGTGCGACGAGGCCGACGCCTCCGAGGGAGGCCGGCTGCCCGTGCCGGTCCGCTTCATGCTGGACGACTTTGCCAACCTGCGCCTGCCGGACTTTGACGACGTGCTCTCCGTCATCCGCAGCAGGGAGATCAGCTGCACCGTGGTCTGTCAGACGGTGAGCCAGCTGGAGGCGCGCTACGGCGAGGCCTCGGCCAACTCCATCGTGGGCAACTGCGACCGCCATCTAGTGCTGGCCTTCCAGGACGAGCGCACCGCGCGCTACTTCTCCACTCGCGCGGGTCGCATGCCCACCACGCTGCTCGAGACGCCCCAGGGCACCTGGTGGCTGTTCTGCCGCGGCCAGAAGGGCGTGGCAGACGGGGCGTACCAGCTGGAGAGGCACCCCCGCTACCAGGACTTCTGCGAGAAGCGCGACCATGCTCGGGCGCAGGCCGAGGAGGTGCTCAGCCTGTGGGAGGTCGAGGAGCTCTTTGCCGAGTGGGATGCCCGCCTGGCGCAGGAGCGCGCCGAGGAGGCGGCGTTCTAGGCCCTGAAGGCATCCTCGGGCTCGAGGGGCTCCTTCGGGGCCGCCGGCGCCGCCTGCGACGTCCGCCCTGCCTGCCCGCGCTTGCCGCGCGCGTAGTCCAGGTAGCCGCGGACGCTGTAGTGGTCGGCGCCGTCGGAGGCCTGCGTGCTCTCGTTCTCGGAGTCCACCGTGCCCAGGTAGCCCTCGGGGACCTGGTGGCCCCTCTCGTCGACGATCACGGCGTACCAGTGGCCGCCCTCGTAGGCGGGCCTGCGCAGCTGGCAGGCCAGGGTGAGCTTGGAGTCCCCGGGGCGCTGGAAGAGGGCCGCCTCGCGGATGGCGGCAAGGCGCGCGCCGTCGATCCAGAAGCAGATGAACGGGCTCTCGTAGGCGTTGGTGAGCGCGTCGCTCTGCTGGTTGTAGACGTAGCACATAAGGGCGCGGCTGGCGTCGGCGCACAGCAGGTCCACCTCGCTTGGCTTGAGCTTGAAGGCGACGGTGACGAGCACGCCGGGGTGGCCGTCGCTCTTCTCGATTGAGGTGACGGCGGTCTTGACCTGGAAGAAGAACGTCTCTGGTGCGTGGTCGGGGTTCTCGAGCTGGTCCTTGAGGTTGAGCGAGACCACGTCAATGCCCATGTCCGCGGGCGGGCGCACGGCGTCCAGGCCGTTGCGGTACAGCGAGCTCATGAGCTGGTACTCGCCGGTGTAGCCGTTGTACAGAAGGTCATAGAAGTCGGGGGTCATGGGCGCTCCTCGAGGCGGTAGGGGTGACGTCTTGGCGTGGGCCTCCCATGGTAGCGCGTGTTTCTCGGCGAGAAGCCCTTCTTGCCGCGCGCTCCAAGCCAGGGCGTATAAACCCCCTCGAAAGGGGGTATTTAACCAAACGTTGCGTGGCCGGACGGCCGGCGCACCTTGAAAACCAGCGAATGTGAGACGCCCCCGCGGTTGGGGGCGCCCGTCTCCCGCTCGCGCGTCGCACGAAACGAGGGACATGAAGCACTGGAACACCCCCATCGACCGGCTCATCCACGAGCAGGGCACGTCTAGCCGGACGGGCCTCTCCTCCGCCGAGGCGGCCAGCCGCCTGGCAGCCCACGGCGCAAACGCCTACCAGCAGGCAAAGAGCGAGAGCGTTGCCGCGCAGGTCCTACGCCAGTTCAGGGACGTCTCCAACGTCATCCTGCTGGTGGCGGCCGCGCTCTCACTGGCGCTTGCCGTCCGCGAGGGCGCAGGCTACCTGGAGCCCGTGGTCATCCTGGTCATCATCTGCCTGAACGTGGTCCTGGCGGTAACGCAGGAGCGCGGCGCCGAGCGCGCCCTGGAGGCGCTCTCCAACCTCAACAGCCCCACCTGCCTGGTGCTGCGCGACGGCGCCCGCGTGGAGGTGGACACCGCCGACGTGGTGCCCGGAGACATCCTCCTGCTCAAGACCGGTGACCTCGTGGCCGCGGACGCCCGCCTCATAGAGGCCACGGGCCTGGCCGTGGACGAGTCCTCCCTCACCGGAGAGTCCGAGGCCGCCGAGAAGGACGCCTCCGCCACGCCCGAGGACGACGCCGCGCTGGGAGACCGCGCGAGCATGGTCTTCTCGGGCTGCCTGGTCACGGCCGGCAACGCCACGGCCGTGGTGACCGCCACCGGCATGGGCACCGAGATGGGCCGCATCGCCGGCTACCTCAACGACGCCCAGAAGATGCAGACCCCGCTCCAGCTGCGGCTGGTCCGCGTGGTGCGCGCCATCAGCGCCGTCGCCATGGTGGCCGCGGCTATTCTTCTGGCAACGGGCCTGCAGCAGGGCGAGGAGTTCTGGGCCATGGTGCTGGCGGCCGTGAGCCTGGCCGTGGCCGCCGTGCCCGAGACCCTGCAGCTCATCGTCACTCTCACGCTCACCCAGGGCGTCCACAACATGGTCCAGAAGCACGCGCTGGTGCGCAAACTGCCCGCCGTGGAGACGCTGGGCTCGGTCTCGGTCATCTGCTCCGACAAGACCGGCACCCTCACGCAGAACCGCATGACCATCCGGCGCATGTGGGCGGCCTCGCCGCTCCTGCCCGTGAGCGTGCCCGTGGCGGTGGACGGCCCGGTGGAGGGCGTGGCCGAGCTCGACCTGCTTGGCAAGCTCGCGCTGGCCAGCAACGCCACCGTGGAGCCCGACGGCGAGGGCGGCACGCGCATCGTGGGTGACGCCACCGAGACGGCCATCATGCGCCTGCTCATGGAGGGCGGCCAGACCCGCGAGGAGCTTGAGCGCGAGCGACCGCGCGTGGGCGAGGTGCCCTTCTCGTCCGCCCGCAAGATGATGACGAGCGTGCACGCGCTGCCGCAGGGCGGCTACCTGGTGCTCACCAAGGGAGCCTTCGACCGGCTGCCCTTCTCGCCGGCGCCTGCGGAGGAGCTGCGGCGCCGCCAGGAGGTCCACGACGGGTTTGCCGCGGACGCGCTGCGCGTCATCGCGCTGGGCAGCCGCGTGGTGGACGAGCTTCCCGCCAGCGGGGACCTGGAGGAACTCGAGCGCGACCTCACCTTTGAGGGCATCGTCGGGCTCATCGATCCGCCGCGCCCCGAGGTGGCGGCCGCCATCGAGACGGCCCGTCGCGCCGGCATCCGCACGGTCATGATCACCGGCGACCACGCCGCCACGGCCGCGGCCATCGCGCGGCAGATCGGCATCCTCGGCGAGAAGGGCACGGTGGTCACGGGCAAGCAGCTGGCCGCCATGACGGACGAGGAGCTCGTGGCCAACGTGCGCGGCTACTCCGTGTACGCGCGCGTCTCTCCCGAGGACAAGATCCGCATCGTGGAGGCCTGGCAGGAGCAGGGCGAGGTCGTGAGCATGACGGGCGACGGCGTCAACGACGCCCCGGCGCTCAAGGCCGCCGACGTGGGCGTTGCCATGGGCGCGGCCGGCACCGAGGTTGCCAAGGCGGCCGCCGACATGGTGCTGACCGACGACAACTTCGCGACCATCGTGGAGGCCGTGCGCGAGGGAAGAAACGTCTTCTCAAACATCAAGCGCACCGTGTACTTCCTGGTGTCTTGCAACCTGTCCGAGATCGTGGTCATGCTGGGAGCCCAGCTCGCGGGCTGGGGCACGGCGCTCACGCCGGTCATGCTGCTGCTCGCCAACGTGCTGGGAGACGGCATCCCGGGCCTGCACCTGGCCCAGGACACCTCCGACGAGCGCATCATGCGCCGCAAGCCCATCGGCCGCAACGAGAGCTTCTTCTCGCCGCTGGTGGTGCGGGCCACGCTGCAGCAGACGGTGGCGTTCTCCGCGGTGGGTCTGCTGGCGTTCTGGCTGGGCCGCTTCGTGGAGCTGCCGGGCGCCGTGGCGGCGGGCTTTGGCGTGGGGCAGACCATGTGCTTCTTCGTCATGGCGGTGACGAGCGTGCTGCACGTCTTCACCGTGCGCAGCCGCGGCTCGGTCTTCCGCCGCACCGTGCGCGACAACATGCCGCTGGCGTGGAGCGCCGCGGCCATGGTGGCGGTCTTCTCCGCGCTGGTGCTGGTGGAGCCCCTGGGCGCCGTCTTTGGCATGTCCGCTGTGGGTTGGGTGCGCTGGGCGGTGGCGTGCGCGCTGGCCGTGGTGCCCACCCTGGTGGCCGAGCTCTTCAAGCTCTGGGAGAACCGCCACGAGACCAGGCTCTTCTCGCGGCGCCTGGTGCGCCACCAGGCTGGCGGGCAGGAGTAGCCACCGGGGCGTGCGGTCGCCGTCCGGCGCTAGACTGGAGCGGTCAACCTGCGGAAGGGAGCCCCATGGGCGATGCCAGCCTTGCCATACCCGCCGACGCCAGCCTCGAGGAGGTGCGCGAGCACTTCTCGCATGACCGGTTTGTGTCCGGGGCGCTTGGGGCGCAGATCCTGGAGGCGGCCGCCGGGCATGCCGTCTGCGCCTTTGACCTGGAGGAGCGCCACCTCAACGAGAAGGGCGGCGTCATGGGCGGCGCGATCTTCTCGCTGGGCGACTTTGCCATCGTGGTGGCGGCAACCGTGGGCGCGCCCGACACGGTCTCCGTGGCGTTCAACGTCAACTTCATGAGCGCGCCCAAAGGTGGCCGGCTCATCGCCACCGCCGACGAGGACAAGCGCGGCCGCACGCTGGGCTTCTACGGCTGCCTGATCGAGGACGACCTCGGCACGCCCGTGGCCCGCATGACCGGCACCGTCATGCACGTGGGCCGCCGGTAGGGTCGGTGCCCCGCGGTTTGCCGGTGAAAGTGGCTGGTGGCATTCGCCGGACAGACCGCAAACACATGCAAACCGCGGGTGCGGCTACGCCAGTGGCGCCAGCCGGGCGGGGACGCCGGCCGCGTAGGTGACGGGCTCCTCGCCGCAGACGAGGGGGCGCGCGTAGCGCTCGAAGTCCTCCGTGACGTCCATGCCGTCGGCGCTTATCCAGGCCCGCGGCACGGGCTTGACCCTGTTGGCAATCTCGACCACGTCCAGCAGCGCCGGCACGGTCCGGTAGGGCTCGTCGCTCACGCGCGTGAGGGCGCACATCCTGGCCGTCTGCCCGTCAAGCGCGGCGCGGACGCCGGCGCGTCCCAGCTCAAAGGCCTCGTCGAGGTCAGTCCTGCTGGCCACGTGAGAGGCGCAGCGCTGCAGCGTGGAGAGCTCCACCGCGCGGGTCTTGCAGCCCAGGCGCACCTTGGCGACGCCGGCCAGGTAGCGGCTCGTGCCGGAGAGCTGGGCCAGGTGGCCGAACTCGTCCGTGCCGGTGCCCGCGGCCACGGTCCTCTCGCAGATGAGGGTGCCGTCGGCCGTGCGCACGCCCTCCGAGACGCCTACCATAACGGTGTTCTGCCTGCTCAGAAGCTCTGCGATGCGCTCCATCAGGGTATCCTCGCCAAGCGGCACCTCGGGGAGAAGAACCAGGTCGGGCCTACCGGCGCCGCGCGGCCCAGCAAGGGCGGAGGCCCCGGCGAGCCAGCCGGCGTCGCGGCCCATGATCTCCACGAAGGTCACGCTCTTGAGGTCGTAGACGTCGGCGTCGCGGAAGAGCTCGCCGCAGGAGGTGGCCACGAACTTTGCCGCGCTGCCGTAGCCGGGCGTGTGGTCGGTGCCCACGAGGTCGTTGTCGATGGTCTTGGGCACGCCGATGAAGCGGATGGGGCTGCCCACGCGCGCGCCGTAGGTGCCCAGCTTGGCGATGGTGTCCATGGAGTCGTTGCCGCCGATGTAGAGCACGGCGTCAATGCCGGCCGCGTCCAGGCGCGCAAGGGCGTCCTCATAGAATGCCTGGTCAGAGAGGTCGGGCAGCTTGAAGCGGCAGCTTCCCAGCCAGCTTGCCGGCGTCTGCCTCAGCAGCGTCAGGCTCTCCTGACCAGGAAGGGTCTCGCTCAGGTCGACGGTCCGGCCGGCGAGAAACCCCTGGATGCCGTGGCGCATGCCCGTGACGCGGCAGCCCTCCGCGCGCGCCGCCGCGACGACGCCCGCCAGGCTCGCGTTGATTGCCGCCGTGGGACCGCCGGACTGGCCGACCAGGATGTTCTTCTCGCCTGACATGGGGCTCCTCTCGTGGTGGTTGCTGCAGCTAGGATAGCGCACGGCAGACGGCCAGAAGTGCGCTGGCGCACGCAAAAGGCCCCGGAGCGGGTCCGGGGCCTTGGCGTTGCGCGTGACGCTGTGGCTACGCCAGGTTGTAGAAGGCAGCCTTCTGCAGGTAGTCGGCAGAGGCGCCCAGCTCGTCCTCGATGCGCAGGAGCTGGTTGTACTTGGCCACGCGGTCCGTGCGGGCGGGGGCGCCGGTCTTGATCTGGCCGGCGTTGGTGGCCACGGCCAGATCGGCGATGGTGGTGTCCTCGGTCTCGCCGGAGCGGTGGGAGACCACGGCGGTGTAGCCGGCGCGCTTGGCGGTCTCGATGGCGTCCAGGGTCTCGGTCAGGCTGCCGATCTGGTTGACCTTGATGAGAATGGCGTTGGCGGCGCCCAGCTCGATGCCCTTCTTGAGGCGGGCGGTGTTGGTGACGAAGAGGTCGTCGCCCACGAGCTGGACCTTCTTGCCCAGGCGCTCGGTGAGCTTGACCCAGCCGTCCCAGTCCTCCTCGGCCAGGCCGTCCTCGATGGAGACGATGGGGTACTTCTCGACGAGCTCTGCCCAGTAGTCCACCATCTGGTCGGAGGTGAGGGTGCGGCCCTCGCCCTTGAGCTCGTAGAGGCCGGTCTCCTTGTTGAAGCACTCGGAGGTGGCGGGGTCCATGGCAAACATGAAGTCCTTGCCGGGGGTGAAGCCGGCGGCCTCCACGGCCTCCATCAGGTAGACGAAGGGCTCCGCGTTGGTCTTGAGGTCAGGGGCAAAGCCGCCCTCGTCGCCGACGCCCGTGGAGAGGCCGGCCTTCTTCAGGGTGCCCTTGAGGGTGTGGTAGACCTGCGTGCACCAACGCAGGCCGGTCTTGAAGTCGGGCGCGCCGACGGGCATGATCATGAACTCCTGGAAGTCCACGTTGTTGTCCGCGTGCACGCCGCCGTTCAGGATGTTCATCATCGGGACGGGGAGGATGTGGGCGTTGGGGCCGCCGAGGTAGGCGTAGAGCGGCAGGCCGGCGCTGGCCGCGGCCGCGCGGGCGATGGCAAGCGAGCAGCCCAGGATGGCGTTGGCGCCATAGTTGCCCTTGTTGGGGGTGCCATCGGCGGCAATCATGGCCTCGTCGGCGCCGCGCTGGTCGGTGGCCTCGCGTCCGACGAGAAGCGCCGCGAGCTCGCCGTTGACGTGGGAGACGGCGGTCTGGACGCCCTTGCCCTGGTAGCGGTCCTTGTCGCCGTCGCGCAGCTCAACGGCCTCGAACTCGCCGGTAGAGGCGCCGGACGGAACGATGGCGCGGCCAAAGGAGCCGTCCTCCAGCGTGACCTCCACCTCGACGGTGGGGTTGCCGCGGGAGTCCAGGACCTCGCGACCGTACACCTTGGCGATCTTGCTCATGTCTGCCACCTTTCAAAGTTAGTGTTGGCTTACTTAATTGTTGAAAGTATACCCAGACGAACTTTTGCGATGTCCAACACGCGTCAGATGTGTGCAAGGGGTGAAGGGAGGGAAGACCCCGTCGCGTGCGTGGCGCGGCGGGGCCTTGGGGGATTGCGTCGGCGGGAGTGGCTACTCGTAGAACTTCTCGCCCTTGTCCAGCATGTCCTGGAGGAGCTTGGACATGGTCTTGAAGTTGTAGGGCATCATCATCTTCTTGAGCAGGGGAGAGAGCAGCCCCGGCACGCTCTGGTACTGGTTGACGATGTTGAGCGCCGTGGCCAGGCCCACCGTGTCGATGATCTGGAACGGGCCCTTGGGGGCGCCGGTGCCGTGCGTCCAGGCGATGTCGATGCTCTTTGGGTCAGAGTTGGCGATGCCGGCGCACCAGGAGCCGGTGCCTGCGGCCATGGACTCGATGGTCTCCTCTCGTGAGTAAAACTGACCAGTGGTCAAAATTTTGCTCGAAACCGGCGAGAAGAGACAGCAAGGCGGGCATGCCAACCCCGTGACATGCCCGCTTTTGCCCGTGAACGGGCGGGAAGTCTGTTTGTAAGGAGGACGTGCGTCTACGCCATGTCCTCCAGGAGGCCGTGCTTCTCGTAGCGCGTGAGGCGAGAGACGTGGTTGTTCTCGTCGACGAAGACCACGCGGGGCTTGAAGCCGCGGGCCTCGTCCTGGTCCATCTGGGCGTAGCACATGATGATGACCTTGTCGCCCACGGACACAAAGCGGGCCGCGGCGCCGTTGAGGCAGATCATGCCGCTGCCGCGCTCTCCGGCGATGACGTAGGTCTCAAGGCGGCTTCCGTTGTTGACGTCGGCGACCTGGACCTTCTCATACTCGAGGATGCCGGCGGCGTCCATGAGGTCCTCGTCGATGGTGATGGAACCGACGTAGTTGACCTCCGCCTGGACGACGGTGGCACGGTGGATCTTGCCCTTGAGCATGTTGAGCATCATCTGTGGGAACTCCTGGCTTGGCTCGTTAGCGGTGCGGCGTTGCTCGTCGCGACGCTATACGGTACAACACCTCGGTGAGCAGGCGGTATACCTCCCGGCTATCTCCAGAAAGACAGCTCAGATGGGCGTCTATCGTTGCCTGGTCGCCACGGGCGGCCGGTCCGGTGAGCGAGGCCTCCACGCCGTCCTCGGCTATGTGGTGGGCGTTTCCCAGAAAGAGCGCGGCCAGGGCCGCCTCGGCGTCCGCGGGGGCAAATCCGCAGGTGGTAAGCTCGGAGGCTGCCATGTCGTAGAGGCCGACAACCAGGTTTGAGGCCATGACGGCGGCGGCGTGGTAGCGGGTCTTCTGGTCTGCGGGGATGCGCGCCACGTGGTTGCCCCGTGCGGCGAGAAGAGCTTGCAGAAGCGAGGTTGCCTCGTCGTCCCCCTCGAGGGTGAACCAGGCCTGAGAGAGCTCCTGCCAGCAGTCGAAGCGGCTGCTCACGGCGTAGAGGGGGTGGGCGGAGCAGACTGCGGCGCCGCGCTCGCGCAGGGGAGAGAGCGCGTCTGACGCAAGGGCTCCCGAGCAGTGGGCAAAGACCTTTCCGGCAAGGTCAAGAGTGCCGGCGTCTGCGGCAGCCGCCAGCTGGGCGGCAACCTCGGCGATGCGACCGTCGGGCGTGGTGACAAACACGAGCTCGGCTTCCCGGGCGGCTTCCTCGGCAGACGCAAACGCGCGGCCACCGGCAAAGTCGGCAGCCGCGCGCGCTGATTCGGCGCTTGCGCTGAAGAAGCCCACGAGCTCAACGTCCTTCTGCCCCCGTGCGGGGTCGGCGGCCAGGTAGCGGGCCAGGGAGCAACCCACCTTGCCGGCGCCGATGAAGGAGACGCGGACGGCCATGGCTACTCGGAGCAGTGGCCGCAGCAGCAGTGGCCCTCGGCCTCGCTGCCGGAGCAGTTGCAGGACGGGTCAAAGATGAAGTTGTCGATGAGGCGGGTCTTGCCGATGTAGACGGCCATGGCGCACAGGACGGGCTCGCTCTCGATCTTCTCCACCTGGACGATGTTCTCGAAGTCGACCATCTTGACGTAGTCGATCTTGGCCATGGGCTCGGCCTCGATGATGGCCTTCATGGCATCGAGCACGACCTTGGCGTCACGCTCGCCGTCCTGGACCATCTTCTGGCCGGCAAAGACGGCGCGAGACAGGCATAGGGCCGCCTGGCGCTCCTCGGCGGAGAGGTAGGTGTTGCGAGAGCTCTTGGCCAGGCCGTCCTCCTCGCGGATGATGGGGCAGCCGACGATCTGGATGCCAAAGTTGAGGTCGCGCACCATGCGGCGGATGACGGCGAGCTGCTGGGCGTCCTTCTGGCCAAAGTAGGCGCGGTCAGGCGTCACGATGTTGAAGAGCTTGGAGACGACGGTGCACACGCCGCGGAAGTGGATGGGGCGCGTGAGGCCGCAGAGCTCGTGGGTGAGCTCGTCCATGTTGACGTAGGTGCACGCGTTGGGGGCGTACATCTCGGAGGGCTCGGGGTGGAAGACCAGGGCGGCGCCGGCCTCCTCGCAGAGCTTGCAGTCGCGGTCAAAGTCGCGCGGGTAGCTCTCGAGGTCCTCGGTGGGGCCAAACTGCGTGGGGTTCACAAAGTCGGAGACCACGACGCGGTCGTTCTCGGCGGCGGCGCGGACGATGAGGCTCTTGTGGCCCTCGTGGAGGTAGCCCATGGTGGGGACGAGGCCAATGGTCAGGCCCTCGCGGCGCCACTGGCGCACCTGCTCGCGGACCTCGGCGATGGTGGAAACTGCCTGCATGATGTTCTTCTCCTCTGGTGAACGATCCTGTAGTGACGTTTGACGGTGCGCCTGGTCTAGGCGCGCTTGACCTCTTCCATGAGCTCGGGGTCGATGTCCTTGTAGCTCTCCGCGGCGGCGGGGAAGGAGCCGTCCTGGACGGCGGCGTCGTAGTCGTGGTAGGCCTGCTTGATGGCCTCGCCCACCTGGGCAAACTGGCGGACCATCTTGGGCTTGAAGCCGCCGGCGGTCATGGCGAGCATGTCCTGGACCACGAGGACCTGGCCGTCGGTGCCGGCGCCCGCGCCGATGCCGATGGTGAAGGCCGAGGTGAGCTGCTCGGTGATGTAGGCACCCAGGTTGGCGGGCACGCACTCGAGGACGATGGCGAAGGCGCCGGCCTGCTCGAGCGCGAGGGCGTCGGCGACGAGCTTCTTGGCGGCCTCGACGCTCTTGCCCTGGACCTTGAAGCCGCCGAAGGCGTTGACGGACTGCGGCGTCAGGCCGATGTGGCCCACGACGGGGATGCCGGCCTCCACCATGGCCTTGACCTGGGGGCAGACCTCGATGCCGCCCTCGAGCTTGACGGCCTGGCAACGGCCCTCCTTCATGAGGCGGCCGGCGTTGCTGACGGCCGAGGCCACGTCCTGCTCGTAGGAGAGGAAGGGCATGTCGCCGACGACGAAGGTGTTGCTCGTCGCGCGGGTGACGCAGCGGGTGTGGTGGACCATGTCGTCCATGGTCACGGGAATGGTGGAGTCATAGCCCATCATGGTCATGCCGAGGGAGTCTCCGACCAGGATCATGTCAATCCCGGCCTCCTCGACGAGCGCGGCCATGGTGTAGTCGTAGGAGGTCACCATGGTGACCTTACCGCCCTCGTCCACCTTCTTCTTGAGGGTGAGCACGGTGTTCTTAGCCATCTTCTTCTCGTTCCTTTCACGAGGGTGAGAAGGCGCCCGCCGATTCCAGGGGAGCCGACGGGCGCCAATGCTGCGGTTGTTGCCTAGTGTAACGCGCTGCCTGAACGTTATACCGCCTCGGCCTCCAGCGTCTCACGAATGGCAAGAATGAACTCGCGCGTGCCCAGCGTCGTGGGGTTGGGGAGGGTGGTGATGCGGGCGAGGTCCCCGGTCATCCTGCCCGCCTCGATGGTGTGCAGCGTCGCTGCCTCCAGGCGGTTGGCAAAGTCGACGAGTTCCGGCGTGCCGTCGAGCTCTCCGCGCTTGCGCAGGGCACCCGTCCAGGCAAAGATCGTGGCTACGGAGTTGGTGCTGGTGGGCTCGCCCTTGAGGTGCTTGTAGTAGTGGCGCTGGACCGTGCCGTGGGCGGCCTCGTACTCGTAGTAACCGTGCGGGCTCACCAGGACCGAGGTCATCATGGCAAGGCTTCCGAAGGCGGAGGAGAGCATGTCGCTCATGACGTCTCCGTCGTAGTTCTTGCAGGCCCAGATGAAGCCGCCCTCGGCCTTCATGATGCGGGCCACGGCGTCGTCGATGAGCGTGTAGAAGTACTCGATGCCGGCCGCCTCGAACTTGGCGCGGTACTCGGCCTCGTAGAGGTCGGCGAAGACGTCCTTGAAGCGGTGGTCGTACTTCTTGGAGATGGTGTCCTTCGTGGCAAACCAGAGGTCCTGCCTGCTGGAGAGGGCAAACTCAAAGCAGCTGCGGGCGAAGCTCTCGATGGAGTCGTCCAGGTTGTGCTGGCCCTGGACCACGCCGGCGCCGGTGAAGTCATGGACGAGCTCGCGGGTCTCGGTGCCGTCGGCCGCGGTGTAGACGAGCTCCACCCTGCCGGGGCCCGGGATGCGCATCTCGGCGTTCTTGTACACGTCGCCGTAGGCGTGACGGGCGATGGTGATGGGCTTCTTCCAGCAGCGGACAACGGGCTCGATGCCCTTGACCACGATGGGGGCGCGGAAGACCGTGCCGTCAAGGATGGCGCGGATGGTGCCGTTGGGGCTCTTCCACATCTGCTTGAGGTGGTACTCCTCCACGCGCTGGGCGTTGGGGGTGATGGTGGCGCACTTGACGGCGACGCCCAGGCGCTTGGTGGCCTCGGCGGAGTCGACGGTGACCTGGTCGTCGGTGGCGTCGCGGTTCTCAAGGCCGAGGTCATAGTACTCGGTCTTGAGGCCCACGTAGGGGCAGATGAGCTCGTCCTTGATGATCTGCCAGATGATGCGGGTCATCTCGTCGCCGTCCATCTCGACGAGCGGGGTCTTCATCTCGATCTTTGCCATGAGCGCCTCCGGGCTGGTTGCTGGGCATGTTTTGGGTGACTGTAGCACGCGCCGCCCAGGCGTCCCCGCCTGTTAACCAACCTGTGCCAAGAGGGTCGCGCGGGGCGCCCCGGTGGTAGTGTTGGTGAGTGCGAGCCAACCACTCACGAATGGAGAAGGACATGGAGTTCTCAGACATAATCCGCGACCGCTATTCCTGCAAGAAGTACGACGGCAGGCAGCTCTCCCAGGAGCAGCTCTCGGCCATCCTCGAGGCGGGTCGTTTGGCCCCCACGGCCAAGAACCTCCAGGAGCAGCACGTCTACGTGATTCAGTCCGAGGAGGGGCTGGCCAAGGTCGATGAGGTCACGCCCTGCCGCTTCGGCGCCCCCACGGTGCTCCTGGTCGCGTTCAACAAGGACGACGTCTTCACCTATCCTGGCGGCAAGCGCACTTCCGGCGTGGAGGACGCCACCATCGTGGCCACGCACATGCTCCTTGCCGCGGCCAACGAGGGCGTGGACAGCTGCTGGATCAACAAGTTCGACCCCGAGCGCGCCTGCGAGGCCTTCGGCCTTCCGGCGGACGAGGACGTCCTCATGTTCCTTGACCTCGGCTTTGCCGCCGAGGGCGTGACCCCCCTGCCCAACCACTCCCGCCGCAAGGAACTTGCGGAGACGGTGAGCTACCTCTAGGGCCGCGGGTGCCTGCCGCTACAATACGTTGGGCAACGCCGTACGATTCACACCGCATGACAAAGGAACTGCATGTCTAACCTCTCTGACCAGATTTCTTCTCGCCGCACTTTCGCGATCATCTCTCACCCGGACGCAGGCAAGACCACCCTCACCGAGAAGCTCCTCCTGTATACCGGCAGCATCCAGACCGCTGGCTCCGTAAAGGGCAAGAGCAGCTCCAAGCACGCGGTCTCTGACTGGATGGACATCGAGAAGGAGCGCGGCATCTCCGTTACCTCCTCTGTACTGCAGTTCACCTATGACGGCTGCTGCGTGAACATCCTCGACACCCCCGGGCACCAGGACTTCTCTGAGGACACCTACAGGACCCTCATGGCTGCCGACGCCGCGGTCATGGTCATCGACGGCGCAAAGGGCGTCGAGGCCCAGACCAAGAAGCTCTTTAAGGTCTGCACACTCAGGCACATCCCCATCTTCACCTTCGTCAACAAGCTCGACCACGACGCGCGAGACCCCTTCGAGCTCATGGAGGAGATCGAGAACGTCCTGGGCATCAGGACGTATCCCATGAACTGGCCCATTGGCTCCGGCCGCAACTTCCGCGGAGTCTTTGACCGCCAGACCCGACGCGTCATTGCCTTCGAGGGCGACGGTCGCGCCAACGCCACCAAGAAGGTCGCGGAGATTGAGGCCGAGCTGGGCGACCCCTCCATGGACGAGCTCATTGGCGAGGAGAACCACCGCAACCTGATGGACGACATCGAGCTCCTGGATGGTGCCGGAGACGAGCTTGACCTGGATGCGGTCGCCTGCGGCAAGCTCTCGCCCGCGTTCTTTGGCTCGGCGCTCACCAACTTTGGCGTGGAGCCCTTCCTCAAGGAGTTCCTGCGCCTTGCCCCCACGCCGCGCGCCTACACCGACAAGCTCTCCGGTGAGCCGGTGGAGCCCACGCGCGACGACTTCTCGGGCTTTGTCTTCAAGATCCAGGCCAACATGGACAAGAACCACCGCGACCGCATCGCCTTCGTGCGTATCTGCTCCGGCAAGTTCGAGCGCGGCATGGATGCCTACCACGTGCAGGGCGGTCGCAAGCTCAAGCTCGCCACGGGCACGTCCATGATGGCCGATGACCGTGCCATCGTCGATGAGGCATACGCCGGAGACATCGTGGGCCTCTTTGACCCGGGTATCTTCTCCATCGGAGACACCGTGTGCACGGGCAAGCAACACGTGCAGTTCCCGCCGATCCCGACCTTTGCCCCGGAGCACTTTGCCAAGATCTCCCAGGTGGACACCCTCAAGCGCAAGCAGTTTGTGAAGGGCATGGAGGAGCTTGCCCAGGAGGGTGCCGTCCAGATCTTCCGCGAGCTCGGCGCCGGCATGGAGAGCGTCATCGTCGGCGTGGTGGGCGTGCTTCAGTTTGAGGTGCTCGAGCAGCGCCTCAAGAGTGAGTACCATGTCGAGGTCTATCGTCAGGCCCTTTCCTACAACACTATCCGCTGGATTGAGGGGGACATGGAGGAGTCTGCCGTCCGCGGCCTCAGCCTGACCCGCGACACCTGCCGCGTCCAGGACATGCGTGGCGGCAAGCTTCTGCTCTTCACGAGCGAGTGGAACCTCAACTGGGCAGTGGAGCATAATCCCGACCTCAAGCTTTCCGAGTTTGGCAACGTGACCTTCTAGCCTTCGCGATGGTCCTCGCGCGCCCGGTTGGGTATAAGGGGCTTCGATTCGTTTGAAACCAAGCAAGGAGGCTTGCATGAAGACCTTGGTCGCGTACTTCTCGCACGCGGGACAGAACTACGTGAACGGCGGCGTCGCCGAGCTTGAGCACGGAAACGCGGAGGTGCTCGCCGGGTTTGCCGCGCAGGCCTGCGGAGGCGACCTGTTCCACATCGAGCGCGTCGAGCCGTACCCGGCGGAGTACAAGGCGTGCGTCAAGGAGTCGATGGCCGAGCTCAAGGTGAAGGCGCGCCCCGAGCTTGCGCGCGACGTCGACGTGTCGGGCTACGACCGCGTGGTCGTCGTCTTCCCCAACTGGTGCGGGACGATGCCGATGCCCGTGTACTCCTTCCTTGAGGGCCACGACTTTGCGGGCAAGGAGATCTGGCCGCTGTGCACCCACGAGGGCAGCGGCATGGGTCAGATCGAGCAGCATGTGGCCAAGGCGTGCCCCGGCGCGACCGTGATCGAGGGCCTTGCCATCAAGGGCTCTAACGCAGCCGCGAGCGCCGACGCCGTCGCCGCTTGGCTCGCGTAGCGACTGGCTTAAATACACGCTGAGTGCCCCGCACGGGATTTCGGGTTCCGTGCGGGGCACTTCTTGATGGGTTGGGCTTGGCCTAGACCGCGGCCTCCACGGCCTTAGCAAGAAACGCCGTTGCCCCCTCGCCGCAGGGGCTGTCGTAGTAGGCCACGAAGCGCGGATCGGCGAGGTACCCCTGAACAAGCCTCAGGTAGGCGGCGTCCTCGGGCGCGGTGCCCCAGTGAAGGCCGACCCAGCGGCGATGCATGGCCACGAGCTTTGCCGCCTCGGGACCGTGCGGGTCTCCGTCTGCCAGGGCAATCGAGAGCTGGCCCAAGACCGCGCGCTCGAGCTCCTTCAGGTCGTTCCATGAGACCGCATCCATATCCAGGATTCTCTCGTTTGCGGCGTCGACCGCCTCGTTCCCGTAGCGCTCGCGGGCCTCGGCGCCAAAGCGCTCCTCGTTCGTGCGGACGGCACGCCAACGCTCGAGCTGCGGCAGCACCGCGCCCATGAGCGAGACTGCCTCGTCGAGCGTTATCCCCTCGTTCTCGGCGAGCCGCGGCGCGCAGTCCTCGATCATTGCCTCCATCGTGGTGTCGTAGGTGTACTCGCCGTGGTCGTAGCACCACTTGCAGTAATGGTCGTTCTTCTTGCCGTTCGCGTCGGTGCCGAGGTCGTCGGGGGTGAGGTACATGCCGCAGCTCTCGCAGTAGTGCTCGGGCATCTCGAGCAGGTGCGAGAGCGGCTCGCCTGTGACCGCGCCGATGAGCTTCATCATATCGATGCCCGGGGTGACCTCGCCGCGCTCCCAGCGGCTCACGGCCTGGCGCGTGACGTAGAGCTTGGCGGCGAGGCCTTCCTGCGTGAGATTGTGCGCGCGGCGGATGGCGACGAGCTTGTCTGCGAATGCCATGACGACTCCTTCCTGCGGGTTTGTTCGCTGGTTAAAGTATGGCCGCAGGTACGCGGGCTACCAAGCAATCGTTGGTTGCGCAAAGCAGAAAGCCCCGCCGGAATGAACTGCCTCCCATTTCTTGGACACGAGAAATGCATGAGCTGAAGTCTTCCGTTGTGGTCTGGCTCTCTGCTCAGGTCGTCCAGCGGCATTCGTTCCTGCTTGCCGCGGGTGCCTGCCTCTCTTGATAGCCGTAATTGTTGACCAGGTGAACGATGGACGAGAAGAGCTGCTGGACCTCGTTTGAGTCAATGGACATGGGTGGCCCCGATTCTTGCTTGTTGCCAATGAGATGGTGAAAACAAGGCGGCAACGCGTTTGCCGTAGCGAGGAGCCTGCGCCGTCGGCCTCTGGAATCATCCGACTTGCCTGCGAGCACGTACCATTGGGGGCCGCCGTGCCGCTCATGCTCTTTTGCATGAGAACGAATCTAGCATAAAAGAGAACGAATGTTCTTGAGAATATTTGTTCGATTTTGGGCTTGCCTTTGCGGTACGTTCCGCTAGGATTGGTCTCCATCGTCGAAAGGAGTCCTCCATGGCAGAGAAGAACCCTCCCCTCATTGGCGTCGTCCCCCTCGTTGACGAGGGCAGAGACAGCTATTGGATGCTGCCGGGATACTTTGAGGGAATCCTGGAGGCGGGCGGAGCGCCCGTCATGCTTCCGCTGACGGATGGCCCTGAGGTGCTTGCGAGACTCGTCTCCAGCTGCGACGGCATTCTCGTGACCGGCGGCCAGGACGTCTCGCCGGAACTCTATGGCGAGCAGGGGGCCGATGCCGTGACCCTCTGTGGCGAGCTGTGCGCGGCCAGGGACAAGATGGAGTCGGTCCTTATCCCCCTTGCGGTAAGGGATGACGTGCCCATGCTGGGCATCTGCCGCGGCATTCAGGTCATCAACGCCGTCCTTGGCGGCACGCTATGGCAGGACCTGCCCAAGCAGAGACCCTCCGAGGTCGAGCACCATGGCCTTCCTCCGTACGAGGAACCCGTGCATGAGGTGGACGTTATTCCGGCAACTCCGCTGGCCGAAGCGATTGGCGCCGGACCATACGCCGTCAACAGCTACCACCACCAGGCACTGAGGAATCTTGCGCCGGGCCTTGAGACGATGGCCACCGCACCGGACGGAGTCATCGAGGCCGTCTGGCGACCAGAGTCTCGCTTTCTCTGGGCCGTCCAGTGGCATCCCGAGTTCTCCCGTGGCGTTGACGAAAAGAGCCGTAAGATCTTCTCTGCGTTCATTGGTGCCGCCCGAGGGCGGGCCCTCGTTTGACCTGGAGCCAGCTTCAGGGTGTTTGATGGCCTGACTGCCAAATGCGAGGAGCTCCAGTCCATGGCGCTGTCGGCATCGGTCGGGCGGGCTAGCCCACCTTTGCCCAGTCGATGGGCTTCTGGCCGCATGACGCCAGGAGCTCGTTTGCCCGGGAGAAGGGACGGGACCCCATAAACGCCGGCACGCCCTTTGCCGCTCGATTTGCCGAGAGCGGCGAGGGGTGGGTCGAGGCCAGGCAGTACTTGCGGGTTGCCGCTCCTGTCTCCGTGGCAGCCATGGTCTGTTCCACCATCTTGATGGCGTGGGCTCCCCAGGCAAGAAACACGACGGGCTGGGGGAGCTCGCAGCAGCGCCTGACGACGTAATCCGTGAGCGTCTGCCAGCCGAGCTTGCTGTGGGAGTTTGCGGCGTGCTCGCGCACCGTGAGGGTGGTGTTGAGCAGAAGGACTCCCTGCCTGGCCCAGTTGCTGAGGTCGCCTGTCGGCGGCTGCGCGCATCCGAGGTCTGCCACAAGCTCCTTGTAGATGTTGCGCAGGCTGGGTGGGAGCTTCTGGTCTCGGTGGACCGAGAAGGAGAGTCCCATCGCCTGCCCCGGCCCGTGGTAGGGGTCCTGCCCCAGGATGACGACGCGCACGTCGCGGGGGGAGGTCCATGCCAACGCGTTGAGGATGTCCTCCTGGGGAGGGTAGATGACCTGCTCGTCGCGCATCCCCTCCACCTTATGGAGCAGCCCTTCGGTCGTGCGCGTGACGTCCTCGGGCGCATCGCTCAGCCAGGCGTCAACGTGCTTGTTCTCGTTCATGGGAGGTGGTCCGTTCTCTTTGCAGGCGTTGTTCGGTGAAGCCGGGGACTATCTGGCCTCAAGGCCCATCTGGAGGAGGTAGACCTCCTCACGAAGCTCCCTTGCGGCGTGCGTGCTCAGCTCGCCGGCGTCGTGGAGGAGCCTGATCTGCTCAAGCTCCAGCGAGAGCGCGGCGGCCTCGATGTCCCTTGCGTGGACCTCGGCCTTGCGGCGGCGGGCCCTTCTTGCCGTGAGGTTGGGACTGTGCTGGGGGCTGCTCTGACCGGCGGGCTCGAGCCAGGCCGAGGCGAGGTGTGCCCGGTGCTCGCCGGCGATGATGCGCGCAGCCTGCCTCTCCTCGTCCGAGAGGCTGGGCTCCATGGCACGAAGCTCGTCGATGGCGTGGCGCTCGGCGGCCACGTGGAGCTGACCAAGCTCACGACGCTCGTCCTCTGAGGCGCTTCCCGTGGTGGAACGGGCGACCCACAGCAGGTGGGCGGTCCTTCTGCCCCTGCCGCCAGAGAAGCCGCGGTGAGACTCGTAGGTCGAGGCCAACTGCTCCAGGGCGTTCTCGTAGCGGTCGGCGACGGCTCGGCTCGTCTGGCCCGCCCTCACGCGCTCCTCCACGAAGGCCAGCTGCTTGGCGATGGTCTTGACGCGCAGGAGGCGGAGCGTGTCTGGGGAGGCCTGGCAGTCGAGCGCGAGGTCAAGGCGGTCTCTATACGAGCGAATGGCGAGCCTCATGGCCTGCTGGTTCTCGGGGGTGACGCGCGACTGGAGGTCCTTGATGACGTGTCGAAGAATCTTGGCCTTTGCCTTTGCGAGGGACTCGTCGCTTCCGTCCGACTGGGCGGCGGGGGCAAGCAGGGGCACCACGAAGTTGGCCAGAAGCAGCGTGAGGACGATGACGCCTGACGCTATGAAGACAAGCAGGCTACGGGCGGGAAACGCCATGCCCGAAGCCTTGACGAAGGGGATGGTGAGCATGATGGAGAGCGTGACGGCTCCCTTTGGCCCGGACAGCGTGGTCACCAGAGCGCTTCTTACGAGGTCCCTTCCAAAGAGGACGGAGGAGGAGCCGGCCGCCACCGTCGAGGCGACCTCCCCTCCCAATGCGGCAAGACGCCGGACCTTGCGCTTGCGGTGCAGCCACTCGAGGGCGATCACCCAGACGAGGCGGATTCCCACCAGCAGCGCCGTGACCAGGACGACGAGGCCGCATGCCCTGAGCGCCCCCATGCCCGTCGTCGCGCGCCAGTAGGGCCCGAGGGTTGCCGGCAGCTTCATGCCCAGCAGCAGGAAGACGGAGCCGTTGATTACAAACGTGAGGAGCTCCCAGACGTTCTCGCTGGCCACGGCATGGCGGGAGGATTCCGGCGTGAGCCGGCTTGGATAGAAGCGCATGAGCAGTCCCGCAGACACCACGGCGAGCACCCCGCTCACGCCCAGCTCCTCGGCAATCAGGAAGGTGGCAAATGGCATGCACACCTCAAAGAGTACGAACTCCGTCGGGGTTTCCAGTCCAAGGGCGCGGATGCGTCCCAGCACGAACATGACCGCCACGGCAAGCACGAGGCCCACCAGCACCCCGCCAAAGAAGTCGAGGAAGAAGGTCGCCGTGGCGTCCGAAAGCGAGAAGGCGCCTCCCACGGCGACGGCGATGGCAAACTCGAAGCAGACTACGCCCGAAGCGTCGTTGAAGAGGGCCTCGCCGGAGAGCAGGGACTTCTGCCTCTCGGTCAGCGTGACGTCTGCGCCCATGGCCGCGACGGCCGCGGCATCGGTCGGACCCAGCGCCGCTCCCAGGGCAAGCGCCGCGGCAAGCGGGATGGACGGCATGACGGCGTGGAACGCGAGGCCCACCACCAGCGTGGTCACGACCACGAGGCCCACGGCAAGCGAGGTCACGGGCGCCCAGTTGCGCAGCAGCGCCTCCTTGTTGGCGTGGCGGGACTCCTCGAAGAGAAGGGGCGCGATGAAGAGCACGAGGAAGAGCTCCGGGTCTCCAAGCACCTCCGTGGGGTCCTGGGTCACGAGGGTCCCCACTACCGCGCCCAGCGCGATCTGCGCCAGCGGCAGCGAAACGCGGGGGAGGACCTGGCCAAAGACGCTGGACGCCAGCATGCAGCCAAGCAGCAGGAGGATGATCTCAAAGGAAGCCATGCACTTCTCGCCTTGCGAAGTCTGGGGTGAGGGGTTGCCTTGGAGCGCGCTTCAAGGGTGATGATACGTGTGAATTATATTGTTGGCGGGCCTGCCAATGACCCGCAAGATGGGAGAAGATCATGAGCAAGTCATTCGTCGCGGCGCTTGAGCCATCTGCCCCCGGTGCGACTTTTGCTGCCGGCGACGTTCTGAACGGTGTCTCTGACGCAAAGCTGGAGGCCTTCGTCAGGGCAAGCGCGTAAGGTCGCCCGGACGTCCCCCGGTCGCATCTGGTCGTATACACTTCTGCAGAGACTTTGGCGCACGAGGAAACGACAGGGGGACGTACGTGGCAGATTCGCTTGGCGAGGGGGACGCTTCCGTCCGGCTTGTCCGTGACGAGAGGGGCCTGGCCCTGGAGGGAGATGGCATGGAGCTCCGCGGGGACTTCTCGCGCATGCTGCCCCGCCTGCGCCAGGGGCGCTTGCAGCAGGAGCTCCTGGTCAAGGCGGCGCGCATCAAGGGCGCCGAGGCCCCCACGGCGGTCGACTGCACGGCCGGCCTGGGCGAGGACTCTCTGCTCCTCGCGGCGGCGGGCTTCACCGTCACGCTCTTCGAGCGGGACCAGACCATAGCGGCCCTTCTAGCCGACGCGCTGGAGCGCGCCGCGGCAGACCCGCGCCTGGCCGAGGCGGTCGGCCGGATGACGCTCGTGGCGGATGACAGCATTACCGGCCTCGCCACGCTGCCGGAGCCCCCCGACGTGGTCTACCTGGACCCGATGTTTCCCGCGCGCACCAAGAGCGCCGCGGTGAAGAAGAAGTTCCAGCTCCTCCACCATCTCGAGCAGCCATGCGAGGAGGAAGAGGCCCTCGTGGCGGCGGCCCTGGCGGCCCAGCCGCGCAAGGTGGTCATCAAACGGCCAGCAAAGGGAGGCCTTCTGGCCGGGATGAAGCCAAGCTACAGCGTGGGCGGCAAGGCCGTGCGCTACGACGTTCTGGTGCCGCCCCGGCCATAGCAAAAGATGTGTGATTGTGCGGCAGCAGGGGCGCCGTTACGCGCTTCTATCCCTCAAGCTGCGCAAATGCGCTAATGTAAGCAGGTTGAATGCAGCGCCCCCGTCCGCGGGGCAATAGACGAAAGCAGGAACCCCATGGCCCTCACCGGTCGTCAGATCCGCCAGCTCCGTAGCCTGGCCCACCACCTCGAGCCCGTCATCACCGTCGGCAAGCAGGGCGTTGCCCCTGCCGTCGTCGACCAGGCCAACGCCGCCCTCGAGGCCCACGAGCTTATCAAGTGCTCTGCCCTGGAGAACTCCGGTCTCTCCGCCCGCGAGGCCGCCGACCAGCTGGCCGAGCTCACGCGCTCCGAGGTCGTCCAGGTCATCGGCCGCCGTTTCTCTCTCTATCGCGAGACCTCCCGCGAGGGCGTCGAGAAGATCCAGCTGGACTAGCCCGGCCCTATCCCTTGTGTGTGAGGTGCCAGCCGCCGCAGTAGGGGCACTGGTAGCAGTGCAGGTCACGGCTGCCGTGTCGCCTGCAGTCGCGGATGGCCGCCTCGGCCTCGGTGCGGCTCGCGTAGCGCTTCTTGCGTTCGCAAGCCTTGTGGCGCAGGTGGGCCTCGTGGTCGGCCGCCGTGCGCTCGCGCTGTGCCGCAGCGGAGGCAAAGGCGTCGTCCAGGCTGTGGGAGCCCTGACCCAGTCCGGCCTCAAAGGCCGCCCGCTGCCGCTCCCGCGCCGATTGTTTTCTGCTGCCCACGCGCTTCTCCCCACGTCCGAACGTACTCCCATCTGAGGGTATACCAACCGGGCCCGCCAGATACGGCCCCGAGGAGGCGTCGTGAACTACACCATAGTTGCCGTCGGAAAGCTCAAGGAGCGCTTCTGGAAGGACGCCTGTGCGGAGTACGTCAAGCGCCTGGGCGCCTATGGCAAGGTCAGGGTCGTGGAGGTGCCTGACGTGGACCCGGCCCGGGCCGGCGGCGTCGAGGGCTCGCGCGCCCGCGAGGGGCAGGGCATCCTTGCGGCCGTTCCCGCCCGCTCGCACGTCATCCTGCTTGCCATAGAGGGCAGGGAGCGCTCGAGCGAGGACTTCTCGCGCCGTCTTGACCAGCTTGCCCTGGGCGGCCAGAGCGACGTCACCTTTGTCATTGGCGGCTCGGACGGCGTCTGCGACGAGGTGCGCGCCCGCGCGAATGAGACCCTCTCGTTCGGGCCCATAACCTTGCCGCACAACCTGGCCCGCGTGGTGCTGCTGGAGCAGGTCTACCGCGCCTGCAAGATCTCCCGCGGCGAGAAGTACCACAAGTAGGCGGGGCGTTTCAGTCCCCGCTTCCAACGCCCCGCAAGTGCAAAAGGCCCCCGCAGCCGTCTGGCTGCGGGGGCCTCGTCATGCCGGGTGACCGGGCGCCTATGCGGTGGGCAGGCGGCGCTGGCTACATGCTCGTGTGGCAGGTACGGGCGATGACGTCGAGCTGCTGCTCGCGCGTGAGGTCGATGAACTTCACGGCGTAGCCTGAGACGCGGATGGTGAAGTTGGCGTACTCGGGCTTCTCGGGGTGCTCCATGGCGTCCTTGAGCTTCTCGACGCCGAAGACGTTGACGTTGAGGTGGTGGGCGCCATTGGCGAAGTAGCCGTCGAGGACGTTGACGAGGTTGTTGGTGCGCTGCTCGTCATCGTTGCCCAGGGCAGACGGGTTGATGGTCTGCGTGTTGGAGATGCCGTCCAGGGCGTACTCGTAGGGGAGCTTGGCCACGGAGTTGAGGGAGGCCAGAAGTCCGCTCTGCTCGGCGCCGTAGGCGGGGTTGGCGCCGGGGGCAAACGGGGTGAACGCCTTGCGGCCGTCGGGGGTGCCGCCGGTTGCCTTGCCGTACACCACGTTGGAGGTGATGGTGAGGATGGAGGTGGTGGGCTCGGAATCGCGGTAGGTGTGGTGCTTGGCAATCTTGGCCATGAAGTTCTTCAGCAGCCAGACGGCGATGTCGTCAACGCGGTCGTCATCGTTGCCGTACTTGGGGAAGTCGCCCTCGACCTCGTAGTCGACGACGATGCCCTGCTCGTCGCGGATGGTCTTCACCTTGGCGTACTTCATGGCGGAGATGGAGTCCACGACGTGGGAGAAGCCGGCGATGCCCGTGGCGAAGGTGCGGCGCACGTTGGTGTCGATGAGGGCCATCTCGGCGGCCTCGTAGTAGTACTTGTCGTGCATGTACTGGATGAGGTTCAGGATGTTGACGTAGAGCTCGGCCAGCCAGTCCATCATCATGTCGAACTTGTGCATGACCTCGTCGTAGTCAAGGTACTCGGAGGTGATGGGGGCGTACTCGGGGCCAACCTGCATGTGGTTGCCCTGCTTGTCCATGAACTTCTCGTCCTTGCCGCCGTTGATGGCGTAGTTCAGGCACTTGGCGAGGTTGGCGCGGGCGCCGAAGAACTGCATCTCCTTGCCGGTCTCGGTGGCGGACACGCAGCAGCAGATGCTGTAGTCGTCACCCCAGACGGGACGCATGACGTCGTCGTTCTCGTACTGGATGGAGGAGGTGGTGACGGAGATCTTGGCGGCGTACTTGCGGAAGGCCTCCGGCAGGCGCTTGCTGTAGAGAACGGTCAGGTTGGGCTCGGGGGCCGGACCCATGTTCTCCAGGGTGTGCAGGAAGCGGAAGTCGTTCTTGGTCACGAGGCTGCGGCCGTCCTGGCCGAGGCCAGCCACCTCAAGCGTGGCCCACACGGGGTCGCCGGAGAAGAGGGCCTGGTAGGAGGGGATACGAGCGAACTTGACCATGCGGAGCTTGAGCACCAGGTGGTCGATGAGCTCCTGGGCCTCGGCCTCGGTGATCTTGCCGGCCTCGAGGTCGCGCTGGATGTAGATGTCCAGGAAGGTGGAGACGCGGCCCACGGACATGGCGGCGCCGTTCTGGGTCTTGATGGCGGCGAGGTAGCCGAAGTAGAGCCACTGGACGGCCTCGGCGGCGTTGGTGGCCGGCTTGGAGATGTCGTAGCCGTAGATCTCGGCCATCTTCTTCATGCCCTGCAGGGCGCGGATCTGCTCGGTGATCTCCTCGCGCTGACGGATGACGGCGTCGGTCATGGTGCGGTCACCGCAGTTGGCCAGGTCCTCCTTCTTGCCGGCGATGAGGCGGTCGATGCCGTAGAGGGCAACGCGGCGGTAGTCGCCGACGATGCGGCCGCGGCCGTAGGTGTCGGGCAGGCCGGTGATGACGTGGGAGTGGCGGGCGGCGCGCATCTCGGGGGTGTACGCGTCAAAGACGCCCTGGTTGTGGGTCTTGTGGTACTCGTTGAAGATCTTGTCGAACTTGTCGTTCACGTGGAAGCCGTAGTTCTCGGCCGCCTGCTGGGCCATCTTAATGCCGCCGTAGGGCATGAAGGCGCGCTTCAGGGGCTTGTCGGTCTGCAGGCCGACGACCTTCTCGAGCTCCTTGGTGTCCTCGCCGATGTAGCCGGGGCCGTAGGCGGTCAGGCCGCTGACGACCTCGGTCTCGCACTCCAGCACGCCGTTGTGGGCGCGCTCCTCGGCCTGGAGCTCCTGGACCTTGCCCCACAGGGTGTCGGTGGCGTCGGTCGGGCCGGCGAGGAAGGAGTCGTCACCCGTGTACTCGGTGTAGTTGCGCTGGATGAAGTCGCGGACGTTGATGTCGTCCACCCAGTGGCCACCCGTAAAGCCGTTCCACTCTTCGCGAAGCTGCATGTGCCATGCCTCCTTTTTCTGGCGCCGGGCCTGAGCCGGGCCGCGGCGCGCCAATGACCAAACGTTGAATCAAAAAACAAACGGCGAGAAGTTCACGCCGGTAGAGCCGTTGTTGCCGGTGGTGCTGGCTAGGCTTGCTGGAACTCACCCCTTAAGATCTTGGTGGCGTGCTCCACGCGCTCTGGCGCAGGGGGGTCCACATCCTTCAGGGTGTAGGGAATGCCCAGCTCGTCCCATTTGAAGACGCCCAGCGTGTGGTAGGGGAGAACCTCCACGCGCTCGATGGTCTTGAGCTGGGCTATGAACTCTCGGGTGCGGTAGAGGTACTCGTCCACATCCGTGATTTCCGGAACAAGGACGTGACGGATCCACATGGGCTCGCCAATCTCGCTCATGTAGCGAAGGCAGTCCAGGATGTTGGCGTTGTCGCGTCCGGTGAGGTCCTTGTGCTTCTCCGGGTCAATGTGCTTGATGTCTGCGAGGACGAGGTCGCAGACGTCCATGAGCTGGTTGAACTTGGAGAAGAACGGCTCCTCGCGCGTGAAGGGCGCAAGGGAGCTGTCAAGGCAGGTGTTGATCCCGCGCGCCTTCGCGCGGGTAAAGAGGTCGAGCAAAAAGTCGATCTGAAGGAGGGCCTCTCCGCCAGAGACGGTGATGCCTCCCTCGGGGCCCCAGTAGCTCCGATAGCGCTCGGCCTGGTCAAGAAGGGCGTCTGCGTCCATCATGGTGCCGCCCTCGCCTGCCCAGGTGTCCGGGTTGTGGCAATAGCGGCAGCGCATGGGGCAGCCCTTGAGGAAGATGAGGAAGCGAACGCCAGGGCCGTCAGCCGAGCCGAAGGACTCCGTTGAGTGAACCAGACCCTGCATCCCGCGTTCCTCCTGCGCCTTGCGTTGACGTTACGCTGTGTTAATGAAACACAGGGGGAATCTAATCCGACAGTCGACTGCGTTCCTTGATTGGAATCAAGTAACTCAGAAATCCACGATGTTTTTCTCACCGGGGTCAAAGGGGACGGGGAGAAGGGCGCCTACTCGGCGGCAACGGCCTCCAGGCCGGCGCGGTCCACCACCAGCAAACGGCCGCGGCCGGGACGCTCCACCAGGCCCTCGCGGACGAACTGCGCGATGTTGCGGCTCACGGTCTCCGGGCGCAGGCCCACGGAGTTGGCGATGTCCTCGAGCTTGAGGTGGATCTCTGGCCCCACGCAGCGGCCGTCTCGTGCGAGCAGGTACTCCGCCAGGCGGCGCCTTGGGTCGCGGATGCCCAGCATCATGATCTTCTCCTCCGCGTCGTCCAGCTCGGTGCAGACCATGCGGATGAGGCCCAGCGCCACGTCGGGGTGGTTGGCGAGAAGCGCCTCGAAGTCCGCGCGGTGGATGCGGCAGAGCTCCACGCGCGTGAGGCAGGCCACGGAGTAGCGGTAGGTGTGGTCGGCCAGGAACATGCCGTGCCAGAGGGCCTGGCCGTCGTGCAGGACGTCCAGCACGTACTCCTTGCCGTCGAGGCTCGTGCGGAAGGTCTTGATGCGCCCGGAGCGCACCACCACGATGGACTCGATGGGGTCTCCCTCGTGGACGATGATGCTGCCGGCCGGGTGTGTGGAGTGGCGGGAGCAGGACAGGAGCTCGCGCTTGGCGGAGGCGGGGAGGTCGGCAAAGAGGCGGATGTTGTCCATGCAGGAGCTGCCCGCGCGGCTGAAGGCGCAGTCGTGCCCCGACGGTGCGCACACGCGCGCGTCCTCGCGCCTCGAGATCTCTGCCATGGGCCTCTCCCCTCGCTCAAAAGGGGCGTCCCGGCCACGGCGAGAAGGACTCTCTCGTCCCGTGCCGGGGCGCCCTGGCAAGCCTATTGTGCTACGCGCGCTTCCAGGTGGTCAGGAGCTCGTCGAGCTTTGCGGCGACGGCGTCCTTGTCCATGTGGCGGCCGATGATGCACAGTTTGGTCTCGCGGTCGCCCACCTCGGGGTCCCACTGGTCCATGATCTCGGGCGTCTCGGCCAGAATCTGGCGCTTCTCCTCCTCGGGGGCGGAGTCCACGAAGAGGCCGTTCTCGGTCAGGCGCATCTGGTGGCCGGCCTGCTCGAAGAGGTAGCACATGTCGGGGTTGAGGTCGCTCCAGAGCACGCCCTTGGCGCGGACCACGCAGTCGGGCCAGTGGTTCTCGACAAAGTTCTGGAAGGCGGCCTGGTCAAAGGGCTGGCGGCGGTGGTAGACAAAGGTCTGGATGTCGTACTCCAGCACCTCCGGGTCGTCGTGCTCCTCGGGGTGCTCCATGGCCTCGATCCAGGCGGCGGAGTTGTAGGCCTTCATGAAGTCAAAGCGGCCGGTGTCCAGGACCTCCCTGAGGTCGACGTTGCCCTGGGTGGCCTCGACGACGACGGCGTCCTTCTGCAGGCTGCGGACGATGGCCTTGAGCTCGGCGAGCTGCTCGGGCGTGACGGTGTCGACCTTGTTGAGCACCAGCGTGGAGCAGAACTCGATCTGAGAGATGAGAAGCGCCTCGATGTCGTCCTCGTCGATGTCCTCGGCCAGCAGGTCGCGGCCGCCATGGAACTCGTCGTACATGCGGGCGCAGTCCACCACGGCGACGATGTTGTCCAGCGCGAGCTTGGGGGCGCCGCCGACCTTCTCCTCGTCGCAGAAGGCCGAGATGGTGTAGGCGATGGGCACGGGCTCGCAGATGCCAGAGGCCTCGATGATGATGTAGTCGAAGTTGCCGGACTCCGCGATGCCGGAGAGCTGGTTGGCAAGGTCGTCGGCCAGGGTGCAGCAGATGCAGCCGTTGGTGAGCGGAATGAGGTTGTCGGTTGCGGACAGGCCGCCGTCCTTGATGAGGCTGGCGTCGACGTTGACCTCGCCGATGTCGTTGACGATGACGGCCGCGCGGATGCCGCCGTCGTTGGAGAGGATGTGGTTAAGCAGCGTGGTCTTGCCGGCGCCGAGGTAGCCGGTGAGCATCACGATCTTGACTGGCTTGTTGGCCATGGGGCCTCCTTTGCTGGAGTTGGTTAACAGCAGAAGGGTACCCCAAATCCGA
Organism: Paratractidigestivibacter faecalis; assembly: GCF_003416765.1. Classification (NCBI taxonomy): domain Bacteria; kingdom Bacillati; phylum Actinomycetota; class Coriobacteriia; order Coriobacteriales; family Atopobiaceae; genus Paratractidigestivibacter; species Paratractidigestivibacter faecalis. The sequence continues at coordinate 1,431,740 of NZ_QSNG01000001.1, read as the reverse complement.
GGCGCTTCTCGCCAGCCGTTGCCTTGCCGCGGTTTGCATGTGAACGTGGCCGGTGATGTGGCGCGGACGGACCACAAACGCATGCAAACCGCGGGGCGCGCGGCGAGAAGGACTAGGCGTGGCGGGCGCGGGACAGGGCCAGGCCCAGGGCGGCTATGGCCACGGCAAAGAGGGTGGCCACGCCGATGTCGGTACCAACGCGGGCCAGGTCAGAGGCGGTGAGGGCGCCGGTGCCTAGCAGCGTGGTCACGGCGTCCGAGACCCAGTACGTGGGCACGAAGTGGGCCACCGTGCACACCTCCTCGCCCATGAGGGAAAGCGGCACCCAGGCCCCTCCCAGGAAGGTGAGCACCATGCCGCCGATGTTGCCCGCCGCGTTGAGGCCCTGCTCGCGAAGGCCTAGGCGCGAGAGCGCGAACGCTAGCGAGAGCGGGGTGAGCGAGATGGCGAGCTGGGCCACCAGCAGCAGGGCGAGGTTGGCCGCGGGCACGTCGGAAAGCTCGTCGGCAAAGACCGCCAGGCCAAGGACGCTCGTCCAGGCCCAGGCGCCCAGGGCAAGCACCAGGCAGCCGCCCAGAAGCGACGCGTCAAGGCGCGCCGGCGAGACGGGCGCGCAGCCCTGGCGGCGCCTGACCTCGCTCTCCGAGAAGACGGAGAGCACCAGACCCACGGTCACCACGACGCTGCTCATGATGGGGTAGGCCGAGAAGTTGAAGTACGTGGTGGCGCCGGCGGCGGTGCGGGCGTCGCCCGCGTCCGCGCTCGTCAGCGTGGCGACGTCGGCCCGCTGGCCCATGGCCTGCGTGGCGAGCTCGCCCACGACGCTCGCGCCCGCGTCCGGCTCGAGGGCAGCCGCGCTGCCGGCAAGCGACGCCCACTGGCTGGCCTCCTGCGCGGCCAGCACGCCGGTCTGGACGTCCGTGCCGTAGGTGGCCTGGACGTTTGGGAGGTCGTCCCCGGCACGCGCCGCGTCGAGAAGTTCCTGGCCAAAGCCCTGGGGGAGCACGAGTACGCAGTCGACGAGGCTGCGCGCCAGGGCGTCCTGGACCTCCTGCGTGCCGTCCGTCTCCACAAGGTCAAAGCGGCCGCCCGCCCAGGAGGCAAACGCGCGGGAGAGATCGGAGCCGTCCTCGTCCACCACGGCGACGCTCGCGCGGACGGGCTCGTAGGAGCTGGGGGCGGCGGCTGCCTGGTCTGCCACGAGGCGTCCCACGAGCACGCCCATGAGGCTCACTATGGCGAGGTAGCTGACGAGGTAGACGGGGTGGCGCCACGCGACGCGCAGGGCGCTCCTAAAGGTGCTCATGGCTGCTCCTTACGGTCAGTGCCGCCACGACGCCCATCAGGGCGACCGAGGCCGCCACGCACGCGGCGGCGCGCAGGGCAAACGGCGCGAGGGAGTCGTAGTAGTAGAGGGCGTAGAACTGGTCGGTGATGAGACGCGCGGGGTTCACCCAGACCGAGGGCGGCCAGGCCTGGGCCAGGGAGTCGGAGAGCTGCATGGCTCCCTCGCCATAGAGGCCCGCGAAGAGCGAGGCCAGGCAGGAGAGCGCGGTCACCATGCCGGCGCGGGACTTTGCCCCGCCGCGCAGGGGAGCAGCTCCGATGGCGGCGCCGATGGCCGTGGCCAGTAGCGACGAGGTGGCAAGCCCCAGCAGGCACAGCGCGTCTCGCCCGCCGAAGTCTATGCGGGCCACCAGGCGCATGAAGGCAAAGGCGAGGCTCAGGCCCAGCATGGAGACGGCCCAGCTGCCCAGTAGCGCCCCCAGGAGCATGCGCATGCGGCCGGTTCCGCTGGCGCAGAGCCTGGCGCCGAGGCCGCCCTCGCTGGGCTGTAGCTGCGTCACGGCAATGACCGCGCTCTGGGCGGCCATGAGGGCCGCCATGCCCAGGAGGGCGTAGTAATAGCGCACGGTCTCGTCAGGCGTGCCGTGGGTGAGCCGGACGCGCTCGATGCCAGAGGAGAGACCCAGGGCGCGCGCGAGCGCGGCGGGGTCTGACAGGGCGGACGGGTCCTTCTGGGCAATGGCCTTGACCAGGGTCTCGTTTCTTACGTAGGAGCTGGTCACGGCGTCCAGGATGGAGCGGTCCGCCTCAAAGGCGCTGCTGGCGAGGCCGCCGGCGGCGCCCTGCGCCAGCGCGAGCGAGGGCGTGCCCGCGGCATCCACCGCAAGGTAGCCCATGGCCTGGCCCGCCTCTACCATGCCCCGCGCCTCGTCGGTGCTTGCGGCCTCCGTGACGTCCAGAAGCGCCTCGCCGGCCGAGCGGCCCGAGAGGGCGTCGACCACCTGCGAGAACGAGGAGCCGTGCCAGTTGGAGTCCGTCACCACGACCACGGGCACCGGGTCAGGCACGCCGTCGGTGGAGAGGCCCGAGAACATGAAGAGGAAGATCGTGCAGAGGATGACCGGGAAGGCAAAGACCCACACGAGCATGCCCGGCAGCCTGAGCTGCGTGCGCAGCGTGTTGAGAAACGTCGTCAGCATGAGGGCTCCCTACTCCTGGTCGCGCAGCTCGCGGCCGGTGATCTCTAGGAAGACGTCGTTCAGGGTGGGAGGCTCGGACCAGACGCGGCCTATGGCGGCGCCCGCCGAGCGCAGCGCGTCAAGGACGTCCACCAGGTTGTGCGGGCTTGCCTCGCAGGAGCAGACGAGCTGCCCGGTGACCAGCTCCGCCGTGAGGACGTGCGGCAGCGCGCGGATGTCCTCCAGCACCGCGGGGGCGAGGTCTCCCACCTCCACAGTGACCTTCTCGCCCATGCTGATCATGCGCTTGAGCTCGTCGACGGTGCCCTGGGCGAGGGTCCGGCCGCCGTCCATGATCATGACGCGGGAGCAGATCTGCTCGACCTCTTCCATGTAATGGCTGGTGTAGACCACCGTGGCGCCCTCGTCGCGCAGGCGGCAGATGCCGTCCAGGATGGCGTTTCTGCTCTGGGGGTCAACGGCCACCGTGGGCTCGTCGAAGAAGATGAGCTCGGGGCGGTGGGCGATGCCACAGGCAATGTTCAGGCGCCGGGCCAGGCCGCCGGAGAGCTTCTGCGGGCGGAAGCGGCAGAAGTCCTGCAGGCCCACGAACTCCACGGCCTCGTCCACCAGCTGGCGGCGACGGGCGCGGTCGGGCTCGTAGAGGCTGCAGAAGTAGTCTATGTTCTCGCGGACGGTGAGCTCCTCGAAGACGGCCACCTGCTGGGGAACGACGCCGATGCGGCGCTTGAGGTCGTAGCGGCCGGGGGCCATGTCCTGGCCAAAGAGGCGAACGCTGCCCTTGTCGTAGGGAAGCAGCTGCAGCATGCAGTTGATGGACGTGGTCTTGCCCGAGCCGTTGGGGCCCAGCAGGCCAAAGATCTCTCCCTGGGCGATGCGCAGGTCAAAGTGGTCGAGCGCGACCAACTCCCCGTAGCGCTTGACGAGGTTCTTGACTGAGACGATGTCTGCCATGGTGTCCTCCGGGGGACGGTAGCTTGCGTTGGCACCATCATGGCCGCGACCGGCGGGCCTGCCCAGTGACGTATGTCACGAGTCGCGCCGGGGCGCCGCTAGGTCGTGACATACGTCACTGGCGGCGCGGGGCTCGAGCCGTACAATCGGCCCATGAGCAGATTGCTGGACAAGACCATCGTGCTTCTGATCTGCCTCGCGCTGCTGGTGCGAGGCCCGGTCGACGCCGCCCTGGTCTCGTGGCTGTGCGTGGCCGTGACGCTCTCGAGCCTGGGCGAGGTGGTGCCGGAGCGCATGCGCCCCTTCCTGGCGTTGGCACTTTTGACCTGCGGCGCGTTTGTCTCTGGGGCAGGGGCGTACCTGCCCCTGGCGGCCTACGACGTCACGCGCCCCTGGGAGGGCTCCCGGGGTCGGTGGCGGCGGGCACCGTCCGTGGCGGCGGGTGCGCTTCTGGTCTGCGTCTGCGTGGCCGGGGGCGCTGCCACGGCGCCGCTTCGCCTTCTGTGCTGCGGCGTGGCCTGCCTGCTCTCGGTCCGTGCGACCCAGGCGGAGCGGGCGGCCGCGTCCAACCGCCAGACCAGGGACAATCTGCAGGGCCGCGCGTTGGAGCTTGCCGCCAAGAACCGCGACCTCATGGACCGCCAGGAGTACGAGGTCGAGCTTGCCACCCTTGCCGAGCGGGCGCGCATTGCCCGGGAGATCCACGACAACGTGGGCCACCTCCTCACGCGCGCGACGCTGCAGGTGGAGGCCCTGCGCGTGGTGCACGCCGACGAGCCGCGCGTCCAGGCCGACTTTGCCGACGTGGGGGCCACGCTGGGCGAGGCCCTGGACACCGTGAGGGCGAGCGTCCACGCGCTGCGGGACGACTCCGTCGACCTCAGCGTGCAGATGCGCAAGGTGGTGGCCGACGTGACGGCCGCCGCGCCCCTTGCGGTCGAGCTCGACGTGCGCTGCGACCGCGTGCCGCCAAACGCCTGCTCCTGCCTGCTGGCGGTCACGCGCGAGGCACTCTCCAACGTGCTGCGGCATGCCGCGGCCGAGCGCGTGGTGCTGAGGTGCGTGGAGCACCCGGGCTTCTTCCAGCTCGAGGTGACCGATGACGGCGCGGCGAGAAGCGCGGGCGGCACGGTGGCGGGCGACGCGGCGACGGGCGGCACGGTGGCGGGCGATGCGGCGACGGGCGACGCGGCGGCTTCGACGGGCATGGGCCTGGCCTCCATGGGCGAGCGCGTCGAGGCGCTGGGCGGGACCCTCCGGGCCGGTCCCTGCGCGGACGGCGGCTGGAGGGTCTTTGCCACGGTGCCCAAGGGCGGCGTCGGGAGGGGAGCGGCATGAGAATCGCAATCATCGACGACGACCGTCTGGTCTGTGACTCGCTCGGAATCATCCTGGGCGCACAGGAGGACATCGAGGTCGTCGGGTGTGGCTGCAACGGAGATGACGCGGTGCGGCTGACCCGCGAGGCGGCTCCCGACGTGCTGCTCATGGACATTCAGATGCCCGGGCGAGACGGGCTTTCCGCCGCGCGGGAGATTCTGGGCGAGGGCGGCCGGACGCGCGTGGTCTTTCTCACCACGTTCTCTGACGACGAGTACATCGTGGGCGCGCTCAGGCTGGGCGCGAGCGGCTACCTCATCAAGCAGGACGTGGCCGCCATCGCGCCGGCGCTGCGCGAGGTCATGGCCGGCAGGCGCGTGCTCGAGGGCCGCGCCATGGAGGACGTGAACTTCTCCGGCGGGGACGACGTGGCGGCGCGTCCTTCTCGCCCGGCGGCCTTTGCGTGCCTCACCGAGCGCGAGTACGAGGTGGCCGAGCTCATAGCCCAGGGCCTGGACAACAGGGAGATCGCGGCGGCCGCCTACATGGGCGAGGGCACGGTCCGCAACCACATCAGCTCCATCCTGGCCAAGCTCGGCCTGCGCAACCGCACCCAGATCGCCATAGCCTACCTGCGCGGGTAGGGTGCCCTTTCTCGTCGCTCCCTAGCGGAGAAACGCGCGTCCCTTTGTCTCACGCGCAGATTTGCCTTCCGCTGGAAGCGGGTTCTGCGCGGGGCGCCTGGGAGGGGCCTTGCCGCTCAAAATGACGCTCCACTGGAAGGCCCTTCTCTGCGAAAGAAGGCGAGCGAGGGGCGCCGCGCACGAATGTCTTCCAGTGGATGCCATATCTGAGCGGCGATAAGGCCTAGGCGCGGCGGACGGGCCGGCGGGCGCGTCTCTAGCGGAGAAACGCGCGGACGAGCTTTGACTTCCAGCTGGAGTAGGGCTGGTAGCGCAGGGGGACGTCGACGAAGGTGGCCTTCCTGAGGATGCTCTTCTCGTGCGTGAAGGTCTCGAAGCTCTTGCGACCGTGGTAGCTGCCCATGCCCGAGGCGCCCATGCCGCCAAAGCCCATGTGGCTGGTGGCCAGGTGCATGATGGTGTCGTTGACGCAGCCGCCGCCAAAGGGCACTTCGCGCATCGCGCGCCGCTGGGTGGCGCGGTCCTGGCTGAAGAGGTAGAGCGCGAGCGGCGTCGGGCGGCTGCGCACCAGGTCGATGGCCTCGTCAAGGGTGTCGAAGGCCATGACGGGCAGGACGGGGCCAAAGATCTCCTCGCCCATGACGGCGTCCTGCGGCGTGACGCCGTCCATGATGGTGGGCTCGATCTTGAGGGCCTTCTCGTCCACGGCCCCGCCGAGCACCACGCGGGCGGGGTCGATGAGCCCGCGCACGCGGTCAAAGTGCTTGCGGTTGATCATCTTGCCGTAGGCGGGGTTCTCGAGCGGGCGTACTCCGTACTGCCGCGCGACCTCGGCGGTCAGGAGGCGCAGCAGCTCGTCCTTCACGCGACGGTCCACCAGCAGGTAGTCCGGGGCCACACAAGTCTGGCCCACGTTCAGCCACTTGCCAAAGGCGATGCGAGCCGCCGCCACGCGCAGGTTTGCCGTGGCGTCCACGATGCAGGGGCTCTTGCCGCCCAGCTCGAGCGTCACCGGCGTGAGGTTGGCGGCTGCGCGCTCCATGACGAGCCTGCCCACGGCCACGCTGCCGGTGAAGAAGACGTAGTCCCAGCGCTGGTCGAGAAGGGCGGCGTTCTCGGCGCGGCCGCCCTCGACCACGCTCACGAGCTCGGGGCGGAAGGCATCCTCGCAGATGGCGCGCAGGACGGCGGAGCTTGCCGGCGCGTAGGCGCTCGGCTTCACCACGACGGTGTTGCCGGCGGCAAGGGCTCCGGCCAGGGGCTCCAGCGTGAGGAGGAAGGGGTAGTTCCAGGGCGCCATGACCAGGGTCACGCCGTAGGGCACGCGGACGGTCCTGCTCGAGGCCACGGCGTTGGCGAGGTCCGTGGCGTGGCGGCGCGGCCGCATCCAGCGTGCCACGTGCGAGAGCTGGTGGCGAATCTCAGACAGCGAGAGGCCGATCTCGCACATGTAGGACTCGTCGCGTGACTTGCCGAGGTCTGCCGCAAGGGCGGCGACGATGTCGTCCTCGTGGGCGCGTACGGCGTCGAGCAGCGCCCGGAGCGCCTGCTGGCGTGCCTCCAACGGCAGCGTGGCATTGCTGCGGAAGTGCTCCCTCTGCCGCTCAACGATGCCTGCGACCTGCTCTTCGTTCACGTTTCTCTCCTGACCTGACAATGGTGACAATGGGGACGCCCTTGTTTACCTGGTAAAGGGGACGCTCTTGGCGACGCCTCCGGGCCGGCGGCCTATGCGCTTCTCGCCGGCTGGGGCTCGCTGGCTGGCCCCGCGACCACATGGTACATGCGCTCGAGCTGGTCTTTGTCCCACAGGGCCGGAACGGGGTAGAGGGGATTGGCCTCGGCGTCGGCGTGAGCGGCCATGAGCGGGATGTCCTCTTCGCGAATGCACCGCAGGTGGCAGGGTATGCCAAGTGCCTCGTTCATGCACTCGACCCAGGCAATGAAGGCTTCGGCCGCCAATGCGTCTGGCTCGGTCTGGGCGCAGACGCCCGCGGCGCGTGCGAGCTCGGCTAGGCGGGGCGCGGCGGCATCGCCGTAGGCGCGCAGGACGTGCGGCAAGATAACCGCGTTGGCCAGGCCGTGGGGCGTGCCGTACTGACCGCCTAGGCTGTGGGCGATGGCGTGGACGTAGCCCACGTACGATTGCGTGAACGCGACGCCGGCCTTGTAGGCGGCCTCCATCATTGCGGTGCGGGCCCGCTCGTCGCCGCCGTTGCGATAGGCGTCGAGGAGGTTGTCGTGCACGAGGCGCACGGCCTGCGTTGCCATGCGACGGGTGTGGCGCGTGGTGCTGCGGCCGATGTAGGCCTCGACGGCGTGCGTGAGCGCGTCCATACCGGTCTGGCCCGTGATCGCGGGTGGCAGGCCGCGCGTGAGCCGCCAGTCGTGGACGGCGTAGCGCGGGATGAGCGCAAAGTCGTTGATGGGGTACTTGTAGTGGCTCTTCTCGTCGGTGATGACGGCGGCCAGCGTGACCTCCGAGCCCGTGCCGGCGGTGGTGGGGACGGCCACGAGCGGCGGCAGGGCGCGGTGGACGCGCAACAGGCCGCGCATCTTCTGGATGGGCTTTGCGGGCTGGGCAATGCGCGCGCCCACGCCCTTGGCACAGTCCATGGCCGAGCCGCCGCCAAAGCCGATGATGGCCCCGCAGCCGCGCTCGCGGTAGAGGGCTGCGGCCTGCTCGACGTTGGCGATGGTGGGGTTGGCCACGGTCCTGTCGTAGACCTCGCAGGCGATTCCCGCCGCGGCGAGCGCGTCCTCGAGGCCGTGCGTGAGGCCGAGCCGTGCCACTCCCGGGTCCGTCACCAACAGCGCCGTCGTGACGCCGTGCTTGGCGAGAAGCTCGGGGACCTTCTCGACGGTGTCTGCGACCTGGGGCTCAAAGTAGGGCAGGACGGGTAGGGCGATTCTGAAGGCGGTCTGGTACGCGCGGCACCAGGCGCGGCGGGCGAGCCTCATGGGGATGGTCCTCTCAATTGTTGACTAGGCAACATCTGCGAGCGGCATTCTAGCCAGTTCACGTTGACGAGTCAACAACACAAATTGGGGACGTGTTCGTTTTTGCGCAAAAGGGGGACAGGTTCGTCTCGCCGTTCTCGGCGCCCGCTGGCGGGCGGGGCGGGCGAACCTGTCCCAACTTTGCGCAAACTTGAACACGTCCCCAATTTGAGGGGAGGACTAGAGCTGGAAGTGGGTGACGTCGGACCAGTGGCGGCGCAGGGCGATGTCGGCGGTGAGGCCGGTGTTGCTGTAGACCACGGACCACTGGGTGTTGCTCGTCACATCCTGGGGGTTGGGGTCCTGCGAGGAGGCGCGCAGGGCCTCCCAGGCGGCGTCCACATTGTCGTCGGCGTGCGCGTCCAGCACGGCCTCGACGGCCTCCCAGCGCTCCTTGCCGTGGCCGTAGATGCCGTTCTTCTGGTTGGGCAGAACCTCGTCGGCGTACAGGGCAAAGAAGTTGGTGATGGCGCGCATGGGCGTGGCCTTGAGCGGGCGGTCGGGGCTGGCGGGGTCGTACTCGATGACACGGCCGTCCCCGGAGGCGTCGGTGACGTAGAAGTGGTAGTCGCGCCCCGAGCTGGCGAACATGTCGTAGCCCTCCAGCAGGCTCACGGCCTCCTCGGTGGTGGCCGCGTGGTCGAGCACCAGGCGGATGGCCAGCGTGGTGGCGATGGTCTGCTTGCCCGTGCTCTGGTGCGTGGGCTCGGTGTCGAGCGTGAGCACGGCTATGGAGACGCCCTTCTCGTTAACGCCGTCCAGGCAGATGAAGGGGGCCGTGAGGCACGCGAGGCGGCTCTTGACGCTGGCGTCGGGCACGTCGGCGCCCACGTTGTTGAGGGCCGCGAAGCCGATGGAGCGGTAGCCGTCTGCGGGCGAGCAGCGCACCAGCAGGGCGGAGGTGTCTCGCTTGAAGTCGTAGTTGCGGCCCATGAGGGTGCCGTCGGAGCCCTGGGCCGTGAAGGCGGTGCAGCCAAAGTCTGGCGCCTTCATGCTCACGGGAAGAAGCGGCAGCGACTCTTTGAGGACGGCGTCTATGAGAGACTGGTTGTCGGTGATGCCCGAGTCGATGATGTGCTGCGTGCTGTAATCGTACGCAACGTCCATTGAATAAAGGTTGTAACCGTCGTCGTAGTTTGTGAGCTGTTGGATGGAGCTTACTGTCTTGATGCGGCTGGCGTAGAGGGCGCCGGCTCCCGCGCATGCGGCGAGAACGACGACGAGGATGCCAAGGGCAATGCGCCTTGCCAGTTTCATGGGTCCTCCTGACCTCGCGTGTGTCCTTCTGTCCATGGTGAAGAAGAGGGAGGGGGAGCAACAGTGCCGTTTTGGCTTAAAATTGACCAAATCCGGGCCTTGCTCCGACGGCCCACACAGCGAGAAGGGCGGCGGGCATGCAGGATGGCGTTGCCGAGGGCCATGTGCCCATGCCCCTCATGTGCTCGTGCTTTGCACCGGGAGGGCTGGCCGGTGCCCTGGAGGCCGTTGCCGCAGCCGACGCTGACGAGGGCCAGGTGGCCCGGGCCGAGGCGGCCTACTTCTGCGGCCGGCCCGAGGAGGCCGTGGCCCTGGCCGGCCCCTACCTTGCGTCCGCGGACCCGGCGCTCAGGCTTTCGGCATGCTTCATCTGCGGATACGCCAATCTCTCGCTCAACCGCATCGCCAACGCTCGCCGGTGCCTGGAGGGAATCGTGCGCCCCACCGCGGTGGGGAGCGCGGGCGACGTGGAGGCCGCCGCCGTGGCCGCCCCCGCCGTCGAGAACCGCGCCACGCAGGCGGCCCACATGCTCTTTGCCTCCGCCGCGAGCGTCCTTCTCCACCTGTCCAGCCCCTACGCGGCGGAGGACTTCTACCCGCTGGCGGCCTCGCTGCCCGAGGGCCTGCGCCTCTTTGCGAGCTACGTGCTGGCCCACGCTCGCTACCTGGCCGGCGAGTACGGTCAGTGCGTGGGGATAGCCGAGAACGCCCTGGCCATGAGGCAGGGGAGCTACCCCGTCTCGGAGCTCTTCCTGCACCTGGTGGCCGCCATGGGCTACATGAGCCTCAGAGACGTGGCCCGTGCCCGGGCGCACTTCGAGGCAGGCTGGGCGCTGGCGGAGCCCGACGGCCTCATCGAGGAGGTCGGCGAGCACCACGGGCTTCTCCAGGGCCTTGTGGAGACGTGCCTCAAGGCCGAGCACCCGGAGGACTTTGCGCGGGTGATAGAGATCACCTACCGCTTTAGCTATGGCTGGCGGCGCATCCACAACCCCGACTCTGGTGAGGACGTGGCGGACGACCTCACCACCACGGAGTTCTCCATGGCCATGCTGGCGTGCCGTGGCTGGAGCAACGACGAGATCGCGCGCCACCTGGGCGTCTCTCGCGGAACGGTGAAGAACCGCCTCTCGAGCGCCTATGCCAAGCTGGGCATCTCCAGTCGCGCCGAGCTGGCCGCGCACATGCTCCGCTAGGCATGGCGGCCCCGTGCCTGGCGGCCCGTGCCGTGGAACGAACCTGTCCCGACTTTGCGCAAAAATGAACACGTCCCCAATTTGCGAACGCGACGGGAAGAGGAACGTGAAACAGGCAGTCATCGGCATATACGCGCACGTCGACGCGGGCAAGACCACGCTTGCGGAGGCCATGCTCTACGACGCGGGGCGCATCCGACGCCTCGGCCGCGTCGACCGTGGGGACTCCCACCTGGACACCGACGCCATGGAGCGAGACCGCGGCATCACCATCTTTGCGGCCCAGGCCGAGCTCGAGCACGCCGGAGCCCGCCTCACGCTGGTGGACGCGCCGGGCCACGTGGACTTTGGCGCCGAGGCCGAGCGGACCCTCGCGGCCCTTGACTACGCGATCCTCGTGGTTGCCGCAAACGACGGCGTGCAGGGCCACACCCGCACCCTCTGGCGCCTGCTCGAGCGCCATGGCGTCCCAACCTTCGTCTTCGTGAACAAGGTCGACCTTCTCCCCGACGCAGGCAGTGCCGGCGAGAAGGACGTGCTGCTCGCAGAGCTGTGCCGTCGGCTCTCGGAGGGGTGCGTGGACGCCGTCGCGCTCGGGGACCCCGCAGGTCAGGAGGCTGCCGCAACCAGTGACGAGGCGGCGCTCGACGAGTACCTGGAGGCGGGCCGCCTTGCCCCGGCAACCATTCGCCGCCTGGTCTCCGGGCGGCGCGTCTTTCCCTGCTTCTTTGGCTCCGCCCTCAGAAACGAGGGCGTCGCCGAGCTGCTTGACGGCGTTGCGGACCTGGTGGGGGAGTGCTCGTGGCCGTCCGAGTTTGCCGCGCGCGTGTATCGCGTGACGCGCTCCGACCGCGGCGAGCGCCTGGCCTGGCTCAAGGTAACGGGCGGCGAGCTGCGCGCAAAGCAGCAGGTGAGCGGCGTCTCCTGCGGCAGTCCCTGGTCCGAGAAGGTCAACGAGGCCCGCATCTACTCCGGTGCGCGCTTCGAGCCGGTGGCCCTTGTCGCCGCGGGCCGCACCTGCGCCGTCACGGGGCTCACGCGCGTGAGGCCCGGAGACGTCCTGGGGGCGGAGCCTGTCGGCGCCCGGCCTACGCTCGCGCCCGTGCTCACCTATGGCGTGCTGTCTGGAGGCGCGGACGTTCATGCCGTCTACCAAGCGCTTTGTCAGCTTTCCGAGGAAGACCCCATGCTGGGCGTCTCCTGGGACGAGCGGCTGCAGCAGATCGGCCTCTCGCTCATGGGGTCGGTGCAGCTCGAGGTGGTCCGCGAGCTCCTGCGCGAGCGCTATGGGCTTGACGTGGGCTTTGATCCCGGAAAGATCCTCTACAAGGAGACGATAAGCGCGTCTGTCATGGGAATCGGCCACTTTGAGCCGCTGCGGCACTACGCCGAGGCCCACCTGCGCCTTGATCCGGGCCCGCGCGGCAGCGGCGTGGTCTTTGGCTCCGAGTGCTCCGAGGACGAGCTGGACCGCAACTGGCAGCGGCTCATTCTGACCAACGCGATGGAGCGCGACCACCTGGGCGTGCTCACGGGCGCACCGCTCACCGACGTGCGGATCACGCTGTGCGCCGGGCGGGCCCATCCCAAGCACACCGAGGGAGGGGACTTCCGGCAGGCAACGTATCGGGCCGTGCGACAGGGACTCATGGAGGCGGGAGCGCGGGGCGAGTGCGTGCTGCTTGAGCCGTGGTATGCCTTTGAGCTGGAGGTTCCCGCGGACAAGGTGGGACGTGCGATGGCAGACCTCACGCGCATGGGCGCGAGCTTTGGCGCGCCGGAGATGGAAGGCGACGAGGCCTGCCTCGCGGGTAAGGTTCCCGCCTCTGAGCTGGGGGAATACGCGCTGGAGGTCATGGCGTACACCGGAGGGGAGGGGCGGCTCTCACTTGAGCTTGCGGGCTACGAGCCATGTCACGACGCCGACCGCGTGGTGGCCGAGGCCGCCTACGACCCCTGCGCCGACCTGGCCAACACCCCCGACTCCGTCTTCTGCTCCCATGGCGCGGGCTACACCGTGAAGTGGGACGAGGTTCCCACGCATGCCCACGTGGAGGACGATCCCACCCGCCTCCGTCCATGGCGAGCCGCCGACGCGACGTTCTTCTCGTCCTAGCCCCGCAAATTGGGGACGTGTTCAAATTCGCGCAAAAACGAACACGTCCCCAATTTGCGAGGGTCACATGCCGGGGAAGCCGGTCTGGCGAAGGGCCTCGTAGAGGACGATGGCCGCGGCGTTGGAGAGGTTGAGGGCGCTGATTCGGTAGTCGTCGGGGTTGACGAAGTTGCCGCAGATGTCCTGCCGGAGGATGGGGTGATTGGCGGGCGCGGCGTCGGATGTCTCCCAGGCGTCGGCGTCCTTGAGGGCCCGCTCGTCCGTCAGCATGGGAATGCGCTCGCAGCGGTCGGGTGCCTGGGCCAGCAGCTCCTCGGGAATGCCGGTGCTCTCCTTGCCAAAGACGAGGAAGTCGCCGTCGGCGTATGCGGACTCGGCGTAGGTGCGGCGGGCCTTCTTGGTAAGCAGGTGCAGGCGGGCGTCGTCGGGTGCAAGCTCGTTGCGGGCCAGGAAGTCATTCCACCCCTGGTAGACCGTGACGTCAAGGCTCCTCCAATAGCCCAGGCCGGCGCGGTGGAGCATGTGGTCGTCGAGGGAGAACCCGAGGGGCGCCACGAGGTGAAGCCTTGTACCCGTGACCACGCAGGTCCGGCCGATGTTTCCCGTGTTTGCCGGGATCTCGGGTTCAAAGAGCACGATGTTGAGCATGCGAGGCCTTTCGCGTCTGGGCTTGCGGACCTTTGGGGCGGGTTTTAGTTAACGTGCAGCGCCTAACGCCTCCAAAGGATGGTAGCGAATGGGATGGGCTGCACAGAAGTCCCCTTCGTGTGAGTGATTTGCCCTCGCTTGTGCAGAAGTGGCCTTCGTGCGAGCCCGTTTCTGGTGGATGGCCGCCAGATCGGCTTGTTCTATGCATTTTAAAGCGGGCGACAGCTTATCTACCTGCTGGCTTCAAAATGGCGTATTCATTCATTAATTGATATCTCTGCAAACTCGCGAAAACGGACTCGCACGAAGGCCACTTCTGCGCAGCGCCTCCAGAATTCCTCACACGAAGGTCACTTCTGCGCACCAGGGCCCGCAGGAGCCTTCCGCGGGAGCCCCGCATACCAGCCGGCCTAGTCCAGAATCCACCGGATTCCGCGGGCCATGCGCAGGTCGGGGTCCTGGAAGTGGTTGCCGGGGTTGAGCTCGAAGGTGCACTCGACACCGTGGGAGCAAAGAAGGTCCCGCGTCTGCTCCGTAGCCGTGCGAACGTTGCGCATTAGTCTGTTGGGCGTCTTGTGCTCCTTGCTCCCCAGCGAGAGATATGCGCGCTCGGGCCAGGCGGCGGGCTCCTGACCCTGCGCAAAGCCGAGCCAGCCCTCATACCATAGGGAACCCGACGCGCTCGCCACGCGCAAGAACACGCCGGTCTGCCACGTGCTCCACAGGGCAAAGAGCCCCGCGAGCGAGTAGCCGGCAATACCTCGCCAGGCCACGCCCAGGCCCGCGCCCGCAAGCTCGGCCTCGGCGGCGGGAAGCACCTCGTCCAGAAGCTCGGCCAGAAACGCCGGCGCCCCGCCCTCGTAGGCGGACTCTCGCCTGGTCGCCGGCTCCGCCGCCCAGGGCGTCATGTCGCGCTCCCATGCCACCCCACCAATGCTGACCAGCGAAAACGCCGGGCATTCCAGCTCCTGGCAGCGCCTCCACACCTCGGAGCCATCGCCGCGAAACACCGGCATGACCACCAGCGGCACCTGCCCGCGCACCCCCTCGGGGGCCCGCACCACGACGCTCCTTGCGCCCAGCCCAATCCTCTTCTCCATGCGCCTCACCTCATGAGCAGCGTCTCTGCCAGCGAGCACCACTTGTCTGCCACGCACACCAGCGCGGCCTCGCGGCTCCGGGGGACGCGCGTCGGCGGCAGCGGCCACATGTGGCTTGCGATGACGTTCTCCTCCAGGGGAGAGAGGTCAAAGTCCTCGCGGGCGTTCCTGAGCGCAAAGACCGGGTGCTGCGTGGCGTGTCCCACGTGTCCGGGTTCGTGCCAGTCGTACAGGAAGTAATCGTGGAGAAGTGCGGCCCGCACCAGCTCCCGCTCGCTTACGCGCAGCCGCAGCGCCCGCGCCATGGCGAGGCTCGCATGCGCAACGCGCACGCAGTGCTCCCACGTGCTCACTTGCCCGTGCTGCACGCACTCTCGCATGAGCGGCACGCGCCCAGCGCCGGCGACCTCGGCCACCAGCCGCGAGAAGCGCTCCTCGTCCGTGGGGCTCACCTGCGCCCCCTCCCTAGCACGATGCCGTCGAGCGCATCGGTCAGGCGACGCGCGGCCGCGCCCATGCGGTCGGTCCGGAAGCGCCTTGCGTTGTGGAGGACGTGCTGCTGGCGCGCGGAGAGGTGCCCGGCCACCTCGCGAAGCCGCTCGGCGTACTCTGCGCCGCCCTCGCGCAGGCGGTCCGCACGCTCCGAGCCCTCCTCGCGCAGGCGCTCCGCCCCGGAGCGGATCTGCGCCGGGACGGTCTCCACGGCGGCCTGCATGCGCTGGTCAAACTCCGCCTGGACGCCCTCGACCACGGCCAGCACCTCGGTGAGCGTGCAGACCGTGAGCGTGGTGTCCGCGGCAAGCACGGCCGTAAGGGCCAGTGCGGCCAGCTCAAACGCCAGCGGCGGCACCGCGGCCACCACCTGCCGCGCCAGCGGCAGGGCCACGTAGACCACGCCGAGGCCGCACAGGCCAAAGAGCGCCGCGGCGGGAACGCAGACGCGTCCCCGCAGGTTGAGCGGCATGTCGGAGTAGTCCCACCAGACGGTGCCAAACAGCCGCTCGAGGACCACGGAGGTCACCCACTCTATGCAGCTCGCACCCGCGGCGCAGGCCAGGAACACCACCCACCAGGGAAGCCGCACCGCCGCGGCGCCCGGCCCGCCAAAGACCAGGATGGCCGCCACCGCCCCGGCGCCGTAGATGGGGCAGACCGGCCCGAACAAAAACCCGCGATTGCACCAGCGCTTCTCCACAAGGGAGCAGTACGTGGACTCAAACACCCAGCCCAGGAGGCCAAAGAAGGCAAAGCACACCACAATCTGGCTCGCTATCACGGGGCCTCCCTAGAGGCGGTGCGCGCTCGGGCAGATGTCCTCGAGCACGCACCCATCGCACTTGGGCGCCCGCGCGGTGCAGGTGTCGCGCCCGTGGCGGATCCACTGGTGGTTGACCGGCCCCCACAGCTCGCGCGGCAGGATGGCGAGAAGGTCCTGCTCGGTCTTGAGCGGCTCACTCTCGTGCGTCTTGGGGCTCAGCCCCAGGCGGTGCGCAATGCGGTTGACGTGCGTGTCCACCGCGATGCCTTCGACGATGCCAAAGCTCACGTTGAGCACGATGTTGGCGGTCTTCCTGCCCACGCCGGGCAGGCTCGTGAGCTCGGCCATGGTGTGCGGCACCTCGCCGCCGAAGTCGGCCACGATGGCCTGGGCCGCCTCCACGCAGTGGCGCGCCTTGGTCTTGTAGAAGCCCAGGCTGCGAATGATCTTTGCTACCTCCTCGGGGCTTGCGGCGGCCATGGCCTCAGGCGTGGGAAAGCGACGAAACAGCTCGGGCGTTACGCGGTTTACCTGGGCGTCCGTCGTCTGCGCAGAGAGAAGCACGGAGATGACCAGCCTGAACGGGTTGGTGTAGTCCAGGAAGCACTCGACGGGGCCGTACTTCTCGTCAAGGCGCCGGCAGACCTCCACGGCCCGCT
Source organism: Paratractidigestivibacter faecalis (assembly GCF_003416765.1). Lineage (NCBI taxonomy): Bacteria > Bacillati > Actinomycetota > Coriobacteriia > Coriobacteriales > Atopobiaceae > Paratractidigestivibacter > Paratractidigestivibacter faecalis. The sequence continues at coordinate 1,415,102 of NZ_QSNG01000001.1, read as the reverse complement.
CGACCTTTGCCTTCTTTGACTCTCTGGGCATGTGCGCTCCTTCTTCCGTCATCGTTAGCCCATCATAGTGGTCATTTCCTACAAGTGGCCGCAAACCCGTATACTTGAGGGCTGCGCGCCGTCTGGCTTCCATCGCGGCGCCTCACGCATCCGCAAGAAAGGACCGACCATGATCAAGGACCTCGTCAACGACGAAGCCATCCTCTCTCAGCCCTGCGCCGCCGCCACGGCCGAGGACGCGCCCCTGGCCCAGGACCTCCTGGACACCCTGGCCTCCCTCGAGGACGCCGTGTGCCTGGCCGCTAACCAGATCGGCGTGGCCAAGGCCGTCGTCGTCTACGTGGACGACAACGAGCAGCCCCACGTCATGTACAACCCCAAGATTCTGATGGGTCTGGGCCCGCAGCGCCTGACCGAGAGCTGCCTCACCCACGAGGGCGAGTCCAAGGTCACCCGCTTCGTCAAGGTCAAGGTCTCCTACGACGAGCTCGTCGATGGCCAGCTGCGCCACCGCAAGGGCGACTTCGTCGGCTGGATCGCCCAGATGATTCAGCACATGTGCGACCACTGCAACGGCAAGCTGGTCTAGCCCCGCAAATTGGGGACGTGTTCGTTTTTGCGCAAATCTGGGACAGGTTGGCGCAGCCGGACAGGGTACGGGGCGCGGCGAGAAGGACGCACTTCTCGCCGCGCTTTTTTGTGTAGGGAGTGCGACGCCGCCGGCAGACGGGTAGATACCCCGTGAGCAAGCAAGAGCAAGCGGCCGGGTGCGCCCGACGGGGGAGAGGAGCCCACCATGTGCACGGGAGTCAGGTTCAACGGCGCCGAGGGCGGCATGTACTTTGGACGTAACCTCGACTGGAGCTGCGGCTACGGCGAGAAGCCCCGGGTGATGCCCAAGGGCTTTCCCGTGCGCTACCAGTTCATGGACGACGCGCCCGCGGCCCACGCGGCGGTGGGCATGTGCGTTGACTACCAGAACTACCCCATGTTCTTTGACTGCGGAAACGACGCCGGCCTGGCCGTGGCGGGCCTGAACTTCCCCGGCTACGCCGCCTACGCGGACGCGCCGGCTGAGGGCAAGACCAACGTGTGCGCCTACGAGTTCCCGCTGTGGGTGGCCGCCACCTTCGCGAGCGTCGACGAGGCCGAGGCCGCGTTGGCCAACGTGGCCATCGTGGGCGCCTCCGCGGGCGAGGGCCTGGGCGTCTCCTACCTGCACTGGATCATCGGCGACGCCACCCGCTCCATTGTGGTGGAGAGCCGCGCCGACGGCATGCACGTCATGGACGACCCCGTCGACGTGCTGACCAACCAGCCCTCCCTCGAGTGGCACCTCGAGAACCTGCGCAGCTACGTCACCGCCACCAGCGACTTCCCGGCCAACGCCCAGTGGGGCCGCGCCGAGCTTGCCCCCTACGGCGCCGGCGCCGGCATGCGCGGCATCCCGGGAGACTGCTACTCGCCCTCGCGCTTTGTGAAGGCCGCCTACCTCAACGCCAACTACCCCGCCAAGTCGGGCGAGAAGGACAACGTCATCCGCATGTTCCGCACGCTCGAGGGCGTTGCCATGGTGGAGGGCGCGGCCCGCATGGGCAACGGCGACTTCGAGCGCACACTCTACACCAGCTGCTTCAGCGGCCAGACTGGTCGCTACTACTGGTCCACCTACGACGACCCGGCCATCCGCTACGTCAGCCTCGCCGACGCCGCTAGCGCCCCCGCCGACCTCCTGGTGACCCCCGAGCCCCGCCTCCGCTAGTCACCTGCCATTGGGGACGTTGATCATTACCAGGTAAAAGGGACACTCCTGCCCCCGCCCTTCTCGCCGTGGTTTGCATGCACTTTTGGTCGCAGGGCCGGCCTTCGCCGTCTGGGTTCGCATGCAAACGGCGGGCCGGCCGCGGCCATTGTGACCGTCCGGGAACAAAGACGCCGCTCGCGACGGGCGCCCCGCTCCTCTCGGCTATGCTGCCCCCGACTCAAATGCAGCCGAGAGGAGCATTCATGCACGCTTCCGATGTCGTTCTTGCCGGCCTGGGCGCGGTTGTCGCGGTCGCCGGCGTCGCTGCCGCCACCTGCGCGGCCGGCGCTTCTCGCCTGAAGCCCTCCGCGCCGGCGGGCGCCCCCGTGGACGCCGGCGGCTACCGCGCTGACGATGCGGCCGTCGAGCGCTTCCGCGAGCTCATCCGCATTCCCACGATCTCGCGCGAGGACGCCTCCCTGCGCGACGACGAGCCCTTCCGCCAGTGGGTGCCCACGCTGCGCCGCCTCTACCCGCGCACCTTTGAGGCCTGCGAGCTCACCACCATCGACGACTTTGGCATCCTGCTGCGCTGGCCGGGTGCAGACCCCGCGGCCGACCCCATCGTCATGATGGCCCACCAGGACGTGGTGCCCGTCGAGGGCCAGGACTGGGAGCACGACCCCTTTGGCGCCGAGGTCATCGACGGCCAGATCTGGGGCCGCGGCACGCTGGACACCAAGTGCATCGTCGGCGCGTTCTTCGAGGCGACCGAGCACCTCATCGGCCAGGGCTACGTCCCGCCGCGCGACGTCTGGTACTTCTCCAGCGACGGCGAGGAGGTGGCCGCGCTCACCTGCGCCCACGCAGTTGACTGGTTCCGCGAGCACGACATCCGCCCCTACCTGGTGCTGGACGAGGGCGGCGCCGTGGCGGCCGACGCGCCCCTGGGCGTCGCCGAGCCGGTGGCCATGGTCGGCGTCTCCGAGAAGGGCCACGTGGACCTCACCGTCACGGCCCGCGCCGACGGCGGCCACGCCTCCACGCCCGCGGCCAACGACGCCTGCCGCCTGCTGGCCCGCGCCTGCGAGCGCATCTCCGCCAACCCAGGCAAGCCCGTCCTCACGCCCGCCGTCGAGGCTACCCTTTCCGAGCTGGGCGCCCGCAGCGGCGCGCTCTACAAGGCCGTCTTTGGCAACCTGTGGCTCACGCGCCCGCTCGTGACCAAGATCATGGCCGGCGTGCCCGAGACCGGCGCCATGATCCGCACCACCTACGCGCTCACGCAGATGGAGGGCTCCACGGCCCACAACGTGCTGCCGCCCGTGGCCCGCGCCAACTTCAACGTGCGCGTGGCCCCCTTCGAGACCATCGACGACGCCGTAGCCCGCGCCCGCGCCCTGGCCGCCCAGGAGTGCGAGGCCAGCGGCCTCACGCCCGACCACGTGACCGTCGAGGTCAACGAGGCCATCCCCTACACCGAGCCCGCGCCCGTGAGCCCCTTTGCGCACGACGCCGCCTTCGACTACATCCACCGCTGCGTGGCGGGCGTCTACCCCGAGGTGGGCTTTGCGCCCTACGTGCAGAATTCCTGCACGGACTCCCGCGAGTTCAACGCCATCTGCGAGCACGTCTACCGCTTCTGCGGCTTTGTCTACTCCGGCGAGGCCCGCACGCTGCTGCACGCGCCCAACGAGCGCATCGGAGTCGACGTCTACAAGCGCGGCATCGAGTTCTACGTGGCGTTCCTCGGCCACCTGGCCGACCTCTAGCACACGGCGAGAAGTGCATCAGCCCTGCGACCTTCTCGCCTGAGAATGAGCATCAAACAAGAAAGGCTCTACATGGCAGACACCGCAACAAGGCGCGCGGCCAAGCTCGACAACCGCGCCATTGCCCTGGCATCTTTGCCGTTCATGGGCATGATCAGCTTCTGGCAGGTCTACGACGGCATCGTGCCCAAGATGCTCACCAACACCTTTGGGCTCTCCAACTCCCTGACGGGCGCGATCATGGCCATCGACAACGTCTTTGGCCTCTTTCTGCTGCCGCTCTTCGGCATTCTGTCGGACCGCTGCGCCAGCAAGCTCGGCCGCCGCACCCCCTTCATTCTGCTGGGCTCCGGCATAGCCACGCTCTCTGTGCCGCTCATCGCAATCGCAAACAACGCGGGAAGCCTGCCGCTGCTTATCTGCACCATCCTGATCACGCTGCTTGCCATCTGCATGTACCGCACCATGACGGTGGCCATCGTGGCTGACATCACGCCGCGCCCGCTGCGCACCAAGGCCGACTCCGTGCAGAAGATCGTGGGCTACGCCGGCACGGGCGTCATGCTGGTTGCCATCTCGGTCATGGTCCCCAACGTGGAGCGGCCCGACTACCTGCCGCTGTTCCTCCTGCAGGCCGCCTTTGTGCTGGTGTCTGCCGTGGTGTACGGCCTTCTGGTCAAGGAGCCGGCGCTGGTGCGGAAGATGCACCAGAAGAGCCTCGAGATGGGCATCCGCGAGGACGAGGTCGAGAAGGACGACTCCCCGGAGGCCGGTGGCAAGGAGCGCGTGGCCGACCGCTCTATGAGGCTCTCCATTGCCATGCTGCTTGCCGCCACGTTCTTCTACTACATGAGCTACAACGCCATGACCACCAACATCAGCCGCTACGCGGACATCTTCTACGGCATGGCCGGCGGGTCCTACGCAATCATCAACATCGTGACCATCGTGGGTGCGCTGGCGAGCTACGTGCCGCTGGCCAACCTCTCGCTCAAGGTGGGCCGCAAGAAGGTCGCGCTGGCCAGCTCGGCCGTCATGGTGGCGTGCCCGCTGGTGCTGTGGCTGGTGCCGGGCTTTTCTCCCGTGCTGTACCTGGTCTTCTTGCTCATGGGCGTCTCTCTGGGCGGCGTGGACATGTGCGTCTACACCATGATCCTCGAGTGCTGCAGCTCCAACTCCGTGGGCCGCTACTCTGGCTACTACTACACGGTGAGCATGGCCGCACAGGTCATCACCCCGATCCTCTCCGGCGTGGTCATGGACGTCAACCCTGCCATGCTCTTTGCCTACATCACGGGCATGGGTGTGCTCATGGGCCTCTCCGTGGCCGGCGCCAAGTACGGCGACGCCATCCTCATCGACGAGGTCGCCCGCCGCGAGGAGGCGGCCGAGGCCGAGTAGGGCGGGCGGCGGCCGCGTCGCCGCCAGCGCCGGCGACGTTGCCGGACAGTGTACATAAAGATGAACAAGGCCTCCGAATCCGCCCGATTCGGGGGTCTTTCTCGTCAAAATGTGCGCTAAATCCTCGAGGGTATAATGAGGCACTCTGCTCAAATGCACGAAGGAAGGGGTGACGATGTCTGGTCGCGAGAAGCGCGTCTTGTCGCTTGACGGCCTGCGAGGGCTCGGGGCGCTGATGGTGTTCCTGCTGCACGTCGACATCATGGTCAAGCCGTTTGGCGCGGGGGGGGGTTCCGAGTCTCTTCCCTGGCACCGCGTCGGTCATGGTGTTCTTCATCCTGTCAGGCATAGTGCTGTCCCTTGTTCCCTTTAAACGCATGGGGAGCGGCGGGTATGACTGGCTTGGCTATTACCCAAGAAGGGTCGTCCGCCTTTGCGTGCCGCTGTTTGCGGCGATTGCGCTGGCCCTTCCCGCGGGCTACGTGGCCTGGCGCCTGGGGTCCACGTCGCGCTCTGCGCTTGCCGTCGCCTACGATGCGGGCCTTCCCACGGTGGTTCACGACATCCTCATGCAGTTTGACGTGCTGTTCAACGTGTCCGATGACGGCAGCAACCTCTTTGGCGCGCCGCTTGTTCGCGTTGACTCTCCCGTCTGGTCCATGAGCTGGGAGCTCTGGTTCAGCCTGACGCTCCCGCTGGCCATCTGGTGCATATCAAGGATTCGCCGGACGGACCGCGCTGTGATTGCGACCTTTGCTGCGGTGTTCGTCTCGCACTGGACGGGCTACTTTCCGCTGCGCTTTTGCCTGATGTTCTGGCTTGGCGTCATGGTGGCCAGGCGATTCGACAAGATCAGGGCTGTCCAAATCCCGGTTCCGGCCGAGCTGGCGCTGCTTGCGGCCTCCGTTGGCGTCATCGAGCTCTCGCTCGTGTGGCATCCCGGCGGGGTCCTCGAGGCGTTGAAGTCCACCATCATGAACGCAGCCTGCCTAGTGGTCGTTGTTGTCTCGATTGCCGACGGGTTCACGCGCCGCGCTCTCTCCACGGCCCCCATGGTCTTCTTGGGAAAGGTGTCGTACAGCCTCTACCTCACCCACGCCATTGTCATCGGGGCGCTCGTCGCCCTGCTGCCCAAGCTCGGGATTGCCGACCCGCTCGCGATTGCCGCGGTCTCGCTGCCCGCAAGCATGCTCGCCGCCGTTGCGTTCTGGCGCATAATCGAGGTTCCCAGCATGAACCTGTCGCGCTCGCTGGCATCGTCAGGGCCTGGGGACATCGTTCAATAAGGCGCCCCACTTGGCTTCGTTCGGAAAGATTCGTTCATGAATAACCTCCAGCCCGTCCACCGCATCCTCTTCGTCTGCCACGGCAACATCTGCCGGTCGACGATGGCCCAGTTCGTGATGGAGGACCTCGTGCGCCGGGCCGGGCGCGAGGACGAGTTCATCATTGATTCTGCCGCAACCAGCCGAGAAGAGCTTGGCAACCCTCCCCACCACGGCACGGTTGCTAAGCTTCGCGAGGTGGGCGTGCCCGTGGGCCGCCACCGTGCGCGCCAGATGACACGCGCGGAGTATGCGGACTGGGATCACGTTGTCTACATGGACGAGGAGAACGCCTGGGGCCTGGAGCGCATCCTGCGCGGCGACCCGGATGGCAAGGTGAGCCGGCTGCTCGACTGGACCGACTCGCCGCGCGACGTGGCCGACCCCTGGTACACCGGCGACTTCGACGCCACCTACGAGGACGTCCTTGCCGGCTGCGAGGCGCTTCTCGCCAAGCTGTAGGTGCCGGGATTGCGGTTGGGGCCACTGTGAGCCGCTACGGCCTGACCATAAACTCGGGCTTGCGACCCTCCAACAGCAGCTCGCAGACGGACTTCATGCTCATGCTGACCAGGGCCTCGCTGGCCTCGCGCGTGACGTAGGCCGTGTGCGGTGTGACGATGCAGTTGGGGCACTTGGGCAGCCGCTGATAGGCAACGTCTCGCTCTTCGGTGAGCACGTCAAGTCCGGCACCCGCGATGGTACCCGTCTCTAGGGCGTCTGCCAGCGCGTCCTCGTCGACCACGGCCCCGCGCGCCGTGTTGATCAACAGCGCCGTCGGCTTCATGAGGGCAAGTTCGCGCGCGCCGATGAGTCGCTCGGTCATGGGGACGAGCGGGCAGTGGAGGCTCACCACGTCGGACGTCGCCAGCAGCTCGTCCAGGCTCTCCGCCTTGCGGCATCCGGCGGCGGCCAGCTCCTCGGCCGACTTCGTGGGCGCCCAGACCAGGACGTCCATGCCCAGCGCCTTGACGAGCGGCACCACCTTCCGGGCGATGTTGCCAAAGAACACCAGGCCGCAGGTCTGTCCCGCGGGCCTGCGCATCTCTCGTCCAAACCTGGGGTTCCAGTTGCCTGCCAGGACGTCGCGGTTTGACATGGTGACCTGGCGCATGAGGTCCAGCATGAGCGCGACCGCGTGAAGCGCCACGTCCTCGGCGCAGTAGCCCGGGCAGTTGGAGACGGCCACGCCGCGGGCGGCAAGCCCGGCCACGTCCACGTGGTTGATGCCGATGGACATGCTGGCCACAAGTCGCACGCCGGCATCTGCCATGACGTCCACCTCGGCATCCCGGACGGGCATGAACTCGCCGAGAACCGCCTCCACGCCGTCAAGCTCCTCGGCGGTGGGTGACGAGAAGACCTCGTGCGTACGGCTCACCAGCTCAAGCTGGTCCTGCGCGCCAAGGCTCCGCGCGCACTCGCGTGCGTAATCGCTCACGTCGTCGATGGTGTAGAGCAGTACCTTGTGCCGCTTGGTCATGGCGTTTCCTCCCGGTTGGCTTCTGAGCTACCATAGCGCGGCCGGGCGACGCGTTCACGGGAGGACGAGATGCGCAACATGGAGCTCCTTGCCCCTGCGGGCGGAATGGAGCAGCTCAAGATGGCCGTGCACTTTGGTGCGAATGCCGTCTACCTGGCGGGCAGGCGCTGGGGAATGCGCTCTGCGTGCAGGAACTTCTCGGCCGAGGAGCTTGCGGAAGCGGTTGGGTACGCGCACGCCCATGGCGTCGCCGTGCATGTGACGGTTAACGTTCTGATGCGCCAGGAGGACTTTGCCAAAGACGCGCTGCCCGCCTACCTCTCTCAGTGCGCCGACGCGGGCGTGGACGCCTTTATAATGGGGGACCTAGGCGCCATCTCCCTTGCGCGCGAGGTGGCCCCGGACGTTGCCGTCCACCTCTCCACGCAGGCGTCCTGCATGAACGCCCGCGCGGCCGAGGCCTACATGGGCATGGGCGTGCGGCGCGTGATCCTGGCGCGGGAGATGACGCTCGCGCAGGTTGCGGAGCTCAGGCGAGACGTGCCCGCCGAGCTGGAGCTCGAGGCGTTTGCCCACGGCTCCGCCTGCATGGCCTACTCCGGGCGCTGTCTGCTCTCCGCCGTGCTCATGGGCCCGGAGCGCTCGGCGAGCTTTGGCGCCTGCGCGCAGCCGTGCCGCTGGGGCTGGGAGCTGGTCGAGGGCCGCTCCGGGGCGCGCGTCCCCCTGGAGGCGGACGAGTACGGCAGCTATCTACTCTCCTCCAATGACATTCGCATGATCGACCACCTGGACGGGCTGGCCGAGGCCGGCGTGGACGCGCTCAAGCTGGAGGGGCGTGCCAAGGGGAGCTACTACGTGGCTTGCGTAACCAACGCCTATCGCCACGTGCTTGACGGCGATTCCGTCGAACCCTGGCTGGAGGAACTCGACCTGGTGAGCCATCGCCCCTACTCCACGGGGTTTTTCCTGGGCGAGCCCACGCAGAACCCGGGTCGTGAGGAGTATGCGCGCGAGCGCCGCCTGGTGGGAGTCGTCGCGTCCTGCGAGCGTGCGGAAGACGGCTGGGTGGCGGAGGTCGTCTGCAGGAACAAGGTGCCCGCCGGCGTGGTGGCCACGGTCCTCTCTCCGGGGGCTCCGGCGAGGCGCTTCGACCTGGGGGAGGAGCTGGTCACCAACGGGGCTTCGTATCCGCTGCACCTGCCCTTCGAGGTGGCTCCGCTGGACGTCGTCTGCGCGTGAGGCGGCGGTCCTGGGGTCGCTACGGGGTTGCCCTTTGCGCAGAACTGACCTTCGTGTGAGTGTTTTCCAAAAGTTGGTGCAGAAGTGGCCTTCGTGTGAGCCGGTTTTTGGCTCGTTTGGCGATTTTGACCGTCTCTCGCCAACAAAACCCCAGTTGGCGTTTTCGAGATACTGGGAGAGCCCTCAAAAAGGGCTCACACCAAGCGGACTTCTGCGCAACAGAATCAAAAATCCTCACACCAAGGTCAGTTCTGCGCAGCCGGCCCCCGCCTCACGCCTCTGCTGATTTCTCGCAGCCCTGCAATCGGTCTGGTGGGGCGGGTAAACTCGTAGGCCGCATAAGACCAAGCGAGAAGGACCCCCGCCAGATGACCTACAACCAGCAGTCACTCTTTGATGCCGTCCCCGTCGCGCCCGCACAGCCCGTGACCTCGGCTCCGACCCCCGTCCCCGCCGACGAGGTGCCCATGGACGCCTATGCCGACTACGCTGCCTACGAGGAGCAACCCGCCCTGGAGGTTCCCGCGGACTACGTCCCGGCCCCCTCGCCCGAGCCTGCCTACGTCCCGGCTCCCGCTCCGGCGCGGCCCGCGCTCGACCTGGACGGCCTCAACCCCGCCCAGCGCGAGGCCGTCGAGTGCACCCATGGCCCGCTGCTGGTCCTGGCGGGCGCCGGCTCCGGCAAGACCCGCGTGCTGACCATGCGCATCGCCCACATGATCGCCGACGAGGGCGTTCGTCCCTGGCAGGTCTTGGCCATCACCTTCACCAACAAGGCCGCCGCAGAGATGCGCGAGCGCCTGGGCGCCCTGCTTCCCGGCGGCACGCGCGGCATGTGGGTCTGCACCTTCCACGCCATGTGCGTGCGCATGCTGCGCGAGGACCCCGAGGCCATCGGCTACGCGCCCAACTTCACCATCTATGACGACGATGACTCAAAGCGCCTGGTCAAGAGCATCATGAACGACCTTGGCATCGACCAGAAGCAGTTCCCCATCAACGGCATCCGCTCCAAGATCTCCTCGGCAAAGAACGCCATGGTTGGTCCCGCCGAGCTGGAGAGCTCCACCAACCCGGCCGACCGCGCCGCCGGCCGCGTCTACCGCGCCCTGGACGCCCGCCTGGCCAAGGCCAACGCCATGGACTTTGACGACCTGCTGGTCAAGACCTACGAGCTGCTCTCCAAGAACCCGGGCATCCTCGAGGGCTACCAGGACCGCTTCCTGCAGATCAGCGTCGACGAGTACCAGGACACCAACCATGTCCAGTACGCCATCACCAACCTGCTGGCCGCCAAGTTCAGAAACCTCATGGTCGTCGGCGACGACGACCAGTCCATCTACTCCTGGCGTGGCGCCGACATCCAGAACATCCTGGACTTCGAGAAGGACTACCCGGATGCCCGCACCGTCCGCCTGGAGCAGAACTACCGCTCCACCGGCCACATCCTGAACGCGGCCAACGCCGTGGTGGCCCACAACTCCCGCCGCAAGGCAAAGCGCCTGTTCACCACGTCCGGAGACGGCGAGAAGATCAGCGTCTACCAGGCCGCGGACGAGCGCGAGGAGGGCAGCTGGATCGGCGGGGAGATCGAGAAGGCCCACGGCAAGGGCGTGAGCTACGACGACATCGCCGTCTTCTACCGCACCAACGCCCAGTCCCGCATCCTCGAGGACATGTTCCTGCGCGCTGGCGTGCCGTACAAGATTGTCGGCGGCACGCGCTTCTTCGACCGCGCGGAGATTCGCGACGTCATGGCCTACCTCAAGGCCGTCTGCAACCCCGATGACGACGTGGCCGTCCAGCGCGTCATCAACACCCCGCGCCGCGGCATCGGCAGCACCTCCATCGCCAAGATCTCGCAGCTCGCGGCCGACGAGGGCATCTCGTTCTTCGCCGCCTGCCAGCAGGGCATCTGCGAGGCCGGCCTGCTCTCGGCAAAGGTACGCCAGGCGCTCGCCGGCTTCACCGGCGCCATCGAGGCCGGCCGCCACTTCGAGGGCGAGCTGGCCAAGGTGGTCGAGGCCATCGTCGACAAGGCCGGCCTCATCCAGGCTCTCGAGGCTGAGCACTCCGACGAGGCCCAGGGCCGCATCGAGAACATCCGAGAGTTCATGGGCGTCGCCGCCGAGTTCGATGAGACCCACGACGACGTACAGGAGACCCTCGAGTCCCTCGAGCAGCTCCGCGCCGCCGGCGCGCTCGATTCTCCCCCGGCGGCAGCGGACGGAGCCTCTGTGGCCGCCGGCCTTGCGGCAGACCCGTCGCAAGGCGAGTCGCCTCAGCGAGCGAGCGCAGCGAGCGCCGAGCCCAGCGACGGGTCTGCCGCAAGGCCGCCCGTGGCCGCCGAGAAGCTCCCCGCCTTCATGGAGTGGCTCGCCCTGCGCAGCGACCTTGACTCCCTCGCGGGCCAGCAGCACGCCATCACGATGATGACCATCCACTCCGCCAAGGGCCTGGAGTTCCCCATGGTCTTCGTCACTGGCATGGAGGAGGGCATCTTCCCCCACACCACCTTCGGCGACTCCGACCCGGCCAAGCTCGAGGAGGAGCGCCGCCTGGCCTACGTCGCCATCACGCGCGCCCGCAAGAAGCTCTACCTCACGCACGCCGCCACGCGCCGCACCTACGGCTCCGTCCAGACCAACCCGCCCAGCCGCTTCCTCCAGGAGATCCCCGAGGCGGACTGCACGCGCGTGGGCGTGGGCTCCATGGGCTTCGGCGGCATCCACAACGCCAAGCGCGGAGACCGCCACGGCACCTTCGGCAGCGGCACCGAGGCCTACGGCGGCCACGTCTTCGGCCAGCGCACCCGCTCCACGGGCGGCGCCCCGCGCTCGGCCGCGGCGTCCGCCACGGCCGGCACCTTTGGTTCCCGCCGCGCCTCCGGCCTGCCGCCCATCGCGCCACACGCCCGCAAGGCGTCCGACGTCGCGGCGCCCGCTGCCGCCCCGCGCGCGGCCGCTGCCTCCGACGGTTTTGCCAAGGGCGACCACGTGGCCCACAAGACCTTCGGCCCCGGCGTGGTCATCGGCGTCTCCGGAGACACCATCGAGGTCAAGTTCACCCGCACGGGCAAGACCAAGAAGCTCCTCAAGGGCTTCGCGCCCATCGTGAAGGTCAGCTAGGGCCAGCGCGCCCGCGTCGGCAGGGGAGAAAAGCATGGATCAGCTCAACGCACTTCTCGCCAAGGGACTGACGGTGGCCGCCGCCGTGGTGGTGGCCCTGGTGGTGCAGCACTTTGCGCTGCGCCTGGCCCGTCGCGTCCTGAAAGCCAGCGACGTGCCCAGCGCGTCCATCTTCCTCAACATCCTGCGAGCGCTCATCTGGTCGCTGGCGGTGCTCTCCATCCTGCAGCCGGTCTTTGGCATGGACCCCTCGGGCTTTGTGACCGCCTTGGGCGTGGCCTCCGTGGCCATCTCGCTGGGCCTGCAGGACACCATCTCAAACCTCATCAGCGGCCTCTCGCTCATGGCCGGCAAGGTCATCAAGCCGGGCGACAAGATCAGCGTCGGCTCGGTCACCGGCGAGGTCACCGACGTCACGTGGAGAAGCACTACCGTCCGCCACCGCTCGGGAGACGTCGAGGTCATCCCCAACTCCGTGCTCAACAAGACCTCGCTCACGCACCGCACGGCCTGGGGCATGGGCCTGGCGACGGTCCCCATAGCCGTCAGGCCGGGCGCGGACCTCGACGCCGTGGCTGCGGAGTGCAAGCAGGCGGCCCGTGACGTCCTGGGCGCAGACCTCGACCCGGCCTTTGACGTGGAGGTCGTCTTCAACGCGCTCACGGCCTACGGCACGCAGGGAGAGGTGCGCCTGCACGTCAACGAGGGCGTGGTCTTCTCCTCGGCGCAGGACCGCGTCACCCGGGCGCTCCAGGGAAGGCCCTGGCTCGCCTGCGCCCTCAGCCAGTAGCAACGGGCGGCATCCCGGGCCCGCCCGGTGCCGCCACCAGTCCAGAAAGGACCTGCCCATGGACCTCATCGCAAGCTTCACCGTCAACCACCTGCTCCTTGAGCCGGGCGTCTACGTGAGCCGCCAGGACGCGGACCCCTCCACGGGTGCGGTCATCACCACCTTTGACCTTCGCCTGACCGCCCCCAACCGCGAGCCTGTCATGGACACCGCGGCCGTCCACGCCCTGGAGCACCTGGGCGCCACCTTCCTGCGCAACGACCCCGAGTGGTCCAGCCGCGTGGTCTACTTTGGCCCCATGGGCTGCCGCACGGGTTTCTACCTGGTTCTCTTTGGCAAGTACGAGTCTGCCGACGTCATCGACTTGGTCACGCGCGCCTTCGAGTTCGCGCGCGACTTTGAGGACGAGATTCCCGGCGCCCACCCCGCCGAGTGCGGCAACTGGCACGACGCCGACCTCAACGCCGCCCATTGGTGGGCCCGCCGCTACCTTGAGCAGACGTTGTACAAGATCGACGATGCGCATATGACGTATCCGCAGGGGTAGGAATAGACGGGGCGCTCGCTCGCCCCAAACCGCAAGAACCAAGGACCGCAAGGGGGCATTGCATGAAGGTTGGAATTATCGGGGCCATGGCGTCTGAGGTGGCCCTCCTCAAGGAGCAGCTCAGCGAGGCGCAGGTCACGCGCGTTGCCGGCATGGAGTTCTGCGAGGGCGCGCTCGGCGGCACGCCGGTCGTCGTCGTGCAGTGCGGCATCGGCAAGGTCAACGCCGGCATCTGCGTCCAGGTGCTCGTGGACCGCTTTGGCGTGAGCCACGTCATCAACACGGGCGTGGCCGGCTCGCTCGACGACCGCCTGGACGTGGGCGACCTCGTGGTCTCCACGGACTGCGTCTGGCACGACTTCGACGTGACGCCGCTCGGCTACCGTCCCGGAGAGATTCCGGGCGTGGGCACCATCAACTTCCCGGCCGACGAGGGCCTTCGCGAGGCCACGCTTGCCGCCGCGGCCCAGGTGGCGCCCGACATCCACGCCTACGCCGGCCGCGTGGTCTCCGGCGACCAGTTCATCGCCAGCGCAGAGCAGAAGAACCGCATCACCGAGGGCTTCGGCGGCATGTGCTGCGAGATGGAGGGCACGGCCATCGCGCAGGCCGCCTGGCTGAACGAGGTCCCCTTCGTCGTCGTCCGCGCCATCTCCGACAAGCCTGGCGCCGCCGACCAGGTCGTGGACTACAACACCTTCGAGGAGAAGGCCGCGCGCGACTGCGCCCGCATCGTTGGCCACATGGTCGCCGGCGCCCTCATGGCGTAGGCTCCGCCGCAGGGCCGCACCGCAGCCCCGCACAAAGACCGCCCGGCGAGAAGCGCGAACTTCTCGCCGGGCGGCTTGCGTTTGGACGACGTCGGCGGCAAGGCCCCGCCGCGGCTGCCTACAGCCCCTGGACGGCCAGGCCGATGAGCTCTGGGCCGGTGTGGACCAGCAGCGCGGGTGAGATGTCGCTTCGCACGATCTCCACCGCGTTGTCAACCTGGCGGCGAAGCTTTGCCTCAAGCTCCGGGTAGGCGTCCGCGCAGGCCTCGGTGCAGCTGATGGCCAGGCGCACCTTGGGGTACCTGCGCGCCAGCTCCTCGATGAGCGCCACCTCGGCGTCCAGGGCTCGTCCCCAGCCGCGGGCCTTCTTGCGCACGGCGTAGTGGCCCTCCTCGTCGCAGGTAAAGACCGGCTTGATGTTGAGCACGGAGCCCAGGCGGTAGGCGGCCTCGCTGATGCGCCCGCCCGCGCGCAGGAAGGAGAGCTCGCGCACGGCAAAGAAGACGCTGGTGCTCTTGGCCGTGATCTCCAGCATGACGGGCAGCGACGAGAAGGGCACGCCGGCCTCTATCTGGCGCACGGCCTCCATGACCACCAGCCCGGCGGCCACGCCGATGCTGCGCGTGTCCACCACGGCCACGGGGAAGTCCTCCATGGTGCGGGCCACCATCCGGGCCGTCTCGCACGTGGCGGAGAGGCCGCTGGAGATGCTCACAAAGATGGCGGCAACGTAGCCGTCGGCCTTGGCCTGGGCAAACGCATCGGCAATGCGCTCGGGGGAGGGCAGGGAGGTCTTGGGCACCTCCTGCCCAAAGCGGGCCACGACCTCGTCCGTGGTGATGTCCACGCCGCTCTCGTAGGAGCTGCCGTCGGAGTAGTTGACGCGCAGCGGCACCACGCGCACGTCGTGCTTGGCGCAGAAGTCCGCCGGCGTGTCGGTGCCCGTGTCCGTGATGACGCAGATTCGCTGCTGGTTCATGCGTTTCTCCCCGTGACTGCCCGCGCCCGGGGGCGTGGGGTATCCTTCTAGAGTGACTATAACCGTTATATCTAGTATTTGATACTAGGTGCATGAGGAACACACCAACGCCAATTCGGCAAGAAGGGCACACGCATGGCACACGTCAGCAAAGACGAGGCAGCGGCCGCGGAGGCCTCCCGACTCCCGCTCCCTGAGCGCATGGCGCACGTTCACATATCGCGCATCTCGGAGCTGCCGCGCATCGAGCTCTACCTGGACCAGGTTCTGGCCATCGTGGCCGGCGAGCTCGCCCCCGTGATGCTCCCCGGAGAGGTCGCCATCACGGGCTCCATGGTCAACAACTACGTCAAGCAGAAGGTGGTGCCGGCGCCGCGCCGCAAGCGCTACACCCGCCGCCACGTGGCGTCACTGCTGTTTGTCACGGCCATGAAGCGCGTCTACTCCATAGGGCAGATCGCCAGCATGATGGGTATGATTGATAGGTCTGACGTGGACGTCTCCGCGCTGTATGACGAGGTCGTGGCCCTGCTGGAGCAGTCGCTGGCGCAGCGCTTCTGCGACGGCGCCCCGGCGGCCGAGCCTCGCCTCACTGAGGCCCCTGCCGAGCTCGCGCACGTGCTCGAGGCGGCCGTGGCGTCGCTTGCGGCAAAGGTCTACGTCGAGCAGACGCTCGCGCTCCAGGACGAGCGGCGATAGAACTCCCCGGCGAGAGGCACTTCTCGCCAGCCGACTGACAGAAAGGCAGAAATGGCACAGAGCATCTACGAGGAGCCCGCGGTCATCAAGCGCACCGAGCGCAGGGGAGTCCTGCACGAGATAGCCTCCAACGGCACCATAGCCGCGGCGGTGATGGTCGGCGCGGCGCTGCTGGCCCTCGTGGTGGCAAACGGACCGGCCTTTGAGGCGGTGGAGGAGTTCCTGCGCGAGCCGCTCGAGATCGGCATCGGCACGCACCTCATCGCCATGAGCGTGGAGTCCTTTGTCAACGACTTCCTGATGGCCATCTTCTTCCTGCTGGTGGGCATCGAGCTCAAGTACGAGATGACGGTGGGCCAGCTCCGCCGTCCGCGCCAGGCGGCCCTGCCCATGCTGGCGGCGGTGGGTGGCGTGTGCTTCCCCGCCCTCATCTACCTGGTGCTCAACTGGGGCGGCCAGACCCATGGCTGGGCCGTGCCCATCGCCACCGACATCGCCTTCGCGCTGGGCGTGGTGTCCCTCCTTGGCGACAAGATCTCGTCCGAGACCAAGGTCTTCTTCCAGACCCTCGCCATCGCCGACGACATTCTGGCCATCGTGGTCATTGCCCTGTTCTACGGCCAGTCCCCGGACGTTGCGTGGTGCGCCGCCTCGGGCATCGTGATCGTGGTCCTGTGGGGCTTAAACCACGCCCGCGTCTACTCGCTCAAGCCCTACGCCCTGGTTGGCCTGGCGCTGTGGTTCTGCATGTACAACTCCGGCATCCACGCCACGCTGGCCGGCGTCATCCTGGCCTTTGCCCTGCCCAGCAAGTCCGACGTGCGCCTCTCCGACCTCTCCGACTGGCTGCAGAACCGCGCCCAGGACCTCGACGAGGTCTACGACGAGGGCCTCCACGTCCTGGGCCAGAACGGCTTCACCCACACCGCCATGCGCGTGGAGCGCGTCATGCACCACGTCACGCCGCCCCTGCAGCGCATGGAGCACTACATCTCCACCCCGGTGAACTTCCTCATCCTGCCGCTGTTTGCCTTCGTCAACGCGCAGCTGCGCCTGGTGGGCGCCGACTTCGGCGCCATTGTGATGGACCCGGTGACCCGCGGCGTCTTCTTCGGCGCCGTCCTGGGCAAGCCGCTCGGCATCATCTCGGTGACGCTGCTTCTGGTCAAGATCGGCTTTGCCAAGCTCCCCAAGAACATGGACTGGGTGCAGGTGGCCGCCGTGGGCATCATGGGCGGCCTGGGCTTCACCATGTCCATCCTCATCTCCGGCCTGGCGTTTGCCTCCGCCTCCGAGGTCATGGCCGCCAAGTGCGCCATCCTCGTGGGGTCCCTCACCTCGGCGGTCCTGGGCATCGTCTTCGTGCGCGCGGCCACGGCCGGCCACGACGCCCCGGAGGACGCCTGCGCCGCCGGCGGCGCGCCCGAGGCGTCAGAGTAAGCGTCCGGCGCGAGGGGTATGCTAGTCGGGTAGCAACGTCTTACGGCAGGGGGTAGTCATGGGTGGTTTCAAGCGCTTGTGCCTGGCAGTCTGGTCGCTCGCGGGCGTCTTCACGCTGGCGGCGCTGGGCCTCACCTGGGTCGGCCCCTGGACTGACGTGGCAAGCGCCCTCATGGTCATCAACGAGTACTGGATGGCCCTCGAGGTCTGCTTCTGCATCACTGCCGTGGGCCTTGTGGTGACGCTACTGCGCGCGCTCTTCTCTCGCCGCGTCAAGACCGTCGAGGTCACCACCGTCGATGGCGGGGTCATCTCCGTCACGCGCGCGGCCATTGCGTCCCAGGCCTCCCACATCGTGGAGGCCGACGGCTCCTGCGCCGCCGCCCGCGTGAGCGTTTCGGCCAAGCCGCGCGGCCACGTCCGCGTGCACGTCCGGGTGCTCCCGCACGAGTCCGTCGACGTGGTGGAGAAGGGCGCCCAGCTCCACGAGGAGCTCTGCCTGGGCCTTGCCGCCGTCTGCGGCGACAAGCTCGAGGACGTGAGCCTGGAGTTCGTGGAGCCGGAGGCCGTCACCACCGCCGTCCAGGCGGCCCCTGCCGAGTACGAGGCCGACGAGGCTGTGGCAGGCGCCGCAGGCGCGGCCGCCATTGCCGCCGTTGCCGTCGAGCCCGGCGCGGCGGATTCAACCAGCGAGATCACGGTGCCCATGGGTGCTTCCCATGACGGCGCGAGGGAGGCATAGACATGGCAGAGAGCGACAAGTCACCCAAGCCCAAGGTGGAGCTGGGAGCAGCTCCCGAGGCCGCTCCGGCCACGGGCCAGGGCAACGCCGGGGACGCCGGCGGCAAGGACGGCGCGTCCAAGGGCCCCCAGCCGTCCGGCGCGTCTTCGGCCGACTCCGCGCAGGCGGGCTTCTCGCGCGTCTCCGCGTGGGTGGGCAAGACCTTCCCCGGGCACGAGAACGCCTTCTGGGGCGGCGTCTTTGGCCTGGTGGCAGCCGTGGTGCTTCTGGCCTTCGGCATCCTCAAGACGCTCATCGTGGCCGTGCTCGTCGTGGCGGGTATCGCGGTGGGCCAGCTCGTGGACGGAGACCCCAAGCTCATCAGGGCGCTGCAGAGGCTCTTCTCCAACAACCAGTAGAGGCAGTTCGGGCGCACGCGCCCTCTAGACCCAAGGAGCACACATGAGCGAGGACAAGAACACCGAGGTCGAGCAGGCTGCCATCGAGCCCGAGGCCATCGAGGGCGCCGATGAGCTCGCTGCCGTCGAGCCCGCCGGAACCGACATCGACCTTGCCGCCGGCGACGAGGAGGACGAGGACTCCGAGGACTCCCTGACCTTCTCCAACGGCGTCATCGAGAAGATCGTGGCACTGGCCATGCGCGATGTCCCCGGCGTCGTGGGCATGAAGGGCAGCTGGTTCAACCGCGTCCAGGACGCCTTTGGCGCGAGCGACACCAAGAAGGGCGTCACCGTCGAGGTCACGCCCGAGAGCGCCGTGCGCGTGAACATCTCCGTGCTCATCGAGTACGGCGCCTATGCGCCGCAGGTCTTCGAGGACGTCAAGAAGGCCGTGGTCAAGCAGGTCACGGGCATGACGGGCCTTGAGGTCGCCGGCGTCAACCTGCGCATCGAGGACGTCCTCACGCGCGAGGAGTTCGACCGCTCCAATAAGGAGCCCAAGGCCGCCGAGCCCGCCCCCGCGCAGGCCAAGGAGCAGCCCGAGGAATAGCGGCCGCAATGTGCGCGGGAGGCGGCATGGGGCAGACGAGCTTCTGTACCACGTTTGAGACCGAGCTCATCGGAAGGCTGACGCTGGCGTCTGACGGCGAGGTCCTGACCGGGTGCTGGTTTGAGCACGACCGTAACCTCGAGCGCGGGGCGGCGGGCGAGCTCGTGCGCGATGACGCCCTGGCCGCGTTTGCTCCGGCGCGAGACTGGCTTGCCCGCTACTTTGCCGGCGAGAAGCCCGCGTCGCCCGGGCCCGCGCACCGCGCGGACGGCACGGAGTTCCAGCGCGCCGTCTGGGCCGAGCTGGAGCGCGTGCCCTATGGGTGCGTGACCAGCTACGGCGCGCTGGCCCGCAGGCTGGGGGAGCGCCTGGGCCGACAGACGTCAGCCCGGGCGGTCGGCGGCGCCGTGGGCAGAAACCGGCTCTGCGTGATCGTACCCTGCCACCGCGTGGTAGGCGCCGACGGCACCCTTACGGGCTTTGCCGGCGGCCTCGACGTCAAGCGCCGGCTGCTCGAGCTTGAGGGCGTGGACGTCTGCCGGCTGTGCGACCTTCTCGCCGGCAGGGCGGCACTCGGCGGCGCTCCCGCCCTAAATCGACAATAGACCCCCTTTGGAGGGGGCTAAACGTCGATTTAGGGCTGGAACGGCAGGACGACGGAGCGGCGGGACGGCGAACGAAGGGCGCCATATGAGGGCGAGAAGCACGGGCAAAAAGGTCGATGCGCAGGTTGAGGTGTCCCTCGCCGAGGCGGAGACCCGCGGCGCCTGTCTGCACTCCTACAGCGAGCTGGTTCACAAGGACCTGCGCCGACGCCTGAAGCTCGGCCAGGTGGTCGAGCCGCTTCCGGGCCTCTATGCGCGAAAGGAGTACTGGGATGGCCTGAACCGCGGTCAGCGGACGATGCACAAGATCCGTGGCCTTTCTCGCCTGAGGCCTGGATGGGTGTTCTGCGGGCCCTCGGCGGCGTTCGTGCTGGGTGCTTCGGTGAGCTGGTCATGCCTCGAGCCCATCGAGGTGGTGTCTTCGAGTGGTCACAGGTCGCTGCTTGGCGGCAGGGTACATGGCAGGTACGCCAACGATGACGACGCGTACGGGGTGTATAGCGATGGCATCTGGACCACGTCGCCGTTGCGTACGGCTTTGGACTGTGCGCGCAGGATGCCCTTTCGTGATGCCGTTGCGGTAGTTGACTCGCTTATGGTGTCCGGGCGCTTCTCCAAGGAGGAGTTCCTCTCGTACGTGGACGGTCTGCCTGGGGGCTTCCGCGGCGTCGCACGGGCGCGCGAGGTGGCTTCCTTTGCCGACGTGCGCAGCGGCAGCGGGGGAGAGTCCGTTGCTCGGGCCGCCATGTGGGAGCTTGGCTTTGCTGCACCCGAGCTGCAGGTTTCCTTTTGTGACCCGATTGACGGCAGCGAGTACTTCGTCGACTTTCTATGGCGCCTGCCGGATGGTCGGACCATTGCCGGTGAGCTCGACGGTGGCGAGAAGTACGTCAATCCAAAGATGACTGGTGGCAAGTCCGTTCTTGAGGTCATGCGAGACGAGCGCAGGCGAGAGTCGCGCGTCACGGCGAGCTGCGACGCTGTCGTGCGTTTCTCGCCTGCGGACGTGGCGGACAACTGGAAGTTCAGCCAGCTGCTGGACGCGTTTGGCGTGCCTCGGGACCATGAGCCGCTGGTTGTCGTGGAGCCTTCGTCTGGCGATGAGCCGCTTGTGGACGAGGTCCCCCTGGAGGCCTACGGGGTGTGAGCCCCTGCTTTGTTGGTGCCGCTCTGGCGTTCCCGCCCTAAATCGACAATAGACCCCCTTTGGAGGGGGCCAAACGTCGATTTAGGGCGGGAACGCGTCTGTGACGGCAAGAACGGCCCGGCGAGAAGCCCTTCTCGTCGCAGGCGCCTGCCGCCCGCACCCCGTGACGCCCCTGCGCTAGACTGGGAGGACTGCGGCGCGTCCCCGCGTCGCCCAGACCCGAGGGGAACCCGATGAACAACACCCAGCTCCTGCTGATCAACGACATGTGCGGCTACGGCAAGGTGGCGCTCTCTGCCATGCTGCCCGTGCTGTCCCACATGGGCTACCGCATCCACAACCTGCCCACGGCGCTTGTCTCCGACACGCTCAACTACCCCAAGTTCTACATCCATGACACCACCGAGTACGTGCGCCAGAGCCTGGCCATCTGGGAGGAGCTGGGCTTTGAGTTCGACGCCATCTCGACCGGCTTCATCGTGACGGAGGAGGAGACGCGCATCATCTCCGACTTCTGCCACAGGCGCGCCGCCAAGGGCACCAAGGTCTTCGTGGACCCCATCATGGGGGACAACGGCAGGCTCTACGCGGGCGTGCCCGAGTCCACCATCGGCCTCATGCGCGACCTCGTGGCCTGCGCGGACTACACGGTGCCCAACTACACCGAGGCCTGCCTGCTCACGGACACCCCCATGAAGGACGGCATCAGCGCCGAGGAGGCCTGCGCGCTGGTGGACGCCATGCGCGGCCTGGGCGCCAAGTCCGTCGTGGTCACGAGCGCCAAGGTGGACGACACCAATGCCGTCATCGGATACGACCACGTGGCCGGCGAGCACTTCTCCATTCCGTTCGAGCTCATCCCGGTCTACTTCCCCGGCACGGGCGACACGTTCTCGTCGGTGCTGCTCGGCCGCGTCATGGCCGGCTGGACGCTGCAGCGCGCCACGGCAGACGCCATGCGGGTGGTCTCCGAGCTCATCGCGCGCAACGCCGGCCAGCAGGACAAGTCCGCCGGACTGCCCATCGAGGCCTGCCTGGACGTGATCGACGGTGAGTAGCGCAGACGGCGAGAAGTGCCTGGCTGGGGACGGCGCAGGCACAGGCGCCGCGGACGGCGAGAAGCCCCTGGGCGCCCCGCGCGGAAAGCGGCCGCGCATACGCATCACCTGCGTAGACCAGCTGGGCACGTGCCGCTGCCACCACGGGCACAAGCCGGGCGACGTCTTTGACTTTGACCGGGACCGTGGTCGCATGTGCTCCATGGCTTGCCACGTGGGCTTTCCCTACATCGACATCCTGCGCTACGGCGGGACCGTCCCCGGAAACGCCCCCGGCACGGCCAAGTTCTGCTGCCCCGAGGTGGACACGCTGAACGTCTGGCTGGCGGAGCTGGTGGAGGAGTAGCGCTTCTCGCCGGGCGCCGGGTTGCGGGCGGCGGACGTTGGGACCGGGTGAGAAGCGCTGGCCTGCGGCGGCCGGGCGCCTTGCCTACGCGGTGACGCCGAAGACCTCTGCGACCACCTCGGCGATGCCGTCATGGTCGTTGTCGGCGACGACCATCTTGGCCAGGGCCTTTATGTCCGGCGTGGCGTTGCCCATGGCGACGGGAAGGCCTGCCACCTGCAGAGCCTGCGTGTCGTTGGGCGCGTCTCCCACGGCGACGGCCTCGGCGAGCGTGATGCCCAGGTAGTCGCAGAGGCGGGAGAGGCCCTCGGCCTTGCTCACGCCGGCGGGGGAGACCTCAAGGGACGTCTCCTCCGCGTAGGCAAGCTGGACGGCAAGGCCGGCCTCCTCCAGGCGCGCGCGGGTGCGCTCGCGCGACTCGGCGCTGCGGTGGTAGAGGTTGACCTTGCAGACCGCGCCCTCGTTGGCGCGGGCGAAGGCGGGCATGTCGTCCACGGGCGTGCAAATGCGGTCGAACATGCCCTGGTAGATGCCCATGTGGAAGTCGGCCATGTGAGGAAGGGCCTCGGAGGCCGCCACGCTCTGGGTGGTGGTGAGGACGTGGACCATGGGGGCCTCCTGGCGGGCCACCGCCATGACCTCAAGGGCGAGCTTGGTCTCAAACGGATGGACAAAGACGGTGCGCTGGTTTGAGAAGTCATACACCAGGCCGCCGCTGATGCAAGACCCGTACTTGATGAACGGCAGGTTGGGCACATAGTCCGAAAGCTCCGCGAGGCCGCGGCCGGTGGAGAAGGCCACGGCGACGCCCGCTGCGGCAAGGCGCTCCAGGGCCGCGGCCGTCTTGGGGAGCACCTGCTTGCGGGAGTCAAGCAGCGTTCCGTCCATGTCCAGAGCCAAGAGCTTGTATGCGGTCATGCGCGTCCTTTTCGTTTGATGGTTGATGTCTTACGCCAGAAGCGGCGCCAGCAGCGGTGCCAGGCTCGATAGGCGCGTGAGCCCGGCGAGCACCGCCGCCGCGGCGCTGGCAACAAAGAGCGGGCTCTGGACGCGGGTGCCAAAGACAACCGCGCTCGCGCAGAAGAGGGCTACGGACACGGCGTCCACCAGCGCCAACGCGAGGGCGAAGCCCTCGGGGACGTTGTGCTGGGGCTGGGGGCCCTTCTCGCTGGGCTTGCGGTCTGCGTCTGACATGGTCGCCTTCCTGGGATGACTTTTGAGCCGTGGTCGATGATACGCCGCAAAAGCGGGATACTGCCCTACGTTGGCTATCTGAAAGAAGGTCCCACGCAGTTCCGGATTCTGCCCACCGCTGACGCGCGGGGGTGCGAGCATGATCTCTGAGCAGCGTCGCGTTGTTTTGACGCTTGGCTTTTGCGGGCTCGTCTCCGCGGCCCCTTTGCCTACTCCTCGGGCCAGACGAACTCGCTGCGGCCGGCCTCGCCGCCGTCGATGAGGAGGTTTTGGCCGGTCATGAAGCGGTTGGTGACGGCCACGAAGTAGATCCACTCCGCAATCTCCTCGGGCGTGGCCCAACGGCGCATCGGCGTGAGGCCCATGATGCGCTTCCAGAGCTTGGGGTCGTCCATGACGCACTGGTTGAGCGGGGTGAGCACGCCGCCGGGGTCGATGCTGTTGCACGTCGCCTGCGGGGCAAGCCGACCGGCCACGTTCTTGGTGTATGCGATGACGCCGCCCTTTGAGGCCGCGTACTCGGGAAACTCGCTTCCCGTGTGACCGCTGGCAGAACCCACGTTGACCACGGCGCGCACCTGCGGGGCGGGCTTGGCCAGAAGCGCACCCGCACCGGTGCCCATGTCGCCGGAAGACCTTCTCCCAAAGGCATAGAACTCCGTGACGTTGATGGTGCCGTGAAGATTGACGCCAAGGTCGTCGCCAGAGTCCTGGACCCCCGCGTTGTTGATGATGATTTCTGGCTTGATGCCGCGGGGAAAGTCCTGCGGACAGCGGACATCAACCACGTGGTGCGTGTAGCTGGGGTGGTCCAGCGTTGCGGCCTGGACGTCAAAGCCTGCGACCTCGTGCCCGCGCTCCAGGAAGAGCTCGGCTGTCGCGCGTCCGATGCCTGCGGACGCTCCCGTGACAAGGACCCTCACTGTTGGATCTCCGCGGCCTCGGCGCCTGCGCCGGTCTCTGTCGCGCGTCGCTGCAGGTAGAGTGCGCCCACGTTCTCACGCTCCCATCCGCGGACCACGCGGTAGCCGACGGGGGAGAGAAACACCTCGCAGAGCAGCTCGGCCACGGCGCCGGTGAGCGAGCACGTGAGCACCTGCAGCCACGTCCAGCCAAAGAACGTGTGCGAGACGATGATGGCAAACACCAGGTTGTCCACGAACTGGGCGATGCCGGTCGAGACGTAGGAGCGCAGCGCGAAGGCCCCGAAGGTGTTCTTGTGCTCCAGGCGGCCGATTGCCTGGTTGAGCAGGGAGTTGACCACGGAGGAGACGAGCATGGCGCAGGAGCTGCCAAGGACCACGTACCAGGTGCCGCCGATGGTGGCGTTCAGGGCGTCGTTGACCTCGGCAAGGCCCGTGTCGTAGTAGGCGCCCCACATGCCGGGCGTGAGCGTGAGCAGCCAGAAGACCAGGCTTACGCCCAGGTTGATGCCCAGGGCCATGACCGAGACCATGATGGAGGCGCGGGCGCCAAAGCGCTTGCAGATCATGTCCATGCACAAGAACGAGACCCAGCTCACGGCAAAGCCGCAGTCAAGCGCCAGCCAGGGCAGGCTGATGAGCTCCTTGTTTGCTAGGAGGTTCATCATGATGACGCTCACGATGAACAGAGTGACGGTGGACGCGGGAATGCTCCGCAGAAGGACCTTGTAGTCCTCCCAGACCTTCTTGAACATGCATGGCTCCTTTGGTTTTAACTTGTTACGCGCTGGATATCGGATTAGAACAGCGCGGGCGCCTATCGCCGCAGGACATCATAGCCCAGCCGTCCCGTCGCGTCCGGCGAGAAAGGCGCGAGCCCCGGGGCATTAGCTGGCAGCTAATGAAATCGCCTCCCCAACGTCTCACCATGGGCCCCGACGGCAAAACAGCCGGCAAAGCAGCCAACATTAGGAGGAAAGATGGCTAAGGAAGGCAAGAAGCCCATGGGCAAGATCGTCTTGATTGTCGTGGTGGTTCTCGTCGTCGTGGGGGCACTCGGGTCCATGGGCGGCAACAAGACCACGACGACCGCTCCCGAATCCACTCAGCAGACGGAGCAGTCTGACGCCAAGGATCAGTCTGCGACGGAGCAGAAGACCGAGGAGTCCACCGAGAACCTGGTAATCGGGACCACCGTCAACCTCCCGGACGGCCTCTCCGTCACGGTCGACTCCGTTGAGCCGGGCCTCGCCAACTACGACGGCTCCGCGATGACGGGCATCCACGTGACCTACACCAACAACGGTGACGACGGTGCCAGCTACAACGTCTTTGACTGGAAGGGCGAGGACGCCAACGGCGCCCAGCAGTCCAGCGGCTACTACAGCGATGGTTCGGACGAGCTGAGCTCCGGCACGTTGGCCAAGGGCGGCACCGTCTCTGGCAACGTCTACTTCAAGGGCGACCTGGCGCGCGTGCTCTACTTTGGCAACGTGCTCGAGAAGACCGCGACGGCAAGCTGGGCGCTCTCCTAAGATGTCAGTCGTCCGGTTCTCGTGGGAGGGGAGGTGCGCGTGTGACGCAACCACAGTCGCAGAAGAAGCTGACCGAGGAGCTTCTCGCCGAGCTCTTAGACGCGCCGAGCATAGACGGCTACGTGGCCGGCCACGACTTTCCGGCCACGACGCTGTCGGCCTACCTGCAGCAGCTCCTTGACGAGAAGGGCCTGGCACGCTCCCGCGTGGTGCGCATGGCCGACCTCAACGAGACGTTTGGCTACCAGATCTTCACCGGCGCGCGCAACCCCTCGCGCGACAAGGTGCTCCAGATAGCGTTTGCCATGGCCCTCACGTTGCGCGAGACCAACCGCGCGCTCACGGCGGCCGGGGTGAGCAACCTCAACTGCAAGGACCGCCGGGACGCCATCATCATCTTTTGCATCGACCGCGGGTGCTCACTGCAGAAGGTCAACGAGGAGCTCTACCGCTTTGGCGAGAAAACCGTCTGCTAGCGGCGTTATCATGTGCCTCATGGATGAGCGCAAGACAGATATTGATGCCGACTTTGATGCAGAGCTTGCGAGCTACCTGTCCTCTTGCGAGGGGGCGGGTAGCTATCGCGTTTTGGAGACGCTCAAGTCGTCGGACTTTGAGGTCACGGAGAAGGTCGTCTTCTGCGGACGCGACGGCGGGGAGCTTGGGCCCTTTGTGCGCAAGCGGATCGACGCCGCCTGCGGGTTGGGACACGCCTACGAGCGGCTTATGGCCGCCCAGCGCCAGGGCCTTCGCTGCCCCAACCTGCCGCGCGTCCTTGACTGCTGGAACGACGGCGAGCGCCTCAACGCGCTCATGGAGTGGCTACCTGGCGTGACGCTCGAGGACTGCGTGCGGGAGGAGGGCCCGTCCGAGGAGCTGGCGCGCGAGGTGGCGCCGCAGCTCGTCTGCGCCGTGGGGCTTCTCCACGGGGGACTGGGCGAGGGCGCCCCGGTGATCCACCGAGACCTCAAGCCGTCAAACGTCATGGTGGTGGGCGGCAAGAACGGCCTGCCCAGAAGCTTCGTCCTCATTGACCTGGGGATTGCTCGCACGTGGCGCGAGGGCGCTGAGGCCGACACCACGCGTCTGGGCACCCGCAGCTACGCCCCGCCGGAGCAGTTCGGCTTTGGGCAGACCAGCGTCAGGAGCGACGTCTATGCGCTGGGGGCCGTGCTGTGGTTCTGCCTGACGGGGGAGGACCCAGCGCCCGGCATGGACTCCCGGCAGCTGGCCGAACGGCCTGACGTGCCATCTGACCTGCATCGCGTTGTGGCCAAGGCAATGAGCTTTGACCCGGAGGCGCGCTACGCGAGCGCGGAGGAGCTTGCCCGCGCGGTGGAGGGGCGTGCCGACGGCAGGCGTTTCTCGCCAGCCGGGGCCGTCGGAGTGGAGGTGCCTGCCGCCGCGGGTCGCGCATGGAACGTCGTGCTGGCCCTGGCGGTTGCGGTCCTGGTGGCTGCGAGCTGGGTGAACGTGGCGGAGCCGGCGGGGTCCGGAGCCGCGTGGCCCCTCTGGTTCAGGCTCCTCGCCTTTGGCGCGTGGATGCCGGCGGGCTTTGCCTCGGCGGCCTTCGTGCTGGCCGACCGCCGCCGCCTTCGCCGCCGCGTGGGGCTTCCTCAGGCTCTCGCGCTCTGCGCCGCCGTGTCTTTCGGTGGTCTGTTGGTCCTGGGAATCCTCGGCGCGCTCTTCCTGGCGTAGACGGTGGCGTAGACGGGCCACCGCTTTACCCCGGTGTGTACGTTCTTGCGACTTTGATATTCTGACGCCGAAGATGCGGCAACCCTCTGACCTGCGGCTCTTCTGGCGAGAAGCCCTTCTCGCCGATATATAAAACATACAAGTACGTACATACCGGGGTAAGCCATGCCAGCCGATCCGCTACCAATCCAGCAGGCGCCGCATCAGCTCGCCCCTGCGGCGGACGTCCTCCGGCCTGTCGCTCGGCGGAGGACACCCAAGAGAGCTCGTCATCTGTCCGAAGAGCGCTTCTCGGCTGGTCGGGCTCTTGAGCAGGCCAACCGTGACGGAGTGGACCCTCCAGCCCATAGCCTCGAGCGCCCCCGTCTTGGCGGCGTCGTGGTCCTGCGCGTTAGGCGTCAGGTGCTCCTGCCTGCTGTTGACCTCGCAAATCACGCGCTGCTCGGGCCAGCAGAGGTCGGCCTCGTACCACCCCTGGTCGCAGAGGACGGCCAGCTGGGTCGAGGGGTCAATGCGATGGTTGAGCCGCGGCCGCGCAAATCCGCAGCCGCCGAGCTCCTTGGGCAGGCTGACCATCAGCGCAAACGACGTCTCAAGGGGCGACCTTGACCCGACGAGCGCGAGTCGCGTCGCCCGCTCGGCGCGCTGGACGCAAAGCCTTCCGGGCAGGTGCCTCAGGTATTCCCTGAGGTTGTCCGGCGTGGTGAGCGGCCCGCGGTCAAGAAAGCCGCGCTCTGTCCAGCGCACCCGACCATAGCGGCCGCACATCTCCATGACCACGGCGGCAAGCTCGGGCGGGGGAGTGCTCGTTGCCATCTGGGCAAGCACGAGGCCGGGTGACGCTATGAGCACGTCGTCGGTAAGCTGGAAGAGCGAGCGGTCGGGCAGCGGCCCCCTCCAGACGTGGCTCACGACGGACTTTGATCTGACCCTATCTTGGGGAGAAGAGACGAGCACGTGAGCCGGGGTGTCCACCGAGAGGCACGTTCCAAGGCCGGGCAGCCCGGCATGGCCAATGGCGCGCATGCTCGTCCTGCCCCAATCGAGCCCCGCGCCCGAGATCGGCGAGCCAAGCTCCGCCAGCAGGCCGTCCGCGGCCATCTTCTCCAGCGCCGATATGTCCGTGAGGGTCACCATGCCCCAAGGCTGGCACATGATACTTGCCGCTGGCTTTCCCTCCGCGGACAGCTGGCGTGCGGCACGCTTGCGGCAGAACCGCGAAGTCGCAGCTCAGGCGGTGGTTGCCGCGGGAGGGCTTGGTTGCATATATAGCTCAACCATCTTCAATCAACGCAAGGTCTCCACAGGCGTGATGGGGCTGTGGGCAGCCCCCTGCGGTGCCTTAACCCTGGTATGTACGTACTTGCGGGATTGATGCAAAGGCGAGAAGCACTTCTCGCCAAGAGAACAGCAGGCCAGAGCCTTGCTGCGCTGCTCGCCACAGAACATCAAAACCGCAATAGCGTACATACCAGAGTAAACCCTGCCTACTGCGCCGCCCGCCAGTCGCTGGGGCTCACGCCGTGAGAAGTGCGGAACGCCTGGCAGAAGGCGCCGGCGCTGGGGTAACCAAGTCGGCGGGCCACCTCACCGACCTCGAGGCCGGCGTCCCCCAGAAGCTCCTCGGCCCGCTCGCCGCGCCGCCTGCGCACGTAGGCGCCCACGGCCTCGCCGGTCTCCTGCCGGAAGGTGGCGCAGAGCTTGGAGCGACTCACGTAGAGCCGGGCCGCCAGCTCGTCCACGCCGGGCCGCCGGCCCTCGTCGAGGGCGCGCTCCACCTCGGCCGCGGCCTCCTCGGCCAGGAGCCGCGCCGTCCCGCTGCCCGCCCGCTCGGCCGCCAGCTGCCCCTCTGCCCACGATGCCGCGAGGTCTGCCACCAGGGCCTCCACCACGCCCGTGGCATAGAGCTCGCCGGCGTGCCCGCGGACCCGCGCCGCGGTCAGGCGCCGCAGCGCCCCGCCGATGGCCGTCTGCGCGTCCTCGGCCCAGGGCCTGGCAAACGCCCCGAACAGTCCCCCAAAGCCCCCGGGCCAGCGGCCGTCGAGCTCCTCGAAGTACTCTGGCAGAAACGCGATGCAGCGCGAGTGGTACAGCTGCCCCGCCTTGAGCGGCGAGAACTGCTCCTCGCAGCTGCTCTGGACGAAGGTGCACACGGTGCTCGCCGGCCATGGTCCGCGCAGCGGCCGGACGTTTGCGGGGGAGATGCCCGCCTCCGGCATGCAGTCCACGGCGGCCGAGCTCACCTGGGTCACGCACGCGTACGGCTCGGGCGCACGCTCCATGAGGGACATGTCGTGCCGGGGCACCACGCTGTGCTCCATGACCAGGCAATTGGCGCCCAGCGGCATGACCCAGGCGCTGCCCTCGGCGTCCTTGGTGGCCACCTTGCCGGTGAAGACGGCTCCCTCGCCAACGAGCTCGATGCCAAACTGCTCGAACTGCGGGGCGTAGAGGCCGGTCACGGCCGGCGGCGTCCTGTGCGCGCCTGTCATCTTGAGCTTTCGTCCACGGTGCTTGAGCCTTCGTTCGCAAGCCGCCCGTCGGCGGCGGTCCCAACCTGTACTCATGATAAGTTCACGCTGGCTAACTTATCAACCTCGACCAAAGGGAGGACCAATGGCATCGCAAGACGCCTCATCGGGCGAGAAGCGCCCGCGCTCCGACATCGCCCAACTCCTGGACTTTGCCGGAAGCCGGCGAGGCCTCACGTACCTGGGCTGCGCGCTCTCCGCCGTCTCTCAGCTGCTGGGCTTTGGCCCCTACGTGTGCATCTGGCTCGTCGTCCGCGACCTCATCGCAGTGGCGCCCGACTGGCAGGCGGCCACGGGCATCATGGCATACGGGTGGTGGGCCGTCGGCTTCGCGCTGGCCAGCATCGCCACGTACTTCCTCGCCCTCATGTGCACGCACCTGGCGGCCTTCCGGTGCGCGTCCAACATGCGCAAGGCGACGACCGAGCACCTCATGCGCCTTCCGCTGGGGTACTTCTCGGTGCATCCCTCCGGCGAGCTGCGCCGCGTCATCGACGGCTGCGCCTCCTCGACCGAGACCCTGCTCGCCCACATGCTCCCTGACGTCTCGGGCGCCGTGGCAATGGTCGTGGGCATGCTCGTGATGTTCTTCGTCTTCGACTGGCGCCTGGGCGCGGCCTGCCTGCTTGCCGTGGTGGTCTCCATCGCCTGCCTCATGCGCATGATGAGCGGCGACGGCATGAAGTTCATGAGGCGGTACATGGGCGCCCTCGCGAGGATGAACGCCACGGGCACCGAGTACGTGCGCGGCATCCCCGTGGTCAAGGTCTTCCAGCAGACGGTCTTCTCGTTCAGGGCATTCCACGACGCCATCGTCGAGTACTCGCAGATGGCCATGGACTATGCGGGCACGTTCTGTCGCGCCCCGCAGGTGGCCCAGCTCACGGCCCTGAACGGCCTCGTCGTCTTCCTGCTTCCCGTCGCCATCCTGCTGGCGCCGGGGGAGGGCGACTTCGCGGCGTTTCTCGCCAACTTTGCCTTCTACGCGATCTTCTCGGCCATCGTGCCTACGGCCATGGCAAAGCTGCAGTTTGCGGGCGAGGCCTCCCAGATGAGCGCGGACTCGCTCGCCCGCGTGAAGGGGCTGCTCGAGGCGCCCTCGCTGCCCGTGGCCGCAGAGCCGCGGCACCCCAGCGGCAACGCCGTGGCCTTCCGCGACGTGAGCTTTGCCTACGAGGGCGCCGAGAGGCCCGCGCTCGACCACGTGAGCTTTGACGTTCCCGCCGGGAGCACGCTTGCTCTGGTCGGTCCCTCGGGCGGCGGAAAGTCGACGGCGGCCAGCCTCGTGCCGCGCTTCTGGGACGTTGACGGGGGAAGCGTCACCGTGGGTGGCGTCGACGTGCGCCAGATGGATCCGCACGAGCTCATGGACCAGGTGGCCTTCGTGTTCCAGTCCAACCGGCTGTTCCGCCAGACACTGGCCGACAACGTCCGTGCCGCCCGCCCCGACGCCACCGACGACGAGGTGCTCGCCGCCCTCTCCGCCGCCCAGTGCGACGACATCGTGGCCAAGCTCCCCCAGGGCATCCGTACCATGCTTGGTGCCGGCGGGGCATACCTCTCCGGCGGCGAGGTCCAGCGCGTGGCGCTTGCCCGCGCCATTCTGAAGGACGCCCCCATCGTGGTGCTCGACGAGGCCACGGCCTTTGCCGACCCCGAGAACGAGACCCTCATCCAGCGCGCCCTCACCCGCCTGGCTGCCGGTCGAACGGTCATCATGATCGCCCACCGCCTCTCCACCGTGGTGGGCGCGGACAAGATCGTGGTCCTTGACCGCGGGCGCGTGGCGGAGAGCGGCTCCCACCAGGAGCTGCTTTCTGCCGGCGGACTCTACGCGCGCATGTGGGCCGACTACGAGCGCGCCGCAAGCTGGAAGATCTCGAGCGAGGCCGCCGCTGACGCAGGCGCCGCGGCCCGGGAAGGAGGCGAGGCCTGATGCTTTCCGGCTTTAGGGAGAAGTACCTGCTCTCCGACAACGCCTATGCCGGCATGAGGCGCGGCATCTTCTGGACGACCGCGACCAACCTCGTGACCATGGGCGGCATCGGCTTTCTCTTCTACGCTATGGATGGCTTCGTGGCGCACCTGACCGAGGGCGCGCCGCTGCCTGGCCTGCCCGTCCTGGCGCTTGGCCTCGCCGCCTTTGCCGTGGCTCTCTTCCTCTGCAACTGGCAGCAGTACAACAACACGTACTGCGTCTTCTACCGGGAGAGCGGCCAGCAGCGCATCGGCATCGCCGAGCGCCTGCGGAAGCTCCCCCTCTCGTTCTTTGGCCGCCGCGACCTGGCCGACCTCACCGAGACCATCATGGGGGACGTCCAGACCATGGAGCACGCCTACAGCCACGTGCTGGGCGAGCTCTGGGGCGCCGTCATCTCCACCTCCATCGTCTTTGCGGGATCGCTCCTCTTCTGCTGGCAGCTGAGCCTGGCCGCGTTCTGGAGCATCCCGGTGGCCTTTGCCATGCTCTTCGCGAGCCGAGGCCCGCTCAAGCCCCTCTTTGAGGCCAACCGCGCCCAGAAGGTCAGGGTCACCGAGGCCATCCAGGAGACGCTCGACTGCGTGCGCGAGATTCGCGCCACCAACCAGGAGGGGCGCTACCTCGAGGGCCTCTTCGGGCAGGTCGACCGCTGCGAGAGGGTTTGCGCCAAGGGCGAGCTCACCAACGGCCTGGTGGTGAACGGCGCCTATGCGGTGCTGCGGCTTGGCATCGCCACCACGGTCGCCACGGGTGCCTCCCTCGTCGCTGCGGGGCAGGTCGGCTTCATGACGCTCTTCGCCTTCCTGCTCATGGTCACGCGCATCTACGCGCCCTTCGACCAGGCCCTGGCCCTTCTCTCCGAGCTCTTTGCGGCGCAGACGAGCGCCTCTCGCATGCGTTCCATCATGGATGAGCCACTGGCCACGGGCTCCGCGGACTTCCGCCCGGACGGCCATGACGTGGAGTTTGACCATGTGGCCTTTGGCTACGGCGCCGGCCCGGACGGCCGCGCTGGCGAGAAGGTCCTGGAGGACGTGAGCTTTGTGGCCCGCGAGGGCGAGGTCACGGCCCTGGTGGGTCCCTCGGGCTCCGGCAAGTCCACCTGCGCCCGCCTGGCCGCGCGCTTCTGGGACGCCACCTCGGGCACGGTGCGCGTGGGCGGCGTCGACGTTGCCGGCGTGGACCCCGAGGCGCTTCTCGCCGACTACGCCGTGGTCTTCCAGGACGTGCTGCTGTTTGACGACACGGTGATGGGCAACATCCGCCTGGGCCGCCGAGACGCCACCGACGAGGAGGTCCTGGCTGCCGCGCGTGCCGCCAACTGCGACGAGTTCGTGGGTCGGATGGCGGACGGCTACCAGACCATGATCGGCGAGAACGGCTCCAGGCTCTCTGGCGGCGAGCGCCAGCGCATCTCCATCGCCCGCGCGCTCCTCAAGGACGCGCCCATCGTCCTTTTGGACGAGGCCACGGCGAGCCTGGACGTGGAAAGCGAGACCCAGGTCCAGGAGGCGCTCTCCAGGCTACTGGCCGGGAAGACCGTCATCGTCATAGCGCACCGCATGCGCACGGTCCTCTCCGCCGACAAGATCGTGGTACTGCGCGACGGCCGCGTGGCCGAGCAGGGCTCGCCCGAAGAGCTGCTTGCCGCCGGCGGCGAGTTCGCCCGCATGGTGGGCCTCCAGCGCGAGTCCGCTGGCTGGCGGCTGTAGGGACGCCAGCGGCCCGGCGCTCGGCAGAGGCGTGCAGGCAAAGGCGCCCGGCGAGAAGAGCTTCTCGCCGGGCGCCTCTTTGCTAGGCCTTTACCTGGAGGATGGCCTGCAGGCCCTCGCACATCTGGGTGCGCCAGTCAAAGTCGCCGCGCCTGAGGCACCACATGAACTGCAGGCCCTCGTAGAGGTAGGCGGTCGAGAGGTAGATCTGATGCGGATCGGCCTCGTTGCGGATGACACCCGTGCACTGGCCGGTGGCGATGATGGCCTCCATGCGCTCGGTGATGGCAGGGCGCGTGTCGTAGCTGCCGCGGTTCTCCTGCAGGTTGGAGCAGGCGATGCGGCTCAAAAGGTCGGCGCCGATGCGCTCGCACTCGTCAATGAGCGCCAGGTAGGCGCCCAGGAGCTGGACCACGGGACCCTCGGGGTCGGTGCCGGCCACGTGGGCCTCCACGATCTCCACGATGTCGTCGTAGCAGCGCAGGAGGATGTCGTCCTTGGAGGGAACGTAGTGGTAGAAGGTGGGCTTGGTGATGCCGCAGGCGGCGCAGATGTCCTGAACCTTTACCGCGTCAAAGCCCCTCTTGTGGAACAGCTCCAGGGCCGCGTTCTCGATGGTGGTGCGATCCATTCGTCCTCCCCCGAAGACGTAACAACGTTATGCCAGCTAGCCCGTATGGTACAAAATCGCGATACGAGTTGCCAAACGTCGGAACAGGCGGTGCCCCCCGCCCCGCGAGCGACCCCTCAAATTGGGGACGTGTTCGTTTTTGCGCAAACTGGGGACGGGTTTGGCGGAGGCGCGCGGGGGCCAAGCTGGTAGACTGAACCGTAACTTAATAGCATGAGGGCACGGTTCGAACAGCTGCTACGCCTAGTAGAGAAAAAAGGATTCCGGTTCGACTCCGGATCAGTTGAAAGACTGTGTTCAAAGGATTGCCGTCGGGTTCGTGTGAGCGCGCGCCCTGACGCATCGATGGTGGCCGCGCAAGCCGCCAATCCTGCCCTGCCCTCCCGAGACCCCAGAAGGGTAGGGATGTGGCACATGAGACAAACTAGGCCCCTGCCAACAAGAGTCACCGCAGCGTTTCTTGCCGCGATAACTGCGTTCTCCTGCGTTCCCGTGCAGGCGCTCGCCGAGGCGGAAGACGCTCTTGCCGTCCAGTCGCAGGCAGAGAGCGCCGTTGCCGTCCAATCGAGCGTGACGTTCGATGACGTCACGCTTCAGGACTCCAAGGGCAATGACCTGACCCACGCTGGCCACACCGTCAAGGTGGGCGAGAAGGTCAAGCTGGTCGCAACGTATTGGGACGATGACGAGTGGGATGACGTCGAGCTCTCCTCCTCCGAGTACGCCCAGCTCTCCTATCAGTGGTATGTGGGCACCAAGCAGTCGAGCGCGCCCACGGCCTCCGGCTACGAGCCCATCTCCGGCGCCACCTCTCGCGAGCTCACGCTGACCTCCGACCTCGCCGGCAAGTACGTCGCCTGCAAGGTCACCTATGGCTCAAGCTCCTGGCAGTACAAGTTCACGGAGAGCCTGAAGGCTGCCGTCCAGTCCGACGAGGCCCCGTCGCTCAGCGAGGATGGCCAGACCCTTGCTGCCGCCAAGCAGAAGCTCTCCACCTGGAAGCCCAGCCCCAAGTACGGAACTGACACCAACATCGTCTCCATGCTTCAGGCAAAGCTCGCCGACCTTGGCTATGGCAACGTCAGGGCAAGCCTCAAGTCCGTGAGCTTCTCCGCGACCGACCCCGCCGAGCAGGGCGGCATTGCGGCTGACGGCACCGTCACGTACTTCTTCCTCTCCAACGCCGACAAGACCACC
The DNA here is from genome assembly GCF_003416765.1 of Paratractidigestivibacter faecalis. NCBI lineage: Bacteria > Bacillati > Actinomycetota > Coriobacteriia > Coriobacteriales > Atopobiaceae > Paratractidigestivibacter > Paratractidigestivibacter faecalis. The sequence continues at coordinate 1,379,495 of NZ_QSNG01000001.1, read as the reverse complement.
TACTCCGACTACTCCTCGCTGCGCCAGTTCAAGCCCACCTACGTGCTGACCCTGGGCTCCGAGTCCATTGAGTTCACCCCGGAGTTCTCCTCCACGCTGGCCTGGGACGACGCCAAGGTTCAGTCCTACCTCGAGGAGCAGATGGCCTCCGCCGACCTCACCGCCTCGGTGAAGTCCGGCACCGCCGCCTCTGACGTCAAGGAGGAGACGCTTCCCGGCACCATCATGGTGAACGGCAAGAAGGCCGCCACCATCGAATGGACGTCCACCGACTCCTCGGTCGCCAAGGTCACCGAGAGCTACGACGCCAACTACGACACCGTCTACAAGGTGACCTACACCCACGGCAACGCGTCCCAGAACGTCACCCTCAAGGCCACGGTGAGGCTCTTCGTCTCCGGCTACGGCAACGGCCCCTCCTCGTCGCTTGCCAAGAGCTACCCCGTGACCGTGGCGGCAAAGTCCGCCGAGGACATCGCCGCGGAGAAGGCCGAGCTCGACGAGGCCCTCGGGCGCATCGTCCTCAAGGACTTCGTCACCAAGGAGGTCGTCGACGCCGATGCCGTCGAGGCCGACCTCCAGCTGCCGAGGACGAGCCGCTCTGGCATCGACGCCCCCTCCGGCGCCAAGCTCTCCTACAGCTCCAGCAACGACGCCGTGGCCAAGGTCAACGGCTACCGCGTTTTCATCACTCGAGACATCGAGGGCGGAACCAACGAGGCCACCATCACGGCCACGCTCACCAAGGACGGCGTAACGGCCACCCGTGACATCACCATCCGCGTGAAGCCCATCCCCGAGTCCGAGATCGACGAGGCCGTGGCCTTCATGACCCAGGTCAAGGCCGGCTACCAGAACGCGCTTCTCGGCGAGAACGAGTCCGCCGACGCCGTGAGCAAGGACCTCGCCACCTTTGCCGAGGCCGCCCCCACCGCCGACGGCGGCGTGGAGTACCGCAAGGGCAAGGACAGCCAGTACGCCTACGTCGTCGCCGATGACTTGCCCGGCTATGACCCCATGGCGAGCACCAACTGGCGCACGTACCGCTCCAGCGACACGAGCGTCGTCGCCGACGAGACCCTGCGCGTCACGCAGCCTGCCGCCGACACCCTCGTTACCGTCACGAGCAACCTCACCTACGAGAAGTACCGCAGCCTCGCGGAGGCCCACCCCGAGAACGCAAAGCTCCAGAGCCTCGTCGACCAGCAGGTCACGGCCACCTATCGCGTCGTGGGCACTACCGACCACACCGACCCGCAGATCTCCGTGCCCTTCCAGCTCGTGGGCATTGACGCCGACGGCACCGACGAGGTCTGGTCCGACGCCAGCCGCCAGGTTGCCTACGGCTCCACGGCAGACGAGCTCATCGAGTCCGTCCTGACCGAGATGGGCCTCGAGCACACCTCCAGCACCACCGCGTACGGCTACTACCTCAAGGACATCACCTCCGCCGATGGTCGCAAGCTCGGCTACGACCAGGACACGCACAAGTACTGGCAGCTCTTCGTCAACGGCGTTGCCTCCGACGTCACCGCCGACCAGGTTGCCCTCAAGCCCGGCGACTCCGTCGTCCTGTACTACTCCGCCTATGGCGCCAGCATCGACGACATCAACAACGCCAAGGTCAAGGTGTCCGTGTCCTTCGTCGGTCCGGACGCCAACGGCAACAACTCCGTGTGGGCCCAGCAGACCGACGTCAAGCTGACCTCCGGCTCCACGGCGGCCGACCTCACCGAGCAGGCGCTCCAGGCCGCAGGCCTTGCCCACACCTCCAGCGACACCGCGTACGGCTACTACCTCTCCGACATCACCTCCGCCGACGGCCGCAAGCTCGGCTACGACCAGGACACGGGCAAGTACTGGCAGCTCTTCGTCAACGGCAAGTCCTCTGACCTGGGCGCGAGCCAGGTCACGCTCAAGCCTGGCGACAACGTGCAGTGGGTCTACTCCGCATATGGCGAGAACCCCCTGGACTCCGTCATCATCAACCCCCTGGCGCCCCGTCCGGACTGGGACGCCGGCTGGAGCGGCTTTGGCAACGGCGGCTCGACGACGCTCGTGAACGTGCCCACGCCCTCCGACGCCGCCGAGGAGCTCTGGAAGGTCAACCTCAAGACCGACGGCGACCCCTGGGTTGCCCTGGGCGACCCCGTCATCGCCGGTGGCTACGTCTTCCTGACCACCAACACCGACCTCATCAAGATTGACTCCACGGGTGCCGTGGTAGGCCGCGTCAACAAGGGTGGCAGCACCTCGTACTTCTCGCGTCCCGTGTATGCGAACGGCCTCATCGTCTGCGCCAACGACGACGGCTCTCTTGCCGCCTTCTCCGCGGAGACGCTCGAGTGCGTCTGGAAGACCAAGGCGCTCGACGCCCCTGCCGTGGGTGGGCGCTACCAGGCCAACTCCACGATGACCCTGGCCAACGGCTGCGTATACGCGGAGTTCGTCGCGGGCGTGAGCTACAGCGGTACGGCCTCTGCGGGTGCCATGACCTGCGTCGACCTTTCCACCGGCGAGGTCAGGTGGACCAAGCTCACCGTCAAGTCCGGCGGCTCCACGGGCGAGGGCTACTACTGGGCCGGCGCCTGCGCCTCCGGCTCCGACCTCGTCATCGGCGACGAGGGCGGCCGCGTGAACCTGGTGGACGGCGCCACCGGCGAGGTCAAGTCCTCCGTGAGCATTGGTGACAACCCCATCCGAGCCACCGTCGTCAGCGCCGGCACCGAGGGCGGCAAGCAGGTCTTCCTGGCCGTCGGCCGCCAGCCTGCGACGCTGTACAAGATCGTCCGCGACGGCGACGAGCTTGCCATCGAGTCCAGCTGCGCCTTTGCCAACACCTCCACGTCCACGCCGGCCGTGGCGGGCGGCAAGGCCTACATCGGCGGAAACGATGCCTCCTACAACGGTCAGTTCACCGTTATCGACCTCGCAAGCATGACGGTGGAGAAGACCGTTGACATGGGCGCCCGCGCCAACGTGCAAGCGTCCCCCGTGGTCAGCGTCCAGGGTGACGACACCTACGTCTACTTCACCTGCAACAAGAACCCGGGTTCGCTCTACCGCTACAGCCAGTCCACGGGAGAGGTTGCCGAGGTCTACACCCCCAGCGGCTCCGAGGCCAACTACTGCACCGCGAGCGTCGTTGCCGACGCTGCCGGCAACCTTTACTACACCAACGACTCCGGTACCCTCTTTGCGCTCAAGGCGGCCGCCGGCTATCGCGTGAGCTTTGACAGCAATGGCGGCAGCACCGTGCCTTCCGCCACGCCGGTCCAGAACAAGCCCATGGCCCCCGTGGCCGATCCGGTGCGTGCCGGCTACCGCTTCCTCGGCTGGTACACGGCCGATGGTTCCAAGTGGGACTTCTCCACGCCCGTCACTGGCGACATGACGCTCTACGCCAAGTGGGAGAGCACCGCGCCCGTGATTGATCCGTCCACCCCGACCCAGCCGACCAACCCGGGCACGCAGCCTGGCGGCAACGGTGGCCTCGGCGGCGGCACGGACGACAACAACGGCAACGCTCCCAACCAGCCTGGTGCCCCCAAGCCCAGCATTGCCCTCGCCCCTAACGCCAACGATGGGGCCGCTGCTGCAGGCGGCGCCTCCGATGGTGAGAAGGCCGACGGGCGGCAGGCCAAGGATGGCGTCAGCGCCTCCGGGGATGCCAAGCCCGCTGACACTGCCGCCACCACCTCCGCCGACACCGGCGCCGAGGCCGCACGCGAGGCTCAGTCCCAGACGCCCGTCTGGCCCTTCGTGGGCATCGGCCTTGGCTTCGTGGCGATCATTGCCGCGCTTCTCGCCGGCCGCAAGAGGAAGGGGGAGGAGGCCTAGTGGCTCCCTCCGGAAGCACGCGCCCGAATGCCTCCGGTCGCAGTGACGCCCTGCGCGTTCTGCGACCGGTGGTGGCCGTGCTGGCCACCGTGGCCATCGTGTTCTGCGGCTGGTCCGCCTGGGAGTATTCCCAGGGGAATGACCCCCTCGCCTTCCCGGGAGGGGCGCTGCAAACCGTGGAGCAAGACGCGCCTGCGGCATCCATCGAGCTTGATCCCCAGGACCAGAGCGCGACGCAGGCCTCGGAAGAGCCTGACGGGAACCCCGAGGAGTCCCAGCCGGACGATGCCGGTGCGGACGCCGGTTCCGCCTCTGCGGGCGCCGCCGCTCCGTCCTCTTCCGACTCGGCCTCGGCGCCCTCCGGCTCTGCGCCGAGCGCCTCGGCTTCCTCCGGTGGCGCCACTGGCTCCTCCTCGGGCAGCCAGTCCTCACCCGCGCCAGGCGCCCCTTCCTCTGGCTCCGCCGCAAGCCCTTCTCGCCCGGCGCGCATCACGGTGACCATCACCGTCGATGGCTCTAGGGCCGGTGCCGGCAGCTCCTCGGCCACGCTCTCGCTGGAGCCCGGCTCCACCGTCTACGACGCCCTGGCCGCCAGCGGGGTCTCGTACAACGCCAAGAGCACCGGCTATGGCATGTACGTGAGCTCCATCGCCGGCCTTGCCGAGAAGGACCACGGCGGGATGAGCGGCTGGCTCTACTCCGTCAACGGCGTGGTGCCCAACTACGCCTGCTCGAGCTATGAGCTCTCCGATGGCGACTCCGTCTACTGGTGGTATGACAACGTCGAGTACTAGAACGAGTTGAGCCCGTTTTCTGCGCGGGGCGCCTTCCTTCCGGGCGGCGTCCCGCGCCTTCTATAATGGCCACCACGCATTGGGGAGAGGAGGGTCACTCATGACGACGGTCGAGAGACGCGTGGCGTTTGACGCCTGCCACGCGGCAGTCCCGGTGGCGTGCTTTCTGGCCGTGACCTGCCTCACCATGTTCTGCGTCCAGCCAGTGCTGGTGGCGCTCTCGCTTGCGGGGGCCTTGCTCTTCTCGGCGCTCGCCCGTGGCCTGCGTGCCACGGCCTCTGGCCTGAGGTGGCAGCTGCCCATGTTGGCTCTGGTGTGCCTTGCCAACCCGCTGTTCTCGGCCTCGGGCTCCACCCTGCTTCTCTCCGTGGGCCCGGTGCGGGTCTATCTGGAGAGCCTGGCCTATGGCGCCTGCATGGGGGGCCTCATGGTCTCTGCGGTGGTGTGGCTGGAGGACGCGGCTTGCGTGCTCACCCAGGACCGCCTGCTGGCACTGGGCCACGGCCGCGCCGCCTCCGTGAGCCTTCTGGTCTCGATGGCCTCTCAGCTGGCGCCGCAGCTTCTACGGCGCAGCCGCGGCGTGCAGGCGTCGCTTGACGCCTGCACGGCGGCGGGCGCGGCCCCCTCGCCGACGGCTCGTCTCACGCGCGTCACTACCCAGCTCATGGCCTGGTCGCTTGAGGACTCCCTCGAGCGAGCTGACGCCATGAGGGCCCGCGGTTGGGAGTCCGGCTCTCCGCGCACCTGCTATCGTCCGGAGCGCCTGCGTGGGGAGGACATTCTCGCCGTCTGCGGGATTGTGCTGCTCTCTGCGCTCTGCGCCGTGCTGGCCGCCGCTGCCTGCGGGCAGTGGCGCTTCTATCCCGCTATGCCCATGCTGCGTGCGTGGTGGGGCTACGTACCCTATGCCGTCCTCATGCTGCTGCCCAGCGCGGCGGCGCTTGCGGAACGGCTTCGCTGGAGGTCCTTTGAATGAGCGCTTCTGAGTCGGCCACGTGCCCGGCCCTGCAGATGAGCGGCGTTCGCTTTGCCTATCCCGGCGCCGCGGCGCCCGTGCTTGAGCAAGCCGATCTGGACGTGCCCGAGGGCGCGTTTGCCCTTCTCGTTGGCGGAACGGGCGCGGGCAAGTCCACGCTTCTGCGCCTGGCCAAGCCCGAGATTGCTCCCGTTGGCGACCTGAGGGGACAGGTTCGCATCTTTGGTCGCGCGGTGGGGGAGCTCTCGCCCCTGGAGTCCGCTCGACTGGTGGGCTACGTCTTCCAGAGCCCGGACGCTCAGGTGGTCTGCGACACCGTCTGGCACGAGATGGCCTTTGGTATGGAAAACCTCGGCGTGCCTGAGCCCCAGATGCGCCGACGCGTGGCTGAGACCTGCAACTTCTTTGGCATGGAGCCGTGGTTTCGCGCCCACACGGCCGAGCTCTCGGGTGGCCAGCGTCAGCTTCTTGCCCTTGCCTCGACGCTGGCCATGCGTCCTCGACTCCTGCTTCTTGACGAGCCCACCAGCATGCTCGACCCCATTGCCGAGAAGAGCTTTCTCTCGCTGCTCTTTCGTGCCAACCGCGAGCTGGGCGTGACGGTGGTGGTGGCCACGCATGCGCCCGCGCCCATGGTCGAGTACGCCACCTGCGCCTTCGAGGTGGCCGGGGGCGAGGTGCGCCCACGCGACCTTGCGGGCCTCGCCGGTCCGCGCCCGCTCCCTGCAAAGCCCCCGCGCGAGCGCTCAAGCGAGGTCGTGCTTGGCGTCAGCGACGCCTGGCTGCGCTACTCGCGCGACGCTGACTGGGTCCTGCGCGGGCTCGACCTGGAGCTTTGCCGGGGAGAAGTGCGTGCCCTCGTGGGCGGCAATGGAAGCGGCAAGTCCACGCTCCTCTCGCTTGCGGCTGGCGTGGCCAGGCCGCAACGTGGCCGCGTGAGAAACCGCCTGGCCGATGCTCAGGCGCTCCTGCCGCAGTCTCCCAAGGCGGTCCTTGCGTGCGAGACGGTGCACGAGGAGCTGACGGAGTGGTCCTCTGGCGCTGGGTACGGAGAGGCCGAGGTCGCCTCCGCCCTGGAGCGTCTGGGGCTGGTCGACGCAGCCGACCGACATCCCTATGACCTCTCCGGGGGTCAGCAGCAGATGCTTGCCCTGGAGAAGCTCCTGCTCACTCACCCGCTGCTCCTCCTGCTGGACGAGCCCACCAAAGGCCTGGACGACCACGCCCGAGCCTGGGTTGCCTCCGAGGTCTCCCGGGCGGCGCAGGCTGGGGCGACGGTGCTTCTCGCCACGCACGACCTGGGCTTTGCCCGTGCCGTGGCGGATGACGTCTCCTTGCTCTTTGACGGCCAGATCACCTGCACGCAGCCCACGGCGGAGTTCTTCTCCGACTCGTGGGTGTGGCGGGGCTAGGGGGCGCCATGAGCAGGGTCTCCCGCACGCTATCCGTCCTCGAGTTGCCGGCACTTCTGGCGGTTCCCATCCTGATGGTGACGTTGGCGCTGTCCGGCGTTGACGCTACGGCGGGACTTACGCTGCTCGTGTCGCTTCTTGCCGTGGGGTTGGTCTTTGCGAGTTTCGAGGCGTCCCGACCGCCGCTGCGCCAGCTCATGCCCACGGCCGTGCTTGCCGCGACGGCCGCTGCCGGGCGCGTCCTCTTCGCGCCCATTCCAGACGTGAAGCCGGTCTCGGCTATTGCCGTTATTGCCGGGGCCACCCTGGGGCGCAGGAGTGGCTTCATGGTGGGGGCGGTGGCCGCCCTGGTGTCCAACTTCTTCTTCGGCCAAGGCTCGTGGACCCCCTGGCAGATGTATGCATGGGGCCTGGTGGGCTACCTTGGCGGGGTCATTGCGGACCGCGGCCTGCTGGAGCGCGGAGGCGTCCTCTACGCGTGGGGCTTTCTCTCGGCCCTCATGTACGGCGCCATCCTCAACGGCTATTACGTCCTGGGGTTTGTGAGGCCACTCACCTGGCCGTCCGTGCTTGCCGCCTACGCGGCGGGCTTCCCGCTGGACTGCGTCCACGGCGTGGCCACGGCGGCGTTCCTGGCCGTCATCTGGCTGCCGTGGGGCCGCTCCATCCGCCGCGTGGTCCGCAAGTACGACCTCTGAACCCAAATCGGATTCCGATTTGGGTTCAGAGGGGTAGCCGCCGGCGAGGTGTGTCTCGACAAATTCCCAGCTCGTGAAAGGGCGATGGCCGCAGAGACCGCGAGGGCGGCCGCAGCCCGAACCTAAATCGTCTAGCTGCGGGTCTGTTCGCCGCCGTCGGCGCTCGTTTTGGGTTCGCGCTCCTGGGCCAGGAAGTCTGCCGAGGAGAGCCTCACGCCGCGACGGCGCAGCTCGCGGCGCTCCTCGTGGAAGCGCTCGGCCACCTCGTGGGCGTGCTCCTGGTGCTCGTGGATGATGCGGCGCAGCTCCTTCGGATGCTCGGCCACCTCGCGCGCGGCCTCCACCGGGTGAGCCGCAATGGCCACGCGGAAGAAGGACGTGATGACGGGGATGGCCAGCACCGAGAGCGCGCCCGAGGTCACGAGGACGCTCGCCATCTGCTCGTCCATGGCGCCCGCGCGGGTGGCCGCCTCGGTGAGCGCCACGATGAGGGGCAGTGCCATGGTGCAGTAGAGCGAGGCCGAGACCTTCTCGCCAAGCGGCATGTCGCGGGTCTCGGGGAAGGCGGAGAGAGAAAGGCCCAGCGGGATGGCGCGCACCGCAAGCAGCAGCGCCATGAACGTCAACAGCAGGCCGGGGTCGGCGCCCACGGCCGCAAAGTCTATGCCCAGTCCCGAGTACACAAAGAACGCCGGCACAAACAGGCCGTTGCCCACGACCTCCACCTTCTGCATGACGCGGTGGCCGCCGTCCCTGCCCACCACGTGGCGCAGGATGAAGCCGGCGGCAAACGCCGCCAGCACGGCGTCCAGGTCAAGCATCTCGGCCAGGGCCAGAAGCGCCACCAGCAAGAGGACCGCCGCGCGCAGCGTCGGCTGGGAGCCCGCGTTCTCGGCGTTCTGGTGCAGGAAGTCGGAGAGCTTGGTGCCCACGTCCCGGGCGCGCTCGGCGCGGACGGCCACCACCAGGCATAGCACGAAGAAGCCTGCCAGCACGGCCAGGTTCATGGACGTCGAGCGGTGGGGAGAGAGCAAAAGCGACATCGCCAGCACGGGCAGGATCTCTCCCATGGCGCCGTAGGCCACAACGACCCGGCCCACCCGCGTGCCGCCTAGCCCGCGGTCGCGCATGATGGGCACGAGGGTTCCGTAGGCCGTGGTGGTGAGCGCGATGGCGAAGGCGGCCGTGCCGGTGGGGGAGAGGCCCAGCCCCAGCCGCGGCGTGACCAGGAAGGCCAGCGCGGCTGAGACGGCCCAGCACACGGCTGCGTGCCTGCCCATCCTTCCGGCAAGCTCGCGAGGGTCGAGCTCGTAGCCCGCCATGAGGAAGAGAAGCCCCATGCCCAGGCGGCTTATGAGCGCAAGGCCGTCCAGTGGCTGGACCAGCCCCAGGCAGTTGGGCCCCACGATGGCGCCCGCAAAGACGAAGAACACCACCTCGGGCACGGGCCGCCCGGGAATGAGGCTCGCCAGAAACGAGCATCCAAGGACGAGGGCCATGATGACCGCGAGCATGCAGAGGTTCTCAACCAAGGTATCTCCAAGCCTGACGGGACGAGCGGGTTGACAAAGGGACAGGCCCTTTGTCAACTCTAGCGCGTGCGGCGAGAAGCCCTTCTCGCCGTGGCTTGATTTGTTGCTAATGTGAGGGGCTTGCATCCGGGGTCTTTACAGGGTAGGGGGCTTTTGATTAGCATGAATGAGTTTGTTTTCTGAGTTAGTTCAGTGCCCCGTCGGCATGGGCGTAAGGGCGCCCGCCAAGAGGCAGCGAGAAGGAGATGTGCATGTCCGGACACTCTAAGTGGGCAACCACCAAGCACAAGAAGGCCGCTATCGACGCCAAGCGCTCCGCGCTGTTCTCCAAGCTCTCCCGCAACATCACCGTTGCGGCCAAGCTCGGCGGCGACCCCAACCCCGACAACAACGCCTCCCTGGCTGCCGCCGTGGCCCGTGCCCGTATGGTCTCCATGCCCAACGCCAAGATCAAGGCCGCCATCGACAAGGCCTTTGGCGCCGGTGCCGACGCCGCCGTCTACACCGAGATCACCTACGAGGGCTACGGCCCCGCGGGCATCGCGGTCTACGTCGACTGCCTGACCGACAACAAGAACCGCACCGCCGCTGACGTGCGCTCTGCCTTCACCCACGCGGGCGGCTCGCTGGGCACCGCCGGCTCCGTTGCCTTCCAGTTCGAGCGCAAGGGCTCCATCGCCGTCGACAAGATCATCAAGTCTGACGAGAAGAAGGTCGCCGACCGCGAGAACGCCGTGGACGAGGACGAGTTCATGATGGCCGTGGCCGAGGCTGGCGGCGAGGACTACGAGGACGCCGGCGAGCAGTGGATCGTCTGGACCGCCTACGACAAGATGCAGGACGTCCAGAAGGGCCTTGAGGCCCAGGGCATCGAGGTCAAGGGCTCCGAGCTCACCATGGTCCCCACCACCCCGACCGACGTCTCCGTCGTGGACGCCAAGAAGGTCCAGCGCCTTGTCGACCGTCTCGACGAGCTTGAGGACGTCCAGAACGTCTACCACACCATGAACGTCACCGACGAGATTGCCGCCGCCCTGGAGGAGGACGAGTAGTTCTCGCCGAGCTTTGCGCAGATTGCCTGCAAGGAGGGGCCGCCATCCATGCGATGGCGGCCCCTTTTCTGTCTGCGGGCGCGTTGGCGTGAGGGTGCGAGGCCGGCACTTGGGGCTGTTGTACCGCAAATGCATGAAAATGGGTGACTTAACTCAAACTGTGCAGTAGCACGCCATTTTGGCGAAGACTCAACTGGTCGTTTGCCGGGCGAGTGGGGGGTGGCTACTCGCAGAAGTCAAATTAAGTCACCCATTTTCGCGAGGTTTGTAGAAAAATGGCTCTCCGTCGCCGGATGAATGCCTCCCTGGGCCTACTCCACCGTGCCGTAGACGCCGCCCCAGCCGTGGCCGGAGAGGATGGAGTTCATCTGGTCGCACAGCTGCGTGCGCGTGAAGGTGGAGGAGGGCAGCAGGTCTATCACCTCTGCGAGGTCCGCGCAGAGGTCGAAGGCCTCGGCGCGCATGAGGACGTCCAGCTTGGTGACAGTGGCGTAGCGCGAGACGCCGGGAGCAAACAGGGCGTCAACCAGGTGCTGGAGCTCGCCATAGTCCTCAGAGCGAAAGTCAAACGAGATGCCCACGGTCTCTCCTGCCTGTAATCTGCCTGTTAGCAATTGTTGTCGGGACGTCTCATGGTAGCAGCTCCCACGCGGCTCCGGCCTTATACTCGCACTCAGCCACCGACCTAGGAGGAACCATGCCCAACGCATACGAGGCAATGAACGACGCAGAGCTCAAGGCCGCCATTGCGGACCTCGAGAAGCAGGCGGACGACCTTAGGGCCCTCGACCTCAAGCTCGACATGGCCCGAGGCAAGCCCAGCCCCCAGCAGACGGCCCTCTCGCGTCCCATGCTGGACCTGCTGACGTCCGAGTCCGACCTCTCCGACGAGGGCGTGGCCGCCGACAACTACGGCTGCCCCGAGGGCCTTCCCTCCGCACGCCGCCTCGCGGCAGAGCTGCTTGGCGTCGACGAGAAGAACGTCATCGTCAACGGCTCCTCCAGCCTGAACCTCATGCATGACGTGGTCTGCAACGCCTACACGCACGGTATCGGCGGCAACAAGCCCTGGAGCCAGCAGGGCAAGGTCAAGTTCCTGTGCCCCGCTCCGGGCTATGACCGCCACTTCACCGTGACCGCCCGCTACGGCATCGAGAACGTCCCCGTTCCCATGACGGCCGAGGGTCCCGACATGGACGTCGTCCGCCGCTACGTGGAGGAGGATCCCTCCGTCAAGGGCATCTGGTGCGTCCCCATGTACGCCAACCCCACCGGCATCACCTACTCCGACGAGGTCGTGCGCGCCTTCGCCCACCTGAAGCCCGCCGCCCCCGACTTCCGCATCTTCTGGGACAACGCCTACTGCGTCCACACCTTCAAGGGCGAGGGCGACCACCTGCTCAACATCTTCGATGCCCTGGAGGAGGCCGGCGCCGCTGACCTCGTCTACGAGTTCGGCTCCACCGCCAAGGTGACCTTCCCCAGCTCCGGCATGGCCTACATGACGGCCAGCCCCGCCGACATGGCCGAGGTCCGCGCCGCCTTCGCGAGCATGCGCGTCTCTCCCGAGAAGATCTCGCAGCTTGCCCACGTGCGCTTCCTCAAGGACGCCGCCGGCGTGCGCACCCACATGGAGAAGCACGCGGCCATCGTCGCCCCGCGCTTTGCCCTTGTGGAGGAGAAGCTCACTGCGGGCCTGGCCGACCTGGGCGTGGCAACCTGGACGCACCCCTGCGGCGGCTACTTCGTCTCCTTCGACGGTCCCGAGGGCTCTGCCAAGGCCATCGTGAGCCTCGCCGCAGAGCTGGGCGTCAAGCTCACCCCGGCCGGCGCCACCTGGCCCTACGGCAAGGACCCCAAGGACACCAACATCCGCATCGCGCCGACCTTCCCCACCCTCGAGGAGCTGGGCCAGGCGCTCGACGTCTTCGTCGTGGCGGTCAAGCTCGTCTCCGCACGCCTGGCTGCCGAGGCCAGGTAGCCTCCGGGGCCTTCGGGTTTTTCGCCCGAAGGCCCCTTTTCTGTGTTTGTTGCCGCCGACCGGGCAAGACTGGCACGCTCGGGGCAAAGTGACGTACTCTAGATAGTTACGGGTGCCGCCATAAGGCGGCAAAAGCAACGAAAGGCACGTCTTACATGTCCAAGAAGACCAACAAGAAGCAGGTCAGCGCCAAGGCAAAGCGGGCCAAGGGCACCGCTGAGGCGCAGGCCAAGTCGGCCAAGCCCAAGGACGGCATGCCCCTTGGTGCCAAGGTCGCGCTCACGGTCTTCGCCGTTCTCATGGCCCTCTCCATGATGCTGCCCTCCATCGCCGCCATCGTCGGCACGTCGAGCTCGCAGGACTCCTCCTCGCAGAGCCAGTCGGCAGACTCCAGCTCAAGCGCGGACTCCTCCGACTCCGGCAGCTCCTCTGACTCCTCCGACGGCACCACCGACGCCGTCGCTCAGGCAGACGAGAAGTACCAGCCCCTGGTGGACGCGCTGGAGACCAAGCTCTCCTCGGACTCCCAGAACCTCGCCACCCTGCTCAACCTGGGCAAGGACTACATGGCCTGGGGCGTGACCGTGCGCTACTCCGGCTCCACCGACGCCTCCACCTCCCATGCCAACGAGCTTCTGGAGAAGGCCATCTCGTACTACGACCAGTACCTGGCCCTCAAGGACTCCGGCGCCGTCCGCGTGGACCGCGCCCTCTGCCAGTACTACGAGGAGGAGACCTCCGAGGCCACGGCGGCCCTGGAGCAGCTCACCCAGGACATGCCCGACTACGGTCCCGCTTGGGCAAACCTCGGCATGCTCTACGAGTCCGCGGGCAACTCCGACCAAGCGCGCGAGGCTTACCAGAAGGCGCAGGAGGCAGACGCCGACGACGAGTACGGCGCCAAGACCTACGCCACCCAGCGCATCTCCGCGATGGACTCGGCCGCGTCGAGCAGTGCCGGCACCACCGACTCCACCAGCGCCACCACGTCCGGCAGCTCCACCACCGGCTCCACCGGCGTGAAGGGCCTCTCGGACACCCTGGCCAACCTTTCCGGCACCAGCCTCTAGCGTCACAAGGAGGAACACCATGGCACTCAACATCGCGATTTCCCAGGAAGCAGATGCCGTTCTCGTCAAGGTGGCGGGGGAGGTGGACGTTTCCAACGCCTCCGAGCTGAGGGACGCCATCGACGCCAAGCTGCCCGAGACTACCGGCGAGCTCGTCGTTGACCTGGCGGACGTCCCCTACATTGACTCCACGGGCATCGGCGTCCTGGTGGGCGCCGCCCACCGCGCGCAGGAGCAGGGCGCCACGCTGGTGGTGGCCCGTCCGCAGAGAAACGTTGCCCGCGTCCTCGGCATGCTCGGCGTGGAGAAGGACCTCAACATCCGCGAGGCGTAAGGCCTCGTCTGGGCGCACCGGCCCAAAGCAAGGGTCCCTCGGGGCCAAAGCCGTACGTTAGACGGAGGATTCACCAGTGTTTGGAATCGGAGAGACAGAGCTTGCGCTCATCCTGATTTTCGCGTTCATGATCTTCGGGCCCGACAAGCTTCCGGGAATGGGCAAGACCCTCGGCCGCGCCTTGCGCCAGTTCAGGAACGCCCAGGAGGGCTTCACCCAGGTCGTCCAGACCGAGATCGTCGACCCGGCCGCAGAGGCCATGGGCGACAAGAAGCCCAACCGCAAGCGCTCTGAGGAGTTCGAGGAGGACGCCGACATCGAGGGCGGCGAGGGCAAGCCCGCCGCCAAGCGCTCCGAGACCTTTGCCGAGCGCAAGGCCCGCCTCGAGGCCGAGCGCCGCGCCGCCGAGGAGGCCAAGGCCGCCGAGGCCGCCACGGCCGCCAGCGAGACCGATGCCGCGGCCGATGACGCCAGCGCCGATGCCGACGCCCCCGCCGCCGAGGCGCCCGTTGCCCCTGCCCCCGCCGAGTCCGCTGCGGAACCCGAGGAGAGCAAGCCCCTCACCGCCGCAGACCTGTACGCCGTGAAGCGCCCCGCCAAGACCGAGGCCCCCGCTGACGACCAGAACCAGAAGGAGGCCTAGAAGCCATGCCGATCGGACCCGCACGCATGCCGCTCTTCGACCACATCGGAGAGCTCCGCCGCCGCCTCACCATCATCGTGGTGTCGCTTCTTGTCTGCGCCATCGTGGTGTACTTTGCCACCCCGGCCCTCATCGAGCTCATGATGGACCAGATCCGCGAGGCCATGCGCGGAGGCGACCTCTACGTCTTCACCGCGCTGGGCGGCTTCACCATCCGCTTTCAGGTGGCTCTGTTCTTCTCGGTCATCATCTGCGCCCCCATCATCATCTGGGAGGTCATGGGCTTCTTCCTGCCGGCGCTCAAGCCCAACGAGCGCAAGTGGGTCGTGCCTACCGTGGCGGCCATGGTCGTCCTGTTCTTCCTGGGCATGATCTTCTGCTACTTTGTCATCCAGTCCGCCGCCTTCGGCTGGCTGCTCGACCAGAGCTTCGAGTTTGCCCAGAACCTGGCCAACGCCGAGGACTACCTGAACATCTACATGATGCTGGAGATTGGCTTTGGCATTGCCTTCCAGCTGCCGCTGGTCATCTTCTACCTCTCCATCCTGCACGTCGTGCCGTACAAGACCTTCCGTTCCCAGTGGCGCTACGTCTACGTTGCCCTCATGATCCTCTCCGCCGTCGTCACCCCGGACGCCTCCCCGATCACCATGCTGCTGATGTTTGCCGCGCTCATCGCCCTCTACGAGGTCGCCCTGGCCGTGGCCCGCTACATCATCGTGGCCCGCGACGGCAAGGCCGCCCTCAAGTGGTCCCGCGAGGACTACGAGCAGCACGCCCTGGACAACGACTAAGACCCACGTAAGGACCACCCTTGAAGCTCATCGTCACCGAGAAGAACGACGCTGCCGGCCAGATTGCACGCCTGCTTTCCGACTCCGGCAAGCCCAAGGCCGACAAGGTCTACGACACCCCCGTCTACCGCTTCCGCAGGGGCGGGGAGGACTGCGTGACCATCGGCCTGCGTGGCCACATCCTGCAGCCCGACTTCCCGCCCGAGCTCAAGTTCAACGACGAGGAGGGCTGGTTTGGCGTGACGGCCGAGGGCGAGGTCCTTCCTGCCGACGTCCCCGACGGCCTTGCCCGCCCGCCCTACGACACCAAGCGCAAGCCCTACCTCAAGGACGGCATCGACATCAAGGGCTGGAAGATCGCCAGCCTTCCGTACCTGGTCTGGGCCCCCATCGAGAAGACCCCGGCCGAGAAGGGCATCATCCGCTCGCTCAAGAACCTCGCCAAGAAGGCCGACTCCGTCGTCATCGGCACGGACTTCGACCGCGAGGGAGAGCTCATCGGCTCTGACGCCCTGCGCCAGATCCGCGAGGTGGCCCCCGACGTGCCCGTCTCCCGCGCGCGCTACTCCGCCTTCACCAAGGCAGAGATCGACCACGCCTTCAACAACCTGGTCGAGCTTGACCAGGACCTGGCCGACGCCGGCGAGAGCCGTCAGTACATCGACCTCATCTGGGGCGCCGTCCTCACGCGCTACCTCACCACGGCCCGCTTCTCGGGCTTTGGCAACACCCGCTCCGCCGGCCGCGTGCAGACGCCGACGCTCGCCCTCGTGGTCGAGCGCGAGCGCGAGCGCATGGCCTTCAAGCCCGAGGACTACTGGGTGATCTCCGGCGAGGCCAGCCACGGCGAGGAGGAACCCTTCAAGGTCAGCCACACCACGGCCCGCTTCTGGGACAAGGACGCCGCCGACGCCGCGTACGCCAACGTGGCGGGCGCCAAGGAGGCGCGCGTGACCGCCGTGGAGCGCAAGAGCCGCACCCAGCGCCCGCCCGCGCCCTTCAACACCACGAGCCTCCAGGCCGCCGCGGCCGCGGAGGGCATCTCGCCGGCCCGCACCATGCGCCTGGCCGAGAGCCTCTACATGGACGGCCTCATCTCCTACCCACGCGTGGACAACACCGTCTACCCCAGCTCGCTGGACCTCAAGGACTGCGTGCGCACCATCTCCAAGGTCCCGCAGTACGCGCCCACCTGCAAGGCGCTTCTTTCCCAGCCCAAGCTCACCGCAACGCGCGGCAAGCAGGAGACCACCGACCACCCGCCCATCTACCCCACGGGCGCGGCCGACCCCGAGAAGCTCCAGCCTGCGGCGTGGAAGCTCTACAACCTCATCGCCCGGCGCTTCCTGGCCACTCTCATGGGGCCTGCCACCATCGAGGGCACCAAGGTGACCTTCGACGTCAACGGCGAGCCCTTCCAGGCCTCTGGCAACGTGCTTGCCAACCCGGGCTTCCGCTCCATCTACCCCTATGGCCTCAAGAAGGACGACCAGCTGCCCGAGCTCCACGAGGGCGACGTCTGCGACGTGCAGAAGATGGACCTCCTGGCCAAGCAGACCGAGCCGCCCGCGCGCTACAGCCAGGGCAAGCTCATCCAGGAGATGGAGAAGCGCGGCCTGGGCACCAAGTCCACGCGTGCGAGCATCATCGACACGCTCTACCAGCGCAAGTACCTCAAGAACGACCCGTGCGAGCCCAGCCAGCTGGGCATGGCCATCATCGACGCGCTCAACACCTACGCGCCGCGCATCACCACGCCCGAGATGACCAGCGAGCTCGAGGACGACATGACCAAGGTCGCCGAGGGCACCGACACCCAGACCCAGGTGGTCACCCACTCGCGCGCGCTTCTCGCCGGCATGATGGATGGGCTGATCGAGCACACCGAGGACCTCTCCGAGGCCATCGCGGACGCCGTCACGGCTGACGCCAAGATTGGCGTGTGCCCCAAGTGCGGGCGCGACCTCGTGGTCAAGACCAGCGCAAAGACCCGTGGCAGCTTTGCCGGCTGCATGGGCTGGCCCGACTGCGACGTCACCTACCCGCTGCCGCAGGGCCGCATCGAGGCCCTGGAGGGCGAGGCCGCCGTCTGCCCGGACTGCGGCGCCCCGCGCATCAAGGTCCAGCCCTTCCGCCAGAAGGCGTACGAGACCTGCATCAACCCCGCCTGCCCCACCAACCGCGAGCCTGACGTGGAGGTTGGCGTCTGCCACGCCTGTGCCGAGGCCGGCCGCACGGGCAAGCTCATCGCCCACAAGTCCGAGCGCACGGGCAAGCGCTTCATCCGCTGCACCAACTACGACGACTGCGGCACCAGCTACCCGCTGCCCCAGCGCGGCAAGCTCGAGGCCACGGGCGAGGAGTGCCCGGACTGCGGCGCCCCCATGGTCATCGTGACCACGGCGCGCGGCCCGTGGAAGCTCTGCCCCAACATGGACTGCCCGGGCAGGGAGAAGAAGGCCGCCGCCGGCCGCGGCCGCGGTCGCGGGACCGGCACCAAGGCGGCCTCTGCCAAGAAGCCCGCTGCCAAGAAGACTGCGGCCAAGAAGAGCGCCGCCAAGAAGACCACGGCCAAGAAGAAGGCCTAGCAAGCGAGAAGATCGTCACCTCGGGGCCGGCCACGCGCCGGCCCTTTTTGTGGAATCTGCTAGACTATCACCACGGTGATAGTGACGGGAGGACCTCATGGAGCTCTGGCATGGCTCGACGATGATCGTCAGGCATCCCGACCTCTCGTTCTGTCGCGAGAACAACGACTACGGCCGTGCGTTCTACATGACCGAGCACCTTGAGCTCGCAAGGGAATGGGCGTGTCGCTGCGAGGAGATCGACGGCGTGGCCAACCGGTACGAGCTTGACCTGGAGGGCCTTGCGGTCTTGGACCTTGACGCCGGCGCTCGGTCGGTTCTTGAGTGGCTGAGCGTCCTTCTGACTCACAGGGTCGTCAACCTGGGCTCTCCCGTGGCGCTCGAGGCGGCGGAGTGGATCAGGGAGAACTATCCGGTTGACCTGTCCGGATATGACGTCATTTGCGGATATCGCGCTGATGACTCGTACTTCTCGTTTGTGAGGCAGTTCGTCTCAAACTCGCTGAGCGTGGAGCAGCTGAGCTGGGCGATGAGGCTTGGAGGCCTGGGCCGCCAGGTCGCCTTGCGGACGCCGCGGGCGCTTGAGAGCTTGGAATACATCGACTTCGAGCCCGCACCCGCGCGCTGCTTCTACCCTCGGCGCAAACGCAGGGACCTTGAGGCCAGAAAGGCGTTCTCGGAGGGCCCCGGCTTTGACCCGGAGGGCATATACGTGCTGGATCTGATCTCGGGGAGGGTGGGCAAAGACGATGAGCGCCTACGATGAGCTCTACCTTGCGGACGCCATGACGGAGCTCGCCTGTTTCTTCGACTTTGCGGTCAACGACTACGGCGCCGAGGGCAGCGAGGTTGCGGAGCTCTTTGCCGTGAGCGCCGTCGGGCGGGAGTTCGGGCGCGGCAACCCGCGCGTCCTGGGAGGCCTCTCTGGCGTGGAGCTCTTCTGGGAGCTCTCGCACGAGCTCGGCTACGGAGACGCCAGGGGGACGGAGCCGCGCTTCCGCTTTGAGAAGACGCCCGACTACTGGGCGGGCTGGGTCGTCGCGCGCGCCCAGTGGGAGCTCGGCGTCACGTTTGGCGAGCTCTTCTCGGCGGCGCCCTATGACACAGTGGTGCGCATGTACCACCCCTACCACGAGGCCGATGAGTCAAGGTTCGTGCGTCTGGCTGCGCGGCGCGTGGAGAAAGAGCGGCTGTCCGGCCCCACGCGGCTGGCGGCGCTTCGCAGGGAGGCCGGCCTCTCCCAGCAGGAGCTGGCCTTTCGCGCCAAGGTCTCCCTGCGCTCCATCCAGATGTACGAGCAGCGCAAGAAGGACGTCAACCATGCCCAGGCCGCCACGGTCGCAAGCCTTGCCGCCGTCCTGGGCTGCCGGATGGAGGACCTGCTTGAGGTGCGGATCGATCCTGCGCTTTTGGCGCAGATCGCGTAAGGCGTATATCCTATATGGGTTAGGCAATCGGAAGGCGGAGGCGCTATGCGGGGCACGTTCATCACGCTCGAGGGGGCGGACGGCTGTGGCAAGTCCACGCAGGTCGCCCTGCTGGCCGACGCCATCCAGGCGGCCGGCCGCGAGGTCGTGCGCCTGCGCGAGCCCGGCGGCACGTCCATAAGCGAGAAGATCCGCTCGCTCGTGCTTGATCCGGACAACGCCGAGATGGCCCCCGAGTGTGAGCTCCTTCTCTTTGAGGCGTCTCGCGCCCAGCTGGTCCGTCAGGTCATCGAGCCCGCGCTCGCCCGCGGCGCCGTGGTGCTGTGCGACCGATTCTATGACTCCACCTACGCCTACCAGGCCGCTGGTCGCGCCCTGGACGCCCGGGTCATCAGCCAGGCAAACGCCCTGGGCAGCTGCGGCGTCACGCCCGACCTCACGCTGGTGCTGGACATGGACACCAAAGACGCCCTTGCCCGTGCCACCAGGGGCGGAGCGGACCGGCTCGAGGCCGAGGGCGTGGCCTTCCAGGAGCGCGTGCGCCAGGGCTACCTCGATCTTGCGGCGGCCGAGCCGGGCCGCGTACACGTGGTCGATGCCACGGGCAGCACCGAGGAGGTCCTCGGGCGCCTTGTGGACGAGGCTGCGCCCCTGGTGGACGGACTTCTCGACGGTAGGGGTGAGGCGTGATGGGCAACGCGCCGACGGACGCCCCCGCCGCGCTGGCGGGTCTCTCGGACCAGCCGCGCGTGCGCGACTTCCTGGCCCGTGCGGTGGTCGAGGGGCGTCTCAGCCATGCCTATCTCTTTGTGGGCGCCCCGGGCTCGGGCAAGCACGAGGCTGCCGAGGCCTTGGCCAAGTGCATCGTCTGCCCCAACGGGGGAGACGGCTCGTGTGACGAGTGCCGCCGCGTGGCGCACAAGACGCACCCCGACGTCCACTGGTACGCCCCGGCGTCGGCCGTGGGCTACCTTGCCGACCAGGTGCGCGAGGTCATCGCCGACGCCCAGCTTGCCCCCATGCGCGCCCCCTCAAAGGTCTACGTGCTGGAGCGGGCCGAGCTTCTGCGCGGAACGGCGGCAAATGCGCTGCTCAAGACCCTTGAGGAGCCGCCCGCCGGCGTGACCTTCATCCTTTGTGGGCGCACGGTGGCAAGCCTTCTGCCCACCATCGTCTCTCGCTGCCAGGTGGTGCCCTTCTCGTCGGTGCCGCCGGAGGTGGCCCTTGCCCGGGTCCAGCGCGAGGCCGCGGCAACCCCGCAGGAGGCTGCCATCGCCCTCTCCGTGGCGGGCTCCGCCTCCCACGCCGTCGAGTTCCTGAGTTCGCCCGGCAGAAGGCAGGTGCGCCGCCTGGTGGTGAGCACGCTTGACCAGCTGGCAAGGGACGACTCCTGGGACGTGCTCCAGGCGGCCCGCCAGATAGTGGAGGAGGCAAAGCTCCCGCTGGCCGACGTGGTCGCCGCCCAGAAGGAGGCGCTGGACGAGTCCTCGGACTTCCTCACCGCGGCGGCGCTCAAGCAGCTCGAGGACGCAAACAAGCGCGAGCTCTCCGCCCGAGAGCGTTCGGGTATGATGGAGGTTCTTGCAGCTACAGAGTCCGTCCTTCGTGACGTGCTCGTTCGCTGCGAGGACGTCTCCCGCAAGATCGTGAACGAGGACGCCGCGGCCGCCATCGAGCGCATTGCCGCGGCAACTGGCGTGGGCGGCGTCACCCGCGCCCTGGCGGCGTGCTCCGCGGCGGCGGAGGACCTCGCCCACAACGTATCGCCGCAGCTGGCCCTTGAGGCCATGCTGCTTTCCATAAAGGAGGCACTCGCATGCCCACCATCATTCCGGTGAAGTTCACCTACGCCGCGCGCGACCTGTGGTTTGACCCCGCCGGCACCGGCGCCCAGGAAGCCGACCACGTCATCTGCTCCACCGAGCGCGGAACAGAGATCGGCCTTGCCACGGCAGACGCCCGAGAGGTCTCCGAGGAGGAGCTTGAGCACGTCATCGGCCATGCCCAGCTGCGCTCGGTCGTGCGCATAGCCACGGACTCCGACCTCGACCGCGCCGAGCAGCTCGCCTCCCGCGGCGAGGATGCCATGCCCACGTTCCGCCGCCTGGTGGGCGCCAGCGGCCTGGACATGAAGCCCGTCGGCGTGGAGTACCTCTTCGACGGCGAGAAGGCCGTCTGCTACTTTGCCGCCGAGGAGCGCGTGGACTTCAGGCAGCTCGTCCGTGACCTCTCCCGCGAGCTCCACGTCCGCATCGACATGCGCCAGATCGGCGTGCGCGAGGAGGCCGCCATTGTGGGCGGCTATGGCCACTGCGGCCAGGAGCTCTGCTGCCGCAGGTTCAACATGTCCTTCGACCCGGTCTCCATCCGCATGGCCAAGGAGCAGGACCTGCCGCTCAACTCCACCAAGATCTCCGGCGCGTGCGGCCGCCTCATGTGCTGCCTGCGCTACGAGTTCGAGGCCTACCGCGACTTCAAGGGCCGTGCCCCCAAGCGCAACGCCGTCATCGACACGCCGCTGGGCAAGGGCAAGATCATCGAGTACGACACGCCCAAGGAGCAGATCTGCCTGCGCCTCGAGAGTGGCAAGCAGATTCGCGTGGCCCTGGCCGACATGACGGCCTCCGAGGCCGCCTGCAAGAAGTCCAAGGAGCTGGGCTGCGCCTGCAGGCCCGACACCGTGACGCGCGAGGTTCTCGACCGCCTGGACTCCCCGGACGTCCAGATGGCCCTCGCCGAGCTTGACCGCAAGAACGGCGTGGCCCCCGAGCAGACCGTGGACGCCGCGGACATCTTCGTGAGCACCCGCCGCAAGCGCCGCCGCTCCGATGACGGCGGCAACGCCTCCGGCAGTGCAAGCGGTGCTCGCGGCGGCAAGCCTGGCGAGAAGGGCGACCGCCCGCAGCACATGCGCGGGGGCGCCCAGGGCCAGGCTGCCGGCGAGGCTGCCGGCGAGGACGGACGTCGCCGCCGTAAGCGCCGTGGCGGCGCCGATGCCGCCAACGGCTCCGCTCCGGCCGTAGGCCAGCAGGCCCGTCCCGGCCGCGGCCAGCAGCCTGCGGCCAGCGACGGCAAGCCTGCCCGCCGCCGTCACCACCAGGCCGGCGAGGCCACGCCCGAGCGCGGGGGAGAGCAGCAGCCCAAGCGTGGCGGCGGCATGCGCCCCAAGCGCACCCGCAGGCCCGGCGACAAGGGCGGCGCTGCCGGCAGCGGCAGCCCGCGGGGCAACGCCAGTGGACAGCGTCCCGCCTCCGGCGAGGGCGCCGGCGACGCCCCCAAGCCTCGTCGCCGCCACCGTGGCGGCCGTGGCCGCGGCAACGGCGGCTCCGACGCCGAGTAGCTAGACATCAAGCGCAGGCCGCCCGACGAGAGGACCTTCTCGCCGGGCGGCTTTTGTCTGGGCGGCCGAGCCTGTGGCCTAGAGCCAGCTCTGTGTCACAACTTCTGATGAGATTCGCGTTTTTCCAGTTGCCGCTCAATTCCATCCAAAGTTGTGACACGGACTCGCGTGGACTTGCTGGCGCGCCCCCATTGCGTCCGGCGCGTGCCGTAAGATGGCCATGCAGCTGAGAGGAGACACGATGTACGAGCTTTCCACCGAGTACTGGTTTGACTCGGCGCACTTCCTGACGGACTACAACGGCAAGTGCGAGAACCTGCATGGCCACCAGTGGCGCGTGACGGCCTACGTGCGCGCCTCCGAGCTGGGCGCGTTCGGCACCGAGAAGGACATGGTCGTTGACTTTGCCACCCTCAAGCGCATCGTGCGCGAGGAGTGCGACGCGCTCGACCACACCTTCCTGGTGGAGGAGGGCTCGCTTGCCCCCGCGACCATGGACGCGCTGGCGGCCGAGGGCTTCAGCCTCACCGTCCTGCCCTTCCGCACCACGTCCGAGAACCTGGCCCGCTACCTCTTCGAGCGCCTGGTCGCGCGTGGCCTTCCCGTGAGCCGCGTGGATTGCAACGAGACTCCCAACAACCGCGCGTCCTTCTCGCCTGACCGGGGGTAGACTCAAGGTAAGTGGGCCGGGCCCAGGGGAGCGCCCGGCCGCGCATGAGGCGAGAAGCACGACGGAGGTGGTCATACGGCAGACGGCACGCTGCACGGAGTGAACCTGACGGGTTGGCTCTCGCTTGAGCCGTGGGTGACGCCCGAGCTGTTTGCCGAGGCGGGGGCCCTTGACGAGGACGCCCTGCTCAAGGGGCTTGGCGCGCGCAACTACGCCGAGGTCGTCCGTCGCCACCGCAACTCCTTCATCACGAGGGACGACTTTGTGAGAATAGCCTCGCGCGGCTTCAACGCCGTGAGGCTGCCCGTCCCCTGGTACGCCTTTGGCGACGGCGCGGCGCAGACCATCGGCTTCGTCGGCTGCATGGAGCACGTCGACGATGCGCTGGACTGGGCCGAGGAGCTTGGCCTCAAGGTCGTCTTTGCCCTGGCCATCAATCCTGGCGGCCCCGGGCGCGGCGGAGAGGCCACCCATGACCTTGCCGACATGCGCCTTTCTCGCGAGAGGGCGCTTGACGTGGTCTTCAGGCTCTCCAAGCGCTACGCCTCCCGCATGGGCTTCTTTGGCATCGAGCTTGCCGACGACGTGGTCTCGCAGCGCCGGCTTGGGCTGACCCTCACCGAGGGCATGCCCGTCCACCTCCTGCGCAACTACTATCGCGAGGCCTACGAGCTGGTCCGCCACGCCGCGGGCGAGGAGCCCGTGGTCATCATGCCCGACGGCGGCATTCCTGGCGGCTGGGGCCGCTTCATGGCCCAGCGCCACTACCGCAACGCTTGGCTCGACTGCCACCTCGACCGACGCCCGACCACGCGCGTGGACGTCTCTGGCCCCTCGGGGGTGCGCCGCCTGGTGGAGCGCAACTCTCGCCAGCTGCGCGAGGCCGCCCGCGCCGGCATGCCGGTCATGGTGGGCAAATGGTCCGCGGCGCTGCCCATCGCGGACTCCGCCATGACGCCCGAGGGCCGCATTGCCCTGGAGCGCGTCTTCACCTCCGAGCAGATCGCCGCCTACGAGAAGGCTCCCGCCTGGTTCTTCAACACCTGGAAGACCTCGGGCCTGCTGCCCGGCTGGGACGCGCGCGTGGCAATGGCAACCTTCGAGCGGGGGATGATCGCCTGATGACCGGCATGCTCTCCATGGTGGGCACGCCCATCGGAAACCTGCAGGACGCCTCGCCGCGCGTGGTCTCCACGCTGGACGCGGCCGACGTCGTGCTGTGCGAGGACACCCGCGTCACGGGCAAGCTCATGGCCGCCTTCGGCCTCCACACGCACCTGGAGCGCTGCGACGAGAACGTCATCGAGCAGCGCGTCCCTGCCGTGCTGGACCGCCTGCGGGCGGGGGAGCGCGTGGCGTTTGTCTCCGACGCGGGCATGCCGGGCGTCTCCGACCCGGGCCAGCGCCTGGTGGACGCGGCCCTGGACGAGGGCCTTTCCGTCGAGGTCATCCCTGGCCCCTCGGCCGTGACCTGCGCGCTCGTTGCCTCCGGCCTGGCGAGCGAGCACTTCTTCTTCGAGGGCTTCCTGCCCAGGCGCAAGTCCGCGCAGGTGACGCGCCTTAGGGAGCTTGCCCTGGTGCCGGGCACCATCGTCTGCTACGAGAGCCCCCGGCGCGTGGCGGAGACCCTGGCCAACGTGGCCGAGGTCTTTCCGGCGCGGCGCGTGGCGCTCGTGCGCGAGCTCACCAAGCTCCACGAGGAATGCGTGCGCGGCGTGGCGGGCGAGCTTGCCGCCGAGGTGGCGGCCCGCGGGGAGGTCCGCGGGGAGTGCGTGGTGGTCATCGCCGCGCCCGACGCCGCGGAGCTGGAGGACCGGCGCCGCGCCGCCTCGGGAGGCCCCGCCACGCTTGAGGAGGCCATCGCCCAGGGACTTGCCGCAGGCGAGCCCAAGAGCGCCCTGGCCAAGCGGCTTGCCAAGTCCTTCTCGCTTCCCAAGGCCCAGGTGTACGACAAGATTCTTCAACTGGGGTAATGGACGCAGCCCGCTTCAGGTTCCCGACCCTCTTTGGTGCTTGGGGGCTTTCGTTTGCGTGGCCTTTGAGCGTCGCGTCTTTTCTCGGGGTTTGATGGCAGCTGAGGGGAGAATGCCCCGCTCACGTTTTGCTTCCGCTGGAAGGCGTCTGTGCGCGACGGGTCGCAATTGCCTCCAGGCGCTCAAATTGGCCTTCCACTGGAAGGGCCCTTTGCGCGGCGGGCTGAAGGAGGCCTTCTGCGCTCACTTTTGGCCTCCACTGGAAGGCATTTCTGCGCAGTGCGCATGGGGACTCCCAGCTGCTCAAGGTTGCCTTCCACTGGAGGGCATTTCTGCGCGGCGGACTGAAAGTGCCCTTGTGTGCTCACTTTTGCCTTCCACTGGAAGCCCCTTCTGCGCAAATGGCGAGAAGCCCCTCCCGCTGCGCAGAAGGGGCTTCCAGTGGAAGGCGTTTTTGAGCGGCGCCCAACCGGGCGGTCAGGTCCTTCTCGGCTAATCCTCGCCCCACACGCGCTTTGCCACGCGCTGGACCAGGGCGACCTTGGCCCACTGCTCCTCCTCGGTCAGCTTGTTCCCGCACTCGCAGGAGGCAAAGCCGCACTGCGGGGAGAGGCAGAGGTCCTCCAGCGGCACGTACTGGGCGGCCTCGTTGATGCGCCTCACCAGCAGCTCCTCGTCCTCGAGGCCGGGCTGCTTGCTCGTGACCAGGCCCAGCACCACCTTCTTGCCGGCCGCCACGTGGGCAAGCGGCTCGAAGCCGCCGGCGCGCGGCGTGTCAAACTCAAGGTAGAAGGCGCTGACGTCCTCGTGCGCAAACAGGTAGGGCGCCACCGGGTCGTAGCCGCCCTCGAAGGCGTAGGTGGAGTGGTAGTTGCCGCGGCAGACGTGGGTGTTGACCACGAGGTCTGCCGGCTTGCCCTCCAGCGCGGCGTTGTTGATGGCCACGCCCAGCTCGGAGACCTTCTTGATGTCCACGGGGCTCATGCCAGTCTTTGCCACGAAGTCGCGGTCGCAGTAGATGCCCCAGGTGCAGTCGTCAAACTGCACGTTGCGGCAGCCGGCGGCGTAGAGGTCGGCCAGCACCGTGCGGTACGCGGTGGCAATGTCGGCGATGAGCTCCTCGTCGGTGGGGTAGACGGCGCGCAGGCTCTCCTGCTGGCCGTCGCAGCGGTCCAGGATGACCTCGGAGTAGGTCTGGGCGGGCGCTGGGATGGTCTGGCGGGCCACCTGGCCCTCCTCCTCAAGCGCCTTCACGAACTTGAAGTGCTCCACGAACGGGTGGTTCTCGCCAGAGATCTTGCCCGTGACCACGGCCGTGTCGGCGGTGGTCTCCTCGTCGTGGAACTGGTAGCCCGTGCGCGAGGTGCGACGCTCGATGCCCTGGAGCCCCCACATGAAGTCCAGGTGCCAGTAGCTGCGGCGGAACTCGCCGTCGGTGATGACGTGCAGCTCCGCCGCCTTCTGCTTGGCCACGAGGTCGCGGATAGCCTCGTCCTCGACGGCGCGCAGGGCGCCTGCGTCGATGACGCCCGCGGCAAAGTCGGCGCGCGCCTGCTTGAGCACGTCGGGGCGAAGGAAGCTGCCGACCACGTCGGCGCGGAAGGGTGCGTTCTTGCTGTAGGCCATGTCTGGCTCCTCTCGTGCGTCTGCTTGACGAGAAGAGAGTCTGCCAGAGGCTCGCTCCATAGTGAACTACCTAACAGCTATCGTCATCCATAGCCTAAAACTATGACGTTAGTTGACAAAGGGGCTGCCCCTTTGTCAACTCTCATACGGCGGCGAGATAGGCGCGGAGGTGCTCAACGTAGCGGGCGGCGACGGGCGAGAGGGGACGTCCCGCCAGCCGCAGGAGGCCCACCTGCATCTCCTCGTCGCTCTCGAGCGGGACGGCCACGATGTCCGTTCCGTTGAGGTCCTCAGAGAGGATGCCCGAGCTCACGGTGTAGCCGTCCAGGCCAATGAGCAGGTTGAAGAGAGTGGCGCGGTCGGTGACCACGATCTGGCGGTCCACCTGCTCCACGGCGTGCGGCTCCTCCGAGAAGTAGAACGAGTTCTGCGCACCCTGGTCGTAGGTGAGGCGCGGGTACGGCGCGAGGTCCTCCAGCGTGACGCTGGGGCGCTCCGCCAGCGGGTTCTTCCGGCTCACGAAGACGTGCGGCCGCGCGCGGAAGAGCGGCTCGAAGCGCAGCTCGGCCCGACGCACGGCGCCCATGATGACCTCGCGGTTGTAGTGGCTGAGGTAGATGACGCCCACCTCGCTCCTCTGCGTGCGCACGTCGTCGATGATGCCGGCCGTGGTGCCCTCGCGCAGCGAGAACTCGTACTTCTGGCCACCAATCTCGCGCACCAGCTCGACGAAGGCATTGACCACGAAGGCGTAGTGCTGGCTGCTCACGGCAAAGACACGCCGGACGGGCGCCCCGTGCGCATAGCGGCTCTCCAGCAGGTCCGCCTGCTCCACCACCTGGCGGGCGTAGGAGAGAAACCGCGTGCCCTCCTCGGTGGGGGCCACGCCGCGGCTGGAGCGCTCGAAGATCTGCACGCCCATCTCGGCCTCGAGCTCGCCCACGGCCTTGGAGAGGCTGGGCTGCGCTATGAAGAGCCGGGCGGCGGCGGCCGTGATGGAGCCGGCGTCCGCCACCTCGACTACGTACCTGAGCTGCGTGAGCGTCATGGGTCACCTTTCCGCGCGCACTTCTCGCCGCATTTCTAGGGCTATGCATCAGAGTACAATTAAACGGTTAGCGCATCATTGCCATCATTCTGTCATGAGGAGATAGCCGTGGCAGACAAGCCCTCGTTCTTCATCACCACCCCCATCTACTACGTCAACGCCGCGCCCCACCTGGGCACCGCGTACTGCACCATGCTCTGCGACGTCCAGGCCCGCTACCGCCGCGCGGCCGGCTACGACGTCAAGTTCCTGACCGGCATGGACGAGCACGGCGAGAAGGTCGCCGAGGCCGCCCGGCAGCACGGCTTTGCCACCCCGCAGGAGTGGTGCGACAGCCAGGCGCCGCTCTTCAAGGACCTCTGGAAGCGGCTCGAGATCTCCAACGACGACTTCATCCGCACCACCGAGCCACGCCAGAACCACGCGGTCCAGCACCTCTGGGAGCGCATGAGGGAGTCCGGCTACCTCTACAAGGGCAGCTACGACGGCTGGTACTGCGTGCCGGAGGAGACCTACTTCACCGAGAACCAGGTCAAGAAGTCCGACGAGGAGAAGGGCACCAAGGGCGAGCACCTCTGCCCGGACTGCGGCCGCCCGCTGGAGCGCGTGCAGGAGGAGTCCTACTTCTTCAGGCTCTCCGCCTTCCAGGACAAGCTCCTGGCGCTCTACGACGAGCGCCCCGACTTCGTCCAGCCGGCCTTCCGCATGAACGAGGTGCGCTCCTTCGTGGAGGGCGGCCTCACGGACCTCTCCGTCAGCCGCACGAGCTTTGACTGGGGCATCAAGGTCCCCTTCGACGAGAGGCACGTGACCTACGTGTGGTTCGACGCGCTTCTCAACTACATGACCGCCGTGGGCTACGGCGCGGACTCCGACGAGGCGCGCGCCGAGCTGGCCTACCGCTGGCCCGCGCAGTACCACGTGGTGGGCAAGGACATCATCCGCTTCCACTGCGTCATCTGGCCGGCCATGCTCATGGCCCTGGGCGAGGCCCTGCCCGAGCACGTCTTTGCCCACGGCTTCCTCACCGTGCGCAACGCCGAGACGGGCAAGGCCGAGAAGATGTCCAAGTCCCGCGGCAACGCCATCGCGCCGCAGGACGTGGTGGACCTGCTGGGCGTCGAGGGCTACCGCTACTACTTCATGACCGACGTGGCCCACGGCGAGGACTCCGCCGTCTCCTTCGAGCGCATGGAGCAGGTCTACAACGCCGACCTGGCCAACAGCTGGGGCAACCTGGTCTCCCGCGCCCTCAACATGAGCGCCAAGTACTTCGACGGCAAGACCCCCGAGCTGGAGGAGGGCTGGGCCGAGAGGGACAACCCGCTGCGAGCGATCGCCCAGGGCATCGAGGCCCGCTACGCCGGGCGCATGGACGTCATGGACTACGCGGGCGCCAGGGACGCGGTGATGGAGCTCGTCCACGCCGCCAACCACTACATCGAGGACACCGCCCCCTGGGCCGTGGCCAAGGACCCGGAGCGCGCCGGCGAGCTCAAGGGCATCATCGTCAACCTGCTGGAGTCCATCCGCATCTGCGCCCACCTCTTTGCCCCCTTCATGCCCGCGACCTCCGCCGAGGTCCTGCGCCGCATGTCCCTGGCCGACGAGGCCGGCGCCGGCGACCTGGCCCGCGCCTGCGAGTGGGGCGGCCTTGCCGGCGGCGTCGAGGTCACCAAGGGCGACGCCCTCTTCCCGCGCCTGGCCTCCGAGAAGAGGTAGCCGCGCGTGACGTACTCGAGGCTGGCAAACCCGCGCGAGACCCGCGCGGTCCTGGAGGACTTCGGCCTGGCGACCAAGCACCGCCTGGGCCAGAACTTCCTGGTGAACGACGAGGTCGTCGGCAGAATCGTCAACCTTGCCGAGCTCGGCGGCAGCGACGTCGTGCTCGAGGTGGGCCCGGGCATCGTTGATGTTGGTCTAGGTTACCCGCGCTTGGAGCCCTGACGGCGGATGCCGCCCTTGTGGCCGCATGCCTTGTTGGGGCCGATGCCCGCTGCGCGCGCGGGTCCGCCAAATGTCTGCCGTCCGCGCTGCTGCTTGGCCGGCAGGGGCATATCGTAGTGGCGCTTGGCGCCGCTGGGCTTCGTCATCGCTGGTCTCCTTCGCATTTCGGCCCGCTTACGGTAGCGTCTTTCCATCGTGATTCCAAGCGCACCCGGCATCGATGTCATGGCCAGCGGCATCCGCCTCTCTAAAAAACCGCCGAGGCCAGCCTGTGGCTGGTCCCGGCGGTCATGCACCACGCAATGGTGCGAGGCCTATCGAAGATCTTCCCTACTGCAGCGAGTGACTCAGGAAGTCCCTGCCCTGCTCGCTCGCGAAGGCGACCACACGGTCACCGGCGCTAAACGCGGTGTCACCGTTGGGGATAAGGATGTTGCCCTCATGCTCGAGGGCAACAAAGACCAGGCCGTCGGGAATCTGGAGCTCGGCAATCGACTTGCCCACCATCGCGGAGCGCGGGCGAACCTCGCCCTGGACGATCTCGTGACCATCCTTTCCGAGGCGTATGATAGTGAAGACGTCCTCTATGTCGAGACCCTCTTCGACGGACTTCGTGATGATGTCCGCCTGGTCAACGGCGATGTCGACGCCCATAGACTCGTCGAACATCCAGGCATTTGCCGGGTTGTTCACACGGGCGACGACGCGATTCACGCCGTACTCCATCTTGGCGAGCATAGCGACCACGAGGTTGACCTCGTCATCGCCCGTTACGGCAATAATGACGTCGGCCTGGAGCACGCCGGCCTCTTCGAGGACATCCGGGCTCGAACCCATGCCCCTCACAACGGAACCCTCGGGCAGCTTCTCCTCGAGGCGCTGCGCAACGGCCTTCCTTGACTCGACGATGTGAACGTTGTAACCGCGGTTGCCCAACAGAGTGGCGAGGTAGGAACCAACCTTGCCGCCGCCGACAATGATGATGTTCATACAGCCTCCTAATCCGTCATGCCGAGCATGGCGCGGAACTTGCTTGCCGAGGTCGCCTGGACGGCGGCGTAGATGATGTCGCCGTGGTCGAGGACCGTGCCCTGGGTGGGAACGAAGGTCTCGTTGTCGTGAGAGACGGCGACGATACTTATCTCGCCAATGGCGGTGAGCTCGCGAATAGGACTGCCCTCGAGCATCGGCGGCACGTCGGCACGAACGAGGCGCACATCGCCGGAACCGATGCCGGTGACGTCATCGAGCTCGTTGAAGGTCAGGAGCTCGCAGACGCGCCTCACGCCCCAGTCGGTGGTCGAGATGCTCTGGATGCCGAGCCTGCGATACGTCTCGGCATTGCCGATCTCGTACAGGCGCGCGATGACGCGCGGGACGCGATAGGTCTGTCGGGAGATGCGGGCGACGACGATGTTCGTCTCGTCAGAAGCGGTGCAGGCGATGACGGCGCTCGCACGATCGATGCCGGCGGCAGCAAGAACCTCACGGTCGAATCCGACGCCCGCGACGGTCTGGCCGCCGAACGTGGGGCCGAGTGCCTTGAGGCGCTCGGGGTCCTGGTCGATGGCGCAGACCTCGTAGCCCTGCCTGTCGAGCTTGCGAGCGAGGCTCGTGCCCATGCGGCCCATTCCTACGACGATAACTTTCATCTTTACCTCTTTTCCGGTGCCTGCTTGATGGCGACGCCGTTGCGATCGATGTGGTTCCTCTTGCGAACGATGGCCTTTCGGGCCTCCTCGAGGAGGAGGATGACGGGCGGCAGCAGCACCAGGAACACGAAGTCATTCAGGACGAGCGGGCTGGTGTGGAAGACGCTCTGGAAGGGCGGGAACAGCGTGATGAAGATGATGAGTGCGATCTCGAAGAGAATACCCTTGTTGATCTGCTTGTTGGAGAACAGACCCACCGAGAAGACGGATGCGGTCTCCGTGCGGCAGTTCCAGACCTCGCCGATCTGCGTGAAGACGATGGCCGCAAGTGCCATGGTCGTCGCGCGGACGTAGATCGGATCAAAGTCGTTGCCTACACCAAACATCTCGATGCCGGGGTGCCAGCCGTTCATGACCTGGCAGAACATGAACGCAGCGAAGGAGAACAGGGCGCCGAGCATTCCGTACCACAGGAAGGCCTTACGCATGACCTTGCCGGAGAGCAGCGGCTCGTTGGGGTTGCGAGGCGGGTTGGCCATGACGTCAGCCTCGGGAGGCTCGGTGCCAAGACCAAGGGCGGGCAGCATGTCGGTGCCAAGGTCGATGGTGAGGATCTGCATCGTCGTGAGCGGCAGCGGCACGGCGCCACCGGAGAGCAGGTAGATCGCAGAGGGGACAGCCTCGGGCACGTTGGAGTTCAGGATGTAAAGCATGAACTTCTTGATGTTAGCGTAGACCGCGCGGCCCTCTTCGATGGCGTGGACGATCGAGGCGAAGTTGTCATCGGTCAGGATCATGTCCGCGGCCTCCTTGGCCACGTCCGTGCCGGTGATGCCCATGGCGACGCCGATGTCAGCCCTCTTGAGGGCGGGGGAGTCGTTCACGCCATCTCCGGTGACGGCGACGATCTCGCCCATCTGCTGCAGGTTCTCGACGACGCGCAGCTTCTGCTCAGGCGCCATGCGGGCAAAGACGACCTCGCCCTTCAGGGCCTCCTTGAGCTCGTCGTCAGAGGTCTTCTCGAGCTCGACACCAGAGAAAACGCGAGGGTTCGGGCCCTGGACGATGCCGATCTTGCGGGCGATCGAGAGGGCGGTCAGGCCATAGTCGCCCG
This sequence comes from Paratractidigestivibacter faecalis, assembly GCF_003416765.1. NCBI lineage: Bacteria > Bacillati > Actinomycetota > Coriobacteriia > Coriobacteriales > Atopobiaceae > Paratractidigestivibacter > Paratractidigestivibacter faecalis. Next base: position 1,346,984 of record NZ_QSNG01000001.1, on the reverse strand, counting down.
TGATCATGACGACGCGGATGCCAGCACGACGGCACTCGGCCACGGCGTCGGCGACCTCGGGTCTGGGCGGATCCTGCATGACGAGGAGGCCGACGAAGGTGAGGCCACACTCGATGTTCTCGGGCGTGTAGTCGCTCATCGAGCGGGGAATGGAGGCGTCGTCCGGGCTCAGGGGACGGTAGGCGAGGGCAAGCACGCGCAGGCCGTTGGCGGCATAGCCGTCGTTTGCGTCCATGATGCTCTTGCGCATCTCGTCGCTCATCGGCATGACCTTGCCGTCGGTGCGGTAGTTGTCGGAGAGGCGGACGACCTCGTTGGGGGCGCCCTTGACGAACGCGACGCGGCTGGCGCCATCGAGCGGACGCTTGAGCTGGTGGATGGTGGTCATGCGCTTGCGGCGACTCTCGAAGGGGAGCTCTCTCACGCGGGGCATCTCGCGCTCGAGGTTCTCGAGGGAAAGGCCAGCCTTCTGCGCGCTGACGAGCAGGCAGGCCTCGGTCGGATCGCCGAGGACGGTGTAGCGACCACCCTCCTCGTCCGGCTCGACGAGACGGGCGTTGGAGCAAAGGGCACCACCGGAGACGAGCAGGCGAAGCTCCTCGTTATCGGCGGCCTCCCACTTGTCCTTGTCGCAGAGAATCTCGCCCTTGGGGCCGTAACCGACACCGGTGACCTCGTACTCGCGGTCGCAGGTCCACAGGTGGTTGACGGTCATCTCGTTCTGGGTGAGGGTGCCGGTCTTATCGGTGCAGATGACGCTCGTGGAGCCAAGGGCCTCGACGGAGCTCAGCTTCTTCACGAGGGCGTTGCGCTTGCTCATGCGCTGGACGGCCATGGCGAGGGACAGCGTGACCGTGGGGAGCAGTCCCTCAGGGATGAACGCCACGACCATGCCAAGGGCGAAGATGAACGACGAGGCTAGGCCATTGCGAACAAACAGCACGTCGAGGAGGAAGAAGACGATGCCCATGCAGAGCGCGAACAGGGTGACCTGCTTGGTCAGGCGGTCGAGCTGACGCTGGAGCGGGCTCTCGGAGTCCTCCATGTTCTGCGTGAGGCTGGCGATCTTGCCAAACTCGGTCGCCATACCAATCTTGGTGACGACGACGCGTCCGTTGCCCTCGGAGACCGAGGTGCCGGCGAAGACGAGGTTGGGGGTCTCGGCGGCGGTGAGGTCGGCCTCGAGGACGGCGTCCGCGATTTTCCTCACGGGGTTCGACTCGCCCGTGAGCGTCGACTGATCGACCTGGAGGTCAGACGAGCGGACGACGCGGCCGTCCGCGGAGATCTTGTCGCCCTCGGCAAGGACCATGACGTCACCGGGGACGAGGTCCTCCGCGAGGACCTGGGCCTGCTGGCCGTCGCGCATGACGTTGACGTAGGACGGCAGCATCTTCTTCAGGGCCTCGGTAGCCTTGTCTGCCTGGTGCTCCTGCCAGAAGCTGAAGCAACCGTTGATGAGGTTGACCAGCCAGACGGCGACGCCGAGCTCGGGCATGCCGGCCACAAAGGCGATGATGCCGGCCACCCAGAGGAGGATGGCCATGAGGTGCGTGAAGTTGGAGAGGAACGCAATGACCGGCGACTTCTTCTTACCCGCCTGGATAAGGTTCTTGCCGTATCTGGCCTGCAGCTCGCTCACTTGGTCACTCGCTAGGCCGGCTGCGCTCGTGCCTAGCGACTTGAATACCGCGTCGCTCGTGAGTGCCGCGATCTGCGGCATCTCCTCCTCATGCGAATCGGACATGGTGTTCAAGGACCCTCCTTTCCTTGTTAGGGCACGCGTCTCGTGGCGCGTGCGACCGACGGCCGCTTCGCCGTCGCAAGGGGGAGGATATCCTCGTGAGGACAATGTTTTTCAGTCTATTTTGGTCATGGGTAATTCCACACCTCGCAGGCATAAAGTGCGTGTGAAGGTGACCTAAAGATAGGCTAAAGACCGAGGTAAATCACTTAATACGTCCTTATATGCCTTGTTCACATATGTGTAGGCACGAATATTGCAGGTCGAGCTCGAGCCTACTCGCGATTCGGCTCGAACCACTAGCTGAAAACTCTATTCGTCCGCGACGCGCATCATGCGGTAACCCACGCCAATGTGCGTCTGGATGTAGCGCGGGTGAACCGGGTCGGGCTCGATCTTCTTGCGGAGGGTTCCCATGAAGACGCGAAGCGAGGCGAGGTCCGCCTGGTGGTTGTTGCTCCAGACCTCGTGCAGGATGAAGCTGTGCGTGAGGACCTTGTCGACATTGTGCGACAGAAGGCAAAGGAGCTTGTACTCGATGGGCGTCAGGTGCAGCTCCTCGTCGCCGAGGTAGGCGATGCCTGCCGTGTAGTCGATTCGCAGGTCGCCGTTCTGGAATGTCGAAGGCTCCTGCCCCTGCGCAGGCGATTGATAGTTGAGGCGCCGCAGCGTCGTGCGGATTCGCGCCAGCAGCTCGCCCACGGAGAAGGGCTTGGTGAGGTAGTCGTCCGCGCCGGCGTCGAGCGCGCCGATCTTGTCGGCATCTTCGCTCCTTGCAGAGACGACGATGATGGGCATCTGAGACCAGCTGCGTATGGCTCGTACCACCTCGATGCCGTCGATGTCGGGAAGCCCGAGATCGAGGAGGACCACGTCCGGCGCGCTCGAGGCGGACGCCGCAATGGCGCCTCTCCCGGTGCTCTCGCTGAGGTGGCGAAAACCCTGCGTGTCGAGAGTCGTCAGGATGAGGTTTCTGATCGTTGGGTCATCCTCGACCACGAGAATCGTGGGACTCGATTCAGTCGGCATCTTCCTGGGCTCCTTCCGTGAGCTCATAGCGTGGCAGCGCGAACTCGAACGCGCATCCGCGGGGAACAGCGTCCCTCACGACGATGCTACCCCCATGCGCCTCCACAATCGACTTGCAAAGGGAGAGGCCAAGCCCGACGCTTCGCTTGGAATCCGCGAGCGCCCGGCCGATCGTATAGAAGGATTCGAAGACATGCGCCTTATCGCTATCTTTGATGCCGGGGCCATCATCTTCGACCCTGACAACGGCCTCGGTACCTCGCGAGCATGTTGAGACGCGGATGGTCGAACCCGCCTGCGTGTGGGTTACGGCGTTGTTCACCAGATTGACCACGACCTGGACAATCAGCTTGGCATCCACTTTGACGAGGAGGAGGTCCTCGCACGGCTCGATTTCCAGACAGTGCTGGCAGATGTCTGGATTGGTGTGGCGCAACGCCTCCTCGATGATGTCGTCGAGGAGCTCTGCGGTGGTATTTAGCTGGACGTTCCCATTTTCGAGACGAGTGATGGCGAGAAGGTTCTCAACGGTGGCGTTCAGCCAGTTCGCGTCGGATTGAATGTCTCGGAGCAGCTCTCCGCGCTTGTCCGCGCTCAGCGCATCTCCGTCCGAGAGCAGAACGTCGGCGTTTCCCGAGATTGCCGTGAGTGGAGTGCGCAGGTCGTGCGAGATCGAGCGGAGGAGGTTGGCGCGAAGCTGCTCGTTCTTGGCTAGCACGGCGGCCTCCTCGCGCTGTTCTAGCGCCTGGATGCGGTTGAGCGCGAGAGACGCCTCGCCCACAACTGCTTCCGCCTCGTTTTGCTCGGCGGGGAGTGGCGTCTTATTGCCAAGGCAGGCACCCATTACGCCGATAACCTTGTCGTCCGAGATGACCGGCAGATAATAGCCGCTTGCGGAGGGGAAGCAGCCGGTCCCGGCACCGACCGCGCCTCTGTTCTCCATAGCCCTATGAGCCATGGGAGTCTCGACGATTGGCTCTGTCTGCGTTGCCGAGACGGCTGAGAAGTGTCTTTGGGGAGCAAAGCCCGAGATGCCCTCGGCATACCAGATGACTTCGGCTTCGAGCAGCTTGGACAGCTGGGCGCCAATCGCATCAATGATTTGCTCGCGCGTAGAGCACCTGCGTAGCGCTTCGTCCGCTTCGAGGATGATCTGCGTCCTTCTATATGCGAGCTGTGAGGCGTGGACTTCGCGTCTGAGCGTCACGGCAACGGCGCTGGCGATGAAAGCGACCACGAACATGACTACGAACGTCACGGGATAGGTCCTGCCCCAGGCGGTGAGCGAGAAGCGCGGGTGGGTGAAGAAGAAGTTATAGAACAGGACCGCGAGGGCGGAGGCCACGAGGCAGTGGAGGCGTCCCACGGTGAGGAGCGAGACGCAGAGAACGGCCAAGACATACGTGATGACTATGCATGCTTCCATGTCGAGGTCGTAGAAGATGGCGCCAAGAACCGTGGCGAGCAGCATCGTCAGGAAGACGATAAGCGTGTCGGTCGCGAAACGCTTGGGCGTGGGATTATCTGACCACGCGAAAACCCTCTGCTCGAACCACGAGACTATGCTCCAATTTGAGCACGGGCTTACCGTGCCGTCCCCATTCGTATTTCGCCCTGACACGAGCTCGACCTTTCTGCTTTCCTTTGAAATAAGTCGTAATTTATAGAATAGGCAGGCGTCAATCAGGTCCTTGGCTCCGAGCGTCTCAAGCCATGTATCCGGTATTCCCTCAATACGTTTGGAGACGGACGTCCCAAACTCCTCGAACCGGACCTGTCTTGATGGTAGACCAAATCGCGCGATTAATGGCATGGGGGAGGGCTCCCAGTCGCTGCTCGTTCAGACGAGAGGACGCTCAGATACCCCCCATTGACCGCGAACAGCCCTTACGCTCTCGGGCCGCGCGGCGGCGCTCCCGCGATACAATGTCACGCGGCTCATTCGCCTGCGCCGGCCCATTTGCCGTCGCACGTCCTGAGAAGAGGTTCCACATATGGCAGACAAGCCCTCGTTCTTCATCACCACCCCCATCTACTACGTCAACGCCGCGCCCCACCTGGGCACCGCGTACTGCACCATGCTCTGCGACGTCCAGGCCCGCTACCGCCGCGCGGCCGGCTACGACGTCAAGTTCCTGACCGGCATGGACGAGCACGGCGAGAAGGTCGCCGAGGCCGCCCGGCAGCACGGCTTTGCCACCCCGCAGGAGTGGTGCGACAGCCAGGCGCCGCTCTTCAAGGACCTCTGGAAGCGGCTCGAGATCTCCAACGACGACTTCATCCGCACCACCGAGCCACGCCAGAACCACGCGGTCCAGCACCTCTGGGAGCGCATGAGGGAGTCCGGCTACCTCTACAAGGGCAGCTACGACGGCTGGTACTGCGTGCCGGAGGAGACCTACTTCACCGAGAACCAGGTCAAGAAGTCCGACGAGGAGAAGGGCACCAAGGGCGAGCACCTCTGCCCGGACTGCGGCCGCCCGCTGGAGCGCGTGCAGGAGGAGTCCTACTTCTTCAGGCTCTCCGCCTTCCAGGACAAGCTCCTGGCGCTCTACGACGAGCGCCCCGACTTCGTCCAGCCGGCCTTCCGCATGAACGAGGTGCGCTCCTTCGTGGAGGGCGGCCTCACGGACCTCTCCGTCAGCCGCACGAGCTTTGACTGGGGCATCAAGGTCCCCTTCGACGAGAGGCACGTGACCTACGTGTGGTTCGACGCGCTTCTCAACTACATGACCGCCGTGGGCTACGGCGCGGACTCCGACGAGGCGCGCGCCGAGCTGGCCTACCGCTGGCCCGCGCAGTACCACGTGGTGGGCAAGGACATCATCCGCTTCCACTGCGTCATCTGGCCGGCCATGCTCATGGCCCTGGGCGAGGCCCTGCCCGAGCACGTCTTTGCCCACGGCTTCCTCACCGTGCGCAACGCCGAGACGGGCAAGGCCGAGAAGATGTCCAAGTCCCGCGGCAACGCCATCGCGCCGCAGGACGTGGTGGACCTGCTGGGCGTCGAGGGCTACCGCTACTACTTCATGACCGACGTGGCCCACGGCGAGGACTCCGCCGTCTCCTTCGAGCGCATGGAGCAGGTCTACAACGCCGACCTGGCCAACAGCTGGGGCAACCTGGTCTCCCGCGCCCTCAACATGAGCGCCAAGTACTTCGACGGCAAGACCCCCGAGCTGGAGGAGGGCTGGGCCGAGAGGGACAACCCGCTGCGAGCGATCGCCCAGGGCATCGAGGCCCGCTACGCCGGGCGCATGGACGTCATGGACTACGCGGGCGCCAGGGACGCGGTGATGGAGCTCGTCCACGCCGCCAACCACTACATCGAGGACACCGCCCCCTGGGCCGTGGCCAAGGACCCGGAGCGCGCCGGCGAGCTCAAGGGCATCATCGTCAACCTGCTGGAGTCCATCCGCATCTGCGCCCACCTCTTTGCCCCCTTCATGCCCGCGACCTCCGCCGAGGTCCTGCGCCGCATGTCCCTGGCCGACGAGGCCGGCGCCGGCGACCTGGCCCGCGCCTGCGAGTGGGGCGGCCTTGCCGGCGGCGTCGAGGTCACCAAGGGCGACGCCCTCTTCCCGCGCCTGGCCTCCGAGAAGAGGTAGCCGCGCGTGACGTACTCGAGGCTGGCAAACCCGCGCGAGACCCGCGCGGTCCTGGAGGACTTCGGCCTGGCGACCAAGCACCGCCTGGGCCAGAACTTCCTGGTGAACGACGAGGTCGTCGGCAGAATCGTCAACCTTGCCGAGCTCGGCGGCAGCGACGTCGTGCTCGAGGTGGGCCCGGGCATCGGCACCCTGACGGTGGCGATGCTCTCGGCCTGCCGGGCCGTCTGCTCCATCGAGGCGGACCGCGAGCTCGAGCAGGTGCTCGCCCAGACCTGCGCCACGGACGGCGAGAAGTTCGCCCTGGTCATGGGAGACGCCCTGCGCGTCACCCCCGCCCAGGTGGACGACGCCCTCGCAGGGTTGACAAAGGGACAGTCCCTTTGTCAACCCTGGCAACCCAACAAGTTCGTGGCCAACCTGCCCTACCAGGTGGCGGCCACGCTCATCCTCAAGTTCTTCCAGGACTTCGGCAGCCTGGAGCGCGCCTGCGTCATGGTCCAGGCAGAGGTGGCCGACCGCATCTGCGCCAGGCCCGGCAACAAGACTTACGGCGCCTACACGGCAAAGCTCGCGCTTCTCGCCAGGCCGACCGGACGGTTTGAGGTGGGGCCCGGCAACTTCATGCCGCCGCCGCACGTGGACTCCGCGGTGGTACGGCTCGACCGCACGCCCATGGCGGACCCGCTGTCTGGCGAGCCCCTCTCCGCCGAGCGCGCCGCCCGCGTCGCCGAGGTCATCGACGCGGCATTTGCCCAGCGCAGGAAGACCATCCGCAACTCCATGGGCGCCAACGGCTTTGAGAAGGACGCACTGGACGCGGCCTTTGCGGCCTGCGACATTGCCCCCACGGCCCGCGCGGAGACCCTCTCGCCCGAGGACTTCGTGCGCCTTGAGGGCGCCCTTTCCTAGCATTGCCAGCAGAGAAGCCCGCGCCCACCCGGCCCGCGGGCTTCTCTCCTTTCTTGCATTTGGAGGCATGACGTGTCCGAACTCAAGGTGCTCGACCACCTGATGCTTGCCGACGGCGAGCTCTTCCACAACTCAAAGGGTCGCGCGTGCCCGGCGCCGCGGCCCCTGGCCCCCGTGGCGGACACCCACGCCCACCTGGGAAGCCTTCACGGCCACGACCCCGCGCTGGCTCTTGCCCGCGCGGCCCTGGCGGGCGTCTGCATGATGGTGGTGCCCATCGACCCGGTGGCGGAGTTCCCCCGCAAGTGGACGGACGCCGCCGCGCTATGGGACTTTCTGGACACGCATCTGGCCATCGCCCGCGACTGCCTTGAGGAGGCCGCCGAGCTGGGCTTTGTTCCGCCGGCCTTTGACGGCTGGGACGCGCCTGGCCTCCTGGGCAACGTGCGCATCGTGGCGGGTGTTCACCCCTACGGCGCGGAGGGCTTCGACGGCGCCGCCGAGGCCCTGATGCGCGAGCTTCTGGCCTCGCCACGCTGCGTGGGCGTGGGCGAGATCGGCCTGGACTTTGGCCCCTACAACGAGGTGAGCCCGCGCGAGCAGGAGGAGTGCTTCCGCCGTCAGCTGCGCATGGCCCACGAGCTGGGCCTTCCGGTTGAGCTTCACATCCGCGACGGCGTGGACGACATGGTGGGGGAGGCCCACGCCCTGGCCGCGCGCGTCCTCGCCCAGGAGGGCGTGCCCGAGGCCGGCTGCGACCTGCACTGCTTTACCTCCGACACCCGCATCATGGAGGACTTCTGCCGCCTGGGCTGCAGCATCGCCTTTGGCGGCGCGTCCACGTTCTCGCGCTCCGAGGACATCCGCGACGCGGCCCGCGTCTGCCCGGAGCGCCTCATGCTCACGGAGACCGACTCCCCCTACATGGCCCCGGTGCCCCTGCGCGGCGAGGAGTGCGAGCCTGCGATGGTCGTCTTCGTGGCCGACATACTGGCCTGCGAGCGCGAGGCGGCCGGCGTCGCCCCGGCGGCCCAGACCTATGCCGCCCTGTGGAGAAACGCCTGCAAGCTCTTTGGCCTCTAGAGCCGGTCGGCTCGACCGCGGTATCCTCAAGCGCGTTTGGTGTCGAGGAGCTCGGAGGTGCCCGGTGGACGGTTCGCGACAAGACGGCAAGGCTGCGGCCAGGGGGAGTGACCTGCGCTTCATTGCGCGGGGGTTTGGGACGTACCGCAGGGACGCGGTGCTGGCCGGCCTCTGCGTCTTCGTGGAGACGTCCCTCGAGCTCCTGATCCCGTTCCTGATGTCCTCCGTCATCGACGAGGGAATCTCCGGTGCCAGCCCCTACGTGGTCTGGACGCGCGGCGCCGCCATGCTGGCCTGCGCCGCGGCGGCGCTGCTCCTGGGCACGGGCTACGCGCGCTTCTCGGCGCGTGCGGCCATGGGCCTGGGCGCAAACCTGCGCCGCGCGGAGTTTGCCCAGGTCCAGCGCTTTGCCTTCTCCAACCTGGACGACTTTGAGTCGAGCTCGCTGGTCACCCGCATGACCACCGATGTGACGGTCATCCAGAACGCCATGGTCACCGGCTTCAGGCCGCTCCTGCGTGGCCCAGTCATGCTGGTCATGGGGCTTCTGCTCTCCTGCCTGATGAGCGTGCGGCTGGCGGCGGTGTTCCTGGCCATAGTGCCGGTGCTTGCCGTGGTGCTGCTCTTCATCGTGCGCCGCGTGGGTCCGCTCTACCGCGTCCTGCAGGGCGTGATGGACCGTCTGAACGACGCCCTCCAGGAGGACCTCACCGCCATCCGCGTCATCAAGGCCTACGTGCGCGAGGACCATGTGGCTCGGCGCTTCTCCGAGGTCAACTCCGACCTTGCCGCCACCGCCACCAGGACCTTCTCGGGCGCCGTCCTCAATACGCCCGTCTTCCAGCTGGCCATGTACACGGCCTGCGTGGGCATCCTCTGGACGGGCGGGAACATGATCATGGCGGGCCAGCTCACGGTGGGCACCCTCACCGGCTTCATGAGCTACGTCCTGCAGATCATGAACTCCCTGATGATGATCTCCAACGTGTTCCTCCTCATGGCGCGCGCCCTGACGTCCATACGGCGCGTCCGCGAGGTGCTTGACGAGAAGCCCGCCATCTCCTCGCCGGAGCACGCCCTGACGGAGGTCCCGGACGGCTCGGTGGACTTCGACCACGTCGGCTTCAGGTATAGCGCCTCTGCCCAGAAGGACGTGCTCTCAGGCGTCACCCTCCACCTGCCTGCAGGCTCCACCGTGGGCGTTCTGGGTGCCACGGGCTCGGGCAAGACCACGCTCGTGCAGCTCATAGCGCGGCTCTACGACGTCACCTCGGGCGGGGTGGCCGTTGGCGGTCACGACGTGCGCGAGTACGACCTCGCCGCGCTGAGGGACGCCGTTGGCATCGTGCTCCAGAAGAACGTGCTGTTCAGCGGCACCGTGCGCCAGAACCTGCAGTGGGGCGCGCCCGACGCCTCCGACGACGAGCTCCTCGAGGCCTGCCGCGTGGCCTGCGTGGACGAGTTCCTGGACCGCATCGGCGGGCTCGACGGGGACCTGGGCCAGGGCGGCGTCAACGTCTCCGGTGGCCAGAAGCAGCGCCTCTGCATCGCCCGCGCGCTCCTCAAGCGCCCTCGCGTGCTGGTCTTCGACGACTCCACCAGCGCCGTGGACATGGCCACCGACGCCAGGATACGCGCGCACCTGGCGGCCCTCGCGGACGTCACCAAGATCGTCATCGCCCAGCGCGTGGCCTCCGTCCGCGACGCCGACAAGATCGTCATCCTGGACGACGGGCGCGTCCACGCCGTGGGGACCCACGAGGAGCTTCTCGCCGCCGACCCCATCTACCAGGAACTCTACGAGTCCCAGATAGGCAGCGGCATTCACGGCGAGAAGACCGACGACGCTGGGGAGGCCACAGATGGCAGGTAGGGGACAGGCGCCCTCGCGTCCGAGGAACATGCGTCACACGCTGCAGGTCCTTCTGGACTACATGGGCCACGCACGGACGCGGCTTGCCGTGGTGGCCGTCCTGGTCACGGTGAGCGGCCTGGCGAACCTACTGGGCACGTACATGATCAAGCCCGTGGTCAACGCCGTTGGCGCCGGGGACTTCGCGCGCTTTTCTCGGCTGGTGGCGCTGACGGCGTGCATCTACGCCGTTGGCGTGGCGAGTGCCGTGGGGTACACACAGACCATGGTGCGCGCCGCGCAGAAGGTGGTCTTCGACATCAGGCGGGACCTTCTCGCCCACATAGAGGGGCTGCCGCTCTCGTTCTTTGACTCCACGCGCCACGGCGACGTCATGAGCTACTTCACCAACGACGTGGACACGGTCTCGGAGGCGCTCAACAACAGCTTTGCCAACGCGGTGCAGGCGCTCATCCAGACGGTGGGCACCTTCACGCTGCTGGTGGTGCTCGACTGGCGCCTCACGCTCATCACGCTTGCCTGCGACGTGCTCATCGCCTGCTACGTGCGCTTCTCGGGAGGGCGGAGCCGCAGGTTCTTTGGGGCGCAGCAGGCCACGCTCGGCCAGCTCGACGGCTACGTGGAGGAGATGATGGCCGGCCAGAAGGTGGTCAAGGTCTTCAACCACGAGGAGGCCGCCCAGGCGGACTTCGACGGCCTCAACGAGGCGCTGCGCCAGAGCGGCACCACCGCGCAGGCCTACGCCTCGACGATGGTGCCGGTGACCGTGGCCGTCTCGTACATGAACTTTGCCGTGGTCTGCGTGGTGGGGGCGCTGCTTGCCCTGGGCGGTCGTGCCGACGTGGGAAGCCTTGCCAGCTACCTGGTGTTTGTCCGCCAGGCCTGCATGCCCATCAACCAGCTCACGCAGCAGGGCAACTTCCTGTTGACGGCCCTCGCCGGAGCCGAGCGCATCTTTGCCGTCATGGAGAGGAAGCCCGAGGTGGACGAGGGCCGCGTGACCCTGGTGCGCTCGGACGTGGAGGCGGCCCGCACGGCGGGCGGCGCCTCAGGCTGGGCGTGGCGCATCGACGGCGAGGACGTGCCTCTTGCCGGCGACGTGCGCTTCTATGACGTGGACTTTGGCTACGTGGAGGGGCAGACCGTCCTCGAGGGGCTCTCGCTCTTTGCCAAGCCGGGGCAGAAGATCGCCTTCGTGGGGTCCACGGGAGCCGGAAAGACCACCATCACCAACCTGATCAACCGCTTCTACGAGGTGCGCGGCGGCGTCATCACCTACGACGGCATCGACGTGAGGGACATCTCCAAGGAGTCCCTGCGCCGCAGCCTGGGCATCGTGCTGCAGGACACGCACCTCTTCCGTGGCACCATCGCCGACAACATCCGCTTCGGCAAGCTGGACGCCACCGACGAGGAGGTGCGCGCCGCCGCCCGCGTGGCCAACGCCGACAGCTTCATCAGCCGCCTGCCGCAGGGCTACGACACGCCGGTGGTGGCCGACGGCGCCAACCTCAGCCAGGGCCAGCGCCAGCTTCTGGCCATTGCCCGCGCGGCCGTGGCCGACCCTCCGGTGCTCATCCTGGACGAGGCCACGAGCTCCATCGACACCCGCACCGAGGCCATCATCGCCCGGGCCATGGACCAGCTCATGGCCGGCAGGACCACCTTCGTCATCGCGCACCGCCTCTCCACCGTGCGCAACGCCAATGCCATCATGGTGCTGGAGCACGGCCGCATCGTGGAGCGCGGCACCCACGAGGAGCTCCTGGCCCAGCGCGGCGAGTACTGGCAGCTCTACACCGGCGCCAAGGAGCTGGATTGACGCCCCGGCTTCGCGGCCGTAAGATTCCTTGCGCGGGATGAGGTTCCCCGTTGGGTGGCGGCGCGCGCCGCGAGCCCTAAACCGCCTTTGAGCTGATGACTTCTGCCCCTCTCGCCTCCGGGCGGCCCAGGGGCAGAAGTCTTTTTTGTGCCGAGGCCGGGTCTTCCGGCGGAAGTGGAGGTCAAGCGTGGAGAAGCGCCTGTGCCGAGTTGCCGATGCCTATGGGAGGGTCCTGGTTCTGGTGGCCGCCGCGCTGCCGGCGGGCGTTGCCGCCGGTGCCGCCGACGCGCTCTTTGGCCGCGTGCTGCTGGCCGTCTCTGGCGTGCGGGCCGGCTGGCCGCTCCTGACGGTGCCCTTCCTGGCCGTGGCGGGAGCCCTCACGGCGTGGGCGTACCGTCACTTTGGCAAGGGCGCCGAGAGGGGCATGGGCCTGGTGTTTGGCGCCGCCCACGGCCAGGACCAGCAGATTCCCCTGCGCCTGGTGCCCCTCGTCATGGTCAGCACCTGGCTCACGCACCTCACGGGAGGCTCAGCCGGCAGGGAGGGCGTGGCCGTGCAGATTGGCGCCACGCTCTCGCACTGGCTGGGCCGCCGCCTGCCGCTGCGCAACGCCGCGCCCACGTTTGCCGTGGTGGGCATGGCCGCCGGCTTTGCCGGCCTCTTCCGCACGCCGCTTGCGGCCACGGTCTTTGCCCTCGAGGTCCTGGCCGCGGGACGCCTTCGCTACGAGGCGCTGGCGCCGGCCCTCGCGGCGTCCCTGGTGGCAAGCGCCACCTCCGGCGCGCTTGGCCTGGCAAAGTTCGAGGTGGCCGTGGCTCCGCTTGCCGCCCTCGACGCCCCCGCGACGCTGCGGCTCGCACTTGCGGGCCTTGCCTTCGGCGTGGCGGGAGGTGCCTTCGCGTGGCTTCTGTCCCGCGGCAAGTCCGTGGCGGCGCGACTGCTTCCCAACCCCGTGGTGCGCGCGGCGGCCATGGGCGCCGGCCTCTCCGTGGTGCTCCTGGTCCTGTGGGGTGGCCGCTACTGCGGCCTGGGCACCAACCTCATCGAGACCGCCATCGCGGGCGCCGGCCAGGACGTCCTTCCCTGGGACTGGGCCCTCAAGCTCGCGCTGACCGTGCTCACGCTCTCGGCCGGCTATCAGGGCGGCGAGGTCACGCCGCTCTTCTCCATTGGCGCGTGTCTGGGCGTGGTGCTGGCCGGGCCGCTGGGGCTTCCCGTGGCGCTTGCGGCCGCGCTCGGCTACGCCGCGGTCTTTGGCGCGGCCACCAACACCTTCCTCGCGCCGCTGCTCATCGGGGGAGAGGTCTTTGGCTGGGCCAACCTGCCCGCGTTCTTTGTGGTCTGCGCCGCCGCCTACCTCTTCAACATGGGAAAGACCATCTACGCGGGGCAGCTGCCCGGGTAGGTGGGCCTCGCCGGGGCCCGGGGACGCTCCCTGTCACGCGTTGGTCACGTGGCCGCGCTAGAATCCGCTTGCGCACCGCCGGCGCGCCTAGGGGACAAGAGACGGGAGCCAGCATGGCACTCATTCGCAAGATCGGCGTCATCGGACAGGGCCATGTGGGCGCGCACGTGGCAAACAGCCTGCTCATGCAGGGTGTGGCAGACGAGCTCTACCTCGCCGACATCAACGCGCAGAAGCTGGAGAGCGAGTGCCAGGACCTCACCGACTCCATGAGCTTCTACCCGCACAACTGCCGCGTGGTCAACTGCGGCGAGAAGTACGAGCTTCTCGCCGGCTGCGACGTGGTGGTCAACGCCGCCGGTGACGTGGCCAAGGCCGCCGGCGACCGTGACGGCGAGCTCTTTGTGACCGCCGAGATCACCCGCACCTGGCCGCGCCGCCTGGTGGACGCCGGCTTTGGGGGCGTCATCGTCACCATCTCCAACCCCTGCGACGTGGTTGCCACGGAGATCTGGCACCTCACCGGCTACGACCCGCGCCGCATCATCGGCTCCGGCACGGCCCTGGACTCCGCGCGCCTCAAGAACGCCATTGCCCGCCGCGTCAACCTGGACCAGCGCTCCATCTGCGCCTACATGCTGGGCGAGCACGGCACCTCTCAGTTTGCCGCGTGGTCTGCCGTCAACTTCGGCGGAAAGCCGCTGGCCGAGCTCGCCGCCGAGCAGCCCGACCGCTTTGGCTTTAACCTTGCGCAGGTCGAGAAGGACGCCCGCTTTGGCGGCTACGTGACCTACGCGGGCAAGGGATGCACGGAGTACGCCATCGCCAACGCCGCCGTGCGCCTGGTGCGCGCCGTGGTCTCCGACGAGCATCTGGTCACGGCCTGCTCCACGCTGCTTACGGGCGAGTACGGCGAGTCCGGCCACTACACCAGCCTGCCGTGCGTGGTGGGCGCCGCGGGCGTCGAGGAGGTCGTCACGCTCTCGCTCACCGAGGCGGAGGAGGCCCAGCTTCACGCCTCCTGCGAGCACATCAAGGGCAACATCGCCCGTCTGACTTGGTGGGACGAGGAGCGCCACCCCAGCCTGAGGTAGCCCGCCGCCCCTCAAATTGGGGACGTGTTCAAATTTGCGCAAACTTGGGACAGGTTGCCCGGCGCCGCCCAGCGCCGATAGGCAACAAAAGAGGGGACGGTCTAACCCGTCCCCTCTTTGCGCAAAAACGAACGCGTCCCCAATTTGTGAGGGCTACTCCAGGCGCTTGCGGATGGCCAGGTACTCGGTCACCAGCAGCAAAAGCAGGATGGACATCACCACGAGGCTGCCCACCACGGCGCCGGAGAGGCCCGAGAAGTTGACCAGCAGCATGGCCACGGGCACGGCGAAGACGAAGGCGATGAGGTAGAGCCTCGTGACCTCGCCCTGGGCGCGCAGCACGGTGATGATCTGGTATAGGAAGTCGATGCACGCGCAGACGCCGCCCGTCGCCACCATGACAAAGACGAGGCTCCTGAACTGCTCGAAGTCCAGGCCGTACATAAGGCCCATGAGGGGGATGCCCACCCAGCCCATGAAGAGGGCCATGGCGCCGGTGATGAGCGCGATGACGCCGATCATGGCCAGGACCACGAGGTCGAACCTGCGGTGCTTCTCGGGATCCTCCCAGATGCGCGCCAGGCGCACGAGCTGCGGCTTGTAGATGAAGCCGGCCGCCATGAGGATGGAGTGGGCCGGGAAGTACATGGCGTTGTAGTAGAGCTGGTTGTCGTAGGAGAGGCTGCCCTCCATGGCAAACTTGGGCACCGAGTCGATGACGTTGTAGAGGAAGAGTGCCAGGAAGAGCGGCCAGCACTGCACAAAGAGCTCGCGAACGCCACGGAAGGTGGCGGGCAGGCTCTTCTCGGTCTCAAGGTAGGCCAGCGGCAGCGTGAGCAGCAGAAGCGACGCCACGGCGGCGATGGCCATGGCAAACGAGGCAAACGTCAGGTTGCGGGTCACAAAGAGCACGATGGAGAAGGCCAGGAAGGACGCGGCGCAACGCAGGCCCTGCGAGAGGCCGGCCAGGTAAAGCTTGTCCTTCTGCTGCAGGCGCCCCTCGTAGACATCGGCAAGGCCGTCGACGGCGCGAAAGCTTAGCGCGCCCATGCAGATGGAGATCATGGGCTCGGCGTAGCCGCGCGCCTTGCAGTAGCCAAAGCCCACCAGCAGCATGAGGCCGCAGGTGATGAGGCGGTTGACCTGGTAGTCCTTGAACGACTGCAGCTCGTCGAGGTCGGAGACTTGGTAGGTGCGCACGCCAAAGTTGGCAAGGAACAGCAGCAGCGTTCCCACCGTGAAGGCCATGGAGAACAGGCCCGCCTGCTCGGCGCCCACAAACCAGGTGCAGACCATCGTCAGAAGCGGAAAGAGGCCTCCCCAGGCGGCCTGGCCCACCGTGTTGAGCACGTAGTCGCGAGTGGTCTGGTGCGCCAGGTACTGCTCGCCCTGGTCCTCCAGGCCACCGCCAAAGACGGCTCCCAGAAGGCGGTTCCACCAGTTGTTGACCGCGCGGGAGAGAAACCCGGGCTGCTTCTCCTTGGGCGCCGCCTGGCGAGAAGCCCGCGCGCCCGCGGCCCTCCTGCCAGGGCGCCCCAGCCCTCCCCGGCGCCCGGCCATGCCGCGCTTGGTCTCCACGCCGTAGCGCGGGGCCTTGCCCGGGGCTCCTGCCGGGGCGACGGGCGTGTCGGACGTGCTTCTCCGCTGGGGAATCTGCGCCATGTAGGGAGCCTCCTGATTTAACGACTTGGTCACCTGATTGTAGACCAGAGGTCGGTTTGCGCCGGCAAACGGTAGCTTCTGCGCGTGAACAATCAGTTTCGCCATACGGCGAGCAGCGCCTTGGGGGCCGCGGGCGGGTATCGTAGTGTAAGGTTGGTCGGACGCCGCCCCAAGGCGGCCTGTCGCAAGGAGACACGTTGGCTGACAAGCAAGCACAGAAGGACCCGAGCCTAGCGTTCGCGGCTGCCCCCGCAGTCGCCCCCGCCTCGACGCCCGAGGTCGAGAAGAGCGCGCTGCCCGCGAGCGCCCTCGTCGAGGAGACGGCCGCCAAGGCCACGCTCTCCGCCGTGGACGTTCCGGAGTCCATCCGCGACAACATGGCGCTCTTCCTGCGCCTGGTGCGCAAGGTCCTCGAGGAGAGCGATCCCGAGATGCGCGCCACCTTTGACGTCCTTCTGGACGACGCCATCAAGGCGAGCTACGACGAGGACGGCGCCACCGAGGAGGCGACCGAGGCCTTTGCCGACCTGGAGCGCGTCATCGACGGTCTGGACGAGGCCCATGCCACCATGCTGATGCGCGCCTTCGTGGCCTACTTCCACCTCGCCAACATCTGCGAGGAGAACTACCGCGACGAGTCCCTGCGCCTGCGCGAGCGCACCGTGCCCACCACGGCCGAGGCCGACCCCATCAACGACATCACGGTGGCCTACCGCCAGCTCGTGGACGAGTGTGGCCGCGGTAAGGCCATGGCCCTTCTCAACCGCCTCGAGTTCCACCCGGTCTTCACCGCCCACCCCACCGAGGCCCGCCGCAAGGCCGTCGAGGGCAAGATCCGCCGCATCTCCGGCCTGCTGCAGCAGCGCTCCGAGCTGGGCGGCATCGCCCTGGCCGAGAACGAGCGCCAGCTCCTGCAGGAGATTGACGCCCTGGTGCGCACCTCTCCCATCGCCCACAAGAAGCCGACCCCCGTCGAGGAGGCCGACACCGTCATCGACATCTTCGACCGCACCCTCTTCCAGATGGTGCCCCAGGTCTACCGCCGCTTTGACGACTGGGAGCTCGGCGAGAAGGCCGGCACCGTGCCGCCCGTCTGCCCCGCGTTCTTCCACCCGGGCAGCTGGATCGGCTCCGACCGCGACGGCAACCCCAACGTAACCGCAAAGGTGAGCCGCCAGGTGGCCGAGAAGTTCCGCGTCCACATGCTGGAGACGCTGGCCGACGCCACGCACTTCATCGGCCGCAACCTGACGCTGGACGTGGCCTCCACGCCCCCCTCCGACCAGCTGGTCAACCTCTGGAACCACCAGCGCGAGATGAGCGAGGCCATCACGGCCCGTGCCATCGGCATCTCGGCCTCGGAGCTCCACCGCGCCTGCATGCTGGTCATTGCCGAGCGCCTGCGTGCCACCATCGTGCGCACCGCCGACATCATGTACGCCAGCGCCGAGGACTTCATCTCCGACCTGCGCTGCGTCCAGCTGTCGCTTGCCAAGGCGGGCGCTGCCCGCACGGCCTACGGCCCCATCCAGAAGCTCATCTGGCAGGCCCAGACCTTCGGCTTCCACATGGTGGAGATGGAGTTCCGCCAGCACTCCCTGGTCCACTCCCGCGCCCTCGCCGACATCCGCGAGCACGGCCGCTGGGGCGAGCGCGGCGAGCTTGCGCCCATGACCCGCGAGGTGCTGGACACCTTCCGCGCCATCGGCCAGATTCAGCGCAAGAACGGCGTTGCGGCGGCCCGCCGCTACATCATCTCCTTCACCAAGAGCGCCCGGAACGTCGCCGACGTCTACGAGCTTGCCCACCTTGCCTTCGCGCACGAGGCTGACGTGCCCGTGCTCGACGTCATCCCGCTCTTCGAGCAGGTGGAGGACCTGGAGAACGCCGTCAAGACCCTTGACGAGATGATCAAGCTCCCCGAGGTCCAGCGCCGCATGGCCCAGACGGGCCGCCGCCTGGAGGTCATGCTCGGCTACTCAGACTCCTCCAAGGACGCCGGTCCCACCAGCGCCACGCTGGTCCTGCACGCCACGCAGGCCGCCATTGCCCAGTGGGCCGAGGAGAACAACGTCGACCTCATCCTCATGCACGGCCGAGGCGGTGCCGTCGGCCGCGGTGGCGGCCCGGCAAACCGCGCCGTTCTCTCGCAGCCCAAGGGCTCGGTCAACTGCCGCTTCAAGCTCACCGAGCAGGGCGAGGTCATCTTTGCCCGCTACGGAGACCCCACGCTGGCCCGCCGTCACGTGGAGTCTGTCGCCGGGGCCACGCTGCTGCAGTCGGCACCGTCCATCGAGTGGGTCAACACCGAGTCCACGGCCAAGTACGCCGACATGGCCGCGGCCCTGGACAAGTACTCCCGCGAGCGCTACCTCGACCTTCTCAACACCGAGGGCTTTGCCGAGTGGTTCTCCACCGTCACGCCGCTGACTGAGATCGGCCTCATGCCCATCGGCAGCCGCCCGGCCAAGCGCGGCCTGGGCGCCAAGTCCCTCGACGACCTGCGCACCATCCCGTGGATTTTCTCCTGGAGCCAGGCGCGCATCAACCTGGCCGCCTGGTACGGCCTGGGCACCGCCTGCGAGCGCCTGGGCGACCTGGACAAGCTGCGCCGCGCCTACGCGGAGTGGCCGCTGTTCACCACGTTCATCGACAACATCGAGATGTCCATCTCCAAGACCGACGAGCGCATCGGCAGGCTCTACCTGCAGCTGGGCGGCTGCGAGGACCTCTCGAGCAAGGTCCTGGACGAGATGGAGCTCACCCGCAAGTGGGTCCTGGCCATCGTGGGCGACGAGTGGCCGCTGCAGAACCGCCGCGTCCTGGGCCCGGTCATCCGCATGCGCCTGCCGTTTGTTAACGTCCTGTCCGTGACGCAGGCGCAAGCCCTGAAGACCCTGCGCACCAAGGGCGACAAGCTCACGCCCGAGGAGCGCGAGCGCTTCATCTACCTCATCCTCTGCACCGTCTCCGGCGTTGCCGCCGGCCTGCAGAACACCGGGTGATCCAGGCGAGAAGCGCGCTTCTCGACTGCTGCCAAAAAGTGACCTGGGTATTCCTCGCCGGATACCCAGGTCGGTTTTTCTGACGAGGCGTCGCCTCAGCCGTGCGTTGGATAGCGGAAGCCTTGGCAGGCTCTTTCCAAGAGGGGAAAATCGTTGCATCGGGCAGAGAGCGGCGTCGAGTCTCCGTTATTTGCCTTGTGGTTGTACAGGGTCGACGCGTTCTTGCGGATGCGACCCTCCAATTGCTTGATGATCCTGTACTCGGCTTGGAGCAAGCCCGGTAGCGCTTGTCCTGGACCGCAGAGAAGTCGACTCTTTGGTAGGTGTCCGTCGCAACGGGAAACATGCAGTTCAGGTTAATGACCGCATAGTCACCAACCTTGATGAAGTCCAAGCCGTTCTTCATCCTGCGGTGCTTCTCCTTGAACGATGACAGGGGAGTAAAGTACTCAAACCCGTTGACCTCGAATACGATGCCGATGTACTTGCGGGAGTGACCCTGCCCCTTCTTGGCGTTATGGAACAGGTGGGGCGCGTATGGCGCCAAATAGTCGATGTAGCGCTCGTCAACGGTGTAGAACGACAGACCGGCCATGTATCCTCCCTAGGTAAAAAGAGAGGGAGCGGAATGGACCGCTCCCTCAGTTAGGCTCGCGCTCAGAGTGGCGAAACACTCGCTTGTAACTCTCTTGATTGGGGCCAAGAGAAGCCCGCTGATAACTCTCTCGCTTAAGGCCGAGATATGCCTCTGAGACACATGGTAGCCGGAACCCGCGCGTTTCTCAAGGCTTCCTACAGCACGAAGAGCAGGGCGGAGAGGGTGATGCAGACGCTGCCGGTCAGGGTGAAGAGGTGGAAGACAAAGTGCAGGTAGGGCACGTGCTTGGGCAGGTAGAAGAGCGCTCCCACGGTGTAGGAGAGGCCGCCTGCCACAAGGAGCCAGAAGGCGGGGGAGGGCAGGACCTGCCAGAGGGTGCCCACGCGGAAGATGACCGCCCAGCCCAGCAGCACGTAGATGAGGGCGCTCAGCCACTTGGGCTGGCGCTCGCGCATCAGGCACTCGGCCACGATGCCCACCAGGGCGATGGCCCAGACCACGATGCCCAGCCGCAGGCCGTCGTAGTCGGCCAGCGCGACCAGCGCAAACGGCGCGTAGCTGCCGGCTATGAGCAGGTAGATGCCGCAGTGGTCCAGCACGCGGAAGACGCGCTTGGCGCCTGCGGGCGCAATGGCGTGGTAGAGCGTCGAGAAGAGGTACTCCACGATGAGCCCGATGCCCATGAGCAGCGCCGCCGCAAGGCGCACGCCGCCGCCGTGGCTCACGGCGCGCACGATGAGCAGCACCAGCGCCGCAATGGAGAGAAGCGCACCCACGCCGTGGCTCACGGAGTTAGCAATCTCTTCTCCCACGCTATAGGAGCGCTGCGTCTGCCTTGTACTTGCTGCCACGGTGCCCTCCCCTCCACTCTGCGGGCGTCTGGCGCCTGCGGGTATACTAGACCGACGAACATATAGGAGCTCATACGAGCATACCCCACCAAACCAGGGGAGAAACCCAATGAAGAAGAACGTCCTTATCGCCAACGCCGTGGTCTGGGCAATCCTGCTCGCGGGCTGCGTTGCCTTCCAGGTCTGGTACCGCTCCGGCGAGGTCATCGACACCTACTACGCCGTGATGGGGTCCGCCTTCCTGCAGGTGATGGCCATCGAGTCTGGCCCCGTCATCCTCTTTGCCGTTGGTGCCCTGCTGGGGCTGCTCTTTGTCGGGCTCAAGAAGATCAAGCTCGGCCGCGGTGCCCGCAACGCGCTGCGCGTGATCTCGGTGCTCTTCCTGGCCGTGCTGGTGCTCTCCCCGGTGCCCATACTCTTTGGCGTCGGGCTCACCGCTCCGGTGGTCATCGTGGTCTACCTGGGTATGGCGGCGCCGGCGGTCATCGTGATCCTGGGCTTCCTGTACGCCCTGGGCCTGGCCGAGGTCGACCCCACCAAGAAGGGCCCGTTCGCCAAGTACCTCCCGGACGACGAGTAGCGGGCCAGTCGGGCTTGCGTGCCTCGTCCCGCCCGGCAATAGCGTACATAATCACAAAGAGAGGCCTTCTCAACAGGCAAAACGCCAGGCGAGAAGGGCCTCCGGTCGTTATTTTGTACGCTATTCGGCCGGGTCAGCCGCCCCGCCGCCCAACGCCTCGACCACCTTCCTGGCGGCCATGATGCCGTCGGTGGCGGCGCTCATGATGCCGCCCGCGTAGCCCGCGCCCTCGCCGACGGGCCAGAGGCCGGCCACGCCCACGCTCTGGCCGTCCGCGCCGCGCGTGACGCGCACCGGTGAGCTGGAGCGGGTCTCCACGCCCGTGAGCACGGCGTCAGCCACGTCAAAGCCGTGGAGCTGGCGGCCCATGCGGGGCAGGGCGTCCCGCAGCGTGCCCACGATGTAGTCCGGCAGGCACTTCTCAACAGAGCCCCAGGCAACGCCCCTGGGGTAGGTGGGCGCCACGCGGCCGCCGGCCGAGGAGGGCGTGCCCGCGAGGAAGTCTCCCACCAGCTGGGCGGGCGCGACGTAGGCGCCGCCGCCGGCCGCAAAGGCCGCCCTCTCGCAGCGGCGCTGCAGCTCGACGCCGGCGAGGACGTCGTCGCCCGGCAGGTCGTCCGGGAAGACGTTGGCCAGAAGGCCGGAGTTGGCGTTTGCGCCCGCGCGGTCCGAGAGGCTCATGCCGTTTGTGACAACTCCGCCGCGCTCGCTGGCGGCGGAGACCACGTAGCCGCCGGGACACATGCAGAAGCTGAACGCGGAGCGGCCGCTCGGCAGGTGGCACGAGAGCTTGTACGGGGCCGCGCCCAGGGCTGGGCTGCCGGCGGCGGGACCGTAGAGGGCGCGGTCGATGTCCGCCTGCAGGTGCTCGATGCGCACGCCCATGGCAAACGTCTTGCGCTCCATGGGCACGTCGTGCTCGCGCAGCAGCTCAAAGACGTCGCGCGCGGAGTGGCCGCAGGCAAGGACGACGCAGCTCGCGGCCACGCGCTCCTCGGTCTGGGAGCCGTCGGCGGCCGTTTGGGTCAGCGTCACGGACCGCACGCGGCCGCCGGTGACGTCCAGGTCGCTCATGCGGCAGCGGCAGCGCACCTCACCGCCGGCCTCCTCGATCATGCGCACGATGTTGGTCACCACGCGCGGCAGCACGTCGCTTCCCACGTGGGGCTTTGCGTCCCACAGGATCTGCGGCTGGGCGCCGGCCTCCACGAAGGTCTCCAGGATGAGGCGGTGGGCCGGGCTCTTGGTGCCGGTCTGCAGCTTGCCGTCAGAGAACGTGCCCGCGCCGCCCACGCCGTACTGGATGTTGCTCTCCACGTCCAGCTCGCCGGTGGCGTTGTGCGCCTCTACCACCCTGCTGCGGCGGGCGGCGTCGTCCCCGCGCTCCACGAGCAGGGGAGAAAGGCCCGCTCTCGCAAGGGAGAGCGCGCAGGAGAGGCCCGCGCAGCCGGCTCCCACCACAACGGGACGCGCGTCGGGCGCCACGGCGGCGTCAGGCCAGCCGAAGGGCTCCTCGCCCACCACGCGGACGCCCTTCTCGGCGTGGGCGCGGGTCAGCTTGGAGAGGACGGCCGCCTCCTGGGAGGGGCCGCCCGCGAGCTCCGCGCGCAGGGTGAAGGTGAGCACGATGTCGGCCTTCTTGCGCGCGTCGATGGAGCGACGGCGACGCTCGATGCCTCTGAGCTGCGACGCATTGATGCGCAGCTTCTTGGCGAGCGCCTTTTTGCAGAGGGCGAGCTCGCGCTCGTCGCCTCCGTCGAGCTGCGTGAGGTGGATCCTTATGCCTGAGACCTCGAGCATCGTGGTCACTTCCTGTTCTGTGAGAGTGCGAGCGCGGCCGCGGAGGCGCCGGCCA
Organism: Paratractidigestivibacter faecalis; assembly: GCF_003416765.1. NCBI lineage: Bacteria > Bacillati > Actinomycetota > Coriobacteriia > Coriobacteriales > Atopobiaceae > Paratractidigestivibacter > Paratractidigestivibacter faecalis. The sequence goes on along the minus strand of NZ_QSNG01000001.1, from coordinate 1,323,863 downwards.
CCTGGCCGCTCCTCCATGCCCACGCGAGGTTGAAGCCGCCGCAGTCCGCGTCCACGTCAAGCGCCTCGCCGCAGGCAAAGAGCCCGGGCAGCGTGGCGCATTCAAGCGTCTCTGGGAAGAAGCCCGTCACGTCCAGACCTCCCCGCGTGACCTGGGCGCGCTCCGTCTCGGCGCGGTCGGTCACGAGGAAGCGCAGGCTACGGGCCTGACGCAGCGCGGCAAAGGCGGACGCGGGGTTGCCGCCGGCGGCCCCCAGCGCCGCGGCCACCTGCGGGTCAAGCACGCCGTCCGCCGTGCCCGTGGCGGCTGCCGCCTCAAGCTGGGCGTCCGCCATGCCGCACGTGAGGTCGAGGGAGATGGCGTCGCCCGCCTCCGCACGGCGGGAGAGGTCGAAGACGCAGATGCCGGAGAGTCCCCACGGGCGAAAGAGCACCTCGCCGTCTTCCGCCCAGAGCTTGCGGCCGCCGCGGAGCAGCCGCACGTGCGCGTGGGCGCGCCTGCCGTCAACGAGGGCCAGCTCAAGGCTGTTGTTCTCGGGCTCGCACGCCAGGGCGCAGAGCACGGGCCCCTCGGCCACGGCCGGCAGGCCCAGCCCGCGGGCGAGCTCGGAGCCGCCGCCGGCGGCCATCACGACGGCCCTGGCGGTGATGCCTCCTGCCTGCGGGGCGCCCTTCTCGCCTGGTGCGGCGGGGGAGAAGGAGACCTTCCAGCCGCCGGCCGCGGGTGCCACGGACGTGACCTTGCGGGCGGGGGCGAGCGTCACGCCGGCACGGCGGGCGCGGCCCAGAAGGACGTTCCTGACGGAGGCCGCCTGGCGAGAGAGCGGGTAGAGCCTGCCCTCCTCCGAGGCCCAGGCCAGGCCTGACGCGGCAAAGAACCCCAGGACCTCCTCCAGCCACCGGGCACCCGCAACCTTGGCGACAAACGCGCCGTTTCTGTAGCGTGCGGGGTCAAGGTCCTCGTTGGCAAAGTTGCAGCGGCCGTTTCCCGTTGCCAGGATCTTCCGGCCGCACTCCAGGTCCTGCTCGAGCACGCACGTGCGGGCGCCGGCCTCCGCGGCCGCGATGGCCGCCACCAGGCCCGAGGCGCCGCCGCCCGCGACCACCACGTCGCAGGCGGCGGGCACCCCGACGGCCGAGGCGGCTGCGAGGGCGCGCTCGCGCAGCTCGGCGCGGGACGGCTTCTTTGCGCGCGTGCGGGCGGCCATGCGCCTAGGCGTCCCTTCCGGCGAGCGCCGCGGTGAGCTCGGCCACCTGGATGACGGTCTGGACGGCCTCGGGAAGCAGGCCGTCGGGCACGCTCTGCTCAAAGCTGCCGGCGTCGCAGGCCGCGGCCAGGGCCGGGTCAATGGGCAGCTGGCCCAGGGCAACCAGGTCAAAGTGGTCGGCCGTCTCCTGAAGGCGGCTGGGGCCGTAGGGGAAGATCTTCTCTTCGCAGTGGGGGCAGGTGACGTAGGCCATGTTCTCCACCAGGCCCAGCACCGGGACGTCCATCATGTTGGCCATCTTGACGGCCTTGCCCACCACCATCTGGACCAGGTCCTGCGGCGAGCTCACGATGACGACGCCCTCCACGGGCAGGCTCTGGAAGACGGTGAGCGCCACGTCGGAGGTTCCCGGAGGCATGTCCACCAGCAGGTAGTCAAGCTCGCCCCAGGCGCACTGGCCCCAGAACTGCTTGATGGCGCCGGCCACCACGGGGCCGCGCCAGAGCACCGGGTCGTCCTCGTTATCGAGCACGAGGTTGGCGCTCATGACCTTGATGCCGCCCTTGGTCTCAAGCGGCACGAGCAGGTTGTCCTGCGCGTAGGCGTGACAGCCGGACATGCCGAACATCTTGGGGATGGACGGGCCGGTGACGTCTGCGTCCAGGATGCCCACCTTGGCGCCGCGACGGGAGAGCTCGCGCGCGAGGATGCCCGTGACCAGGGACTTTCCGACGCCACCCTTGCCGGAGACCACGCCAATGACGTTCTTGATCACGCAGCCCTCGGCCGGCCCCTCCTGCTGGGGAGCCTGCGCCTGCTGTGCCTGCTGCTGCTCGGCCCCCTTGCTGCGCGAGGCCTCGAACTCCTCGCGGATGCGATCCTTCTCCTGCTCGTCCATCAACGCTCCAATCTCTGGCACGGTCTTCTCGCCCGCGCACGTCAGTCGTAACCATCCATTCTACCCAAGGCCCACGTCCCCGTCCGAGTTGGCCATCGGGCGCCCCCTTTCCACAAGAAAGGCCCCTTGGGCCTCCCGGCGAAGCTCTTTGTGCTTTGTTCTTTGGTCGTTGGAAGTCGGCGTCCTACAGCAAGGCCCCCGCCCTTCTCAGCAAAGCTCTTTGCGCCAAAGGCGCGTAGCTTTGCGAGAAGGGCGGGGGCCCTCACCTTGCTGTTGGCTCTACGCTACTTCTTGGCCTTGCCCTGGTTGGCGACAGCGTTGATCTTGGCGGCGATGGTCTCCGGGTCACCGATGTACTGCTTGTCGACGACGTTGAAGTCGCGGTCGAAGGTGTAGACCAGGGGCACGCCGGTCGGGATGTTGACCTCGAGGATCTGCTCGGGGGTCATCTTCTCGAACTTCATGACCAGGGAGCGCAGGGAGTTGCCGTGGGCGGCGATGAGGACGCGCTTGCCGGCGAGCATCTGCGGGCGGATCTCATCCTCGAAGAACGGCCAGGCGCGGGCGATGGTGTCCTTCAGGCACTCGGTGTAGGGGAGCTGGTCGGGAGCGACGTCACGGTACTGCTCCTGGGTGTGCGGGTCGCGCTCGTCGCCGGGCTCCAGCTCGGGCGGGCAGATGTCAAAGGAGCGGCGCCAGATCTTGACCTGCTCGTCGCCGTGCTCGGCGGCGGCGTCGGCCTTGTTCAGGCCCTGCAGGGCGCCGTAGTGGCGCTCGTTGAGCTTCCAGCTCTTGACGACGGGCAGCCACTCGCGGTCCATCTCCTTGAGCACGAAGTTCAGGGTGTGGATGGCGCGCTTCAGGCGGGAGGTGTAGCAGATGTCGAAGTCGAAGCCGGCCTCCTTGAGGGCACGGCCGCCGGCGGCAGCCTCCTTCTCGCCAGTCTCGGACAGCTCGACGTCGGTCCAGCCGGTGAACAGGTTGAGCTTGTTCCACTCGGACTCGCCGTGACGGATAAGGACGAGCTTCATCGTGTCTTCTGCCATGCGTTTCCTCCTAGGATTTACGCGAACATTGCATGCGACCTTCGGTCGCCAACCATATAGTATGCCGCAGTTGGGTATAGTTGCCCTAGGCTAACTAACGTTTTTCTCGCCTGGGATTGATTCCAGGCGGCATGGCCGCCAAGCGGCCGGAAAGGGGGGTCCCATGAGCCCCGTGGACGTCATCATCGTGGTCGCCGTCGTGGCGGCATTTGTGGCATGCATCCGCTACCTCGGCAAGAGCCAGAAGAGCGGCTGCTCCGAGTGCGGCGGGGGCTGCTCGGCCCACGGCAAGGGCGACTGCTCGGCGGCAAAGCGCATGCTTGCCGATGCCGACCGAGCCCTGGCGCGCGCCAAGTCCTGCGACTGCCAGCGGTAGGGGCCGCGGCGGGAGGCGTCTCTTGCCTGCTGGGCGACGGCGGGCGACAGGCGGCGGATTCTGTGAGGTGAGCGGGCGTCCGGCGGGGTGAAACACGTGCGTAACACGTTTGTGGGAACCTAGCCCGGATTGAAGAATTTCCCCGCCGACCCCTGGAAGGAGTCTGCATGAGCAGCGAGAAGGACATCGACTTCGTTCTTCGCACCGTCGAGGAGCGAGACATCCGCTTTGTCCGCCTTTGGTTCACCGACGTCCTGGGCAACCTCAAGTCCTTTGCCATCTCCCCGGAGGAGCTCGAAGAGGCCTTTGAGGAGGGCATCGGCTTTGACGGCTCCTCCATCGACGGCTTCGTGTCGCTGGAGGAGTCCGACATGCTGGCTTTCCCGGACCCCGACACCTTTACGCTTCTGCCGTGGCGCCCGACCGAGTCCGGTGTGGCGCGCGTCTTCTGCGACGTCTACACGCCCTCCCGCGAGCCGTTTGACGGAGACCCGCGCAACTGCCTGCTCAAGGTCTTCACCAAGGCAGACAAGATGGGCTACATCCCCAACGTGGGACCCAAGATCGAGTACTTCTACTCCGACAGCCAGCACGAGCTCAGACCCAAGGACGATGCGGGCTACTTTGACCTCACGCCCATGGACAACGCAAACGACCTGCGTCGCCAGACCACGCTGATGCTCGAGAAGATGTCCATCCCGGTGCAGTACTCCTACCACGCCGCGGGCCCGTCCCAAAACGGCGTCGAGCTGCGCTTCACCGAGGCCGTGAGCTGCGCCGACAACATCGTGACCGCGCGCCTGGTCATCAAGCAGCTGGCCGCCCAGCAGGGCATGTACGCCTCCTTCATGCCCAAGCCCGTTGCGGGCCAGCCGGGCAGCGCCATGTTCCTGTACCAGTCCCTCTTCAGCCACGAGGGCGAGAACCTCTTCTGGGCCCCCAAGGACTACCATGTGGCGCACCTCTCCGACCTGGCCCAGCACTACGTGGCCGGCATCCTCAAGTACGCGCCGGAGTTCACGCTGGTGACCAACCCCACCGTCAACTCCTACAAGCGCTTTATCTCCACGGGCGAGGTCCCCAACTACGCCACGTGGGGCCGCAAGAACCGCTCGGCCCTGGTGCGCATCCCGGCCCACAAGCCGGGCAAGCACGTCTCCACCCGCATCGAGCTGCGCAGCCCCGACCCCACCGCCAACCCGTACCTGGCGCTGGCCGCCACCATCGCCGCCGGTCTCAAGGGCATCGAGGAGGAGCTGCCCCTGCCCGAGGAGTCCGCGCGCGACACCTTCCTCCTCAGCCAGAAGGAGCTCGAGGCCAAGGGCATCAGGCGTCTGCCGCGCACCCTGGGTGAGGCCATCCAGAACTTCGAGGAGTCCGAGCTCATGCGCGAGGTCCTGGGCGACCACATCTTTGACTACCTGGTGCAGGAGAAGAAGCACGAGTGGAACGACTACTGCACCGCGGTCACTGACTGGGAGCGCAAGCGCTACTACGGCGGCTTCTAGGCCCGCGCGCCCGTAATCGGGCCTGAGAACCACGAGGGCGGCGCCCCGGCTGGTCTGCCGAGGTGCCGCCCTTGCGTATTTGCGCAGAAGTCACCTTGGTGTGAGCGATTTGGAAAACTCTGTGCAGAAGTAACCTTCGTGTGAGCCTGTTTTTGGGCCCTCGCGAGTATCGGCCATTTGCTAACTGGGGTTTCTTCACGCGACCGGCGCCGATTGGGCCAAATTGGCCGGAAAGCCACTCGCACGAAGCGCACTTCTGCACAACTTTTTGGAAATCACTCACACGAAGGGCAGTTCTGTGCAGCAGAACTCCGCTGGAGAGTCTTGAGGTGCTGCATGTAGCCTCTATGCGTATGCATATTGATGTGACTCCATCTGGCCATACGTGTCTCAATATGCATCAAAACTAGCAAATTGGCTGCAAATATTAGTTATCATGCAAAAATGAGCATCCAGTATGTCAATCGTGTAAAGAAAGCCTGGATGTGCCGAGGCTGAAAGAAAGCTGGCGCAAACTGGTCAGACAGGCGACGGACGGGGCGCAAGCCCTGACACGGGGAAGACCTCGTGCCTTCCGTCGGGAAAGGGCGTGACCGCGCGCCAAAGCTTTTTTGGGAAGGGAATCCCAGCATGAACCTCAACAAGACGCTTGACCGCTGCAACTTCATCCTTGGCCTTGGAGCTGCGGCTGGCGCAGCCGTGCTCGCAGGCTGCGGCGGCAACTCTGGTGCAGGTGCTGCCGCCAGCACCGACTCCGCAAACGCCGCCAGCTACACCCTGGTTCAGGACGGCAAGATCATCGTTGCCTCTGACCTGGCCAATCCGCCGTTCGACTACATGGATGGCACCACCGCCGTGGGCTTTGAGGTCGATCTCATGGACGCCGTCGCGGCAAAGATGGGCCTCACCTGCGAGTACCTGCCGGCCATGAAGTTCGACAGCATCATCCCGCTCATCAAGCAGGGCGGCAAGGCTGACTGCGGCGTCTCCAACTTCACCATCACCGACGAGCGCAAGCAGGAGATCGACTTCACCGACCCCTACATCGACTCCAACCAGGGCGTCGTCGTCAAGGCCGACTCCGACAAGACCACGGCCGAGGCCTTGAACGCCGATGGCGTGAAGATCGCCTGCCAGTCCGGCACCACCGGTGAGGCCTGGGCCCAGGAGAACCTGCCCAAGGCCACCATCGTCTCCCTGGACGACCCCGTCCAGGCCGTGACCGGCGTCTCCACCGGCATCTACGCCGCCGCCTCCGCTGACCTGCCCGTCATGAAGTACCTCTGCAACAACTCCTTCACCGACTGTCATGTGGTCATCGAGATCCCGACTGGCGAGCAGTACGGCATCGTGGTCTCCAAGTCCAACGCCGGCCTCACCTCCGCCATCAACGAGGCGCTCGCCGCCCTCAAGGACGACGGCACCATCGAGAGCCTCGAGGTCAAGTGGTTCGGCTCCGCAATGTAGCAACCCTTTGCAGGCAAGAGGCGCGCTTCTCGCCTGCATTTCAGTGACCGGGCAGATGCCCTAGCCATCCCTGGGAAAGGACCCACCATGCAGATGAACATGAACCGTCGCGAGTTCCTGGCCGTCTTTGGCACCGTCGCCGCCGGCGCCGTGCTTGCCGGTTGCGGCAACTCCAACGCCACCAGCACCGACTCCTCCTCCGACGCCAAGTCTGACGAGAAGAAGGGCATGACCCTCATCGAGGACGGCAAGCTCACCGTCGTCGCCGAGCTGGGCTTTGCCCCCTTCGAGTACATGGACGAGAAGACCGGCGAGCCCGTGGGCTTTGACGTCGACGTCATCAACGCCGTCGCCGAGAAGATGGGCCTCACCGCCTCCTACCTGCCCAACCAGAAGTTCGACACCCTGGTGCCCATCATCAAGCAGGGCGGCAAGGCCGACGTCTCCATCGCCGCCATCACCATCACCGACGAGCGCATGGAGTCCGTCGACTTCTCCGAGCCCTACCTTGACTCCAACCAGGCCATCGTCGTGGCCAAGGGTTCCTCCGAGACCGAGGAGACCCTGAACGACGCCTCCAAGCAGGTCGTCTGCCAGGGCGGCACCACCGGCGACGAGTGGATCGGCGAGAACCTCCCCGACGCCGTCCGCGTGCCCGTCGACGACGTGACCGCCGCCCTCACCGGCGTCCAGACCGGCCTCTACCAGGCCATGGTCGTCGACCTCCCCGTTGCCTCCTACATGCTGGCCCAGTCCTTCTCCGACCTCCAGATCGTCAAGGAGATTCCGACCGGCGAGCAGTACGGCATCGCCGTCTCCAAGGACAACCCCGAGCTCACCCAGGCCGTCAACAAGGCCCTGGAGGACATGAAGTCCGACGGCACCATGAAGGAGATCGAGACCAAGTGGTTCGGCTCCGAGATCTAGGCCGCCACAAGGCTCAATCTCAGCGTTTCAGCAGGTAGGAAAGATGGCGGGGCCCTTCCTCAGAGGGGTCCCGCCCACGGCTTATGAATGGAGAGAAGATGCAGCTCCCGAGCAAGAGAGGCGGTCTGGCGCACGCGCTGGCGGCCCTGTTTGCCGCGGTGCTCGTGGCGTCTTGCGGCGTGGCCCTGGCCACCCCGCAGGCAGCGCTTGCCATGACCACCGAGAAGGCCACCGCCAAGCCCAACGAGGACGGCGGCTCTGGCGTCATCGGCGCTATGAACACGCGCCTTACCTGGGAGGGAACGGTCGAGTCCGGCGAGGACGTCTCGTCCGTGACCCTGCAGCTGCCCGAGGGCGCGACCTTTGACGGCTCCACCACGCGCATCACCGTGCTCGAGGGCCTCAACCGCGTGAACGTCGACGGCACCGCCGCCCCCTCCGGCCAGAGCATCGCCGTGAGCTTTGCCACGAGCATCCCCGAGGGGTCGCTCCTGCGCCTCGAGGTCACCGACATGCAGTTCCCCGGCGAGGGCGGAGACTACCAGGTCACCGGCTCCTACACCACCGACGACGGCGCAAGCCACCAGCTCGCGGCGTCTCCCGCCATCACGGTCATCGCCAACACGCCGCTGCAATCCATCGTCAACTGGCTCGACAACCAGGCGTGGGTGGAGGCGTGGAACTCCAACCAGTTCCTCGGCATGTTCTTCAAGCCGCAGCTTTTGGTCACGTCCTTCTCGTCGCTGTTCCCCGGCTGGCTTCTGTGCCTGGGCATCGTCATCGCGGCGTACCCGTTTGCCATCGCGCTCGGCCTGCTCTTCTCGCTGCTCAAGATCTCCAAGCACCGCCTGCTGCGCGCCATCGCCGTGGTCTACATCAACATCCTGCGCGGCACCCCGCTCTTCCTGCAGATCTACATCATGTTCTTCGGCCTGCCCATGGTTGGCATCAACATTGACAACAACCTGCTGGGCATTATCGTCATGGCCGTCAACTCCTCCGCCTACCTGGCCGAGATCTTCCGCGCGGGCATCCAGTCCATCCCGCAGGGCCAGTACGAGGCCGCGAGCTCTTTGGGCATGAGCTACGTCCAGACCATGTTCACCATCATCCTGCCGCAGACCGTGCGTCGCGTGATCCCCACCGTGACCAGCGACTTCATCACCTCCTTCAAGGACACCTCGCTGCTTTCCTCCGTGGGCGTCATGGAGCTCATGATGTTCTCCAAGAACCTCACCACGGTGTCCGGCAACATCACCCCGTACGTGGCCGCCGGCATCTTCTACCTCATCGTCACCCTGCCGCTGATCAAGGTCGTCAGCATCGTCGAGAACCGCATTGCCCGCTCCGAGCGCGGCGAGGGTCCCAGGCCCAAGGCCAAGGCCCAGCTGAAGGAGGCCGCCGATGTCCAGTAAGATTCTCTCGCACGCGCCTGCCGTACAGGTGCCGCCCGCGCTTCCCGCCGAGGAGGCCGCCCGCATTGCCTGGGACGCCGACCAGGGCCTGACGCGCCACCACTTCACGCCCGGCGAGCACCCCATCGTGCGCATCGAGCACCTCAACAAGAGCTTTGACGCCACGCAGGTCCTGAAGGACGTCAACATCAACGTCTGGCCCGGCGAGGTCGTCGTCGTGCTGGGCCCGTCCGGCTCCGGCAAGTCCACCATGCTGCGCTGCATCAACCTGCTTGAGACGCCCACGGCCGGCCACATCCTCATCGAGGACCAGGAGATCACCGGCAAGAGCAACGCCGACGTCAACAAGCTCCGCCGCGACGTGGGCATGGTCTTCCAGGGCTTCAACCTCTTCCCGCACCTCACGGCCAAGCAGAACGTCATGATCGGCCAGACCAAGGTGCTCAAGAAGAGCAAGGAGGAGGCCGAGGCCGAGGCCATGAAGCAGCTCACCGCCGTGGGCCTGGCCGACCGCGCAGACTTCAAGCCCGCCCAGCTCTCCGGCGGCCAGCAGCAGCGCGTGGCCATTGCCCGAGCCGTGGCCATGCACCCGAACGTGCTTCTCTTTGACGAGCCCACCTCCGCGCTTGACCCAGAGCTCGTGCGCGGCGTCCTGGACGTCATGCGCGACCTCGCGGAGAACTCCGGCATGACCATGATCGTCGTCACGCACGAGATGGGCTTTGCCCGCGACGTGGCCGACCGCGTGGTCTTCATGGAGGAGGGCGTCGTCGTGGAGCAGGGCCTTCCCGAGGACGTCTTCGACCGCCCCAAGAACGCCCGCACGGCGGAGTTTCTCGGCTCCATCAAGTAGCGCCTGCGCCCCTCGCGCGGGCGGGAGCGCAGGCGAGAAGCGCGCCCGCTCGCACGTTTGTGTCGCAAAATCGACAGGATGCGCTCCGGCTCACGCTCTGAGCTGGGGCGCATTTGTTTTTTTGTGGCGGTGGCGCGAGCCGCGCCATGCGTGTGGTAGTCTTCTGAAAAATATATGTCCGCATAGCACAGGGGGCCCGAGGGTGCATCACAAGAACATCCTGCTTGTCTCAGCCACCACCAGATTGCACGACCGCATGCGCGAGCTGTCGCATGCCGTCGACGTCTCCATCGCGCTTGCCAACGAGGAGACCTTCCCGCAGGCCATCTCCTCCGGCCACGAGTTCGACCTTGTCATCCTGGACGGGGAGGGCATGAGCCAGGACACCCTCAACGCTGTGGACTCCTTCGTGGCCGAGAACGGCTTCATCCCCATGCTCTTTGTCCAGGACCCGGACAAGCTGGCCACGCTCCACATGCCCATGCAGGGCAAGAACGACTTCATCCTCTCCACCGCTGGCGCGGCCGAGCTCGAGGTCCGCTGCACGCTGCTTCTGTGGCCTGGCGAGGAGAGCGCCCCGGCAGACATCGTCACCGTGGACAACATGACCATCAACCTGGCCACCTACCAGGTCTACATCGACGAGAAGCCCGTTGACCTCACCCTCATGGAGTACTCGCTTCTCTCCTTCCTGGCCACGCACCCCTCCCGCGCCTACTCGCGCGAGACGCTGCTGCACCGCGTCTGGGGCTTTGAGTACTGCGGCGGCACCCGCACCGTGGACGTCCACATCAGGCGAGTGCGCTCCAAGGTGGGTCCGCAGGTGGCAAGCCACATCGTCACCATCCGCGGCGTGGGATACCTCTTCCGCATCTAGGCACTTCTCGCTAAATAGGAGAAAAGGGGACAGGCCCTTTTTCTCATTCGTGGCCGCCTCCGCCGGGGGGCGGCCTTTTTCAGGTAGCAAAAAGGGTCGTGCCAGCGGCGTGGCATTGCGCGTTGGCGAGAAACGCCCCCTGCCCGTGGGGTACATTCGTTCATGAAACAAGGCGGCGCGGCGCCCGGGCGGGCGCGCGCCAGAGAGAGGGATGCACCATGGACGAGAACCACAATGGCATGAACCAGCAGCCTGGCGACGAGGGCGCGCAGCCCACGCAGAAGAGGCCTCCCATGCCCGAGGAGCTCGGCGGCACCCGCGTGGCGCTCCAGGCATCCGAGGCTGCCCCTTCTGCCAGCGGGACCCCCAGCTCCAAGGAGCCCCGTCGCCACCATCCCGGCGTCAGGGCCGCGCTCCTGGGCGTTGCCGGCGGCGTCGTGGGCGCGGCGGCGCTGACGGGCGTGCTTTTGGGCACGGGCGTCATCGGCAAGACGAGCGCAACCTTCACCACGGGCTCCAGCCAGTCCATCACCATCAACCCTTCCGACAACGACACCTCCACCGCAACGGCGGTGGCCGCCAAGTCGCTGCCGTCCGTGGCCACGGTCTCCTGCACCTATGATTCGGGCGAGGGCCTGGGCTCCGGCGTGGTGCTGGACACCGACGGCAACATCATCACCAACAACCACGTCATCGAGGACGCCGACAGCATCACCGTGACCATCAACGGCAAGAGCTACGACGCCGAGCTTGTGGGCACGGACAGCTCCAGCGACCTCGCCGTGGTCAAGGCGGACCTCCAGGGAGACTCCGTCACGCCCATCGAGGTGGGCGACTCCTCCGCCCTGCAGGTGGGCGACTGGGTCATGACCGTGGGCAGCCCGTTTGGCCTCGAGCGGTCCGTCTCGCAGGGCATCGTCTCTGCCCTGACGCGCAATGAGCTCATGCAGTCCAGCTCGGGCAACACGCTCTACACCAACCTCATCCAGGTGGATGCGGCCATCAACCCCGGCAACTCCGGCGGCGCCCTGGTCAACGACAAGGGCCAGCTCGTGGGCATCTGCACGCTCTACTCCTCCGACACGGAGAGCTTCGCCGGCATTGGCTTTGCCATCCCGGGCAACTACGCCGTCGACGTGGCCCAGAAGATTGTGAACGGCGAGCAGGTCACCCACGCCTACATCGGCCTGTCCATGCAGACGGTCAACGCCCAGAACGCCAAGGCCAACAAGCTCTCCGTGAGCCAGGGCGCCTACGTGGCAGAGGTCACCGACGGCAGCCCCGCTGACGAGGCCGGCATCCAGAAGGGCGACATCATCGTGGGCATCGGCGGCACGCAGATCACGTCCGCCGACGGCGCCATCCTGGCCGTGCGCTCCCACAGCATCGGCGAGACGGTCCAGGTCACGGTCATGCGCGGCAACGACCAGAAGACCTTCGACGTCACCCTGGGCTCCGACGAGGAGCTCCAGAGGCAGCAGGAGGAGGCCAACAACCAGCCGGTGAGCGACATCAACTCCTACACCAACGGAAACGGAACCGGCAACGGAACCGGCCAGGACAACTCCCAGCTGCTCCAACAGTTCCAGCAGTGGCTGCAGCAACAGCAGGAGGGCTACGGCTACAACCAGCGCCAGCGCTAGGGCATCGTTGCAATAGCGTACATTTTGACAATCGAAAGGCCCTTCTCGCCGCGTTTTCCCAGTTGGCGAGAAGGGCCTTTTGTCTTTATGTACACTATGCAGCGCGAGAGACACCCCGTTTGCACTGGGAACCTTCTCACTACCGCTGGCGGACCCGCCCCATCCGCTGGCGTAGACGCGGGTTGCCTTGGAGTGGCCTCAAGGGTCTAGGTTTGGCCTTGGCCGAGCGGGAGGCGGGGGCTTCCCGGGCCGCTCCCATTGGAGGACTAGCATGGCAATGAACATTGACTTCACTGGCAAGACCGTCCTTATCACCGGCGCGGGCCGCGGCCTGGGCAAGGAGATGGCGCTCCAGTTTGCCGGCTGCGGCGCCAACGTCTACCTGGGCAACCGCAAGGTCGAGCAGGGCGAGGAGACCGTCGCCGAGCTCGAGGCCATGGGCGTGCGCGCCGGCTTCACCAAGTGCGACGTGGCCGTCGAGGAGGATGTCGAGAAGCTCATCGCCGACGCTGTGGAGTTTGGCGGCGGCAAGCTCGACGTCATCGTCAACGCCGCGGGCGTCATCTGCCTGCAGGACCTCATGTACATCAAGTCCGAGGAGGTCGAGCGCCTCTTCAGCATCAACGTGGGCGGCACCGTCAACATGCTCAAGCACGGACTCAAGGTCCTGGAGGGCCAGAAGTCCGGCAACTTTATCACGGTCAGCTCCATCGCCGGCCGCGACGGCATGAACATGCTGCAGGCCTACTCCGCCTCCAAGGCCGCGGTGACCTCGCTCACCCAGTCCGCCGCCAAGATGGCCGCCCCCTACGGCGTGCGCGTCAACTCCATCCTGCCGGGCATTATCCGCACCGCCATGTGGGAGGAGATCTTGGACGGCATGGCCAACGAGTGGAACCCGGACGTCAAGAACACCACCACGCCCGAGCAGCGCGAGGAGCTGTGGAACGCCTCCGTCAAGAGCATGATTCCCATGGGCCACGCGCAGCAGGCAGAGGACATCGCCTGGGCCACGGTCTTCATGGCGTCCGACTTTGCCCGCGAGATCACCGGCGAGTGCCTCTCCATCGACGGTGGCACCACCTCCGGTCGCTAGGACGTCGAAGACAACCTGCCCGCTTGGCTGGTTAGCGTACATTTAGATGAAGGGCCCTTCTCGCCAACTGGACAAACGCGGCGAGAGGGGCCTTCTGATTGTTATTTTGTACACTGCGCCGGGCGGGTTCGCGGGGAAGGTCGCCCTTGTCCGCAATTAATGTCCGGTGGGGCGTGTAGGCTAGGGGTGACTGGAATCCAAACGGGAGGTTGCCATGGCTGAGATCAGGTGCCCGCACTGTGGCGAGGCGTTCACCGTCGACGAGACCGAGTACGCCCAGATAGTCAAGCAGGTGCGCGACGCGGAGTTTGAGAGGGACATCGCCGAGCGCGTCGAGCTGGTGCGCCAGGGCCAGGCAAGTGCCGTCGAGGCCGCCGTGGCGCAGGCCAACGTGAGGGCCCAGCAGCAGCTCAGCAACGCTCGCGCGAGCCTCCAGGGCCAGCTTGCCGAGAAGGACGCGCTCATTGCCAAGCTACGTTCTGAGGTCGAGCAGGGCAAGAGTGCCGTTGACGTGGCGCGCCTGAGCGCCCAGCGCGAGGCCGACGCCAAGCTCGCCGCCCGCGACCGCGACCTGGCCCAGAGCAGGCAGCGCATCGCCGAGCTGGAGGCGCAGGCCAAGGCGGCCCAGCAGGCATTTGCAAGCGAGAAGGCCCTTGCGGTGCGCGAGGCCACCAGCGAGCAGGGAGAGAAGATCGTGGCCCTCGAGGGCCAGGTCACGGCCGCCCAGCTCGAGCGCGACCAGGTGGAGGCGCAGCTCCGCCAGGAGATGACCGAGAAGCTCGGCTACAAGGACCAGGCCATCCGCGACAAGGAGGACGAGATCGAGCGCCTACGCAACCAGCGCAGCCGCCTCTCGGTAAAGCTCATCGGAGAGACCCTCGAGCAGCACTGCGAGATGGAGTTCAACCGCGTGCGCATGATGGCCTTCCCCAAGGCGGAGTTCCACAAGGACAACGACGTGGTGGACGGCACCAAGGGCGACTACGTCTTCCGCGAGCTGGACGACTCCGGCGTGGAGGTGGTCTCCATCATGTTCGACATGAAGAACGAGGATGACAACTCCACCAATCGCAAGAGGAACGAGGACCACCTCAAGAAGCTCGACAAGGACCGCCGCGACAAGGGCTGCGAGTACGCCGTGCTCGTCTCCACGCTGGAGCCCGACAGCGAGCTGTACAATGCGGGCATCGTGGACGTCTCGTACCTGTACCCCAAGATGTACGTCATCCGCCCGCAGTTCTTTCTGCCGCTCATCTCGCTTTTGCGCAACGCCGGCAGAAACGCCGTGGAGGCCCGCCGCGAGCTGGAGGAGATCCGCCAGCAAAACATTGACATCACGGGCTTTGAGGATGCGCTCGAGGACTTTAAGGCCAAGTTCGGCAAGAACTACGAGACCGCAAGCAAGAAGTTCGGCACGGCCATTGAGGAGATCGACAAGACCATCGACCACCTCAACAAGGTCAAGGAGAACCTCCTCTCGTCCGAGCGCCAGCTGCGCATTGCCAACGACAAGGCCGAGGGCCTGACCATCCGCAAGCTCACCTGGAAGAACCCCACGATGAAGGCAAAGTTCGCCGAGGCCGCGGCAGAGCGCGAGGCCCGCGGCCTTGAGGCGGGGGAGGACGTTACGGGCGTCGATGCCGTGGCGGCCGACGACCCCGTGGAGCCCGACGAGGTGGAGTAGGGCCTGCCGGCGAGAAGTCCTTCTCGCCGGAGCCTTTGCTTGACAGATACCCCCAAGGGGTATAGTCTCGGCTTGTCAAGTACCCCATGGGGGTATGGGGCAAGCAACGAGGAGACACCATGTCCCAAGACGGCCAGAACGTCCAGAAACCTGCAGAGCAGCGCTGCTGCCACTGCGGGGCCCAGAAGCACACGCCGCGCTCAGAGCAGCTCAAGGCAGACGTGACGCGCCGGCTCAACCGCGCGATAGGCCAGCTCAACGGCATCAAGACCATGGTGGAGGAGGACCGCTACTGCGGAGACGTCCTCACCCAGCTGGCGGCCGTGGAGAGCGCGGTCAAGGCGGTCTCGCGCGAGGTCATGCAGGACCACCTCGAGACCTGCGTGGTGGAGCGCGTCCAGGCCGGCGACACCGAGGTCGTGGACGAGGTCATGGGCCTCTTCAAGAAGTTCATGTGAGGTGACCTCTGTTGAAGGAGACCTTTGACATTCAGGGCATGACCTGCGCGGCATGCTCGGCGCGTGTGCAGAAGGCGGCGTCCGGCGTGCCGGGCGTCACCGAGGCCAGCGTCAACCTGCTCAAGAACTCGATGGAGCTGGACTTTGACGGCACGGACGCCACGGCCGCCGCGGTGGTGGCCGCCATAGAGGACGCCGGCTACGGGGCGCTGCGCCGCAACGCGGCCGGACGCGGCGGTGCGAGCGCCGCCACCCCCGCCCCCGGCGACCTCGCACGCAAGGCCGCGGACGAGAAGTTCCGTCAGCTGGTGGTGTCTCTCGCCTTCAGCGTGCCGCTCTTCTACGTGGCCATGGGTCCTATGTTTGGCTGGCCGGAGGTGCCGGGCCTGGACGGCATGGAGAACATGATGGCCGCGGCGCTGACGCAGCTTCTGCTCTGCGTTCCCATCCTGTTGGTCAATCGCCACTACTTTGTGACCGGCTTCAAGACGCTCTGGCACCGCGCGCCCAACATGGACTCACTCATCGCGCTGGGCTCGGCTGCCTCCTTTGCCTACAGCGTGGTGTCCCTCTACCGCATGGCCTGGGCCTTCGGCGCCATGGACATGACGGCCGCCCACGAGGCCATGCACGGCATTTACCTGGACTCGGCGGGTATGATCTTGGCCCTCATCGACCTGGGCAAGTACTTCGAGGCCCGCGCCAAGGGCAAGACCACCGACGCCATAGCCGCGCTCATGGACCTGGCGCCCAAGACGGCCACCGTGGTGCGCGACGGCGCCGAGGTGAGTGTGCCCACCGAGGACGTTCGCGCCGGTGAGCGCGTCATCGTTCGCGCCGGCGAGTCCGTGCCGGTGGACGGCGTGGTGCTCGAGGGCAGCGCCTCCATCGACGAGTCCGCCATCACCGGAGAGCCCGTCCCCGTGGAGAAGGGCGTGGGCGACCGCGTGACCGCCGCTACCGTGAGTGGCCGCGGCTGGATTGTCGTGGAGGCCACGGCGGTGGGGGAGGATACCACCCTCGCCGGCATCATTCGCCTGGTGGACGAGGCCACAAGCTCCAAGGCCCCCATCGAGCGCATGGCCGACAGGATCGCCGGCGTCTTTGTGCCGGCGGTCATGGCCATCGCCGCCGTGGCCTTCTTGGCGTGGATGGCCATCTCGGCCGACTTTGCCACGGCCCTCAACCACGCCATATCAATTCTGGTCATAAGCTGCCCCTGCGCGCTGGGCCTGGCCACGCCCACGGCCATCATGGTGGGCACCGGCCGCGGCGCGGCAAACGGCGTGCTCATCAAGTCCGCCGAGGCGCTGGAGACCGCGTGCTCCGTGGACTATGTGGTGCTGGACAAGACCGGTACCGTCACGGCCGGAAGGCCCCGCGTGACCGACGTGGAGCTTGCGGCCGGCGTCAGCCAGGCCGAGCTCGTGCGCGTGGCGGCCGCCCTGGAGCGTAAGAGCGAGCACCCGCTTGCCGAGGCCGTCTGCGCCTATGCCGACGAGGTCTGCCCCAGCGCGGATGGGGACGCTCGCGTCGAGGGCTTCGAACAGGTGGCCGGTGGCGGCCTTGCGGGCACGGTTGACGGCAGGCGCGTGCTTGCCGGAAACGCCCGCCTCATGGAGAGGAACGGCGTCGACCTGGGCTCCTTTGCCCAGCGCGCGGACGCCCTGGCGGCCGAGGCAAAGACCCCGCTCTTCTTTGCCGCGGACGGCCGCGTGCTCGGCCTGGTGGCGGTGGCGGACCCCGTGAAGCCCACGAGCGCTGAGGCCGTCTCCCGCCTGCGCGCCCTGGGTGCCAAGACGCTGCTGCTCACCGGAGACGCGCGCCTCACGGCCGAGGCCGTGGCCCGCAAGGTTGGCGTCGACGAGGTCGTGGCCGGAGTGCTGCCCAGCCAGAAGGAGCTGCGTGTCCGCGAGCTGCAGCGCGCCGGCCACCGCGTGGCCATGGTGGGCGACGGCATCAACGACGCGCCGGCCCTGGCCCGCGCCGACGTGGGCATTGCCATCGGCGCTGGTACGGACGTGGCCATAGGCTCCGCCGACGTGGTGCTCATGCGCTCCGACCCGGCCGACGTCGCTCTGGCAATGGAGCTTTCGCGCGCCACCATGAGAAACATCCGCCAGAACCTGTTCTGGGCGCTGTTCTACAACTCCATCTGCATCCCGGTGGCTGCCGGCGTGCTGGTGCCCTGGGGCATCACGCTCAACCCCATGATCGGCGCGGCGGCCATGGGCTTCTCGTCGGTCTTCGTGGTGGGCAACGCGCTGCGCCTGCGCACCTGGAAGCCGTCCGAGCGCAGGGGGAGAGAGGCAACACCGGCCGCGGCCCCAGCCGTGACCGTGACCGAGACAGGGGCCGAGGCTGGGACCGAGGCCGCAACCCAACCAGAGGGGAGAACCACCATGGAGAAGAAGCTCAACGTCGAGGGCATGATGTGCCAGCACTGCGTGGCCCACGTCAAGGCCGCGCTGGAGGGCGTGGAGGGCGTCGGCGAGGTCACCGTCGACCTGGACGCCGGCACCGCCACGGCGGCCTGCGCCGAGGGCGTGACTGACGAGGCGCTCATCGCCGCCGTCAAGGGCGCCGGCTACGAGGCAAGCGTGGCCTAGCGCCTGGTTGCAGGCGATTGATACCAGTTGGGCCGACGAGGGCCACGCGCTTCTCGCCGGCCCCGCATCTTTGTGCCATGAGCCGAAGTTTGCGAACGTTTTGTTGACAGGCTGGGGAGAATGGCCGTTGGGGGAAGAACGTTCCATCACTAGCCAGGGAGGTTTCAACATGGGACTGCTGGACAAGATCAAGAGCGCGTTCTCCACGGGGTCGGGCGACGGGCAGGCGCCCGTCTCGGCGACCTTTGCCACGAGGGACGACGTGGTCTACGCGCCGGTCTCCGGCGTGCTGGTCAGCCTCAAGGAGGTCAACGACGAGGTGCTCTCCGCCGGCCTTCTGGGCGACGGCTACGGCATCGTGCCGGTGGGCAACGGCGTGCTGTACTCGCCCGTGAACGGACGCATTGGCGCCACCACGGTGACCAACCACGCCATCGGCATCTCCACGGCGGACGGCGTCGAGGTGCTCATCCACATCGGCATTGGCACCGTGGACATGGACGGCAAGGGCTTCACCCGCTACGTTGAGGCAAACGATGAGGTCAAGGCCGGCCAGCCCCTCATCTCCTTTGACCGTGACGCCATTGCCGCGGCGGGGCACGAGGACGTGGTGGCCTGCGTGGTCTCCAACCCCGACGCCTTCCAGAAGATCGAGCACGTGGGAGACTCCAACACCCTCCTGGGCGGCCGTCCCCTCGTCAAGCTCGGCGACCCGCTCCTGGTGGTCCGGCGCTAGGGAGCCCTGGCGGCGAGAAACACAAGGGCCGCCTGGCACCCCTGCCTGGCGGCCCGTCCTCTCCGCAGCCCACTTTCCCAGGAGGGCTGACGCACGACCAATCATAGCCCATGAAACGAAGAAGCGACCGGAACCCCTTGGGTACCGGCCGCTTTTGTGCTGCATGCGCGCTGTTGGGTGCGCCTCTACTGCTTCTCTCCCTTGATGGAGGCGTAGAACGTGGCGTGGTCAAAGACGTCCTTCACGGTCTTGCCGTTGACGAAGGGCAGGGAGAGGAACTCGTCCACGGTGGGAACGAGCTCGCTGCAGTCAGTGAAGTGGCCCTTGTCGTTGATGCGGCTGGTGTCCTGGGCGCGCCAGGACTCGTAGTTGACGTCCGTGAGGTAATAGATGGAGGAGTCAAGCTTCATGTACACCGAGTGATTGCAGTGCAGGTATTCGGCGAGCTCGTCGTAATTGATGTCGAGTGCCTCAGCAGCCTTCTTACCCATGGTGGCTCCCTTCGTTGAGCGACCTTGCCGGTGTTGGGGATGACTATAGCCCGCCCGCGCACCGGCGGCGCCGGCCGGCCGAAAATGTTAGGCGAGCGGCTGCATCTTCTCGCCGAGGGTCAGGAAAGAAGAACGCGCTGCAGCTCGGACGGGGTGTCCACGATGAGCGGGGCACCGACCTCCACAAGGGCCTCGCGGCTCCGGAAGCCCCAAGAGCAGGCCACGCAGTCGCAGTCGGCGTTTGCGGCCGTCGCCACGTCAACCTCGGAGTCGCCCACGTAGGCCACCGCTCCTGACCTGCCTCCCATTGCCTCAAGCGCGGCATCCACCATGGGACGGGCGGGCTTCTTGGGGATGCCCGCGGCCTCATTCTCTCCCATGACGCAGTCGAAGGCGTCCGGGAAGGTGGCGCGGATGATGGTCTGGACGGCAAAGTCGGCCTTGTTGGAGACCACGGCTACGTGCGCCCCGGCCTCGCGCAGGGCCGCAACCAGCTCGGGCATGCCGGCGTAGGGGGCCGTGTGGTCCATTGAGTGGGCGCCGTAGTGCTCCTTGAACGTCTTGAAGACCTCCTCGCGCAGCTCGTCGGGGCAATCCGCGGGGACGCTCCTCTTGATGAGCAGCACGATGCCGTTACCCGTGGCAAGGCGCACCTCGTCACGGCTACGCCCGGGAAGGCCGTAGGCCTCCAGCGCGTGGTTGACGGACAGGTAGAGGTCCTCCAACGTGTCCAAAAGGGTTCCGTCAAGGTCAAAGACAACGGTCTTGTACATGGGTAACTCCCCTCGGTGCTCCTTCGTGCGTCCCCAGCCTAGCACCTGGCGAGAAGAGCGCGCCGCGTAGCACCTCGTCCCTACGTTAACGTCTGCTTTCCCGCGGCCCTTCCCGACGTGGGAGGGCGGGGCGCGTGGTAGAGTTGCGAATTACGTGCGACGCTGCGCAGTCTACGCCTCGTCGCCGTCTGCTGGGAATCCGCCCGCACCGACACGGGGCGGAAGAGACGAGAGGAACTCGAATGGCTCACTCCATGCACACCCACACCTGTGGCGAGTTGCGCGCCGAGAACATCGGCCAGACCGTCACGCTCACCGGCTGGGTCTGGCACCGCCGCGACCACGGCGGCCTGATCTTCGTCGACCTGCGCGACCGCGCAGGTGTGACGCAGGTCTCCTTTGACCCCGAGCACTCCGGCGGCACCGCCTTCCACGCCGCCGAGACCATCCGCTCCGAGTGGCCCATCAAAGTCACCGGCACCGTGCGCGAGCGTCCCGAGGGCCAGGACAACGAGAAGCTGGCCACCGGCCGCATCGAGGTCCTGGTGAGCGAGCTCGAGGTGCTTAACACCTCCGTGACCCCGCCCTTCCAGATCGAGGACCACATCGACTGCTCCGAGGACGTGCGCCTTCGCTACCGCTACCTCGACATCCGCAGGCCCAAGATGGCGGCCAACCTCAAGCTGCGCTCCGACTTCACCTTCGCCATCCGCCAGGCGCTCCACAACCGCGAGTTCACCGAGGTGGAGACCCCGGCCCTCTTCAAGTCCACGCCCGAGGGCGCGCGTGACTTCCTGGTGCCCTCCCGCACCCAGCCAGGCCACTTCTACGCCCTGCCGCAGTCCCCGCAGCTGCTCAAGCAGCTCCTCATGGTGGGCGGCGTCGAGCGCTACTACCAGGTTGCCAAGTGCTTCCGCGACGAGGACCTGCGCGCCGACCGCCAGCCCGAGTTCACCCAGGTGGACATCGAGATGTCCTTTGTCGAGCAGGACGACGTCATGGGCGAGCTGGAGGAGGTCCTGAGCGACGCCTTCGGCCAGATGGGCGTGGAGATGCCCACCCCGCTGCGCCGCATCAACTACTGGGACGCCATGGACACCTACGGCGTCGACAAGCCCGACACCCGCTACGGCATGGAGCTGCACGACGTCACGCCGATCTTTGCCAACTCCAGCTTCAAGCTGTTTGCCTCCGCCGCGGCCGACGACAAGACCTTCGTCAAGGCCATCAACGCCAAGGGCGCCGGCGCCTGGCCGCGCGCCCAGATCGACAAGCTGGCAGACGTCGCCACCGGCTTTGGCGCCAAGGGCCTGGCCTATATCGCCTTCCGTCCGGACGGCTCCGTGACCAGCCCCATCGTCAAGTTCTTCTCTGACGAGGAAATGGCCGCCCTTCGCGCCGAGATGGACGTCGAGCCCGGCGACCTCGTGATGTTTGCCGTGGAGAGCCGCCTGAAGGCCGACGAGATTCTGGGCGGTATGCGCTGCCACATGGCCGACGCCCTGGACGTCCCCCGCGAGGGCCACGACTTCCTCTGGGTGGTCAACTTCCCGCTCTTCCACTGGGACGAGGACCGCAAGGCCTATGCGGCCGAGCACCAGCCCTTCACCCTGCCCACCGAGTCCGATGTGGCCAAGATCGAGGCCGACCCGCTGGCCGCGGGCAGCTTCACCTACGACTTCGTCATGGACGGCTACGAGGCCGGCGGTGGCGGCATGCGCATCCACAACGCCGACATGCAGATGGCCATGCTCAAGCTCCTGGGCTTCACCGAGGAGCGCGCGCAGGAGCAGTTCGGCTTCCTGATGGACGCCCTCAAGTTTGGTGCGCCTCCCATGGGCGGCTTTGCCCTGGGCCTGGACCGCGTGTGCATGCTGCTCACCGGCTCCGACTCCATCCGCGAGGTCATGGCCTTCCCCAAGACCTCCAGCGGCAGCGACCTCATGTCCGCCGCCCCCTCCGAGGTGAGCGTGAAGCAGCTCAAGGAGGTCTCCCTGCGCCTGCTCTAACGCCAGGGGCCCGGCTGGATGGGCCAGAGGGATCACATGGCTTTGACGCAACCGGCGGCGAGAAGAGCGCTCTTCTCGCCGCCGTGCTATTCTTCTCCAACCTTTTGTGAGAGGGGAGGGCCGTGCCGGGTAGAGGGGTGCTCTCAGCCGTCATGGACGAGGCTCTTGAGCTGGTTGCCCCCACGCGCTGCGTGGGCTGCGACGAGCCCGGGGCCCTCCTGTGCGACGAGTGCCTGGCCGCGCTGCCGTGGGTCCGCCAGGAGCTGGCGTGCCCCAACTGTGGCGCCCCGCACGGCGGCCTCACCTGCACCGAGTGCTCCGAGCCCTGGGAGACGCGCGCCTGCGTCTGCGCGCTGGGCTTTCTGGGGCCGGTGCGGCGGCTCGTCCCCGCGATGAAGGACTACCACGAGCTTCGACTGGCGCCGGTCATGGCGGCCGCCATGCTCTGCGCGCTGGAGGAGGCCACCGCCTGGCCCGCGGCGGACGGCCGGCCCCGCTATGACGCCGGCGAGGTGGACGCCGTCTGCTTTGTGCCGGCCACGGCCGCGGCCTTTGCGCGACGCGGGTTTGACCACATGGAGCTCGTCGCGCGCGAGCTCTGCCGGCTCACGGGGCTGCCGCTGGCCGACGTCCTGGTGCGCCGACGGGCGCGTGACCAGCGCGAGCTTGGCCAGGCCGAGCGCGCCGCCAACCTGGCTGGCACCGTCGAGGTGGCCGACGACGTCAGCGGCATGAGGCTGCTGCTCCTGGACGACGTGGTCACCACCGGCTCCACCATCCGCGAGGCCTCCCGCGCCCTTCTGTCCCGCGGCGCCTGCCCTCCCACCGCCTGCGCCCTCGCCCGCGTCTGGTAACTAACAGCGTCCCCATTGTCAGGTGCCATTGACGGGTGTTGGGCGGGTATACTGGGGAGGTTCCGCCTGGGTCTGTGGTTGCGGGGCGGCATCAGTCCGTCCCCAGTCCAAGGTAGACGAGGCCAAAGGGATCCACGTAAGCCCGGGCGTGCGCGCCCGGACGATCATGGTTCGTCCTAGAAGTAAGTCGCACCGTCCGTAATACTCAAGGGACATACGGTCCCGCGGGCGAGAGGGTTGCAAGTCAAGGGCGCCGCGGCGCCCACGGCGAAGGCCCCGGTGCGCGAGTGTGGGGTCAAAGACCAGGTCAGCCGGGCGGAACACCTGCTTTGCACAGAGTGGCCGCACCATGCGCCCCACCCATACCATCAGCTGGCGAGAAGGACGGAAGACACCCATGCGCGCCTCAACCCAAACCCAAAGGACCAACCTGCGCCGCGGGGCGCTTGCCCTCGCGTGCGCGGTCTCGCTCGCGGCGCTTCCCGCCTGCTCGCTCGGCCCCGTAGACCTCGACGCCCTCATGGGCAACGGCACCTCGGTGGCCGAGGCCAAGGCAGCAGCCCGCGCGGCCCGCTCCACCACCCTCACGGCAGACGAGCTTCACACGGCCGGCACTCTCACGGTGGGCCTGCTCTCCTCCGAGTCCGCGCCGCTGCTGCTCTCCTCGGCCGACGAGGGCCTCGACGTCGACGTGGCCTACGCCCTGGCCGACGAGCTGGGCGTGGACTGCGCGTTTGTCTCCGTGACCGGGCTCTCCGACGCCTACGATGCCTGCGACGTGGTCATGGGCGTTCGCGCCGGCGACGACGCGGACACCGCCGTGGCGGGCTCCTACGCCGAGGACGCCATGGCGCTCTTCTCGCGTGCCTCCTCGGGCACCAAGGCCACGGCGGCCGACCTTGCCGGCAAGACCGTGGGCGTCCAGGCGGGCTCCGTCTCCCAGCGCGCTCTGGCGAGCGCCGGCACACAGGCCGCCGAGCAGGACTTCACCAACCTCAACGAGGCCTTTGCCGCCCTTGAGGCCGGTACGGTCGACTACGTGCTGTGCGGCGCCTACCCCGGCGGCTACCTCGCCGCGGTCTACGACGGCATCTCCTGCGTCGGCACGCTCGCCCAGCCCGCCTACCTGGGCGTGGGCGTCAAGGCCGAGAACAACACGCTCTTCTCCAAGGTGCTTGAGGGCATGGACGTGATCTCCTCCAACGGCGTCCTGGACGTCTTGCGCGGCCGCTGGGTGGGAGGCATGTCTCGCCTTGACACCACCTCGGTCATCGACGGCATCCAGCAGGCCGACGCCAACGCGGACGATCAGGCCGACGCTGACGCAGAGGCCGACGCGGACGCCGGCACCGAGGCTGGGACCGCCTCCACCTCCACGGACGCCGCGTAGCCGCAGACGCGCGTTGCCAAAAGACCCGTCCGCCGAGCAATACGCCCCGCTCGGCCGCCGCCCGCCAGGCGCCCGACGCCGGCGGGCGCCCTTTTTGGGTAAGAGAGAGGTACGCGGCGCCCGCCTTGGCAGCCGCGGGTTCGCGATCTGCAACCGTTTTTAGGAGGCATCTATGGTGGACATCAAGATCTCCGGCCGCAAGGTCAGCGTTTCCGACGCCCTGCGCGATCACGTCGAGGCCAAGGTCGGGGGAGCCCTCAAGGTATTTGACATCAAGCCCATGAGCTGCGACGTCGTCCTGCGCGTGGACAAGAACCCGTCCAACCCCGAGCGCAAGGCCTGCGAGGTCACCGTCTTCGTCCGCGACAACGTGGTCCGCGTCGTGGCCACCTCCGACGACATGTACGCCGCCATCGACGAGGCCGCCGAGAAGGTCACCCGCCAGCTGCGCAAGTACAAGACCCGCGTCATCGACCGCCGTCAGCGTGCCCAGGCGGCCCCCGTCCCCGCCGCAACCGGGGAGGACCTCGCCAGCCTCATCGAGTCCGCTCCCGAGGAGGAGGACGACCAGCTCGTCCGCGAGAAGTACATCGACCTCAAGCCCATGACGGAGGAGGAGGCGCTCGTCCAGACTGACCTGCTCGGGCATGACTTCTTTGTGTTCATCAACGCCACGACGGGCCTCACCAACGTCATCTACCACCGCAAAAACGGTGGGTATGGCATTATTAAGCCTAGGATCGAAGAGAACGAGTAGTTGGGAGAATCCTTGTCCGAGGATCTGACCAAGACAGAAGAGAACGCCAACGCCCAGGCGTCGCAGGAGGCTGCGCGCCTGGGCCGCGCTTATCACAACAAGGCAAACGTCAACATCATTGTGGACTCGTGCGCGGACTTTGCGCCGGAGGTCGTGGAGGCCCTCGGCGTGGAGGTCGTGAGCTTCTCGTTTGTCATGGGCGGCCAGGAGCACGCCGATGACTTCTGGAAGTCCATGAGCCCGCACGACTTCTACGAGCGCATGCGCGCCGGCGAGGTGGCCACCACCGCCGCCGTGACCCCCGGCCACTACCTGGAGGTCTTCGAGCGCGCGGCCCAGAAGGGCGCGCCCACCGTCTACCTGGCCTTCACGCGCGGCCTCTCGTCCTCCGTGGACGCCGCCCGCCAGGCCGCCGACATGATCCGCGAGAAGTACCCAGACTTCGAGCTCTACGTGGTGGACAACCTCTGCCCCTCCGCGGCGGCAGAGCTCCTTGCCATTGAGGCCGTCCACCAGGCCGGCAACGGCCTTTCCGCAAAGGAGCTGGTGGAGTGGGTCGAGGAGGCCCGCTACTACATCCAGGGCTACTTCACCCTGGACTCCTTTGACGCCCTGGCCCGCGGCGGCCGCATCCCGCCCGCGGCGGCCACCGTCGGCGGCAAGCTGGACATCAAGCCCGAGCTCTCCTACGACCTCAACGGCGCCCTCACGCTGCGCGGCATGTGCCGCGGCCGCAAGAAGGCCCTGCGCGCCATCCTGGCGGACTTCAAGGCCAACCACCTCTCCGAGGAAGACCTCGGCGGCACGCCCCTTCCCATCGGCGTGGTCTCCGCAGACGCCGAGAAGGACGCCAAGTGGCTTGTCGACCAGCTCCGCAAGGAGCCCGGCTGCGCGGACGTCCCCGTGATCTACAGCTCCGTCTCGCCGGTCATCGGCGCCCACGTGGGCCCCGGCATGGTCGCCCTTGTCTTCTGGGGCAAGGACCGCCGCGAGAGCCTCTCCTTCACGGACCGCATCGCCCGCAGGGTGCGCGGCAAGAGGGACGAGTCCGCCAACTAGAAGCACAGAAGAGAACATGCCGCCCCGACGCCTGCCGGGGCGGCATGCCGCATGAAGAAAGGACCTCTATGCCCGTCAACTCCCACAGCAAGATCGCCTTCGTCGGCACCGGCATCATGGGCTCGGCCATCGCGGGCCACATCCTGGACGCCGGCTACGACGTCACGGTGACCAACCGCACCAAGGCCAAGGCCGAGGGCCTTCTGGCTCGCGGCGCCAAGTGGGCGGACACCCCCGCCGAGGCCGCCAAGGACGCCGACGTCGTCTTCACCATGGTGGGCTATCCCACCGACGTCGAGGACGTCTACCTGTCCACCGACGGACTCATCCGCGTGGCCAAGCGCGGCGCCTGGCTCATCGACCTCACCACGAGCTCCCCGCAGCTCGCCCGCGACATCCACGACGCCGCCGAGGTCGAGGACAAGCACGCCTTCGACTGCCCGGTCACCGGTGGCCAGAAGGGCGCCGAGGACGGCACCCTCACGCTCATCGTGGGCGCCACCGAGGAGGAGACGGCCCCCGTGCTGCCCATCCTGGAGACCTTCTCGGCAAAGGTCATGTACTTCGACCAGCCGGGCGGCGGCCAGACGGCCAAGCTCTGCAACCAGGTGAGCCTGGCCTCCTGCATGGTGGGCTACGCCGACGCGCTTGCCCTGGCCGAGCAGGCCGGCATCGACCAGCGCCAGGTGCTCGAGCTCATGGCCAACGGCACGGGTGGCTCCGGCGCCTCCAAGGCGCTTGCCCCCAAGGCCCTGGACGGCGACTACAAGCCCGGCTTCATGGTGGAGCACCTGCGCAAGGACATCGCCCTGGCGCTCCAGCGCGCCGAGGACCTGGACGTGGCCATGCCGGGTGCGGAGACCGCCTTCACCCTGTTTGACATGCTCTGCCAGATTGGCGGCTCCCGCATGGGCACCCAGGCCCTCTCGCTGCTCTACTCCGACGAGGCCACAGGCGCCGCGGCCGGCCTTGACTGGTCGCTGCTCAACCCCGAGGACTACGGCGCCGGCGACGGCTGCGGCTGCGGCCACGAGCACGGCGAGGGCGGCTGCTGCGGAGGCCACGGCGAGGGCCACGGCCACGGCGAGGGCGGCTGCTGCCACCACCACGAGGAGGCGTAGCGCGTGGACGCCGGCTTTGCCGTAGCCGTCATGGCGCTCGTGCTCTTCCTGTTTGGCATCGTGTCGGGCGTGGGCCTGGGAGACGAGCTTTCTCGCCGCTGCGTCACCAAGCGCGAGTACGGGCTCGCCAACGCCGGCGTGCTCCTGGTGGGCGCGCTTGCCTCCAGCGTGGTCCTGGTGACGGGGCTCTCCGTGCTCATGGGCCTGGTCATCGGCCTCATGGCCGGTGCCGTCGCCGGCCTCAAGCTGGGCTTCGGCGAGTCCGTGGGCCCGTGGAAGTTCGTCGACAAGACCTTCCGCGCCAACAAGGACCAGCTGAGGCGCGCCAAGGACGGAAAGCGCGCCGAGGCCGTTCGCCGCGCGCGCAGGGACGGCACGCCGGAGCCCGAGTTCATCAGCGTGCAGCAGGACGGGCCGGCCTCAAAGGGGCAGGGCAGCCCGCGCAAGTAGGGACGGGTTTCTCGCCGCGCCGGGCACGGGGCCGGCGGCACCAATCGGGTAACTCATCGCGGGCCTCTGGCGCGTTCTTGCCAGGGCCCGCGCGGACGCAAGACAGAGAGGAATCGCAACATGGCAAACTCCGCCAACGACCAGGAGGCAAGGCTCGCGCAGATGCGCATTCTCGTGGAGGAGCTCGCGGGCTCCAGCCGCCGTCGCCGCCAGGAGGTGGCCCACAAGATCGCCACCGTCGCGCACACAGACGCCAGCATGGTCACGCCCTTCGTCGGCTCCCTGATGGACGCCCTCGAGCGTCCCGAGGCGCAGACGCGCTGGGAGGTCCTGGACGCGCTGACCGCCCTGGTGGACGAGCACGCCGACGAGGTCGCCCCCGCCTTCGAGGCGGCCGAGACCGGCCTCTTTGACGAGGACTCCGCCCCCGTGCGCCTGGCCGGCTTCGTCTTCCTCTGCCGCTTTGGCGCCACCTCCGAGGAGCGCTCCGACCAGGTCTGGCCGCTTCTGGACGAGGCCATCCAGTGCTACCACGGCGACCCCGAGTACCGCGACATGCTCGTCGCCCTCCTGGCCTTCGTGCAGGGCGCTGCCTCCGCGGCCACCAAGGCGGCCCTGGCGGAGCGCCTGAAGTTCGACGCCGAGAACGGCGCGAGCTACGTCAAGAGCTTCTCGGCGCAGATCATTCAAGCTTGCGAATAGGTTTCTGCGCTCTCTGAGGGAGTCCTTTGACGCCGCCCCCGCAGCCTCGCGGGGGCGGTAGCATTTTGCATTTGGAACCTGACCCAGGGCGTCCGTGCGCCCACAACGAGAGGTGATTCTATGGCAGACAAGAACGACGAGAAGACCGAGGTGGCGCCCGTGGCCGCTGAGGCAAAGGCCGAGAAGGGCGCCAAGGCCAGCCAGGCCCCCAAGGCCGACGCCGCGCACAAGGGCGCCGACGCCGCGCTTCCCACCCCCGCGTGGGTGGCCATCGCCGTGGCGGCGCTGGTCGTGGGCGTCCTGTGCGGCCACTTCCTGCTGGGCGGCGGCAGCTCCATCTCGCTTTCCGGCAAGACCACGCTCACGGGCGACCAGCTCGACAGCACCATTGCCACCTACACCTACAACGGCAAGACCGTCGACGTGACGGCCCGCCAGGTGATCTCCCAGAGCAAGAGCGTTGACTCCGCCGCCAACAGCGACGGCACCTACAACGTGCCCGTAGCCGACGACGTGGTCTCCTACGCCCGCAACGCCATCGTGCTGCAGGCGGCCAAGGACCAGGGCATCTCCGTCACCGACGATGACCTCTCCGCCTACGCCAACCAGATGTTCCAGACCGACGACTACGCCACCATCGCCAGCAAGTACGGCATCGACGAGGACACGGCCAAGCAGACCATCTCCGACTCCTGCATGATGTCCAAGCTGCGCGACTCCGTGGTCACGGCCACCCTGCCCGAGCAGCCCACCAAGCCCACCGAGCCCGCCGAGGGCCAGCAGGACACCCCCACGGCCGACTACGCCAGCTACATCATCGGCCTTGCCGGCGACGAGTGGGACTCCGCCAACAACACCTGGGCCCGTACCGACGGCGACTACTACAACGCCCTCTCCAGCTACGAGATCTCCAACGACTCCGCAACCTACGCCGCCGCTCAGGCTGCCTACTACGTTGCCTACAGCAAATACAGCACGGCCTACAGCGACTACAACAGCCAGTGGACCACGTACGTGAACTCGCTGCTGTCCAACGCCAGCATTCAGCTCGGCTCGCTGGCCGTCTAGGAGGCGCTTGCGATGAGGGTGGCCATAAGCCGGTGCCTGCTGGGTCAGCCCGTCCGCTACGACGGCGGGTCCAAGCCGGTGCCCGAGGTCATGTCCCTCGCGGGAAAGGTCGACGTATGCCCCGTGTGCCCCGAAGGGGCCGCGGGGCTTCCCGTACCGAGGCCTCCCGCGGAGCAGCGAGAGGGACGCGTCTTTCTGTCCGACGGGCGGGACGTGACGGCCGAGTTTGCGCGGGGCTCCGACGCGTGCCGGGACCGCGTGCTACGCTCACGGGTCTCGTTGGCCGTACTCAAGGCAAAGAGCCCGTCATGTGGGGTGAATCTCATCTACGATGGGACCTATTCCGGTACGCTCACCGCCGGGGACGGCACGCTTGCCGCCCGGCTCAAGAAGGAGGGGATCTGCGTGGTCACCGAGGACGTCGTCAAGGCCTGCAAGCCGTCTGTGGAGAATCCCGTCGCCATCGTCCTGGGGACGGGCCTGGGGCACCTGGGAAGCCTGGTCAAGCCCGTGCGGCGCATTGACTACCACGACATCGAGGGCTTCCCGGCCGCGGCAAACCCCGTGAGCGGCCACGTCTTCGAGGCAACCGTTGGCACCATCGACGACGTGCCGGTGGTGGTCTACCCGGGTCGCATCCACCTCTACCAGGGCTTCAGTGCCGCCGAGGTCACCGCGCTGGTGCGTCACGCCCACCGTCTGGGCTGCCGCGACATCATCTTCGCGTGCGCCACGGGCGCCGTGCCGGGCTGCGCGCACACGGGCCTGGGCATCCTGACCGACCAGATCAACCTCACCGGCAGGAACCCCCTTGCCGAGTGGGAGGAGCTGCGCGACGTGGAGACCCCGTTCGTCGACATGAACGACGCCTACTCGCCCTACCTGCGCACCGTTGCCCGCGGCGTGGCCGACGACCTGGGCATTGCCGTTGAGGAGGGCGTCTACGCCGGCGTGCTGGGCCCCTGCTTTGAGACCCCGGCCGAGGTTGCCGCCCTGCGCACGCTGGGCGTCTCCTACGTGGGCATGTCCACGGTGTGCGAGGTCATCATGGCCAAGGCGCTCGACATGAACGTCCTGGGCCTGACGCTTGCCGCCAACGAGTCCGGCGCCGCCGACGTCACGCACGAGAGCGTCCGCGCCGCCGCCGAGGCCCACTCCGAGGACTTCGAGCGCCTGGTCCGCGGCGTGCTGCGCATGCTGTAGGGGAGGGTGGCTCGGAGCGCCGGGCACTTCTCGCCGGGCCTTGGGCCGCGGAGTGTGCATTTAGATGAACGAAAGGCCCTTCTCGCCACGTTTGCCCAGTTGGCGAGAAGGGCCTTTCGTTATTTTGTACGGTATTGGGAAGGACGGCGAGAACGGCACGCCACGGCATCCCCACGTCATACCCGAGCCAAGAAAAACGCACTTGAAACTCCGTGCGACTTTCTGTAATGTTAAAAGCCGCACGCCGGCATAGCTCAGTTGGTAGAGCACCGCTCTCGTAAAGCGGGGGTCATCGGTTCGAGTCCGATTGCCGGCTCCACTGAATTCTCGAGTCCGAGGGCCCTAGGTCTTCGGGCTTGTTTTTTGAACGCCCCGGTCAAGCATACCGAAGGGAGGGTCCATGGCGGACGAGCAAGTGAACCACCTGTGCGAGAGCTGCCAGTGCAAGTGCAAGCAGACCACTGCTGTCGAGGTCATCATGTGCCCGCGCTACGCGGCCATTCCCCAGCAGCGCTCGCTCCTGGACGCAAAGGGCCGCCCGACCAAGGCCGTCGCAAAGGCCGCCGCAAAGTAGCGGGGCAAAGCCCTTCTCGCCCGACGCTGCGCCACAGATTGTGGGGTTTGGCAGGCGAGAAGGGCATTTCTTGCTGGTGAGCCACGGATTGCGGGGTTTGGCACGGTTTGGCGTGCCAAACCCCGCTTTTTGTGGCTCAAGGCGGCACCCGGCGCGCCAAGCCGTGCCAAAACCCGCAATACGTGGCTCAAGTCATGTCGCGGCTCGCCGCACAAAAAAGTTAGGCAAAGTTGACTGAAACGTAGGTTAACTATTGCGTCCGTTTGGAGTTAGTCGTATCTTACTTGGCGGCTTACAAGTTAACAGGCAGCAACTTATGGCCGGCGGACGGCTCAAAACTGCCGCCAGGCGGCAACGGAGGAGGCAGCAATGGCATCTGAGGCAGCGGCCCTGCAGGGCCTTGGCGCGCAGACCGCGTCCGCTCAGGCTCCCGCCCACGTGGGCGGCCAGCTTCCGCTCGGCATGGTGGGCGAGGACGAGGTCGCCCGCGTCTCCAAGATCCGCGGCGGCGCGGAGCTGCGCCAGCACCTCGCGGAGCTCGGCTTTGTGGAGGGCGCCGAGGTCAAGGTCATCTCGCGCGTCAACGGCGACTGCATCGTCAGCGTCAAGGGCGCCCGCCTGGCGCTCAACCGCACCATGTCGTCCCACGTCATGGTCACCCTCTAGGGTTCAACTTCGCCGCGGCCGCGGCGGGTCGTTCAGCGCGGGAGCCGCAGGGCCCTCGCGCTCATGCAGGTTGCCGGCACGACGACGCCGGCGAGAAGAAAGGGATCTGATGGCAACTCTGAAGGACGTGAAGGTGGGGGAGAGCGCGACCGTCGCCCGGCTCAACGGCACGGGCGCCCTCAAGCGCCGCATCATGGACATGGGCCTTACCAAGGGCACCCACGTCTACGTGAAGAAGGTCGCCCCGCTCGGTGACCCCATCGAGCTCACCGTCCGCGGCTACGAGCTCTCCATCCGTCGTGACGAGGCGGCAAACGTCGAGGTCACCGACGTCAGGACCGGCGAGTAGATCGGGGCCTGCGAGGTTCGCGAGCCCCGTTTTTAAGGGCGAGTGAGTTACCTTCATCTAACTATTGGGACCCACGCGGTGGCATATGAGCGGCACGCGCGCAGCCCCAAGGAGCGCGATCAAGAAAGGCAAGGAATGGCAAACACGTTCATCGGTCTGGCCGGCAACCCCAACTGCGGCAAGACCACGCTCTTCAACGAGCTGACCGGCTCGAACGGCTATGTTGGCAACTGGCCCGGCGTCACCGTCGAGAAGAAGCAGGCCACGTGGCGCGCCGACAAGGACGTCACCTTCGTCGACCTCCCCGGCATCTACTCCCTCTCCCCGTACACTCCCGAGGAGGTCGTCTCCCGCGACTACGTGGTCAACGAGCGCCCCGACGCCCTGATCGACCTCGTGGACGTGACCAACCTGGAGCGCAACCTCTACCTGACCACGCAGCTGCTCGAGGCCGGCCGTCCCGTCGTCGTGGGCCTCAACATGTGCGACCTGCTGAAGGAGCGCGGCGACGTCGTCGACACCGCCGCCCTGGCCGAGCGCCTCGGCTGCCCGGTCCTGGAGGTCTCCGCCCTGCACAACACCAACGTGGACGCGCTGGTGAAGGAGGCCGTCGAGGCCGGCAAGAGGGGCGTTCCCACCACGGGCGCCAAGTGCTTCTCGCCTGAGGTCGAGGACGCGCTGTCAAGAATCGCCGAGGCCATCTCCGGCCAGTGTGACGAGCAGCTCAGCCGCTGGTACTCCGTCAAGGTCTTCGAGCGCGACGCCGAGGCCATCGCCCCGCTGCGCCTCACTGCCGAGCAGCTGCGCGCCATCGAGCCCGTCATCAAGGCCGTCGAGGAGGCTCGCGACGACGACTCCGAGTCCATCATCACCTCCGACCGCTATGACTGGATCGCCCAGACCATGGAGGCCTGCGTCAAGAAGGCCCCCAAGAAGCTCACCACGTCCGAGAAGATCGACAAGATCGTGACCAACCGAATCCTCGGCCTCCCGATCTTCGTCGTGGTCATGGTGCTGGTCTACTACATCTCCATCTCCACCGTGGGCACCGCCGCCACCGACTGGGTCAACGAAAACCTCTTTGGCGACGGCTTCTTCCTGAACGGCGCCTCCCAGGAGCAGTACGAGGCCGACACCGAGGAATGGGCCTCCAACAACTACGCCGACCAGGTGGACGGCTTCATCGCCGCGGCCGACGAGGCCGGTCTTGACACCACCGACGTCTCCGACGCCGTGGCCACCCTCTCCGAGGACGCCGACGACGCCGAGGCCATGGCCACCGTCAAGGCCTTTGCCGACGAGGCCAAGGACGCCGATGTCGTCGCCACCGATGTGCCCGTGCACGACGAGGACGGCAACTACCTGCTCACCGAGACCGACGAGAAGGGCAACAACGTCGTCGTGACTAACGTCGACGGCGACGGCGAGCCCGTCCTGGAGCCTGGCCAGCAGCTCGAGGTCATCGACTCCGTTGACTCCGACGCCTTCGTGGCCGCCGTCGAGGGCAGCCTCGAGGAGCCCGACGCGTCCGACTACGACGGCTTCGTGGACTCCATCCCCAACGCCGTCTCCGGCTGGCTCGAGGACGCCGGCGCCTCTGACGTCGTGACCTCCCTCGTGGTCGACGGCATCATCGGCGGCGTGGGCTCCGTCCTGGGCTTCATCCCGCAGATGTTCGTCCTCTTCGTGCTTCTCTGCTTCCTTGAGGACTGCGGCTACATGTCCCGCGTCGCCTTCGTCATGGACCGCGTCTTCCGTCGCTTCGGCCTGTCCGGCAAGTCCTTCATCCCGATGCTCATCAGCTCCGGCTGCGGCGTCCCGGGTGTCCTTGCCACCAAGACCATCGAGAACGAGAAGGACCGTCGCATGACGGCCATGCTCACCACTATGATCCCCTGCGGCGCCAAGACCCCGATCATCGCCCTGGTCATGGGCGTCCTCATCGGCGGCTCCGACGCCTGGTGGGTTGCCCCCATGTTCTACTTCATGGGCATCGCGGCCATCATCGTCTCGGCCATCATGCTCAAGAAGACCAAGCCCTTCCAGGGCGAGCCCGCTCCCTTCGTGATGGAGCTGCCCAACTACCACTTCCCGACCATCAAGTCCTGGTGGCTGCACGTCTGGGAGCGCGTCTCCGCCTACATCAAGAAGGCCGGCACGATCATCTTCGCCGCGGCCGTCGTGGTGTGGTTCCTCTCCAACTTCGGCTTCGCCAGCTGGGACGGCGGCAACGGCACCTTCGGCTTCCTCTCCGGCATGGAGGGCGCTGGCGACGACTTCATGGACTACTCGCTGCTCGCGGCCATCGGCGGCTTCCTCGGCATCATCTTTGCCCCGCTGGGTGCTGACACCTGGCAGGCCACCGCTGCGTCCATCTCCGCCCTCATCGCCAAGGAGAACCTGGTCTCCACCTTCGGCGCCCTCTACGGCCTGGGCGAGGCCACCGAGAACTCCGTCTCCATGTGGCAGGGCTTCGCGGGCATGTTCACCGACCCGCAGGGCGTGCTGCACGCCGGCGCCATGTGCGCCTTCGTGGCCTTCAACATGCTCGACGCCCCGTGCTTTGCGGCCATGGGCACCATCCGTCGCCAGATGGACGATACCAAGTGGTTCTGGTTTGCCATCGGCTACCAGTGCATCTTCGGCTGGTGCGTCGGCCTGATCATCAACCAGCTCTGGGAGCTCTTCGTCCTGGGCAACTTTGGCTTCTGGACCGTCGTGGCCTTCGTGCTGCTGGCCGCAATGCTCTTCCAGCTCTTCCGTCCGACCCCCAAGTGGGACAAGAAGGACGACAAGATCCTGTCCGACCTCACCGAGACCGTCGCGTAGCGCGAGTCCCCTCGGTACCTTGGCGCGCCGCCGACGCCGATGCGTGCGTCGGCGGCGCGCCTGCCTTTGGGCGGGAGGCTCTTCTCGCCCGCGCGTTATCCGCGTTAAAAGTTTGATGCCCTTTGACGGGGTGGTGAGTGCGCACCACCACAGTTTGCGTACGTCTTTGAACTGCCTACCACATGTAGGAACGGAGCTGAAGGCAACATCAATCTTTTTACACGGATAAGACCGGTGAGCAAGCCCGGTGGACAAGACCCGCGAATGCCAGCAAGGGAGGCCTTCATGACGCACGACCAGAGGACCCGTACGGCGACGGCCCTGCCAGGGGTGTTGCTGATGCCGGGCGTGCGGCTGGCCGAGGTCAATGCATCCGACCTGGAGTCGCTCCTGTGCGGGCCGCAGGGCGCGCTCGTGGCCGCCTGCTGCGTACGTGGCCGTGCGGTGGTCGAGGCCTTGGGCACCGACCTCACGTGCGGCGCGGTCCTCTCCCTTGTGGCTCCGGCTCCCAGCGAGAAGTGCCGCGTCCGCTCGCAGGAGGACCCCTTCCAGGGCGTGGCCCTTCTGGCCAGCCCGGACGCCGTGGCCCCGGGGGCCGCCGCCACGCTTGCCGGCTTTGACGTGGACCTGGCCGAGCTGGTGCGCGCCGCCGTGGCGGCCGGGCCCACGCTCGACGCCGCCGGCACGCCCGTCTCCCGGGCCTTCATGGACCTGGCGGTGGGCGTGCGCGGGGAGGGCGTGGCTGCGCTCAAGCTGCGCTGCGTGGAGGCCCTGCGCTGCCTCTGCGAGGCCCGCCGGCAGAGCCCGCGGCCCCAGTGCGGCCCGGCCACGCGTGCGGAGATAGCCCGTTGCGCACGGGCCCTCATGAGGCAGAACGTGGAGAGTCCCCTCACCATCGGGGAGCTTGCGCGGCGTTGCCAGACCTCGCCCACGGTGCTCAAGGAGTCCTTCCGCGCGGAGTATGGCATGCCGGTGCACGAGTGGTACCGGCGCTTCCGCATGCTCAGGGCCGCTGACCTGCTGCGCGTTGGTTCCGGCAGCATCTCGGACGTGGCGCGGGCCGTGGGCTACAGCAACGCGTCAAAGTTCGCGCAGGCCTTCAGCGCCTGCATGGGCGCCACGCCCTCGGCCTGGAGAAGGGCCGCGCTGACGTCTGCCGCCACGGCGGCGCCGGAGCTTGCCGAGGCGGGCTGATGCGTCCGATTGGAGCATTGCCGTCCGGGCGGGTCACAACTGTGACGACTTGCTTGAGCTGCGGCGAGTTGCGTTGAAGTTAGCTATGGCTCCTCCATATGCTCCGGTAAGCAAAGCATAAGGGCGGCGAGAGGCACGCGCTTCTCGCCTGACGAAGGGAGAACGTAATGAAGGTCAATCACGCTTGGTTTGCCGTTGCCGGTGCCGCCGCCGCGGGTGCCGTGGCCGGCCTTGCCAACTCCGGCCTGCTCCACAAGGCCGCCGTCGCCGTGACCACCGCCGGCATCAAGGTCACCG
Organism: Paratractidigestivibacter faecalis; assembly: GCF_003416765.1. Lineage (NCBI taxonomy): Bacteria > Bacillati > Actinomycetota > Coriobacteriia > Coriobacteriales > Atopobiaceae > Paratractidigestivibacter > Paratractidigestivibacter faecalis. The sequence goes on along the minus strand of NZ_QSNG01000001.1, from coordinate 1,287,277 downwards.
ACGCCGTTGCCGCCGAGACCCAGTCCATCGTCGACGACGCCAACGACGCCACCGCCGAGGCCCGCCGCCAGGCCAAGATCGACGCCGCCGTGGCCGCTCGCCTGGCCGCCCTCGAGGGCGACATCCGCGCCGAGGTCACCGCCGAGGTCGACGCCGAGGGCGCCGAGGCCTAGCCAATGGTCTTCAGGATTGTCTCGGAGCTTCCCGGAAGGCTCCGCCTGAGGTGCGGCGCGCGTCTCTTCACCGACGAGGAGGCGCGCGGCGTGTCCTACGCCCTCATGGCCGCAGACGGCGTGCGCACTGCCGAGGTCCACGCTGCCAACGGCTCCATACTGCTGACGTTTGAGCCTGCGTGCCGCGAGGCCGTCCTGGTCGCCGTGCGCGGGCTTGACCCGCTGCGCCTGCCCGCGGCGGCCGAGCCTGGCCTGGGCACGCGCGAGGGCGCGCTGGAGATCTGCCTGGAGAACAACCGCTTCCAGGTGGAGGCCACGCGCCTCGTGCTGTGGCGCGCGGCAAAGCGCGTCCTTCTGCCCGCCCCGGTTCGCGCGGCGCTGACCTGCGTGCGCGCCGTGGGGTTTGTGGCCGAGGGCCTGCGGCACCTGCTTGCCGGCGAGGTCACCGTGGAGGTACTGGACGCCACGGCCATTGCCACCTCCATCGCCCGCGGCAGCTTTGCCGAGGCGGGCACCATCACCTTCCTGCTGCAGCTCTCCGCCCTCATGGAGGAGCACGTGCAGAGCCGCGCCCACCTGGCGCTGCGTGAGGGCATGGTGGTGCGCGCGGAGAGCGTGTGGGCCGTGGTGGACGGCCAGGACGTGCGCGTGCGCACCGAGGACGTCACCCGCGGCATGGTGCTCCACCTGGGCGCGGGCAGCGTCCTTCCGGTTGACGGCACCGTGGTGGAGGGCGCCGGCGAGATAGACGAGTCCTCCATGACGGGCGAGGCCGCGCTGGTGCGCAAGGAGCCCGGCGCCACCGTCTACGCGGGCACCGCGCTTGAGAGCGGCGACCTCAAGGTGAGCGTCACGGCGCCTCCGGGGGCCTCTCGCATAGACGGCATCGTGGACATGGTCGAGCATTCCAGCGAGCTCAAGGCGGGCGCCCAGAGCCGCGCGGAGCGCCTGGCAGACGCCATCGTGCCGTACAGCTTCCTGGCGTTCTTTGGCATCCTCGCCGTGACGCGCAACATCAACAAGGCAATGGCCGTCCTCATGGTGGACTATTCGTGCGCCATCAAGCTCTCGACGCCCATCGCCGTGATGAGCGCCATGGACGAGGCCGTGCGCGCCGGCGTGACCGTGCGCGGCGGCAAGTACCTGGAGGCCCTGGCTGCGGCCGACACCGTGGTCTTCGACAAGACCGGCACGCTGACCAACGCCACGCCCGCCGTGAGCCGCATCGTCTCGTTCACTGAGGCCTCCGAGGAGGACGTGCTGCGCCTGGCCGCCTGCATCGAGGAGCACTTCCCGCACAGCATGGCCCGCGCCATTGTGGCGGAGGCCGAGCGCCGCGGCCTCGTCCACGACGACGAGCTGCACGCCGAGGTGCAGTACGTGGTGGCCCACGGCATCTCCACCCGCGTGGGCGGCCGCGAGGTCTGCATCGGCAGCGCGCACTTCCTCTTTGAGGACGAGGGCGTGGAGAAGCCCGAGGGCCTGGACGAGCTCATGGAGCGCGAGGCCCCGGCGAGCTCGGTCATCTACATCGCGCGCGAGCGCCAGCTCGTGGGCGCCATCTGCGTGAGCGACCCGCCTCGCGCGGAGGCCGCCGCAGTGCTGGCGCGCCTGCGCCGCCAGGGCCTCTCCAACCTGGTTATGATCACGGGGGACTCCGAGCGCTGCGCCGCCCACGTGGCGGGCGAGCTCGGGCTGGACGGCTACTTTGCCCAGGTGCTCCCCGAGGACAAGGCCGCCCACGTGGCGGCGCTTCGCGAGGCCGGCCACACCGTGGTCATGGTGGGCGACGGCATCAACGACTCGCCGGCGCTGGCCACCGCCGACGTCAGCGTTGCCATGTCCGACGCAAGCGACATCGCCCGCGCGGTGGCCGACGTCCTGGTGCACGACTCCTCGCTGGAGTCCCTGGTCACCATGCGCGAGCTGGCGAGCCGCCTCATGGGGCGCATCCACGCGGACTACCGCTTCATCGTGGGTTTCAACTCGCTGCTCATCGGCCTGGGCGTGGCAAGCGCCATCCCCATCACCACGGCCGCCTACTTGCACAACGTCTCCACCCTGTGCATCGCCGCCAGAAACGCCACCCCGCTTCTGGACAGGCCTCGCCTGGAGCGCGGCCGCATGGAGGTCGCGCTCAGTTAGGCGAGCCTGTGCCGCGCCGCGATTGACAATCCGAACGGAGTGAATCACAGCTACTGGCTTTAGGATTGACTCTAGCTAGAACGACGTCGTTTCTATGAGCCTGGAATACAAATCGTCAGTCCTCTGACACGCGTCATAGCTGCTTTCAAATGAAACGGAATCGTATATAGCGCGAGATCCATCCGTTCCAACCGTCAGTGTTTCCGATGATTCAAACACAACAAAGAACATGCAATCTCGCCCGCCAGAAGACCCGCCGTCGGAAACGACGGCGGGTTCCTCTGAAGTTTCTGAGTCAAGGTCGGAAAGGACCTCGATTGTCTCTTGGAGGTTTTCCGCATCAATCTCGGAAATAGATTGGCCATCAAGCGAGAACAGAAATACGTCAACTACATTATCATCAGAAACGTGCTTTCTGGCTGCTTTGAGATCGCCGCTGCCACCCTTATCGGAATCATCGACGGCGTCACTGGCATTTCCGCACGAGGTACAAAGGGTTAGAGCAAGGAATGAAGCAGCTAAGATGGCGCGCCTTCTGCTGATGCTAATCATGCTCTTTAGCTCCTACAATCTCCTAGCAGCACTTATTGTTTTCAGGCTTGCGCCGGAATAACCACTTGAATAAACGTAAGCGGAGCCTAGTTTCGATGCCGTTGTGAAACCGAATTCCGGATCCATGACAAGGATGCTTACAAATGGGGTACAGCCGCTTACAACGACAGCATGCGTCGACTGCGTGTTTCCGTTGACAGATAGAATTCCAACCAAGGGGTATCCTGAATCAATATTGCTATTAATCTTGCTGTCAGACGGCCAAGACGAATAATATGTGTACCCGCTCACTCCATTTGATGAGAGAACCGTCGGGAACAGTGTATTTGTCAGGGACCTGTTATACGAAGACCCATAATAAGCTCGAGCAACGCTTACTGCGGTTCTGCTCCCTCCGTTTCGATAGTTTGCAATCGATGCAACGCACGCCGCCCAGCAGATATTTGACGGTGGGTTTTGTGTTACATAACCAACCTGAATAGTCGAGCGCGTTGACTGGGATAGGGACGAGGCAAGCGCGTTGATTGAATTAATCTCATCAAGTTCCGAGAACACTGCACTGCTGGTGTTTATCGTTGAAGCATCTTTAAGCGAATCTCTCGTAGAAACGGTATAACTGCTTTCACCAACTCTAATCAAATCGCCGTTACTTTTTAATAGGTAGCATCCATTTGAATCGTATACAACGGCAATTTGATTTCCGTTCTTGACCGCATCATTAATTTGCCCGGCAAGAGCTGTTGTTACGATCATAGATTCAGCGCCAATATCGTACGCAAGCATTCTAATATCTGAATGCTGGTCAAGAATTGGATATCGCGGCTCAATCTCCCTAATCGACCCATTGGCTGCCTCATAGAAGCTGATCGGCTGACAGATTGAAAGGGACGAGAAATCAACGTCCTCAAGTCCTGCACCAAACTTGTTGGCCTCGATTTCACTTAACGTTGAACCAAGAGAGGATATTTTGTTTTCGACGTCGGATGCAACCAAGGTGTCGCCCAAAGCCGACTTTGGCATTGCAAGAGCGCTGATGGCCATAAGCGAAGAAGCTAGAAACGTCCTTCTGCTAATCATGACATTCTCCTCTCGTGATAGCCAAGCCTCCTTAAATGAGGTCCCCTATTGCTAAGGTTCCCTTAACGATCATTAAGATGAGAGTGAATCCCGCAAGCGACGCAAATAGCGCCTTGAGCGGTCTATCGCCTGCTGGGTCGTCCAACCTTCGGCGACGAGGAGATGGTGACCATCGCCTTCAAGGAGACGCGCAGCCAGTTCATGCGCGAAGCATTCGACAGAGCGCTCGCTATCGAGTAGAGCGTGGTTGCATGGAGGTCGCGGTCAGGTAGGCGGGCCTGTGCCGCGCATTCCGCAAAGCATTTCAAGATTGACGCACTTCTCGCCAGGCCCCTTGCCGCACGTGCGGCGGGACCTGGCGAGAAGTGCGTCATTGGGCTCTAGGCGCCGAGGAGAAGCGCGAGGTCAAGCACGGTGACGGTCAGGCCGATGGCCACGAGGACCGCCTTGAGCGGGCGGGAGTTTGCATGGCGGCCCATGACGGCGGGGGAGCTGGTGAGCCAGATCTGGACGAAGACCGTGACGGGCAGCTGCAGCGAGAGGAGCGCCTGGCTCCAGACCAGGCCGCTGAAGGCGTCCTCCACCGCAAGGCACGCCGCCACGGCGCCCACGAAGGCCACGGCCACACCGACGGACGAGTGCCTGTCGTGGATGTCGTACTCCTCGCCGAACATGCCAGCGCTGATGGTGCCCGCCGCCATGCCCGCGGTGACGCTGGATGAGAGACCGGCAAACAGCAGCGCCACGGCAAAGATCGTGCGCGCAGCCGGGCCCAGGATGGGCTCGAGCGTGGAGGCCGCCAGGGCGAGGTCGTCTACGGCAATGCCGCGCGTCCAGAAGGTGGTCGCCGCCAGGATGACCATTGCGGAGTTGATGGCCCAGCCGACGCCCATGGAGAAGAGCGTGTCAAAGAGCTCGAAGCGCAGGCGCTCCTCGATGACGTCGTCTCCCTGCTGGTCGTAGTGGACGGACTGCACCACCTCGGAGTGCAGGAACAGGTTGTGCGGCATTACCACGGCGCCGAGCACGCTCGTCACGATGGCGACCGACCCTGCGGGCAGGGATGGCGTGACCCAGCCCGTGGCCGCCGCGGGCCAGCTCACGTCCACCAGTGCGAGCTCCGCCAGGAAGGAGAGACCCACCACCGAGACGAAGGCTATGATCCAGCGCTCGATGCGCCTGTAGGAGCTGGTGGCCAGCATGAGCAGGGACGCCGCGGCCACAATGACACATCCCGCGCGCAGCGGCAGGCCAAGGAGCATCTGCAGCGCGATGGCCGCCCCCAGGACCTCGGCCATGGCGGTGGCGACGGTCGCTAGGTAGGCGCTGCCCAGCACGAGCAGGGCCGCCGGCCTCGGCAGGTGCTCGCGCGTGGCCTCCGCGAGGCAAGTTCCGGTGACGATGCCCAGGTGAGCGGCGTTGTGCTGCAGGACGATGAGCATGATGGTGGAGAGGGTGACCACCCAGAGCAGGGCGTAGCCAAACTGCGAGCCGGCGGCCATGTTGGATGCCCAGTTGCCCGGGTCTATGAAGCCGACGGTAACCAGCAGGCCGGGGCCGATGTGACGCAGGATCTCGAGGCCGCCGTGGCCTCCGGTTCGCTTTGCGCCAAAACGCTCGATGAGGCGCTTTGCCAGGTGGGGAGGGGTCCTTCTCGCGGTGCTTTTGTTGGTGCGCATGGTAATTCCTAGCTGAATGTGGACATTATGTGTTAGCCAAGGTTTACCACAGAAGTTAGCTCAGGTGAACTTATTCTACTAACAGCACACGATGCGCCCGAGACAACCCCCTCAGGTCAAGGGCCTCGCCGGTGGAACCCATACCCCCTCAAGTGGGCTCCAGCTCGCCGGGCATCATGATGTTAACTTCGCCTCGCGCGGGACGGACCCTCTCCCCGGACTGCGACGTGGCAAGCCTCGGCGCCGCCAGCCTCCCAGGACTGGCGGCGCCTTTTTTGCGTGGGGGAGTGGGGGTGCGCGGGCCGCGGGGCCGCGGGGGCCGCGAGGGCCGCGCCTTAGCGTACATTTTGACAATCAGGACGCCCTTCTCGCCGAGTTTGCCCAGTTGGCGAGATGGGCGCATCGTCAAAATGTACGCTAATCCCCAAGCGACGCCCCTTCGGCGGCCCGGCACCCCTTGCACATAAGTTAGCCATGGTGTACTTTAGCAACCGCAACGAGTTAACCAAGGCTAACAAGAGGAGGCCACGGGGCATGGGACACGGGCTTGACGTCTGCATGGGAGACCCGCGCGAGGCACGGACCATCGAGGAGTGCCTGGAGTCCGAGTTCGTGCGGACGCTCGTCTGCCAGGCTGGGCTGGTCATCTCGGGCCACAAGCCAGCGGCCGTCTTTGGCTTCACGCCGCGCGCGTGGAGGGGCGGGGACCACCGTCAGAAGCGCGCCCTCTCCGCCCGGCTGCTTGCTACCTACGCCGCCTCCACGCGCCGCTACGGCCTCTGTCTGGCGGGCCTTTCTCGCCATGCCGACGGGCTCATGCTGCTTGCCTGGCGCCCCTCGCAGGTGGAGAAGATCGTTGCCGACGCGCAGAATCGCGTGTTCCTGGAGTCCGTCGGGCTGCCCTCCGAGGACGCCTCTGCGCTCATGGCCGAGCTCGTCGGCCGCCTGCGCGCCTACTACGCCGGGCGGGCCAGCTTTCCCCACGAGTTGGGCCTGGTGCTGGGCTACCCCGTCGACGACGTGCGCGGATTCATGGCAGACGGCGGGCGCGGGGCCAAGGTCGTCGGCCGCTGGCGCTGCTACGGCAACGTGGAGAACGCTCGCCGCCGCTTTGACGAGCTCGCCCGCCGCGAGCGCGAGTGCCGCCTGAGCTACGCCCAGGGCACGAGCGTGAGGGAGCTGCTTGAGATGGGCGCGGCCTAGCCTCGCCTTCCAAGGATGGAAAACATCGAACTAGGAGGAATCAAATGAGCAAGAACGTCGCAGTGGTCTACTGGACCGGCACCGGCAACACCGAGGCCATGGCAAACGCCGTCGCGGAGGGTGCGGCCGCAGCCGGCGCCGAGGCACGCGCCATCGGCGTCGCGGACTTCTCGGCCGACGAGGTGGCCGGCTTTGACGCGCTGGCCTTTGGCTGCCCGGCCATGGGCGCCGAGGAGCTGGAGTCCGACGAGTTCGAGCCGGTCTGGGAGGCCTGCAAGCCCGTCCTGACCGGAAGGCCCGTCGCGCTCTTTGGCAGCTACGGCTGGGGCGGCGGCGAGTGGATGGACGCCTGGAAGGAGGACGCCGAGGCGGCCGGCCTCACCGTGGTGGACGCGCTCATCGCCAACGAGGCGCCCGACGATGAGGCCGTCGAGGCCTGCCAGGCGCTCGGCCGCGCCCTGGCGGAGGCGTAGGGGGGAGGTCTCTTCTCGCTAGGCAACGGGCGTCGGTGTAGTGCGCGGCCGCGCCGGGTAGGCTCCCAACAACGTCAGCACGTCAGAGGGAGGCACCATGAGCGCGGTCAGCATCATGTCCAGCACGAGCATCCTCGGCCTTCTGGGCTCGCTCGGGTCCGCCGTGGGCGGCGGCATCGCGGGGCTTCTTGTCGCGGCCTTTGCCGTCGCGGGAATCCTGGCCTACGTGCTGGCCATCCGCTATCTGGTGGACATCATGGAGATGAAGGGCTACGCCATGGAGAAGCGCTGGGTCTTCTACCTCATCGGCTTCTTCGCGTCTCCCGTGGTGCTGGGCCTCATCGCCTGCGCCATCCCCGACAACTCAAAGTAGGCGCGGCAGGGCTAACCTCGCGCCGAGAAGAGCCTGGCCAGAAGCGCGGACCATGCGCGTCTGGCCAGGCTCTGGCGCACGCGGATGACGCCGGCGTCGCTGCCGGTGCGCAGCGCCAGCACGAGGGCGTCGACGCCCTCGGAGACCGGTCGCCTCAGCCAGCCCAGGCGGGGAGAAGACCACGTTGCCGGGAGCGTCCTGGCTCTTTCGACCACCAGGGCGCCCGACCAGGCAAGGCCGTTCTGGCGGCACCAGGCCTCAAGGCCGGTGGCGTCTGAGTCGCAGGTCAGGAGGGCGTAGACCGGCGTCCCCGGCCGGGCGTCCTGCGGCAGGTCGCAAAGCGGGGCGTCCCGGCTGAGCGCTACCACCAGCGCGTCGACGCCCGCGGCGCTGCCGCCTGCCAGCTCGAGGAGCTCAATCGCGTCGTCACCCATGCCGGCGCGGCGCTCGTAGGCATCCGTGGCAGCGGCGAGGTCGTCCAGCAGCAGGCGCGCCGCGCCCTTCTCGCCGGCGTCCAGGCAGACGAGCCCCACGCGGTGCGGCCGCCGGCCTCCCGTGCCTCTGGCGATGCCTTCTCTCGCGCTCATCGAACCTCCCCTGGCACGGCGCTTGGCGAGCCCCCTCGTGGGGTACGCTCTTGCCAAGTATGACGCGGAAGGACGGGAGGCATCATGGCCGCGGACAAGAAGTGCGTTTCTCGACGGGATTTTTTGGCGGGGGCGGCCATGGCGGCGGCCGCTCTTGCAGGCTGCTCTGCTGGGAGTGGCGCCAAGGCGGAGCCGGCCGCCAAGTGGGGTTTTGAGCGGGACGACGACCTGCCCCTTCTGTGCATGGAGGTCTCCGGCGGCTCCGTGGTGGCCGCGACGGGGGACGGCTGGGCGCCCAACGGCGACTTCGTCCAGCTGCACCTGGGTGGCGGCTCCATCCCCGGGACGCAGGTCAAGAGCGTGACGAGCGAGACGGACGGCGCGCGCCTGACGGTGGTGCTGGAGTCCGTCGGCGTCACCACCCTGGACCTGACGTGGACCGAGTGGCGCCTCACGCCTCCCGCGGGCGTCGACGTGGCCTCCGTGGGCTCGCTCTCTCTGGACTACGGCGACGGCAACGCCGTCGAGCTGGACCGGCTCCTGGTGCCGGATGGTGACGATGCCCCAGACCCAAACGGCCGTCCAGTGGCGTAGACGCCGCTCGCACCTGACGGCAAAGACGGGCCCTGCTCCTAGCCCAGCCGCTCCAGGTGCCCCTCGCGCAGGCTCCCGGCGGCCACGGGCACGTCGAGAAGGGCCTCCAGCCGCCGCGCGCACGCCAGGGCGCCTTCCCCCTCGCACTGGTTGACCACCACGCGGCTGGCCAGGCCCTCCGCGCGGATGACGGCCGCCACGGCCTCGGGCGTGGCGTCGTCTTCCGGCGAGCAGCCCGCGAGCTCGCAGAACCGCTCCGGCCGGTGGACGGCCTCGTGCACCGGCCGGCCAAAGCCGCTTGCGCCCACCACTAGCACCGATTGCGTGGACCCCTCGGGCACCACGGGCTCCCAGGCGGCGTGCGCCTTGAGGGGCAGCCGCTTGCTGCCGTCGGCCTCCACCAGCACGTAGTCCGCAAGGCGCGCCAGCTCGGCGGGGGCAAGTGCCGCCGGTCCGAGCTTGCCGGCCGCCCCGGCGGCCCCGCCTGCCGGAGCGGCCACGCAGGCCACACCAGACGCCGCCAGCGCCAGGCGGACCTCCTCCGCGGAGCCGCCCGCCACGCAGGCCACGCCTGGGAAGGGCATGAAGTGCGTCGTGGTGGCCAGCGCCACGGTGGCCCCGCCCTCGGCAAGCTCCGCCGCAAGTCTCGCGAGCAGCGTGGACTTGCCCCCGCTGCCGATGACGGACGTCACGCCGGGCCGAATCTCCAGTGCTTCATGCAAATTCATTCGCAAACCTAACAAAAAGTAAGAAACGGTACGCGTTTCTGGTCTCAAATACCGTAAAATAGCAGGTAACCGTTGCTGTGATATAGAAATAACGCAGCTACGGGCATATGCTATCGTAGTTACAGAAAGATAATACGCCCGCGCAACGGAGGCTCCTGCGGGCGAGGGGAGGAAGAAATGCTCGTCGTCATCCGCGGCGCCGGCGACATTGCCACCGGCATCGCACTCAGGCTCTACCGCGCCGGCATGCAGATCGTGATGTGCGACCTGGCGCAGCCCACGTCCATCAGGCGCACCGTCTGCTTCTCGGAGGCCATCCGCCTGGGCGAGACCACCATCGAGGGCGTTCGCGGCGTCCTGTGCAAGGACGCCGAGGTCGCGCGCCTGGCCGCCCAGTCCGCGTGCGTGGCCGTCATGGCGGACCCGGAGGCCTCCTGCGTCTCCGACCTGCACCCTGACGTTGTCGTCGACGCCATTCTGGCCAAGCGCAACCTCGGTACCACGCGCGGCATGGCCCCCGTGGTCATCGGCGTGGGCCCGGGCTTCACCGCCCAGGTGGACGTGGACGCCGCGGTGGAGACCATGCGTGGCCACTACCTGGGCCGCGTCTACTACACCGGCTCGCCCCTGCCCAACACGGCCATTCCCGGCCTCATCGGCGGCTACGCCGGCGAGCGCGTCCTGCGCGCCCCGGCAGACGGCACCTTCACCCCGTGCGTGGAGATCGGCGACGAGGTCAAGGCCGGCACCGTCTGCGGCACCGTTGCGGGCCAGCCCATGGTGGCAACCATCGACGGCGTGGTCCGCGGCCTGCTCCAGGAGGGCGTGTCCGTCACGCGCGGCATGAAGTCCGGAGACGTGGACCCGCGCTGCCACCCGGAGTACATCACCATGGCCTCCGACAAGGCCCTGGCCGTGGGCGGAGGCGTCCTGGAGGCAATTCTCAACCTCACCGCCTTCCTGGGCACGCACGACGCCGCGCCCGCCATCGACGCCGTCATAGAGGCGGCCGACGTCAGCATCGTGGGAGGCTACGCATGAACGACGTTGCCGGAACCATCAGCGACCAGCGGCTCCTCCAGGCGCTGACGGCCGAGCTCGAGGCCGGTCGCCCCGCCGCGCTGGCGAGCCTGCTTGCCACCAGGGGCTCCATGCCACGCCACGAGGGCGCCCGCATGCTCGGCCTGGCCGACGGTACCTGGGTGGGCACCGTGGGCGGCGGCAACATCGAGCTCATCGCCCAGCGCCGTAGCACGGAGCTTCTTGCCGCGGCGGCCTCCGCAGGCGAGAAGCCCGCGTCCGCCGTGGTCCCCGCGGCCTCGCTGGAGTGGATGACCCACAAGAAGAACGCCATGGCCTGCGGCGGGGATGCCCTCCTGGCCGTGCGCCTGGTCATGCCCTCCGAGCTGCCGCTCGTTTGCAAGCTGGCGGAGCTTCTGGCCTCCGGCGGCGTGGGCTGGCTGGAGGAGGACTGGAGCGACTCCCAGTCTCCCTCCGTCTGTCTCCGTGCCGAGTCTGACGCGCCGAGCCGCGCCTGCGACGTCCCCACCTGGGACGAGACCGCCCGCCGCTACGTCGAGCCCGTGGGCCCCGAGCCCATCTGCCACGTCTTCGGCGGCGGCCACGTGGGCCAGGCACTGGTGCCCGTCCTTGCGTCCGTGGGCTTCCGCGTGGACGTCATGGACGACCGCCCGGGCATCTGCGACCCGGCGCTCTTCCCCCAGGCGGAGGCCGTGACCTGCGGCGCGTTTGAGGACCTTGACTCCCTGGTGCGCGTCACGAGCCGCGACTACGTGGTCGTGCTCACCCACGGTCACCTGGGCGACGCCGCCGTGCTGGAGCACGTCCTGCCGCACCGCCCGGCCTACGTGGGCTGCATCGGTAGCCGCCGCAAGGCGGGCTTCGTCCGCGAGGCCCTTGAGGCCGCGGGCGTCCCGGCGGACCTCGCCGCCAGCGTGCACCTCCCCATCGGCGAGGACATCCTTGCCGTCACCCCGGCCGAGATTGCCGTGAGCATCGCCGCGCAGCTCATCCGCTGCCGCGCGGAGCTGCGACGCTAGGCACTTCTCGCCGGGCAGACGCTCACAAGCGCCAACGATCCAGGTTGTAGGCCGAGACAGGGCGGAGAGAAAGGAACCACTATGACCTATCTGAGCAGAAGGCAGTTCATGGGCGGTACCGCCGCTGCCGCGGCTGCCCTGGGCCTTGCGGCCTGCGGCGGCAACGGCTCCGCCAGCAAGGACAACGCCAAGAAGAGCACCATCGTCGTCTTTGCGGCCGCGTCCATGACCGAGAGCCTGACCCGCGCCGGCGACCAGTTCGCCGCCGCCAACGACCAGTACGAGCTCTCCTTCAACTATGACTCCTCTGGCACCCTCAAGACCCAGATCCAAGAGGGCGCGGACTGCGACGTCTTCATCTCCGCCGGTCAGAAGCAGATGAACCAGATGGACATCACGGCCGCCTCCGACGTCAACACCGAGGGCCTGGACCTCATCGACCACGACACCCGCTTTGACATCCTCGAGAACAAGGTCACGCTCGCGGTCCCCGAGGGCAACCCCAAGAACATCCAGAGCTTCGACGACCTGGCCAGCCGCCTGCAGGCCGGCGACATCCTGATGGTCATGGGCAACTCCGACGTGCCTGTGGGCCAGTACACCCAGAAGATCCTTGCCTACTACAACCTCGACGAGGAGTCCCTGGCCTCCGCGGGCGTCATCACCTACGCCACCAACGTCAAGGAGGTCACCTCCCAGGTGTCCGCCGGCTCCGCCGACTGTGGCGTCATCTACCAGACCGACGCCTATTCCGCCGGCCTGACCGTCGTCGACTCCGCCACCAAGGACATGTGCGGCCGCGTGGTCTACCCGGCCGCGGCCACCAAGGCTGCCCCCAACCCCGAGGGCGCCCGCGCCTTCCTGGACTTCCTCAGGGGCGACGAGGCCTCCTCGGACTTCTCCGAGGTGGGCTTCACCCCGCTGGCCAGCAACTAGCAGCAGGACTCGGGCGGGAGGGACCCGGCGCCCCTTCCCGCCCCGTATCAAAACTGGAATGAGAAATAGGGACTGTCCCTTTTTCTCATTTGTCGATTGATGGCGAGAAGAACGCATGGACTGGTATCCCCTCTACAACTCGGTGCGCATAGCGGCGGCGTCCACCGTCGTGGTGTACTTCCTGGGCATCTTCCTGGCAAACGTGGTGGCCCGCGCCCCGCGCCTGGTCAAGGGCGCGCTCGACGTCGTCCTGACGCTGCCGCTGGTGCTGCCGCCCACCGTAGTGGGCTACCTGCTGCTGAGGGTCTTTGGCCCCAAGCGCGTGGTTGGTGCCTGGCTGCTCCAGACCCTTGGCGTCAAGCTCACCATGGTCTGGTACGCGGCCATCCTCGCCACCGTGGTGGTGAGCTTCCCGCTCATGTACCGCACGGCCCGAGGCGCCTTCGAGTCCTTTGACGAGAACCTGGCCGACGCCGCCCGCACGCTGGGCCGCTCCGAGCGCTGGATCTTCTGGCACGTCAAGATGCCCTACTGCCAGCAGGGCATCGTGGCCGGCGCGGTGCTGGCCTTTGCGCGCGCCCTCGGCGAGTACGGCGCCACGGCCATGATCTGCGGCTACACGCCCGGCTCCACCGCCACCGTCTCCACCACGGTCTACCAGCTGTGGCGTACCGGAGACGACGCCGGCGCCCTGGCGTGGGTCATGGTGAACCTGGCCGTCAGCGCCGTGGTGCTGCTGGCCATGAACTGGTTCGAGCAGAGGAGCAAGGCCGACGTGCGCCGCGCCGCCAGGCCCCTGCGCGTAAGAGGGGCGGGTGGGGCCCGATGAGCCTCTCCGTAGACATCCGCCGGCACCTAGCCGGCTTTGACCTTGACGTCTCCTTCGAGGTGGCGGACGCCCGCGAGACGCTGGCGCTCCTGGGTCCCTCGGGCTGCGGCAAGTCCATGACGCTCAAGTGCATCGCGGGCATCGTCACGCCCGACGAGGGCCGCATCGTCCTCAACGACCGCGTGCTCTTTGACTCGGCCGCTGGCGTGAACCTGCGACCGCAGGAGCGCCGCGTGGGCTACCTCTTCCAGAACTACGCGCTCTTCCCCAACATGACCGTCGAGCAGAACGTCGGCGTGGGTGTCCTTGGCGCCAGCAAGGAGGAACGTGCCGCCCGCATGGACGAGCAGGTCCGCGCCTTCCGCTTGGATGGCCTCCAGAGGAAGCGCCCGGCGCAGCTTTCCGGCGGCCAGCAGCAGCGCGTCGCCCTGGCCCGCATCATGGCCAGCAAGCCCGAGCTGCTGCTTCTGGACGAGCCCTTCTCGGCGCTCGACGGGTACCTGCGCTGGCAGCTTGAGCTGGAGCTCACCGACACGCTGCGCGAGTTTCCCGGCGGCTCGGTCTACGTGAGCCACAACCGCGACGAGGTCTTTCGCATGTGCGACACGGTCTGCGTGGTCTCCGCCGGCAAAAGTGAGCCCAAGCTCACCGTGGGCGAGCTCTTCTCCACGCCCTCCACGCTGGCGGCGGCCCTCATCAGCGGCTGCAAGAACGTCAGCCGCGCCCGACGAAACGTGACAAATGATACGAAGGGACAGTCCCTTCGTATCCTTTGTCAACTTTTGGACTGCGAGGACTGGGGCGTCACGCTTGCAACGAGCCTGCCGGTGCCCGAGGGCCTCTCGCACGTGGGCGTTCGCGCGCACTACTTCCGCGTGGTGGGCAAAGGCGAGAAGCCCGCGGGGACCGAAGCCGCCCAGAACCTCATTCCGTGCGAGGTGGACCGCGTCATAGACAACACGTTCTCCACCATCGCCATGCTGCGGACGCCCGGCGGCGGCCTTCTGCGCTACGAGTGCGAGAAGGACGCGTGGGCGGCGCTGGGCAAGCCCGACCACCTGACCGTGGCTATTGACCCCGCCGACGTCATGCCACTCTCCGATGGGAAGGCGGCCTGCGCATGCTAGACGGGGAGGGGCGCCTCATAGAGTACCTGCGGCTCTCCGTGACGGACCGCTGCAACTGCCGCTGCACGTACTGCATGCCGGCGGGCGGCGTGCCCATGCTGGGCCACAGGGACATCCTCTCCTTCGAGGAGCTGACCGAGGTGGTGGCCGCCTGCGCCCGTCTGGGCGTGCGCAAGGTCCGCCTCACCGGCGGCGAGCCCCTGGTGCGCCGCGGCCTTCCCGAGCTGGTGCGCATGATCCGCGCGGTGCCGGGCGTGGAGGAGCTGGCCATGACCACCAACGCCACGCTGCTGGCGTCCGTGGCCGCCGAGCTGCACCGCGCTGGGCTTGACCGGCTGAACGTCAGCCTGGACACGCTTGACGCCGCCCGCTACGCCGAGCTCACGCGCGGCGGAAGCCTTGAGGACGCCCTGGCCGGCCTCGCGGCGGCCCGCGACGCGGGCTTCTCGCACACCAAGGTCAACTGCGTGCTCATGGGCGGCGTCAACGACGCCGACGTGCCGCGCCTGGCAGAGCTGGCCCGCACCGAGCCCATCGACGTGCGGTTCATCGAGCTCATGCCCATGGGGCCCTGCGCCGGCTGGCCAAAGGCGCGCTTTATTCCGGCAGAAACGGTGCTCGAGGCCGTGCCGGGCCTTGAGCCGCTGCGCCGGGACGGCGTGGCCGAGCTCTGGCACGCCCCCGGCTGGGCGGGCAACGTGGGCCTCATCCGGCCCATGAGCCACCGCTTCTGCGACGGTTGCAGCCGCATCCGCGTCACGGCGGACGGCCGGCTCAAGCCGTGCCTGCACTCTGCGGCGGAGATCCCGCTGCGCGGCCTTCACGGGGAGGCGCTTCTGTCCGAGCTCAGGCGCGGCATAGCCGCCAAGCCGGCGTACCATCACATGGACCAAGACCACGCGAGCCAGAGCGCGCGTGACATGAACGAGATTGGGGGATGACGTGGGAACTGGAGAGGACCTCACGCACATCAACGAGCAGGGGCGCGCCCGCATGGTGGACGTCTCGGCAAAGGAGAGGACCCAGCGCGTGGCGAGGGCCGCGGGCTTCGTGCTCATGGAGCCGGCCACGCTGGAGCTGGTGCGTACGGGCGGCTGCAAGAAGGGCGACGTGCTCGCCGTGGCGCAGGTGGCGGGCATCATGGCGGCAAAGCGCTGCTGGGAGCTCGTGCCCATGTGCCACCCCATCCAGCTCACCGGCGTGGACGTGCGCTTCGAGCTGTCTGACGCGCCCTGCGGCGTGGCCATCGAGGCCGAGTGCCGCTGCTGCGGCCAGACGGGCGTGGAGATGGAGGCCCTGACGGCGGCGTCCGTCGCGGGTCTCACCATCTACGACATGCTCAAGGCCGTGCAGAGGGACATGGTCGTCTCCGACGTGCGCCTGCTCGAGAAGTCCGGCGGCAAGTCGGGCCACTTCGTGCGAGGCTCGGTGGCGGAAGTTGACAAAGGGACTGTCCCTTTGTCAACTTCCGACGGCGTCGTGGTCGCCACGAGCATCTCCACCAAGAAGGGCACGCGCAAGGTGCCGCAGGAGTCCATCCGGCTCGAGGTGGGCTTGGGCGTCGCGGGCGACGCGCACGCCGGCGCCTGGCACCGCATGGTGAGCCTGCTTCCCGAGGAGTCCGTCGACGAGATGCGTGAGCTTCTCCCCAAGCTTGCTGCCGGCGACTTTGCCGAGAACATCCTCACGCGGGGGCTCAGCCTCAAGGACCTGCCGGTGGGCACCGTCCTCGAGGTGGGGGAGTGTGAGCTCGCGATGACGCAGATCGGCAAGAAGTGCCACAGCGACTGCGAGATCCATCGCATTACGGGCAAGTGCGTCATGCCCACCGACGGCGTCTTTGCCGTGGTCACGCGCGGGGGCACGGTACGCCCCGGCGACCCCGTCCGCATCAGGAGGTAGCAGATGAAGCTCATCAAGACCGAGGAGGCCGTGGGCCACATCCTCTGCCAGGACATGACCCAGATCATTGCGGGCAAGTCCAAGGGCCCGCGCTTCAAGAAGGGCCACGTGGTCACCGAGGAGGACGTTCCCGTGCTGCTCAGCATGGGCAAGGTCAACCTCTACGTGTGGGAGATGGAGCCGGGCATGGTGCACGAGAACGATGCCGCGCACCGCCTGGCCGAGCTCTGCCTGGGCTCGGGCTGCGTGGCCGCCGGCGAGCCCTCCGAGGGCAAGATTGGCATCAACGCCGCCTGCGACGGCGTGCTGCTGGTCAACTCCGAGCGCCTGCGGGCCGTCAACGCCACCGACGAGGTCATGGTCGCCACGCGCAAGGGCGGCTTCGCCGTGCGCGAGGGCGACGCCCTGGCGGGTACGCGCGTGATTCCGCTGGTGGTGCGCGAGGAGGTGCTGGCCGCTGCCGAGGCCGCCGCGGCAGGCGAGAAGCTCCTGGAGGTCAGGCCCTTCTCGGCGCGGACGGCGGCGGTCGTTGCGACGGGCTCCGAGGTGGCGAGCGGCCTCATCGAGGACGCGTTCACGCCGGTCATGGAGGCCAAGCTGGCGGCGTTTGGCATCGAGGTCACCTATCGCGCCACGCCGGGAGACGAGATGGGCTCCGTGGTGGCCGCCATCGACGGGGCGCGCGCCGAGGGCGTCGACGTCGTCGTGTGCACGGGCGGCATGAGCGTGGACCCGGACGACAACACGCCGGGCGCCATCAAGCGCGCGGGCGCCCGCATCGTGACGTACGGAAGCCCCGTGCTGCCGGGCGCCATGCTGCTGGTGGGCTACTTCGACGAGACGGGCGCGGACGGCACCGTCACACGGAGCGTGCCCGTGCTGGGCGTGCCGGGCTGCGCCATGTACAACAAGGCCACGGTGCTCGACCTGGTGCTTCCGCGCGTCGCGGCGGGCGTGCCGCTTGCCAAGGCCGACTTCGTCGAGCTGGGCGAGGGAGGCCTGTGCCTGGGCTGCAAGCCCTGCACCTTCCCGCACTGCCCCTTCGGCCGCTAGAAATGAGACAAAGGGACAGTCCCCTTGTCTCATTTGTCGGCTTTCCGAACTAGGAGGTCATATGACTGAGAGCGCCCAGAAGGTCGCCTACACGGCGGCCGTCGTCACGGTGAGCGACCGCGGCGCGGCCGGCGAGCGCGAGGACGCGAGCGGCCCCGCGCTGGTGGCGCTGCTCGTGGAGCGCGGCTACGACGTGGTCCGCACGGCCATCGTGCCCGACGAGCGCACGGACATCGAGCGCGAGCTGCGCTCCTGCGCGGAGGCCGACGTCGCCCTGGTGCTGACCACGGGCGGGACGGGCTTCTCGCCGAGGGACGTCACGCCGGAGGCCACCGCCGCGGTGTGCGAGCGCATGGCGCCCGGCATTCCCGAGGCCATGAGAGCCGCGAGCATGCAGATTACCGACCGTGCGTGCCTCTCTCGCGAGGCAGCGGGCATCTGCGGCCGCACGCTGGTGGTGAACCTCCCCGGCAGTCCCAAGGCCGCGCTGGAGAACGTCTCTGCGGTCATCGGGCCCATCGCGCATGGCCTGCGCATCCTGCGAGGCGGGCAGGCCGACTGCGCGGCGGGGGTGTAGCGCGGGGGAGACGCTTTTTCCGCTTGCGGAATTCTATGGTTGTGGTACCGTTCCCATAGCGATTGATACCGTTCACCGCCTGCTACTTCAAACTTTGTGTTTGAATGCCTAACATCAAGTTAGGTTGATTGATGGAACGTCGACCTTCTCCAGGTGTCCGCGGGCCCGGGTCTGAGCCCCCCACTACATGCCCCCGCATGATGGGCCTGCGAGCAACCCCTCAGGAGACGCCCCGGAACGAGCTGCCATGCCTCGTTCCGGGGCGTTTTCTTTTGCGCGACAAGACGCAAACGTAGGCTTATTGAACTGCCTCCCATTTCTTGGACACGAGAAATGGGAGGCTTTTTATGCGTGTCGACTTGAGGGTGAAGCACGACATCGAGGCCAGGAAGGCGGCGATCGGGCTCTTCGAGCGAGGCAACGGCTACAAGTCTGCGGCGAAGGCGCTGTCGGTCCCGCGCGGAACCGTGAGACAATGGCTCTGCGTATACCGGTCGTTCGGAAGCGGGGTGCTGCTATCCATGGACGGCAAGCAGGCCAGGTACACATACGAGCAGAAGGTCGCCGCAGCCTCCGCCGTGGTCGACGGCGGCATGACGAAGGCCGAGGCGATGGCGGCGTTCGGCATAATGTCGATGTCGCCGCTCAAGAAGTGGTGCGCGCTATACCGCCGGGGCGGCGCGGAGGCCCTGCGCCCGAGGCCCAAGGGCCGGCCGAGCGGTTCCAAGGCGAGGCCGCGGACCCGCGAGGAGGAGCTCGAGGAGCGCTGCCGAAGGCTCGAGACCGAGGTGGCCTACCTAAAAAAATTGCGTGCCCTGGTCGAGAGGGACGGGCTCTGACCAGGGCGAAGGTCGAGGCCGTGAGGGTCCTGCGCGAAGAGGGGCACGGGCTGGGGCGCCTGCTGGAGTGCGCCGGCATGGCCCGGTCCAGCTACTACTACGCGCTGTCGCACCCGAAGGCTCCCACCAGGCCCGAGCTCTGGGAGGCCGCCGCCGAGATATTCTCGCGCACCGCCAACGGGTGCGGCCACAGGCAGATCGCCATGTGCCTGCGCGCCGAGCAGGGCGTGCGCATAGCCTACAAGACGACGCTGAAGATGATGCGCGAGATGGGCATCAGCTGCGGGATCCGCCGCGAGACCGACTACCACAGGTACAACTCGTACAGGGGCAAGGTCGGAAAGACCTTCGAGAACGTCATCGGCAGGGACTTCGCCGCCGACGGGCCGTGGGAAAAGATGGGCACCGACGTCACCGAGTTCAAGCAGCCCTGGGGCAAGGCCTACTTCGCGCCGGTCTACGACTTCGGCAGCAAGGAGATCGTCGCCTGGTCCACGTCGCTGCACCCCAACATGGCTCAGCAGCACGAGCTGCTCGACCAGCTCGTGTCCAAGAAGCCCAAGGGCTCCAGGCCGATCCTGCACTCGGACATGGGCTGGCAGTACCAGCAGGCCGGTTGGTGCAGGCGGTTGGAGGAGGCCGGCGTGGTGCAGAGCATGTCCCGGAAGGGCAACTGCATCGACAACGGCGCGACGGAGCAGGTGTTCGGCCACATCAAGGACGAGTTCTTCCGTGGAAGGACGTGGCCGGACTTCGAGTCCTTCAAGGCGGACCTCGACGACTTCGTGGTCCATTGGAACACGAGGAGGCGCCAGGTTAAACTGAAGGGACTGACCCCGGAGGAGTTCCGGAGACAGTCCCTTGCGGCGTAGTTCTTATTTAAGCCGTCCAAGTTTTGGGGTGCAGTTCATATTGCTGACGAGGCGAGCCAATTTGGGGACCGAAGTTGCCCCTTAACCCCCCGTTACCAGAGCTCGCGGTCAAGAAGCGCGGTCAGGACGCGCTCGACGCGCTCGATGTCGGCGTGGGGCACGTGCTCGTCGGGCTTGTGGGCCAGGGCCAGGGAGCCCGGGCCGTAGCTCATGCAGTTGTGGTTGGCACAGGTGCCCGCGATGACGGCGGTGTCGGTGTATCCGGTGAAGAAGCCCACCTCGGCGGGGGTGTTGCAGGCCTCGCAGGCGCCGCGCAGCGCGGCGAGCAGGCCGGAGCCGGGGTCGCGCTCTATGGCCGGGCGGTCGCCGGTGATGACGTAGGAGCCGTGGCATCCGGGGACCTCGGACTCGGCCGAGGCAATGGCCTTCTCCACCATGCGCGTGGCCGCCTCGGTGGTGGTGGGTGGAACCAGGCGCATGTCAATCCAGACGCGGCACTCGTCAGGCACAACGTAGGGACGGTAGCCGCCCTGGATCTGGCCAAACGTGACGGTCGAACGGCCCAGCTCCTCATGGGCGGGCGTGGCCTGGATGGCGTGGCGGATGCAGCTCACGCACTCGGCCATGGCCGCCACGGCGTCGGCGCCCTTCCAGGGCTGGCTCGCGTGGGCGGTGACGCCGGTCATGGTGACCTCGAACCAGGTGCGACCCTTGTGGGCCACCTGAATCTGCCCGTCGGTGGGCTCGGTGTCCAGCACCCACTCGTCGGAGCCCACCCAGCCGGCCCTGATGGCCGCCTCCACGCCGCGCATGAAGTCCTCCTCGTCCACCGAGCAGACGAGGCCGAACCCGCGCCGGGGAAGGCGCTTCTCCCTGGCAACGCGTCCAAGCAGCGAGAAGAGCGCGGAGAGGGCGCAGGCCAGGCCGCCCTTCATGTCGCAGGAGCCGCGGCCGTAGAGGTCGTCGCCGATGACCTGGGCGCCGAGGGGGCTGATGCCCTCGCTCCAGCCCTCGCCTAGGGTGACGGTGTCCATGTGGCAGATGTAGACCAGGCGCGGCTCGTCGGAGATGCCGGGAACGGTGACCATGAGGTTGCGTCGGTCGGGCAGCGCCTCGAGCTCCTCCACGCGGACGGCCGCGGCCAGCTCCGCAGGCATCTTGGCGATACGTGCCTCCACCAGCGACTTTATGTAATGCTCAATTCGTCCCTCGTACGTGCCGGGGTCAGAGCTGTCAATGCGCACCAGGTCTTGCGCCAGGTTCCAGGCTGTGTCCATGCGTCACACCTCACAACTAGTTT
Organism: Paratractidigestivibacter faecalis; assembly: GCF_003416765.1. Classification (NCBI taxonomy): domain Bacteria; kingdom Bacillati; phylum Actinomycetota; class Coriobacteriia; order Coriobacteriales; family Atopobiaceae; genus Paratractidigestivibacter; species Paratractidigestivibacter faecalis. The sequence continues at coordinate 1,266,198 of NZ_QSNG01000001.1, read as the reverse complement.
GGATACCAAACACATTGTAGGTCCGAATTGCCCCGCCGACGACCTTCTCGCCGCTCGTTGCACAAAGGACTAAGATGTCGGCTTGGGTGGCGCGGGGGCGCCACGACAATCCAACGAGAGAGGTTTTCTATGAAGGCTGCACGTTGGTACAAGGCGGGGGACATCCGCGTCGAGGACGTCCCGGAGTGCCAGATCGACGAGGACTACGACGTCAAGGTCAAGCTGCACTGGTGCGGCATCTGCGGCTCCGACCTGCACGAGTACCTCATGGGCCCGATCTTCATCCCCGTGGGTGACCCGCACCCGGTCACCGGCGAGGCCGCGCCCGTCATCATGGGCCACGAGTTCTCCGGCGAGGTCGTCGAGGTCGGGCCCAACGTCACTAACGTCAAGCCCGGCGACCGCGTGGTCGTCGAGCCCATCGTCTGCGACGACACCTGCCCGTCCTGCAAGGCCGGCAAGCCCAACCTCTGCCAGAACCTCGGCTTCCACGGCCTGGCCGGCAAGGGCGGTGGCTTTGCCGAGTACACCGCCTTCCGCCACAAGTTCGTCCACAAGATTCCCGACACGCTGCCGTACGACAAGGCCGCGCTCGTGGAGCCCATCTCCGTGGGCTACCACTCCCTCGAGGCTGGCGACTTCAAGCCCGGTATGACGGCCGTCGTCTCCGGTGCCGGCACCATCGGCCTGGCCACCATCGAGAGCCTGAAGGCCATGGGCGCGAGCAAGGTCTTCGTCATCCAGCGCAAGTCCGTGCGCCAGGAATACGCCAAGAACTCCGGTGCCGACGCGGTTCTCGACCCGTCCGAGTGCGACGTCGTGGCAGAGATCATGCGCCTGACCGACGGCTATGGCGCCGACATCGCGTTTGAGTGCACGGGCGCGCAGGCCTGCTTTGACCAGGAGGTTGCGGCCGTGCACGCCGGCGGCACCGTGGTGGTGACCTCCATCTGGGAGAAGGGCGTGAGCTTCGACCTCAACGCGCTGGTCATTCCCGAGAAGAAGATCGTGGGCTCCATCTGCTACTGCGGCAACGACTTCGACGACGTCATCCGTCTCATGGACGAGGGCAAGATTCCTGCCAACGGCTTCATCACCAAGAAGGTGGCCCTGGACGACATCGTCTCCGAGGGCTTCGAGACCCTGACCGGTCCCGAGAAGAAGAAGCAGGTCAAGATCCTGGTCTCCGCCAACCCGGACGAGCTGGGCGCGTAGGGGCCTGCGGACCTGACCGGCGCGCGGCCTCGCCGTTCCGTCTCAAGGGGAGTTGAACGAACCCCTTGCGACGGAAGGCGAGGGCGCGCGCCTTCGTTTACGTGGCTGCCCCTGCGCGCCTGCCCGCGCAGGCGGGAGTACCTCCGCCGACAAAATTTAGTAGGCATCCAGCCCCTGCAGCCGGGGACGGCGAGAAGGCCGTGCAAAGCGTAGCCGAGGGACCCCGCCCCTTCTCAAAGGGCTTCGTTCAACTCCCTTTGAGAAGGGGCGGGGTCCCTCGGTGGACAACATTGAAGGCCTTCTCGCCTCACGCCACCGGTAGCAGGGCGTCCACGTGGAAGATTCCGTCCTCGCACCCCATCGTGAGGACCCCGCCGTGCCGCTCGACGATGCCCCTCATGCTGCGCGTCCCAAAGCCGTGGTTGCCGGCGTCAGCCTTGGTGGTGACGGGCAGGCCGTCCCTGAAGGCGGGCGCCACGTCGCAGCTGTTCTCGACGTTGATGACGCACATGGTGCCGGAGCGCCGCACGTTGAGCGAGACCAGGCGCCGCTCCGGCTCCCCGATTCCGCGCACCGCCTCTATGGCGTTGTCCAGCGCGTTTCCAAAGAGCGAGTAGATCTCCTGCGGCTCCAGGCACTCCAGCGCACGGCCGTCCGCAATGACGGACAGCGTAATCTTCTCGCCTGAGCAGACCAGGCCCTTCTCGGTGAGGATGACGTCCAGGGCCGGGTTTCCGGTCTTGACCGTGGAGTCGTAGATGGCGATCTCTGCCGCCAGGTCCTCCAGCGCCCGCCCGTTGGCCACGCGCCCACCGTCCGCCAGAGAGCGGATCTGGTGCTTGATGTCGTGGCACTTCACGTTGATGGCGTCGATGTTCTTGCGGCTGAGCTGGTACTGGCGCTCGCGCTCGGCCGCCATGCGCCGCTCCACCTCGCGTTCGGTGGCAAGCTGGCGCGCCGCCAGGATCTTCTGCTCGGCGTAGAGCGTGAAGGCGCACAGCACGCCGTGGGCCAGGCGCGCCATGAGGTAGGTCTCAAGCCCGAAGACGCGCACGCCCAGGCTCTTGACCACCACGTCAAGCCCGATGACCGTGGCCACCACGGCCAGCGCCACCAGGACGATCTGTGGCTCGCTGATGTCGGCCAGGTTGTGCCGGCGAATCTGCCGCACAAAGAGCAGCAGGTAGAACGGGTAGACAATGGCCGCGGCAATGAGGAGGTTCGTCGGCCAGGGGTGGCCTGGGAACAGGCCCAGCTCCACAATCGACTCAATGAGGTTGGCCGTTCCGCTCATGAGGTTCTGGCCTATGTAGGCCGCCGTGGCGCAGAAAAGCGACTGCCAGAACGAGATCCGCCACACCAGCAGCACCGCCACGCACGTGGAGAAGAGCGTGATACCGAAGGTCAGCATGAGGATGGGCAGATTCGATCCCAGCACGCTCTGGCGCAGGGGCTCCTGCAAGAGCTCGCCTGCCAGGAACACGCCGACGGCCAGAAGGCCTCGCACGGCCGTGTCGCCGCGTCGCTCAAGGTGGGCGCATAGGGGCACGGCGCAGGCCGCCAGCTGCAGCATCATGGACAGCGCGAAGCGAAACGCGTTCGGGCCCATCATCTCCGGCCTCCCAGGTAGCGGGCCAGGGCGAGCTCGATCTCCTTCTTGTGGCCGCGCGTGATGTGGAGCGCCGTGCCGCCCGCCACGGTGACCTCGTCTCCGGCCACGCCGGTGATGAGCGCCATGTTTGCCAGGCAATAGCGAGAGACGCGCACCATCGGGGCGTCCGCCAGCTCGCGCTCCACCTGGGCCAGAGATCCGCGCGCACGCAGGGCCTCCCCGTCCACGGTGTGGTAGACGAGGTCGTGGTTGCGCACCTCTATGTGGGTGACCTGCGAGAGCGGGACCGACCTGAAGCCGTCGCCGGTGGGCACCGTGAGCGTGCGGTTAGTCCCCTGGGCCACCTCGCGCATGGCGCGGTCAAGGTTCATTGAGAGGCCCGCGAAGGTGGCGGGCTTCACCAGAAAGCCCAGGGCGTCCACCTCGTAGCCGCGCACGGCGTACTGCGCCAGGTCCGTCACAAAGATGATGCTGGTCACGCGGTGCTGCGAGCGCAGCAGCTCGGCCGCCTCCATGCCGTTGATGCCCGGCAGCTGGATGTCCAGAAGGCAGATGTCGTAGGTGCGCGACGCGTCCAGGAGCTCGAACGCGGCGCCTACCACGTCCACGTCAAACGTCACGTTTCGCGCGGCCTCGTAGCGCCGCACGAGGGCGAGAAGCGCCTCGGCGGCGTCCCTCTCGTCCTCCACAATCAGAAGGCTAGTCACGCGTCCTCCCTCTTCCCCTGCGTGCCAACCCAAATGATAGCGAGGTCAGGGCCCCTGTTCCAACATCCGTTGCCGCTCGCGGCCGTACTTCTCGCCCGTCTGGCGAGAAGTACGTTCGGGTCGCGAGAGTAGCGATTCGCGACAGGATTTTCTCCGTCCCGCAACGCCGCGGCAATCTTGGCGCCAAGAAGAGGCCCGGCATCCCGCCGGGTTGGAACAACGAGGAAGGGAAGAGCTCATGAACGTCTCACGCAGGGGATTCATCGCAGGTTCCGCGCTGACCGCGGGACTGGTGGGCCTTGCCGGCTGCAGCGCCAATGGCGCCGCCACCGGAGCTGCCGACCCGCTTGCCGCTCCCGCCGCCGACAAGTATCCCATCGAGCCCGACAAGGAGGGCACCGAGGCCAAGTGGTCCAGCGAGGAGGTCCGCGACGGCTGGACGCGCGTGACCAACAACGACGGAGGCGCCACGCTGGGCGTCGCCGACGAGGCCCGCATCATCCAGGTTGACGGCTACGCCTTCCGCGACATGGACGGCGACGGCAAGCTTAGCCTCTTTGAGGACTGGCGCCAGAGCGCCGACGACCGCGCCGCGGACCTCGCGAGCCAGCTCACCGGCGAGGAGTGCATCCAGCTCATGTGGCACGGCGGCGTCCAGGGCGTCGCGGATAGGCCCGGTTCCAAGGTCGACGCCAACGACACGAGCCTGCTTGACAAGGGCTCCTGCGCAGGCGTTTCTCGCCTGGGCGGCGATGGCGACTCCTACGCCACCGTCATCGCCTGGATCAACAACATCCAGACCAAGTGCGAGCAGCGCCCGCACGGCATCCCGTACATCTGCTCCGTTGACCCGTACGCCACGCTGGGCATTCCCTCCACCGTCGGCCTGGCCCCCGCCATGGACAAGGACCTCTGGCGCAAGGCGGGCATGTGGATCGGACGCGCCTGGAGCTCCATTGGCGTCCGCTGCGAGCTTGGTCCCCAGATCGACCTCTACACCGACCCGACGGTCGCCCGCCTGAACGGCGCCGAGACCGAGGACCCGGCCCTTGCCCGCGACTTCGCCCGCGCCTTCGCCGGCGGCATGCAGTCCACCTGGGGCGACGACGACGCCACCGACGACCAGGGCTGGGGCAAGGACTCCGTTGCCACCATGCTCAAGCACTTCGTGGGCGCCGGCGCCATCGAGGGTGGCCGCAACGACCACGGCGACACCGGCAAGTTCGATGTCTTCCCCGGCGACAACTACCAGGCTCACCTCATCCCGTTCCTTGACGGCGGCATGAAGCTCGACTCCAAGACCGAGCAGATGGCGGCCGTGATGCCCAACTACGGCATCCCGTTCTCCGAGGACGCCGAGTATGGCGAGCGCGTGGGCGGCGGCCTCAACAAGATCCAGCTCTCCATCCTGCGCAACGCCGGCTGGGATGGCATGTACACCACCGACTGGGGCATCATCACCTCCGGCCGCGGCACCGAGAACATGACGGAGCAGGAGCGCTACCGCATGATGGTCGACGGCTCCATCGACCAGTACGGCGGCGGTTTCGAGCCCGACGAGGTCGGCTATCCCGTCTACGAGGACATGAAGAAGGACATGGGCGAGGACGCCGCCCTGGAGCGCGTGCGCGAGTCCGCCCGACGCATCTTCAAGCTGATGGTCCACACCCAGCTCTTCGACCAGCCGTTCTCCAGCCGTGACACGGCCAAGGCGATCTTCACCAGCGACGCGGCCGCCAAGTTCGCCTCCGAGTGCAACGACAAGTGCGTCATCATGCTGAAGAACGCGGGCAACGTCATCGCCAAGGGCGGCATCTCCGACAAGCCCAAGGTCTACATCCCGCAGGTCTTCACGCCCAGCTCCTCCGGCTTCACGGGCACCACGCCGGCCAGCATCGCCTCCTGCTTCGACGCCCAGGTCGCGGCCGAGCACTTTGATGTCGTGACCGACACCGTGGGCGACCCCTCTGGCGTTCCGCTTGAGGGCGAGACCGAGGCCCAGTACCAGGAGGGCGACATCGCCCGCGCCACTGCCGAGGACCTCGCCGACGTCAAGTACGCCATCATCAAGGTCAAGAACCCGCAGGACGCCTACGACGGCGTCGAGGGCGCGACGGGCATCTTTGGCGCCCAGGCTGGCGACACCATCACCTACGTGCCCATCTCCCTGCAGTACCGTCCGTACACTGCAGATGGCCCCAACGTGCGCCAGGTCTCCCTTGCCGGCGACCCCGCCGATGGCAAGACTTGGGCGGAGCACGGCACCGAGTCCGGCGTTGCCATGGAGAACCGCAGCTACTACGGCAAGTCCACGCACGCTACCAACGAGAGCGACCTCGACCTGGTCATCGACACCAAGGCCAAGCTGCCGGCCGATGCCAAGCTGATCCTCATTGTCGACGCCGACCACCCGATGATCTTCTCCGAGATCGAGCCCTACGCCGACGTCATCCTCATGGGCTGGGCGGGCGACGCCGGTCCTTCCGGCTCCGGCTTCAACATCCCGGCCGACAGCTACGCCCGCATCATCACCGGTGAGGTCGAGCCCTCCGGCCTGCTGCAGTTCCAGATGCCCAAGGACATGGACACCGTCGAGGCCCAACTCGAGGACGTCCCGCGCGACATGGACTGCTACACCGACGCCGACGGCAACACCTACGACTTCTGCTTCGGCCTCAACTGGAGCGGCGTCATCGATGACGAGCGCACCAAGACCTACAAGGCCGCCCCGCTGACCAAGCCAGAGGCCGAGGTCAAGGCCGACAAGTAACGGCCTTCTCGCCCCAGTCTAGCACTCCCGGCACCACGCGCCGGCCCCGAACTCTTCCCCGGGGCCGGCGTTTCTTGTGTCTGCCGAGAAGCCCCTGCCGTCTGCGGCCACCTTCGCGTATCCTGTGCGTGTCGAAAGGGGGTCGCGATGCTTGACGTTGCCATCGTCGACGACGAGGAGGACGTGCGCGCCGAGCTGGGGCAGATGGTCCGGCGCTTCTGCGCGCAGGAGGGCGAGCGCGTCTGCGTCCATGAGTACGCGGACGGCTCGGAGCTTCTGGACGCGGCTGCCGCCAGCTGCCATGACGTCATCCTTCTGGACATAGAGATGGCCCAGGTGGACGGCATGGACGCCGCCCACGAGCTGCGCCGCCGCGGCGTCGGCGCACAGATCGTTTTCGTGACCAACATGGCACAGTACGCCATCCGCGGCTACGAGGTCGGCGCCTTCGACTTCGTCGTCAAGCCGGTGGAGTACCCGGTCTTTGCCTTCAAGTTCAAACGGGTGCTCGAGGCCGTGCGCTCCCGCCGCCGCGACCTGGTCACCCTTGAGACCAGGGACGGCTTCGTGCGCATGGACGCCGCGGACATCCTCTACGTCGAGGTGCGCGGCCACAAGCTGACCTACCACACCGCGCGCGGCCCCATCGAGATCTGGGGCACCATGAAGGCCGCAACGGCCGAGCTGGGCCCCCGGGGCTTTGCCGCCTGCAACGCCTGCTACCTGGTGAACCTCGACCACGTGACCGGCCTTTCCGGCGAGTACGTGCGCATGGGGGAGGAGAGCCTCAAGATGAGTCGCGGCAAGTCGCGCGACTTCGTGGACGCCCTCACGCGCTCCATGGGGAGGTAGCATGGACGCCGCGCTTCTCCACGAGGTCTGGGCCACCCTGGTGTGCTTCACCACCGTGCTGCTTGCCTCCGAGCTCACGTTCTGCCTGCCCAACCTGCCCCGTCGCCCGCGCTTTTTGGCCAGGGCCGCCGTGGCCATCCCGGTCTACGTGGCACTCTTCAACTCGCACCTGCTGGTCGTGCCCGTCGTCGGCACGTGGCTCGTCTCCCCGCGGGCGACCCTCATCTTTGCCGCCTCGGTCGCCGTGATCTGGGCCCTCTTTGACGTGCCCCTGCAGACGGCCCTGTTCTACGGCGCGGCCGGCTACTCGGTTGAGGGCATCCTCTTCGTCATAAGAAACGCAAGGAGTTACTTTCCCGGTCTGCCGCAGCTCGACGTGGTTTCCGGCAAGATCGCCTGTGGGTGCTGCTGCGCGCTGGTGCTTCTCGCCGTGCTCCTGGTCCTCTCGGCCCGCTACGGAAAGGACCGCCAGCCCGACGTCAACAACGCCTTTCTGCTGGTCTTCGTGCTGATCACGCACCTCGTGGTCAACGTGCTCTCTACCTGGGTGCGCGTGGACGGCCTGCAGACCGGCCCCTACGCCGTGTGCAGCGTCATGTGCTACGTGCTGCTGCTCATGGTGCAGTTCGGCGCCTTCCAGATTTCCTCGATGGAGCGCGAGCGCGACCTCGAGCGGCGCCTCTTCCGCCTGCGTGAGCGCCAGCAGCGCGAGGGGCAGGAGAGCGTCGAGGTAGTCAACGTCAAGTTCCACGACCTCAAGCACCAGATAGCGGCCCTGCGCCAGATGGAGGGCGGCGAGCTCCGCGAGAGGTGCCTGGCCGAGCTCGAGCACTCCATCGAGGCCTACGACGCCTCCGTGCACTCGGGAGATCCGGCCGTGGACGCCATCCTCACCGAGAAGAGCACCCGCTGCTGGAGCCGCGGCATCGACTTCTCGTGCATGGTGGATGGCGGCTGCCTGGCCGGTCTGGGCGTGGTCGACCTCTACACCCTTTTGGGAAACGCCCTGGACAACGCCATAGAGGCTGCCGAGAAGGTCCCCTCGTGGGAGGCCCGGGTGGTCTCCGTGCGCGCGTGGTCGCGCGGCGGCCTGGCGTTTCTCTGCGTGGAGAACTCCTGCATGGGACAGGTGACGCTGGGGGAGGACGGCCTGCCGGTGACGTCCAAGGATGACCCCGACTACCACGGCTTCGGCCTGCGCAGCATCCGCGACATCGCGCGGCGCCACGGCGGCAACCTGACCCTGGAGCCCGCCGACGGGCGCTTCTCGCTGACGGTGCTGCTGCCGTTTGAGTAGCCCTGCGCCGAGCGGCGGCTTCCGGGCGGCGAGCGGCGCCGGCCCCGCAACCCTCCCGCAATCCGTGAAACCCAGCCCGCAGACCGTGAAAGCGCCATGGCGGCGGCAGCCTTTGCTCCCGTAGGATGCCAGCCAAGGGGATACACCCACAAAAACCCATGGTGAAAGGGGTCAAGCATGACTGGGAAGAGCGTCACCAGAAGGGGCTTCGTCGCAGGGGGCGCGCTCGCCGCGGGCCTTCTGGGCCTGGCGGGCTGCAATGCGGCCGACGGCACCGACGGCGCCGCCAAGGGCTCCGGCTACAAGGAGACCGACTCCGGCAACGGCTACACCATCGTCGATAACGGCGACGGCAAGCAGCTGAGCTACTCTCCGGACTCCGGCCTCAAGCTCATCGAGAAGGATGGCTACGCGTTCAAGGACTTCGAGGGCACGGGCGAGCTCGTCCCCTACGAGGACTGGCGTCTCACCGCCGAGGAGCGCGCCGACGACCTGGCCGGCCGCCTCACGATCGAGCAGATCGCGGGCCTCATGTGCTTCTCCGCGCACGTGTTCACGCTCGAGGACGACAACTCCGTGACCGACGTCCAGAAGGAGTTCCTTGACGGTAACGTCCGCGCCGTCCTGAACGCCGCTTCCGGCTACGCCGCGTATCGCCAGGCAACCTGGTCAAACCTCATGCAGGCCTACGTTGAGGCGTCCGGCAACAAGATTCCCGTGAACTTCTCGTCTGACCCGCGCAACGGCAAGAACTGCACCGACTGGCCGGGCAACCTGGCCCTTGCGGCGACCTTCGACCCCGCCGTGGCCAAGCAGACCGGCGCCGGCATCGCTCGCGAGATGCGCGAGATGGGCGTCACCACGTTCCTCGGGCCCCAGGTGGACGTCGCCACCGACCCGCGCTGGCAGCGCTTTAGCGGCACCTTCGGCGAGGACCCGGCGCTGTCCCGCGACATGACCCGCGCACTCGTCGACGGCCTGCAGTCCACCGTCGACGAGAAGGGCGAGGACCAGGGCTGGGGCACCGGCTCGCTGGTCTCCATGGTCAAGCACTGGCCGGCCGAGGGGCCGGGCGAGGGCGGTCGCGAGGCCCACACCGAGGGCGGCAAGTACGCCGTCTACCCGTCCGACGGCTTTGAGGCCTGCATGATCCCCTTCGTGGACGGCGCCTTCAAGCTCGACGGCAAGACGGGCAGCGCCGCGGCCATCATGACCTCCTACACCATTGCCTACGACGAGGACATGAAGTACGGCGAGCTCGTGGGCTCGGGCTTCTCCAAGTACAAGGTCCAGGAGCTCCTGCGCGAGAAGTTCGGCTTTGCCGGCTCCGCCTGCACCGACTGGGCCGTCCTGAACGACGTCCAGCCCGACGGCGCCAAGTCCTACCGCTGCTGGGGCGTCGAGGGCGGCGACTGGACGCCCGCCAAGCGCGCTTCCAAGGCCGTCTCGGTCGGCGTCGACCAGATGGGCGGCTGCAACGACCCCACCCTGCTGGTCTCCGCCTTCGAGGACATGAAGGCCGAGCTCGGCGAGGAGAAGGCCACCGAGAACTTCCGCGCCTCCGCAAAGCGCCTGCTGCTGGGCTACTTCAACACGGGCATCTTCGAGGACCCCTACGTCGACCCCGACGCGGCCAAGTCCGACATTGACAAGGGCAACGACGGGGTGGCCGCCGCCGCCCTGGACGCCCAGGTCAAGGGCATCGTCATGCTCAAGAACGCCGGTGGCGTCATCAAGAAGGCGGCCGGCTCCGACAAGCCCAAGGCCTACGTGCCCATGCGCTTTGTCGCCGCCTCCCGCAAGGCCGGCACAATGGACACCGCTCCCTGGAAGGACTCCGCGGCCACCTGCGGGCTGCCGCTCTCCAAGGGCACGCTCGAGAAGTACTTCGACGTGGTGACCGACACGCTGGCCGACGCCCTGACCGGCCCCGCCGACGACAAGGGCAACGCCACGCCCGCCGAGGCCGACCTCACCCGCCTGACCGCGGCCGACATCGCCGACTGCGACCTGGTTCTTGTCTGCGCCGCCGCCCCCAACAACGCCTCCCCGCGCGCCGCGCGCACCGAGGCCGGCGACTACGTGCCGCTGTCCGTGCAGTACCGCCCCTACACGGCCGACGCCGACGTCGTGCGCAAGGCTTCCCTTGCCGGCGACCCCGCTGACGGCAGCTGCTGGGCAGACCACGAGACCGCCAAGGGCGTCGCCATCGAGAACCGCAGCTACTTTGGCAAGACCTCCCAGATCACTAACGAGGGTCAGCTCGACCAGATCCTCGAGGCGGCGGCCCTGGCCAAGGAGGCCGGCAAGCCCTGTGTCGTCATTCTCGACATCACGCAGCCCATGTGCGTGCACGAGTTCGAGTCCGAGGTCGACGCCATCCTGGTCTCCATGTCCGGCTCCACTGAGGCGGCCTGTCGTATCGTCGCCGGCCAGGACGAGCCTTCGGGACTCCTGCCCATGCAGATGCCCAAGGACATGGTGGCCGTCGAGACCCAGCTCGAGGACGCCTCCCGCGACATGGACTGCTACGTGGACGCCGAGGGCAACACCTACGACTTCGCATACGGCCTCAACTGGAGTGGCGTCATCGACGACGAGCGCGTGAAGACCTACAAGGTCGCCCCGCTCACCAAGCCCGTGGCGTAGTCCTCGCCTGGCGGCCCTGCCGCCCAGCCCCGCACGCCCGGCACCACGCGCCGGCCCCGAACTCTTCCCCGGGGCCGGCGTTTCTCGTCGGGGCCGGTATCCTAGGTATTCTTGACCTCGGTATGTACGCAATTGCGAAATTGATATTAGACGACAGACGGCAAAACCGCAGGTCGCTTACCTTTCAGGCGAGGTATCAATGCTGCAATTACGTACATACTAGAGTAAAGGGATAAAGTCCCATACGGCTATGTGTTCCTGCGGTTACGTCTGGGTGAAACTCTGCTTTACCGAGGTTGCGGCCTGCGGCAGACCCCCTACCATGTAATGCGACGCGGCGGCGACCGACCCTCCTCTTCCCGGGTCGGCCGCCGCCGTGGCCCTTTCTGGCTAAGTTGTAGGGCCGCGATCGGCAGACAGGGCGCTCTCGGTTGCAATCCGCGCGCAGAAGTGGCCTTGGTGTGAGCGTTCCGGAAAAGATTGTGCAGAAGTGACCTTGGTGTGAGTGCCCTTTTGGAGTCTGCGCCTGCCGGCCACTGGCTATATGCAAAACGGGATTGTTGCCGCCTCGTCTACCTGCGGCTAAGCGTAGATGATATACATTAAAATAATGATGCCCTTGGAAAGTACCGGAATCGGGCTCGCACGAAAGCCACTTCTGCACAGGGCTAGGAAAAATCCTCACACCAAGGCGCGTTCTGCGCAGCGCGCCGTCCCGGATGGGCCGCTCCGTGGCCATCGGGACCAGGTTGGTGGCATAGTATCCTTACGTGACTGGAGCCAACGAGAGGGGGTGCACGTGGCGCGACGAGGACGCCTGGTGGGCCATGGACCTGGGGTCCACCAACGGCAGCTGGCTCACCCCGGCGGGCGGCGAGCGCGTGCGGCTGGAGCCCGGTGTACGCCGCGAGGTGGGGCCGGCCGACGAGCTCGCGCTGGGCGCCATCACGGCCTTCGTCCTGGTGGAGGGGCTGCCAAGCTAGCCTGGCGCCGCCCGATGCCACCGGTCGCCGCCGCGGCGCATTTGACAAAGGGCCCGGCGCTTGCCAACCTTGGTGCGCAACGCAAAAAGGGAAGGAAGCATCACATGCTGAATAGAAGAGAGTTCCTGCAGGCAGCGGCCCTGGGCGGCACTGCGATCGGCCTTGCCGGCTGCGGCTCCGCGCCCGCCCAGGATGACGCCGCTCCCGCGCAGGGCGACGCCGCCACAGCCGCGGAGCCCGTCGCCGTCCGCACCGCCGCCCTCAAGGGCCCGACGGCCATGGGCCTGGTGCGCTTCATGGGCGAGGCCGACGCCGGCAACCTGGCCGACGAGGACTGGTCGTTCCAGATCCTGGCCTCCGCCGACGAGGTCACCCCGCTCATTGCAAAGTCCGAGGTGGACGTGGCCGCCGTGCCGGCAAACCTCGCGAGCGTGCTCTACAACAAGACCGAGGGCGGCGTGCACGTCATCGCCGTCAACACGCTGGGCGTGCTCTACGTCTGCGAGCTGGGAGACGAGGTCAAGACCGTCTCCGACCTGCGCGGACGCACCATCTACTCCGCCGGCAAGGGCGCCACGCCCCAGTACGCGCTGGAGTACGTGCTGCGCCAGGCGGGCCTTGACCCCGACTCCGACGTCACCATCGAGTGGAAGAGCGAGCACGCCGAGTGCGTGGCCGCCCTGGCCGAGGGCGCGGACGCCGTGGCCATGCTGCCCCAGCCCTTCGTGACCACGGCCCAGGCCAAGAACGACAAGATCCGCGTGGCCCTGGACCTCAACCGCGAGTGGGAGTCCGCCTGCGAGGCCGCCGGCCAGAAGGCCCGCCTCATCACCGGCGTGGCCGTGGCGCGCTCCGAGTTCGCCGACGCTCACCCCGAGGCCGTTGACGCCTTCCTGAGCCACTACCGCGAGTCCGTTGAGTACGTCAACGGCAACGTGGACGAGGCCGCCAAGCTGGTGGCCGGCTACGACATCGTGCCCGAGGCCGTGGCGGCAAAGGCCCTGCCGGCCTGCAACATCACCTTCGTTGCCGGCCAGGACATGAAGGACCAGCTCTCCGGCTACCTCGAGATCCTCTTCGGCCAGAACGCCCAGGCCGTGGGCGGCTCCCTTCCCGGCGACGACTTCTACTACGGCGCCTAGGGGCCCGCGTTGGCCGGCGCCGCAAAGGACACATCAGGCGAGAAGGGCGTCCGCCCGTGGCTCCGCCGCCTCGCCGTGGCCGCCTTCTGGTTCGCCGCCTGGCAGCTGGCGAGCATGGCGGTGGGCTCGCGCATAGTGCTGGTGGGCCCCGCCGAGGTGGCGTGCCGGCTGGCGGAGCTCGTCTGCCAGGGGGACTTCTGGGTCTCCGTGGGCCTCTCGCTGGGGCGCGTCGCCGCCGGCTTTGGCCTGGCGGTCGCGGCCGGAGTGGCCCTTGCCGCGTGGGCGAGTAGGTCCCGCGTGGTGGAGGGGCTTCTCGCCCCGTTGGTTGGCGCCGTCAAGGCGGCCCCCGTGGCCTCCTTCGTGGTGCTGCTGCTCATGTGGGTGCCGTCGCGCCGGCTCTCGGTGGCGGTCTCGTTCCTGATGGCCTTTCCGATCCTGTACACCAACGTGCTCGCGGGCGTGCGGCAGACCGACCCCGCCCTGCTCGAGATGGCCGACGTCTTTGGCGTCCGCGGCTGGGCGCGCGCCTGCACCATCTACGCCGCGCAGGTGGCCCCCTACCTGCGCGCGGGCCTCTCGCTGGCCATGGGCCTCTCTTGGAAGAGTGGCGTTGCGGCCGAGGTCATCGGCCTGCCGGCGCCCTCCATAGGCATCCACCTCTACGACGCCAAGGTCTACCTTGACGTGCCCGGCCTCCTTGCGTGGACGGTCGTCGTCGTCGCCCTCTCCGTGGGGCTCGAGGCCCTGCTCGGGCGCCTTCTGGACTGGGCGCAGGCCCGTTGGGAGGCCCGCCCGTGAGCGCGAGCGCACCCGCATACTCCCTGGCAGACGTCACCGTCCGCCTGGGCGAGAAGGACGTCCTCTCGCACGTCAGCGCCGACTTTGCCAAAGGCCGCGTCCACGTGGTGCGCGGTGCCTCGGGTGCAGGCAAGACCACGCTGCTGCGCCTGCTCATGGGCCTCGTCGAGCCCGCCTCAGGCGGCGTCAGGCGGCCCGAGGGCGCCCGGCTTGCGGCGGCCTTCCAGGAGGACAGGCTGTTGGACTCCCTTACCGTCTCCGCCAACGTGCGCCTGCCCCACGGGCGCGTGGGCGGCCCCGAGCGGGCACGGCTGCTGGACGAGACGCGCCGCGCCCTGGTCGCGGTGGGCATGGCCGGCCTGGAGTCTGCCCGCGCGGGCGAGCTCTCCGGTGGCCAGCGTCGCCGCGTGAGCCTGCTGCGGGCGGCGCTTTCCACCTCTGACGTTGTGTTTCTCGACGAGCCTCTGCGCGGGCTCGACGAGGGGAGCTCCCGGGCCACCATGGCCTGGCTCCTGCCGCGCCTGGCCGGAAAGACCGTCTTCTGGGTGACTCACTCCGAGGCGGAGGCCGCCGCGCTGCCCGCCCCGGTGCTGTGGACGGTTGATGGCGGGCGGGTCCGCCCCGACCGCATGTGAGAAGATAGGGTCTCCCAAACCGCAACTCACTCGCACCCAGGGAACCCAGGGAGTCATCTTGTACACCGTATTTCTCGCCGGGGGAATAGCCTCCGGAAAGTCCAGCGTGGCCCGCGAGCTCGAGCGCCGCGGCGCCTGGCGCATAGACCTCGACCAGGTGTCCCGTGCCGTCCTGGAGCCGGGAAGCGACTGCCTGCCCGAGATTGCCGACGCCTTTGGCGACGACCTCCTTGACCCGCAGACCGGCGAGCTCGACCGCGGCCTTCTGGCCGGTCGCGCCTTTGCCGACTCCGAGGCCTGCGCCCTTCTGGAGAAGATCGAGATGCCGCACATCAAGCGCATGCTGGTGCGGACGCTGGAGGGGGAGGGCTGCTGCCTCACCGCGCCCGCCGTCTGCGTCGTGGAGGTGCCGCTGCTGGACCGCGTGGAGGACATGCTGGACCTGGCCGACGAGGTCGTCTGCGTGACGTGCCCCGTCGAGGTGCGCCGCGAGCGCGCCATCGGGCGCGGCATGGACGGCGCGGACTTTGACCGGCGCGTGGCCAACCAGCCCACCGAGGAGTACCTGCGCGCCCACGCGGACACGGTGCTGGACAACTCCGGCGCGCCGGAGCGGCTTGCCACGGCGCTCGGCGCCTGGTGGGCCGAGCGGGAGTCCTCCGGCTGGGGAGAAGCGCGTGGCTAGGCGCAGGGCTCGCCGAGAGGGACGGTTTCTTCGCTGGTACCGCCTCCTGCCCCTGCTGGCGCTGGCGGGCACGCTGGGACTCTGCGGGGCACTTGACGCCGCTCCCACCACGCTGGGGCGGCAGCTCCTCTACCCGGTGAGCGACGTCGCCGCCATAGAGGCCTCCGCCGCCAGGCATGGCGTCGACCCGGACCTGGTGTGCGCGGTCATCAAGTGCGAGAGCTCCTGGAACCCCACGGCCACCTCCTCAGCGGGCGCCATCGGCCTCATGCAGGTCATGCCCGACACCGCGAGGAGCCTGGTGGAGATGGGGCTCGTCGACGGGGGCGCCTGGGACGCGAGCAACCTCACGGACCCCAGCACCAACATCGAGTTCGGCTGCGCGTACCTGGGCTACCTGCAGGGGCGCCTCTCGTCCACGGAGGAGATAGTGGCGGCCTACAACGCGGGCATAGGCACCGTGCAGGGCTGGCTCGACGAGGGCGGCGTCATCCCGGACGACATAGCCTTCGCGGAGACCCGCGCCTACCTGCAGAAGGTGACCCTGGCCTACGAGGGCTACCAGAGGAGCTACCCCTCCGGGCTCACGGACGCGAGCGATCGGTAGACCCCCAGCAGGGCGTCGTCGCGGTCAACCTCGAGGGCCACGGCCAGGTATGCGCGGGAGATTCCCATGAGGCGCGCGTCCACGCAGGCGGCCGCGGCCTCCTCCATGGCGCGCCGGGCGCCGTCGGCGTCCCCCAGCGGGATGCCCGCGGCCGAGAGCTCGCGCGCGCACTCCTCCGGGTCAAGGCGAGAAAGGCCCGGCTCGCTGCCCAGGAGCTCGTCGAGCTCCTCCCTGGCCTGGGCGGCGATCTCGCCGTGCAGGCGCATGGAGCGCTCGTAGCAGGCCACGGCGAGGCGGTTCCTGCCTAGGCGCCACTCCATGTAGGCCAGGCGGTACAGGCAGATCGACATCTCGCGCGCGGTGGCGGCGTAGCCCAGCGCGTCTACCAGGACGTCCACGCACTCGAAGATGCGCTCCTGAGCCTCCAGGACCCGCACGCGCGAGAGCGCCGCGTCCGGTGTGACCGGGGCGATGCGGACGAGCTCGTCGGCGTGGACCTGTGCCTCCTCGGCGCGGCCCAGCTGCGTGAGCACGCGGGCGGCAAGCGAGTGCGCGGCGTAGTAGGCGTCTGGCACCAGGACCACGTCGCGGCCGTCTGCCACCGTGCGGTTGAAGCGCACGCGCTCGGCGGCCGAGTTGAAGTAGCGGCAGGCACGTGTGGGGCCGTCCGCGTAGGCGCCCGCCTGGGCCAGGGGCACGAGGGCCGCGTCAAGAAGCCCCAGGGCGCGCTCGAGGTCCGCGGGGCCGGCGTCCTCGCCGGCAAGGTCGAGCGCCTGCCGCTGGGCCTGGTCGAGCGGGCTTCCCAGCGCGAAGACAAGGGCCAGCGCCTGGTGGTCGGAGGCGTCCACGGTGCCGTCCACGAGCGCCTGGCACGTGCGGGAGCAGGCCTCGCGCACCGTCGGGTCCTCCGTGGCGTCGCGGGCGGACATGAGGCGGGTCACGGCGTCCGAGGTCGTGGAGCCGAGGGTGCCCACCAGCCGGTTCCAGACGCTCACGCGGCGGGCGTTCTCGTTGATGCCCAGATCGGAGACGCGGGCGGCGCCGCAGGCCTCGCGAACGGCCCGGGGCGCGTCCGAGGCGTCGAGCTCGACGGCGTCCCAGCGACAGGCCGGGTTGAGACGGCTGTCGGAGCGAGCCAGCAGGGCGTCGACGGGCAGCATCCGGCCGTCCCCCGCAACGTCCAGGCGGCAGTTCCGCGCGGGGACGGGCTCTGCGTCCGCAGCCGCCGCGCCGGCCAGGAGGCCGTCCAACTCCCCTTGGCCGACGAGCAGCGAGAGGAGCGTCTCGCGCGCGCCATGGCTCACGCAGTTCACTCCCACGCGCTGGATGCGCGACGAGGCTGCGAAGGCCCCGCGCGCCACCAGGAGCGCAAGGCGCCAGTCGTAGCGGCGCGCCTCCGCCGCCTGGCGGGCCTTGTCGTCAGGTGCCACGAGGGCCAGGCAGGAGGGGCTGGGAACGGCGACGTCGACGCACGCCAGACCCTCACCGAGGTTGAGCTGGAAGGCGGAGACCACGCGGAAGGGCGCGGGCAGGTTCTCGAGCCACTCCGAGAGCGCCAGGCGCGCCGCCCACTCGCCGCCCTTCTCACCGGCGGGGAAGGTCCTGCCCTCCGGCGCCGGCAGGGGAGAGAGGCTCGCCAGGTCGCGGAAGAGGGCCTCGATGCGTCCCTGGTCGTCCGGCGCGTCCGGGCAGGCGCCCTCGGCGAGGTCCGCGGCCAGGTTGAGGGCACCCTCCAGGGCGATGAGGCGGTCATAGCCGTCCTCGGTGAGCTCGTCCACGTCGCACGACATCCACCAGCGGCGGTTGCGGCGCAGGCGGTTTGCGGAGAAGCGCGGGGCGCCCTCCCACTCCATGAGGCCGCTTCGCACCAGCAGCGCCGGAAGCATGCCGTAGTCGGCTGAGGTCTGCCCGTGTGAGACCAGGTCCCGCAGGGAGGCGACCACGTCGTCGCTCCTCTGGACCAGGGCCTCGACGCTGCCCGTGCCGTGCTTTTCCGCCGCTTGGGAGGCGCCGGCCCGCGGCGCGCCGGCGGCAGCGGATGCCTGCCCGGCGGAAGCCGCCGCAGCCTTGAGCTCCTTGCGGTTACGGATGGAGCCCACGCAGATCATGGCGATGCCCGCGCCCCAGACGCCCCACTCGACGGCGCCGGGGAGGTTCCCGCCCGTCTCGGAGGCCCACAGGAGGGCGCTGCCCACCGCGATGGCGGCCACGCCGCCCACGATCATGGGCCTGGACGACCTCTTGCCGGCCGTGCTGTTCTGAGCGTTCTTCTCCACGTCTCTCCTCCCCAAGGCGCCTGTGGATTTGATTCTAGCCCGCCGCTGTCTGCCCGTGCCATTGGGGACGGGGTCAATGGCATGGCGCGATATGGCAAGAAGCGGCGATGCATACAAACTCCGCCTGAAAAGTGTGATTTCAAACAAAAAGACGTTCGACTTTCTGTCTAAAATAACAAAAATCAGGCTGAGTTTGATCTCGGAGCGTTATTTGGAGGCCCGTATGGACAGGTACCTTATGGCTGAGCTCATGAGGTGGAAGGAATCCCGTCGTCGCAAGCCCCTCATCCTCAACGGCGCCCGCCAGGTGGGAAAGACCTGGCTCCTCAAGGAGTTCGGAAGGACGCAGTTTGACGACATGGCCTACGTGAGCCTGGATAACAACGATGCGGCGCGTGCCCTGTTCGAGTCTGGGTACGACATGGAGAGGATCGTTGCCGGCCTCTCCCTTCTTACGGGCGTTCGGGTGAAGGTCGGCTCAACGCTGCTCGTCCTTGACGAGGTGCAGGCCTGCCCGAGGGCGATTACCGCGCTCAAGTACTTTTGCGAGGAGCTGCCGGAGCTCGCCGTCGCCGCTGCTGGTTCGCTGCTGGGGGTATCCGCCACGGAGGGCACTGGCTATCCGGTGGGAAAAGTGGACTCGCTGGACCTTCACCCTCTGAGCTTTAGGGAGTATCTGGACGCGACGGGAGACAAGATGCTCCGGGAATTCCTGGATGATGGTGATCCGGTCAGCGTCAACGCGTTTGGTGAGAGGGCGAGGGCGGCCCTCAAGAACTACTGCGTTGTCGGTGGCATGCCTGCCGTCGTGGAGGAGTTCGCCCAGACGGGCGACCTCGGCGAAGCGCGACGCTTGCAGCTCCAGATACTCGTTGATTACGAGCGTGACTTTGGCAAGCACGTTCCCGTCAGGCTACTTCCCAAGATGCACGACCTGTGGGACTCCATTCCAGCGCACCTCTCGCACGAGAACAAGAAGTTTGTCTTTGGCAGGGTCAGGGAGGGGGCACGCGCCAAGGACTATGAGGAGGTGCTTGCCTGGCTGTCGCAGGCCGGCCTCATTCACAGGGTCTCCCGAGTGACCAAGCCCGGCATCCCGCTTTCTGCCTATGACGACCGAAGGGCGTTCAAGGTGTTTCTCTCGGACGTCGGCCTCCTTGGGGCCATGAGTGGTCTCACACCGTCGAGCGTCATTGAGGGAGATGTCGTCTTTACCGAGTTCAAAGGTGCCTTGACCGAGCAGTATGTCTGCCAGCAGCTCATTGCCGATTGCAGAATGCGACCGTACTACTGGTCTGCAGTGAACTCTCGTGGGGAGGTTGACTTCCTCACCCAGAAGGATGGGAATGTCTTTGCCATCGAGGTCAAAGCGGAAGAGAACTTGCAGGCCAAGAGCCTTCGGTCGTTCAAGGAAAGAAATCCCGGGGTAAGCGCCGTGAGGTTTTCCCTCTCGGGGTATCGCGAACAGGACTGGATGAGCAATGTCCCTCTCTACGCAGTGGGCGTCTCCAAGCTTTGGAACAAGTAGATGCTCGTTGAGGTAAAAACCAGAACAGATGTTTCTTAATTTGGGCAAATGGGGTACACTCTGGACACCGGCTGAGGGGAGGACGCAATGGGGGCTGCCGAGTATGCGGGACCGGGCAAGGAGCGGTTTGGCGCCGAGCTGCGCCGGTTTGGCGTGGAGCACGAGGGGGAGCGCCTGCGCGTGGTCTCCCCGTACGAGCCCGCCGGTGACCAGCCCCAGGCCATAGAGAGGCTCGCCGAGGGCGTGGAGGAGGGCCTGCGCTACCAGACGCTCATGGGCGTCACCGGCTCGGGCAAGACCTTCACCATGGCAAAGACCATAGAGGCGCTCAATCGCCCCACGCTCATCATGGAGCCCAACAAGACGCTCGCGGCCCAGGTGGCAAGCGAGATGAAGGAGTTCTTCCCCAACAACGCGGTGGTCTACTTCGTCTCGTACTACGACTACTACCAGCCGGAGGCCTACGTCCCGCAGACAGACACCTACATAGAGAAGGACTCCTCCATCAACGAGGAGGTGGAGAAGCTCCGCCACCAGGCCACGAGCTCGCTGCTCTCGCGCCGCGACGTCATCGTGGTGGCGTCGGTTTCCTGCATCTACGGCATCGGCAGCCCCCAGGACTACGCGGGCCTGGCGCCCAACGTGGACAAGGAGGTCCCTCTGGAGCGGGACGACCTCATCCGCGAGCTCATAGACATCCAGTACGACCGCAATGACTATGACCTGGTGCGCGGCACCTTCCGCGTGCGTGGAGACACCGTGGACGTCTTCCCTCCCTATGCCGAGAACCCCCTGCGCATCAGCTTCTTCGGCGACGAGGTTGAGCTCATCGCCGAGGTGGACAACACCACGGGAGAGATCGTCCGAGAGTTCGACGCCATCCCCATCTGGCCGGCGTCCCACTACGTGACGGAGCGGCCCAAGGTCAACCACGCCCTCAAGACCATCAGCGAGGAGCTGGAGGGCCGCGTGGCGGAGCTCAAGGCAAGCGACATGCTCCTGGAGGCCCAGCGCCTCGCGCAGCGCACGAGCTACGACCTCGAGATGCTCGAGACCATGGGCTTCTGCAACGGCATCGAGAACTACTCGCGCCACCTCGACGGCCGCGCCCCCGGCGAGCCGCCCTACACGCTCATCGACTACTTCCCCAAGGACATGCTCTGCATCATCGACGAGTCCCACGTCACGGTGCCCCAGATCCGCGGCATGCACGAGGGAGACCGCTCGCGCAAGATCACCCTGATCGACCACGGCTTCCGCCTGCCCTCCGCGCTGGACAACCGCCCGCTGCGCTTTGACGAGTTCGAGGCGCGCATCCCGCAGTTCATCTACGTCTCCGCCACGCCGGGAGACTACGAGGAGTCCGTCACCCAACGCCAGGTGGAGCAGATCATCCGCCCCACGGGCCTTCTGGACCCCAACATAGAGGTACGCCCGGTGCGCGGCCAGATAGACGACCTGCTGGCAGAGATCAAGGAGCGCGTGGCCAGGAAGGAGCGCGTGCTGGTGACCACCCTCACCAAGCACATGGCCGAGGACCTCACCGACCACCTGCTGGACGAGGGCATCCGCGTCAACTACATGCACTCCGACACCGCCACGCTTGACCGCGTTGACATCATCAGGGACCTGCGCCAGGGAAAGATCGACGTCCTGGTGGGCATCAACCTCCTGCGCGAGGGCCTGGACATCCCCGAGGTGAGCCTCGTGGCCATCCTGGACGCCGACAAGGAGGGCTTCCTGCGTAACAGGAGGTCGCTCATCCAGACCATGGGCCGCGCGGCGAGAAACGCCCAGGGCCAGGTCATCATGTACGCGGACGTCATCACGGACTCCATGCGCGAGGCTATCGACGAGACGCGCCGCCGCCGCGCCATCCAGGAGGCCTACAACGCGGAGCATGGCATCGTGCCCAAGACGGTGTGCAAGTCCATAGCTGACATCTCCGGCTTCATCCAGGAGGCCGACGAGAACGTGGGCAAGCGCAAGCGCAAGGACCACGCGTTCTACACCGCCTCCGGCGAGGGGGCCGAGGAGCAGGGCGCCCCCGCGGACCACTCCACGGCGGAGTCGGTGGCAGACGAGCTGGCCGACCTCGGGCCGGAGGAGCTGGCGCAGGTCATGGCGTCCCTCGAGGACGAGATGGCCCGCGCCTCGGCGGACATGGACTTCGAGCGGGCGGCCGCCCTGAGAGACCAGCTGGTAGAGCTCAAGAGCCGCTTTGAGGGTGGGAGCGCCGCCGAGGTCATGGAGCGCCTCAAGGCCGGAGCCCGCAAGGGTAGCGCGCACGCCACCAGGAGGCGCTACCGCGGCAAGCACTAGGTCCGAGGCCCGCGCCACACACGAGGAAGCGCAAGGGGAAAGGGGAGTCCTATGGCAAGAGAGACCGACGGACGCGAGAGGAACGTCTTCGGCTACCTGACGCACGAGTTCGAGACCTTCGACCAGCGCCCGCTGGGTGACGTGGACAGCCTCGTCCTTGCGTGCCTCTCGTACTTCCAGCTGCCTGCCGAGGCCGAGGCGGCCCGCACCGAGGAGGGCATGGACCTGCGCGACCTCTTCCGCGCGGAGTGGCTGGAGGGCATGACCGGGGGCCTCTGGGGCCCGGCGGGCCTCTCTCGCCTGCTGGCGTGCGTTGCGGCAAGCCCCCGCATGAGGGGAATCCGCCTCTCCTGCTACGTGGAGGACCTGGACGCCGCGCGAGAGAAGCAGTTCTCCGCCTGCACGCTGCGGCTGCCGGGCGGCGACGCCTACGTCTCCTTCCGCGGGACCGACAACACGCTGGTGGGTTGGAAGGAAGACTTCAACATGGCCTTCGAGAGGGACGTCCCCTCGCAGGTTAGCGCCAGGGCCTACCTCGAGCGCGTGGCGCCCACCATATCGGGGCGCATCTACGTGGGCGGCCACTCCAAGGGCGGAAACCTCGCCGCGTACGTTGCCTCCACGTGCAGCCCCGAGGTGGCCGGCCGGCTCGAGAGGGTCTTCTCGCACGATGGGCCCGGGTTCACGGCGGAGTCCCTGGCGGCAAGCTCCTGGAGGGAGCGTGCGCGCTTGGTATCCAAGACGGTGCCGCGCTCGTCGCTCATAGGCATGCTCTTCGAGCAGCAGGAGGAGTACTCGGTGGTGGACTCCTCCACGGTGGGCATCCTCCAGCACGACCCGTTCTCCTGGGTGGTGGAGGGGTGCGACTTCGTGCGGGTCAAGGGCATCGCGCGAGGGGCGGCCGCCCTGGACGAGACGCTCAACCAGTGGATCTCCAGCATGACGGTGGAGGAGCGCGAGGGCTTTGTGAACACGCTCTTCTCGGTGCTGTACGCAAGCGGGGAGGACACCTTTGCCAGCATGGCGGGAAACCTGCAGACCACGCTGCCGGCCATGCTCGACTCGCTGGCCGCCACCGACCCCGAGGAGCGGCGCTACCTCACGCGCGCGGTGTCGCTGCTGCTGCGGGCCTTTGTGCCGGAGGTGAGCCTGCCCGAGGTCACGCTTCCCGAGGTCGCCCTGCCAGAGTCCCTGGCCGCTCTGCAGTCGGAGGGCACGGCCCTTCTGGCCCGCGCTCGGGCCAGGGCGGAGGGCGCTGTGGGAGCAGACGCCACCCAGGTTGCGGGGACCTCGGGCGCAACGGATGACGCGTAACGTCCCTGTCATGTTTTTGGGTAAACTTAAAAGGCTGTGATTTTTGAAGGGGCTCTTCGGGAGGCGGAATATGGCGTCAAAGGTTGTTGTGGCATGCGGGTCTGGAGTGGCTACCTCCGAGATGGTGGCGGCAAGGCTCACCAAGATGCTGGAGCAGGCCTCCGTGGACGCCCAGGTGGTGGCCGTTGAGCTCTCCGAGCTCGAGGGCGCCCTCGCCGACGCCGACGCCTACGTTGACGTCATGGGCACCGAGTACGCCACGGACGTTCCCGCCGTCAACGGCGTGGCGTTTCTCACCGGCATGAACGCGGACGCCGAGTTCAAGCGCCTGCTGGAGATTCTGGGCGCCTAGGCGGCCACACGGGGCGTTGCGACGCCTCTCTAGACAAGAGCGGGGCGCGTCTCCACCTGGAGGCGCGCCCCGTCTGCGTCAGCGGGCTTCTCCCTGCGACTAGCCGTCGGAGCGGCAGAAGGCGTTGCCCATGCCCATGGAGGCCTCGTAGAGCACGTGGTCCAGGAGCGCCTCGGTCTGGCGGCGGCACTCGTCGGCGATGGCGTCGTTTGCGGCCTCGAGCTCGCCGCAGACGTCATCACCTGCCACGGCATCCTCACGGACGCGCTCGTCGCAGGCGCGGACCAGGGCAAACGTCGCCGCGGGCAGGGCCTCTTGGTAGCGCTCCACGTGCGGCACGCATCCGGTGCGGGCGCCATCGGCCAGGGCGCCGATGATGCGGTTTGCCCAGTAGAAGTTCTCGCTGGTCACGCGGGCGGTGGTGTCCTCCAGGTAGGCGGGCGTGCGGCCCACGTTGGCATAGAGGGGCACCAGGGCGTTGTAGGCGTTGGAGCCCAGGCTCACCCACTGCAGCGCGCGGGTGGCCTCCGGCTCGTAGGGGCGCAGCTGCAGCACGGCCAGCTGGCTGTTGCGGTTGATGCCGATGGGGCGGTAGCGGCCGGGGCGCCCCGCCGGGTCGTGGCCGTAGGGGTCGTACGGGGTGCCCTGGTAGCAGAGTGAGAGCGCGTACTTGACGTCCTCGATGGTCACCTTGCGCTCGGGGCGGCGGTACCAGGCAAGGCGGTCGCACTCCGGGCCAAAGTCCTCGGCGGGAAGGGCACGGTCCCAGGGGCCGGCCGTGGGGCTGAGGAAGCGCTGGATGGCCCAGGCGCGCGGCGTGTTGTAGACGTGGTCGGAGTCGGAGTGGCTGCCAAAGGCGTCGCGCGGGTTGAGCTGACCATCAAGAGAGAGGTCCAGGTGGTTTGCGGCAACCCACTCGCGCAGGTCGGGCGAGCACAGGTGCTCGCGCTTCTCGCCGTACGCGTCGTCGAGGTCGAAGGAGTCAATGCCCAGCTGGTTGGGCATGGTGACGTAGCAGTCGTCCGGCACGCGGCGGGCGATCCAGTGGTGGCCGCCCACGGTCTCCAGCCACCAGATCTCGTCCACGTCGCTGAAGGCGATGCCGTTCATCTCGTAGGTGCCGTAGCGCTCCAGCAGGGCGCCCAGGCGCAGCACGCCGTCGCGGGCGCTGGTGGCGTAGGGCAGGACCAGCGTGACCATGTCCTCCTCGCCGATGCCGCCGGGCGTGCCGGTCGCGGCGTCATAGCGCACCAGCGGGTCTGCCGCCAGGACGCGCTCATTGGTGGTCAGGGTCTCGGTGGCGCTCATGCCCACGTTGCGGGCGTTGAAGCCGGCCTCCTCCCACAGGCCCTCCTTGAGGTCTGCGTTGGGCATGGCCGTGTAGCGCACGCCTCCTTGCGGCAGGGGCACGGTGAGGTGACTGATCACGCTGGTGTAGCTGGTCTTTCCCGCGGGGTCCACTGAGACGAAGCGCTTGGGGCAGAACTCGCCGTTGGAGGAGTCCTCGTTGCGGGCCACGATGGTGGAGCCGTCGAAGCTCGCCTTCTTGCCCACGAGAATGGTGGTGCAGGGCATGTGCCCTCCCTTCTGCGTCGGCAGCAAGAGGCGAGAGGCGCGCTTCTCGCCAGCTGGGCCGACGCGAGTTGATGGACGGTTACATGTTAGCCGCACGCGGTTGCGCGGGTGCGACGCGGCCACGATAATGCAACGAGCAACAACCTGAACAGGGAGAACCACATGGCAATGAACTTCAAGCGCAAGCTTCCCATTCCCGCGGAGATCCGCGAGGAGATGCCCCTCTCGGCCGAGATGGCCCAGAAGAAGGTTGCCTTTGACCAGGAGGTGGCCGACATCTTCCGCGGCGAGGACAAGCGCCGCGTGCTCATCATCGGCCCGTGCTCCGCGGACCGCGAGGACTCCGTGCTGGACTACATGAACCACCTGGCCGGCGTGGCCGACGAGGTCAGGGACAAGCTCGTCGTCATCCCGCGCGTCTACACCAACAAGCCGCGCACCAAGGGCACCGGCTACAAGGGCCTTCTCCACAACCCGGACCCCGAGGCCCCCGATGACCTGCTGGAGGGCGTGAAGGCCATCCGCCACATGCATCTGCGCGTCATTGAGGAGACGGGCTTCTTCACGGCCGACGAGATGCTCTACCCCTCCAACTACCAGTACCTGGTTGACCTTCTCTCCTACGTGGCCGTGGGCGCCCGCTCGGTTGAGAACCAGGAGCACCGCCTGGTGGCCAGCGGCATCTCCGTGCCCGTGGGCATGAAGAACCCCACCGCCGGCTCCACCACCGTGATGATGAACTCCATCTACGCGGCCCAGGCCAAGCAGTCCTTCATCTTCCGCAACTGGGAGGTCTCCACCGAGGGCAACCCGCTGGCCCACGCCGTGCTGCGCGGCTACATCGGCCTGGACGGCCGCAACTACCCCAACTACCACTACGAGCACCTGGAGCGCCTGGCCAGCCGCTACACGAGCGAGACCTTCGAGAACCCCTCTGTGGTGGTGGACTGCAACCACGACAACTCCGGCAAGCGCCCGCTCGAGCAGACCCGCATCTGCAAGGAGGTCCTGGACTCCTGCCGCCGCAACCAGGACATCGCCGGCATGGTCAAGGGCTTCATGGTGGAGTCCTACCTTGAGGACGGCAACCAGTCCGTGGATGGCGGCGTCTACGGCAAGTCCATCACCGACGCCTGCCTTGGCTGGGACAAGACCGAGGCCCTCATCCGCCAGATCGCCGACCGCATCTAGCCCCGCCCCCGCAAATTGGGGACGTGTTCCTTTTTGCGCAGACTTGGGACGGGTTCGATGACGTAACGAAGACGCGCCCCTCTCGCCGTTGAACTGCCTCCCATTTCTTGGACACGAGAAATGGGAGGCTTTTTATGCGTGTCGACTTGAGGGTGAAGCACGACATCGAGGCCAGGAAGGCGGCGATCGGGCTCTTCGAGCGAGGCAACGGCTACAAGTCTGCGGCGAAGGCGCTGTCGGTCCCGCGCGGAACCGTGAGACAATGGCTCTGCGTATACCGGTCGTTCGGAAGCGGGGTGCTGCTATCCATGGACGGCAAGCAGGCCAGGTACGCATACGAGCAGAAGGTCGCCGCAGCCTCCGCCGTGGTCGACGGCGGCATGACGAAGGCCGAGGCGATGGCGGCGTTCGGCATAATGTCGATGTCGCCGCTCAAGAAGTGGTGCGCGCTATACCGCCGGGGCGGCGCGGAGGCCCTGCGCCCGAGGCCCAAGGGCCGGCCGAGCGGTTCCAAGGCGAGGCCGCGGACCCGCGAGGAGGAGCTCGAGGAGCGCTGCCGAAGGCTCGAGACCGAGGTGGCCTACCTAAAAAAATTGCGTGCCCTGGTCGAGAGGGACGGGCTCTGACCAGGGCGAAGGTCGAGGCCGTGAGGGTCCTGCGCGAAGAGGGGCACGGGCTGGGGCGCCTGCTGGAGTGCGCCGGCATGGCCCGGTCCAGCTACTACTACGCGCTGTCGCACCCGAAGGCTCCCACCAGGCCCGAGCTCTGGGAGGCCGCCGCCGAGATATTCTCGCGCACCGCCAACGGGTGCGGCCACAGGCAGATCGCCATGTGCCTGCGCGCCGAGCAGGGCGTGCGCATAGCCTACAAGACGACGCTGAAGATGATGCGCGAGATGGGCATCAGCTGCGGGATCCGCCGCGAGACCGACTACCACAGGTACAACTCGTACAGGGGCAAGGTCGGAAAGACCTTCGAGAACGTCATCGGCAGGGACTTCGCCGCCGACGGGCCGTGGGAAAAGATGGGCACCGACGTCACCGAGTTCAAGCAGCCCTGGGGCAAGGCCTACTTCGCGCCGGTCTACGACTTCGGCAGCAAGGAGATCGTCGCCTGGTCCACGTCGCTGCACCCCAACATGGCTCAGCAGCACGAGCTGCTCGACCAGCTCGTGTCCAAGAAGCCCAAGGGCTCCAGGCCGATCCTGCACTCGGACATGGGCTGGCAGTACCAGCAGGCCGGTTGGTGCAGGCGGTTGGAGGAGGCCGGCGTGGTGCAGAGCATGTCCCGGAAGGGCAACTGCATCGACAACGGCGCGACGGAGCAGGTGTTCGGCCACATCAAGGACGAGTTCTTCCGTGGAAGGACGTGGCCGGACTTCGAGTCCTTCAAGGCGGACCTCGACGACTTCGTGGTCCATTGGAACACGAGGAGGCGCCAGGTTAAACTGAAGGGACTGACCCCGGAGGAGTTCCGGAGACAGTCCCTTGCGGCGTAGTTCTTATTTAAGCCGTCCAAGTTTTGGGGTGCAGTTCAGTTGCTGGCGAGAGGGGCGCGTTTGGTGTGAGGAGACGTGGTTGGAAGCCAGGCGCTATATCGAGGTGTCGTAGGGGGCAGGGTTTTCATCTAGGTAGCGGTCGACTGATCACGGCATGGATCCCGTGTCGTAGACATAGCTGCATGTAGCAGACTCGATGATGAGGAATACGTGACGGGAGACTTCTACCCGAGTGCTTTCAGGCACTCCTCCAGCGCCTCGACGTCCCCGGTGTAGTGGAATGCCGTCATGCCGGCCACGCGCGTGGCCTCGCAGTTGTCGGGGTTGTCGTCCACGAAGACGCATGTGGCGGGGTCGAGCCCGTAGCGTCTGCAGAGCAGCTGGAAGATGGTGGTGCCGGGCTTCATGAGGCGCTCGCGGCCGGAGACCACGATGCCGTCGAGGACGCCGAAGACGGGCGCGTGGCTGAGCTGCTCCTCGATGCGGTCCGAGGCGTTGGAGAGCACGTAGACGCCCCAGCCGGCCTCGTGCAGATGGCGCGCCAGCTCGTTGGTGGGCTCGATGACGCGCGAGTGCTCGGGCCAGTGGGCCAGGCACTCGCGGACACATGCGTGCAGCCGCTCGGGCGTGTGCGCTAGGGCCACGCGCAGCATGGTCTGGTGGTCGATGGCGCCCGAGTCAAGCAGCGACCACTCCACGCGCCCGAAGGTTCCCTCATAGAGCGCCTGCGCGTCCTCCTTGCTGCTGGTGAATGCCCGCGAGAACTCGTGCCCGTCAAAGGTCATGAGCACGTTTCCCATGTCAAAGACGACGTTTCTCCTGGATGCCATGGCTGCCTCCTCGCTGTGGTGGCCATTGTAGCGCAGCCGTCGGCGGCTGCCCTTCTCGCCGATTTGCCGTTCCTTTCCTAAATCGACATCTGGGTCTCTCAAATGGGTGCCAAACGTCGATTCAGGAAAGGAACGGCGGGGGGCGGGGGACGGCGAGGACAGGTGAGAAGAACCCGCCGCCGCAAATAACGCCCTTCTCGCCGTGCTGGCGAGAAGGGCGTCGTTGGTCGTGCGAGTGCATCTGGCTTCTTTACAGCTCCACGAGCTCGCCGGTCTCGGCGGCCTGCTTGATGGCGTTCAGGGTGCGCAGGGTCTTGACGTTGTCGGCGGGGGTCACCACGGGCTCCTCCTCGCGGCGGACGACGCGCACGAAGTGCTTGAGCTGCATCTTGTGGGGCAGGGCCGGGTCAACGGCGGGGACGTCCAGCTTGAGGGGCTTATGCCAGCTGGAGGCGCCGTCGTAGCTCACCTGGTGCAGGCGCGGCAGGGACAGGGCCCCCTTGGTGCCGCCGATGAAGTAGGCGTCGGCGTCAAACGGGCGGTACTGCGGGTCCTCGCGAGCGGTGGCCTCCCAGTTCCAGGGGGAGGCGGTGGCGTCGGAGATGGTCATGGACGCCAGGGAGCCGTCGGCGAAGCGCACGTTGACGACGGCGGAGTCCTCGGTCTCAAAGCCGCGGGCCGCGCTGGACTGCATGCCTTGGACGGCGATGGGCTCGCCCAGCAGGTAGCGGAGAAGGTCCACGTCGTGGACGAGGTTGACCAGGATGGGGCCGGCGCCCTTCTTGCGGCGCCACTCCACGTCGAAGTACTCGTCGTTCTTGTAGATCATGTAGTGGAAGGAGCTGACGGTGAGCTTGCCCAGCTCGCCGCCCTCGATGATCTGCTTGGCCTTCTGGACGAAGGGGTTGTGGCGACGGTGCTGGCCCACGAGCACGGGCACGCCGGCATCCTCGGCCTCGGCGGCAAAGGCCTGGGCGTCCTCGAGGTTGTCGGAAATGGGCTTCTCGACCAGGGGCACGATGCCGCGCTTGACGGCCTCGCGGGCAACGGAGAGGTGCAGGCCGTTGGGGGTGGCGATGATGACGCCCTCGGGCTTGACCTCGTCCATCATCTGGGTCGGGTCGGTGTAGAACGGCACACCGGCGGCCTCGGCGGTCGCGCGGGCGCCCTCGAAGGCGTCGGCGATGGCCACGAGCTCGGCCTCGGGCTCCTCGCCGGGGCGGCTGCTACAGAAAGAGCTGATAGGCCCAGCGCTGGTCGGCCTCGTTGCCGTCCATGCAGACGGTTCCCGCCCGCGTGAAGCCGGTGCTGGCAATGACGTGCTGCATGCGGACGTTGTCGGCATGGGTGTCCGCGCGAATCTCCGCGAAGCCGCGGGCGCGCGCCTCCTCTATGAGCCGTGCGTAGAAGCGCTGTGCCACATGCATGCCGCGGAAGGCGGGGGCCACGGCCACGCGGTGGATGGTCGCGTAGGCCGAGGAGGCGCCGGCGGGCGCGGCTTCGCCCTCGAGTACCCGCCACGCGCCCTCGAGCATGCGCGCATAGTTGGGCTCGGGCTCATCTATGAGTGCCGCGGTGGCCGCCACCTGCCCGTCAACGAGGAAGACGCGGCCCCAGCCGCGCGCGACGTCCTCGGTCACGAGGTCTACGTCGGGGCCGGTGCCGTTCTGCCACTGGTCGATGCCGTCGGCGGCCAGAAGGGAGCGGCCGGCCTCGAGCGTGGCGACGATGGCGGGCACGTCATCGACGGTGGCGGGGCGCATGTCACAGTCGGCGAGTCTCGGCTCGCGGACGCTCTCCTGACCCGTGCCCTGCGATTCGTCCTGTGCCATGGTGCCTCCTGCCCTCGGTTTTGCTGGCCTATTATGAACCCAAACCGCCAAGGGCATGCGCCTGGCGGCAAATACCCACGATTGCGCGAGGGGGTTGCGCGAGGAAGGGGAGGGCCATGAGGTACCGGAGGGACGTCGTCCTCAAGGACGGCAACGCGTGCCTGCTCAGGAGTGCCGAGGCGTCGGATGCCCGCGAGTGCTTTGACGTCTTCCAGGTCACGCACGCGGAGACCGACTACCTGCTGAGCTACCCGGACGAGAACTCGCTTGACGAGGGACGGTTTGCGGACGAGCTTGCCGGACGCGCGGAGAGCCCGCGGTGCGTCGAGGTCTGTGCCGTGGTTGGCGGCAAGATCGTGGGCACGGCGAGCGTGGACCCCATCGGACGGCGCTTCAAGAACAGGCACCGCTGCGAGCTGGGGATCTCCATCCTGTGCGCGTATTGGGGCCGCGGCATTGGCCGTGCGCTGATGGAGGCCTGCCTCGAGTGCGCCAGGCAGATGGGCTACGTCCAGGCGGAGCTCGAGGTCGTCGCGGACAACGCGAGCGCCATCGGTCTCTACCGGAGCCTGGGCTTCGTGGAGTTTGGGCGCAACCCGCTGGCTTTCCGCTCCCGGACGTCCGGCTGGCAGGAGGTCGTACTCATGCGGCTGGAGCTTTAGGGGGGTCGGCGAGAGCTCGGGCGGGGTCATTGGCTGCCCGAGAGTCTTTCCTTGCGCAGAAGTCCCCTTCGTGTGAGTGATTTCGATTCCAGCGTGCAGAAGTCCCCTTCGTGTGAGCCCATTTCGGGGCCTGGCCGAGTATCTGGAATTTGCCAACTGGGCTTTTGTGATCGGCGGAAGGCCAAAAACGCCAAAAGGGGCAAAAACAGGCTCACACGAAGGGGACTTCTGCACAAACTTTTGGAAAACACTCGCACGAAGGGGACTTCTGCGCAGGGCGACGCCCCTCCCGACCGGATTTGGGGGCGGGAGGGGCGGCGAATCCGCCGCGAACCCTACCAGATGCCCAGAAGGCCCTCGAGGTTCTCCACGAAGCGTTTGCGGTCGCGGTCGGTGAAGGCGGAGGGGCCCTTAGTGCGCCCTCCTGCCCGGCGCACCTTCTTCTCCTCGGCACGGATGAACAGGTCAGAGTCTATGGTGGCGGTGCTGTAGACGCGTCCCCTCACACCAATGGCCCGGGCGCCGCGCCCGAGGACCATTGCGGCCAGGCCGATGTCCTGCGTGACCACGACGTCTCCCGGCTGCAGGGACTCCACGATGGCAAAGTCCGCCGAGTCGGCGCCGGTGCTCACGGCCAGCGTGTCAACCCAGAAGCCGCGCCTGGCATGCGCGGCGTCGCGCGGGTCTCCCGGCCTGACGTGCCGCTCCAGGTTCTGCGTGGTGTTTCCCGCAATGACCACCGCCACGCCCGCACGGCGGGCCACCGCGAGCGCGTCAGCCGTGACGGGGCAGGCGTCGGCGTCGATGAAGAGGGTCATCGCTGGCTGGCCTCCTCGGGCAGATGGTCGTAGGTCCTGAACTCAATCTCCGGGACAGTCTGGCCGCTCATGCTCCTCCTCATCGTAGCTGGTCCCCTGAAGTATAGGGCCACAAAAAGGGACGGCCCGCCTGGACCGCCCCGATGGAGCCTGTGCCCCGCTTCCGCCGCGCCTGGCCCCGCCTACTCCTGGACCTTCAGCGCCTCGGAGAGGGGCACCCGCCGGATGGAGCGCGTGTGCAACGCCGCCACCGCAAGGTAGGTCACGAAGCCCGCGACGAGGGTCTCGGCCATGGCCGACCACGGCACGAAGATCTCGATGTTTCCGTTGTAGCTGATCAGCATCGCGCGGAAGATGGCCGTCAGGCTGCCAATGATCAGCGGCAGACACAGCACCAGCGACGCCGCCACGCACAGCGTGATAGAGCGCACGTAGAGCCTGGAGATCTCTGCGTCACGGTAGCCAAAGACCTTCATGTAGCTGATGGAGCGCGCGCTCCTGTCGATGACCGCCTTGGTGAGCAGGTAGATGAAGAGCAGGTAGATAAAGACAGAGAGCCCCACCAGCATGCCGATCATGTCGTCCATCATGCCCGTGAACTGGTCGCCGATGGCGCGCATATCGTCAGGCGTGGTCTCGCTCGCAAAGAAGAGCGAGTCAAGCCGCAGCTCCTCGTCGCTGACGTAGGCGTTGAAGTAGCCGTCGGCGTTGCCAAAGAGCCCGTTGAAGTCGTCGAGGCTCATGTAGAGGTTCATGTCGGACTTTGAGCCCCAGGTGGTCCCGTCAAAGACGAGCTCGTGGACCCTGTCCTCGTACTTGTCGTAGAGGCTCGCGGAGTCGCCCGCGGCAAAGCCGAACTTGTCCACCAGGCCGCCGCCAAAGACCACGCGCCCGCCGCCAACAGGCGGCCCCTTCCAGTAGCGGGAGTCGGGCGAGACGCCGTAGACGCTGACGGTCTCCTCGCCGTTGCCCTCGCCGCGGTCGTACTGCAGCGTGTAGACGGCGTACTTCTCGGCCTGCGAGATTGCCTCGGCGCCGTTGTCCGTGGTGTTCACGGGGTGCGCGTCCTCGTCGTCCGCGTCAACCCTTGATGCCTCGTCGAGAAGGTCGACCACCTTGTCGCGGGTGCATCCCAGGGCGTCCGCCACCTCGCCCAGGCGCGCGGAGAGCTCTGCCCGCGCGTCCTGGACGGCCGCCACGGCGTCCATGCCGGGGACGGCCGCCAGCGAGGCGAGCGCGTCCTCAAGCCCGTCGGCCGCGTCCTGTGCGCGTGAGGGGACGGCGCCGTCCACGGCCTGCAGGCGCTCGACGGCGGCCCACTGGGCGCGCTGGTCGCTGGTGCCCTCGAGCTCCAGCGGCGCCTTGAGCACGTACTGGTGGCGGGCCACCAGGCTGCTCTCGAGGTTGTCGGCGTAGTGGGTCATGGTGGGGAGGATGGCCAGGCTGAAGAGGAGCAGCAGCGAGGCAAAGCCGATGCCCACGAAGAGCGTGGCAAAGTTGCCCAGGTTGCGCAGGAAGACGCGCAGGCGGAAGCGGGCGACAAACCCTAGGCGCTCGGGGAGCCTCACGCCGCGCCTGGTGCCGGACTTGCCGGACGCCTCGTGGCGAAGGAACTGCAGGGGAGTCCTTCTCGTCTTGTGAAGCAGCGCCAGCAGCGTGATGCCGACGAGAAGCGCGGAGGGGACCACGGCCGTCTTGACGAAGATGCTCCAGTCCCAGCTCACGTGGAAGGGCGGCAGGCTGTAGCTGCCGTAGTAGAGGTCGCGCATGGGGCTGGTGAAGAGCACCACGCCCAGCGCGGTGCCCAGCCCGGCGGCGAGAAGCCCCACCGCGGCGGGAAGCGCCAGGTAGTGCAGGACCAGCTCCCGGCGGCGGTAGCCGCTCGCCATGAGCGTTCCTATGACGGCGCTCTCCTCCTCGATGGTGGCGTTGGTCAGCACCACGAAGACGAAGGCCATGATGACGATGATGATGTCCAGGAGCGTGGTCCACATGGCCGAGTCGCCGGAGACGTCGTCGGCCGCGTAGCCAATGCCCTGGTTGGAGTCGGCGTCTATGAGCTCGTCGACGCGCGCGTCGGCGTCGGTGAGGGCGCTGACCATGTCCTTCTCGGCGTCGGTGCGCTGGGCCACGGTGAGGCCTCGGTCCGCAAAGCAGAAGGAGTACGTGTAGGCCGGGGCGCCCCCGGCGGCCTCCAGGGCGGCAAAGCCCCCGGGCGTGACCTCGGCCACGCCGTAGGTGAGCGTGTTGACCGTGAAGTCGGAGTTGCTGGCAAAGAGGGCCTGGCTGTCGGGCAGGGTGAGGATGCCCGTCACGCAGTAGGCGCGCCCGCAGAGAAGGACCTCGTCGCCCAAGGAGAGGCCGTTGTTGGCTGCAAAGACGCGGTCGACGGCCACCTCGTCGTCGGCGGCCGGCTCGCGTCCCTCGCAGTAGGCGGCGAGGTCCACCTGCGTGCGGTGGACGTAGGTGCGCAGCGTGCGGCTGGTCCCGTCGTCTCCCTGCGCGTGGCGAAAGCGCGCGTCAATGGAGAAGTTCTCGTAGACGTCGACGCCGCCCGCGCCCTCGGCCGCCCGGCGCATGGCGTCGAGCTGGACGTCGGTGGCCCTGAAGCTGGTGGTCACGCGGCCGTCCTCAATGGCGTACTCGTCACGCATGCCGTCCATGATGACGTCGATGGAGTGCGCGGCCAGCAGAAAGCCCGAGGTCAAGGCCACGCAGCCGCACATGAGCAGGAAGATGCCGAGGTACTTGCCTATGTCCTTTCGCAGCTCGCGGGGGAGCCGCCTGGCTAGCGGGGTCATGGGGCGCCTACCAATCCAGCTCGGCGGCGCTGACCGGCGCCTCGTTGACCTGGTCCTCCACGAGCCTGCCGTCGCGTAGGCGCAGCACACGGTCGGCCATTCCGGCAATGGCGGCGTTGTGCGTCACCATGACGATGGTGCAGCCGTACTCGCGGTTGACGTGCTCCATGAGCTCGAGGACCTCCTTGGAGGTCTTGTAGTCGAGGGCGCCGGTGGGCTCGTCGCACAGGATGAGCCCGGGGTTCTTGACCAGCGCGCGTCCTATGGCGCAGCGCTGCTGCTGGCCGCCGGAGACCTGCCGGGGGAACTTGTCGCGGTGCTCCCACAGGCCCAGGGACCGCAGCAGGTCCTCCATGGGCAGAGGATCGCTCGAGAGGTGCGCCGTGACCTCGATGTTCTCGCGGATGGTGAGGTCGGGCACGAGGTTGTAGAACTGGAAGACAAACCCCAGCTCGCGGCGGCGGTACTCGCCCAGCTCGCGCGCCCCGAGGGCCGTGAGCTCGCAGCCGCCCACGCTGACGTGGCCGCCGTCGGCGTCCTCCAGGCCGCCGATGAGGTTCAGGAAGGTGGACTTGCCCGAGCCGGACGGGCCCAGCATGACGCACACCTCCCCGCGCATGATCTTGGTGGTTATGCCGTCGAGCACCTGGACGCGCGCCTCGCCGTCGCCGTAGTGCTTCATCAGCCCGTCAACCACCAGATAGGGCTCCGGTCCCCTCATGACCTGTCTCCTCCCAAAAGTTAGCCATGGTTTAAGTTAACCTCGGCTCACTTATAGCACAGCCGTCGTGCTGCGCGGGCGAGAAGCGAGAAGTGCCTCCCGCGGGAGCGTATAGTAGGGAGCAACTGGGCGCCTTGCGCCGTAACTGACCACAAGGAGGCACGCATGCTCTTCTCGTCCATCAAGAACGCGTCCCACAACGACATCTCCTCCGAGCGCTTCCAGAGGGCGCTCGCGTGGCTTGCCGCCACCGACATGTCCGCCATCGAGTGCGGCCGCCACGACATCATGGGCGACGAGGTCTTTGCCAACGTCATGGAGTTCACCACCGTCCCCGCGGGCGAGAAGAACTACGAGGCCCACCGTCGCTACGCCGACATCCACTACGTCATCAGCGGCGTCGAGCGCCTGGCCGTGGCCCCCATCGACGAGGTCGAGCCCGTCTGCGACTTCAACGAGGCCGATGACTTCGGCCTGTACGCCAACCCCGCCCGCGAGGCCTGGGTCACCCTGCACGAGGGCGACATCGTGGTCACGCCGCCCGAGGACGCCCACAAGCCCGGTTGCTGCGTGGACGAGCCCGCCGCGCTCAAGAAGATCTGCGTGAAGGTGCTCGTTGACTAGCGCGGCTGGCCAGGGCGGCCAGACGGCCATGGCCGCGGAGTCCCGCGAGGAGCGCATCTCGGGCGTCGTGAGCGACGCCCGAGCGTTCGCGCTGGACTCCGACGGATTTGCCTGCGCGCGCGTCTTCGACGAGCCCGAGGTCTGGCGCGTCGAGCTGCTCATGAGCCAGACCTTCCTGCCCTCCGTCAACGTCTTCGTGGTGCGCGACGGGGCAGAGACGCTCATCGTGGACACCGGCACCCCCGACGACTACAACGACACCCGCCTCATGCGCGCCCTCGTGCGCCTGGGGGTGGACCCCGCCCACGCCACGCTCTTCTGCACGCACGCGCACATCGACCACTCCGGCCAGGCGCGCGAGCTCGCGGAGGCCGGCGTGAGGGTGACGCTCTCCCGCGCCACGCTTGCCGACATGAGGCGCTTCTCCACGCCGACGTACTGCGACTACATGGCGGAGCGCCTGGTGGGGGAGGGCGTCGGCGCCGCCGAGGCCGAGGAGATGGCCAACTCCATCTGGGCCCACGTCACGGACTTCGAGCGCGACGAGGTGCCCTGTCGGGTGCTGGCCGCCGGCGACGTGGTGCGCTGCGGCCGCTGGGAGTTCAAGACGGTGCCGGTGCCGGGCCACATGCCGGGGCAGACCGCCCTGTGGCTGCCCGAGCGCGGCCTGGCCTTCACGGGCGACGTGGTCCTCTACGCCTGTTCCACCTGCATCTGCTTCTGGGGCGGCTCCGACGACGCCCTGGGAGACCAGCTCTCCACGCTGCGACGCGTGGCCGACATGGGCGTGGAGCACGCCTTCCTGGGCCACGGCGTCCAGGAGGGGGTGCTCGCCGAGCGGTGCCTGGGCAACGTGGCGCACCACGAGCGCAGGAGCGAGCGCGCCCTGGCCGCCGTGGGGGAGCGTCCCGGCTCCACGGGCCGCGAGCTGGTGCCCTCCCTGGGCTGGCACGCGCCCTTCGAGACCTGGGAGAAGGTCCCGGCCCTCACGCGGTGGTTCCTCGTGAGCGAGAGTGTGGCGCACCTGGACCACCTGGTGTGCTGCGGCCGCATACGCCGCGAGAAGGACGACGCCGGCGTGAACCGCTACTGGCTTGCGTGACGGCTCGCGCCCGCCCGCACCGTGACCCATAGCTGCGTTGGCCGTCCCGTGGCTTTTGTCCGCGGGACGGCTGTTTAGTACAAGTGTTTGGTGTTTCATGCTAGACTGTTCCGACCAATAGGAGCAACGCTGGGGGAGAGACGCATGGCCCAGGAGGCAATCACCATTCGTGGCGCGAGGGAGCACAACCTCGCCAACGTGGACGTGGACATCCCGAGGGACAAGCTCGTCGTCATCACGGGCCTTTCGGGCTCGGGCAAGTCGAGCCTGGCCTTCGACACCATCTACGCCGAGGGGCAGCGCCGCTACGTGGAGAGCCTCTCCAGTTACGCCCGCCAGTTCCTCGGGCAGATGGACAAGCCGGACCTGGACTCCATCGACGGCCTCTCCCCGGCAGTCTCCATTGACCAGAAGACCACGTCCAGAAACCCCCGCTCCACGGTGGGCACCGTGACGGAGATCTACGACTACCTGCGCCTGCTGTACGCGCGCGTGGGCACCCCGCACTGCCCGGAGTGCGGCCGCGTCATCGAGCGCCAGACCACCGACCAGGTGGCCGACAAGGTCCTGGCGCACGCCCAGGGCAGGCGTGCGCTGGTCCTCGCTCCGGTGGTACTGGGCCGCAAGGGCGAGTACGCAAAGCTCTTCGACGACCTGCGGCACGAGGGCTTCTCGCGCGTCCGCGTGGACGGCGAGGTGCGCGAGCTCGACGATGAGATCAAGCTCGAGAAGAAGCTCAAGCACACCGTCGAGGTGGTGGTGGACCGCATCGTCATCCGCGAGAACTCCCTCGGGCGCATCGCGGAGGCCGTGGAGCAGGCAACCAAGCTCGCGCAGGGCAAGGTGGGCTTCTGGCTCCTGCCGGACCGCCAGGACCCCGAGGGCATTCCAGGAGAGCTGCTCCAGTACTCTCTGGCGCTCGCCTGCCCCGAGCACGGCCACTCCATGGATGACCTCCAGCCGCGCGACTTCTCGTTCAACGCCCCCTACGGCGCCTGCCCGGACTGCGACGGCCTGGGTCTCCGCAAGATCGTGGACGCGGAGGCCCTCATCGAGGACCCGTCCCTCTCCGTGGCTGGCGGCGTCTTCGGGAGCCTCTTCGGCAACTCCAACTACTACCCGCAGATCCTCTCGGCCGTGTGCCGCCACATCGGCGTCTCCGACCAGACGCCCTGGTCGGAGCTGCCCAAGAAGGCGCAGGACGTCCTTCTCGGCGGTCTGGGAGACAAGAAGATCCGCGTTGACTACCACACGCGCGACGGGCGCGACACCAGCTGGCTCACCACGTTCTCGGGCGTGCGCAAGATTCTCTTCGACAAGTACCAGGAGACCACGTCGGAGACCATGCGCACCCACTTGGAGAAGTACATCCGCGAGGTGCCCTGCACCACGTGCGACGGCGCCCGCCTGAAGCCGGAGATTCTGGCCGTCACCGTTGGCGACAAGAGCATCTGGGACGTCTGCGAGCTCTCCTGCAGGGAGAGCCTGGAGTTCTTTGACCAGCTCAGGCTCGAGGAGCGCCAGCTGGTCATTGCCGGGCCCATCGTCAAGGAGATCCGCGCGCGCCTGCGCTTCCTGGTCAACGTGGGCCTCGACTACCTCACGCTGTCCCGCGCCGCGGCCACCCTCTCCGGCGGAGAGGCGCAGCGCATCCGCCTGGCCACGCAGATCGGCGCCGGCCTCATGGGTGTGCTCTACATCCTGGACGAGCCCTCCATCGGCCTGCACCAGCGCGACAACGACCGCCTCATCGCCACCCTCAAGAGCCTGAGGGACCAGGGCAACACCGTCATCGTGGTCGAGCACGACGAGGACACCATCCGCGCGGCGGACTACGTCATAGACATGGGCCCGGGCGCGGGCGAGCTGGGCGGGCATGTGGTGGCCGCCGGCACGCCGGAAGAGATCGCCGCCAACCCGGACTCCGTCACGGGCGCCTACCTCACCGGGCTGCGCCAGATAGAGCTGCCGGCAAAGCGCCGCAACCCGCGGCGCGGCGCCATCAAGGTGGTGGGGGCCTCGGCCAACAACCTCAAGGGCGTCACCGCCAAGGTGGAGTTGGGCACGCTCACCGTGGTCACGGGCGTCTCCGGCAGCGGCAAGAGCTCGCTGGTGACAGACACCCTGGCCCCGGCGCTCACCAATGCCGTCCACCGCTCCAAGCGCCCCGTGGGCCCGTACAAGAGGCTCGAAGGCGTGGAGCTCATCGACAAGGTCATCGACATCGACCAGTCTCCCATCGGCCGCACGCCGCGCTCAAACCCGGCCACCTACATCGGCCTGTGGGACGACCTGCGGGCGCTCTTTGCCTCCGTGCCGGAGAGCCGCGTGCGCGGCTACGGCCCCGGGCGTTTCTCGTTCAACGTGCCGGGCGGCCGCTGCGAGGCCTGCAAGGGAGACGGCCAGATCAAGATTGAGATGAACTTCCTGCCAGACGTCTACGTCCCCTGCGAGGTCTGCCACGGCAAGCGCTACAACAGGGAGACGCTCGAGGTCACCTACCACGGCAAGACCATCTCCGACGTGCTGGACATGACGGTGAGCGAGGCTTTGGCCTTCTTCACCAACATCCCCAAGATCAAGAACAAGCTGCAGACCCTGCACGACGTGGGCCTGGGCTACATCCACCTGGGCCAGCCCGCAACCACCCTCTCCGGCGGAGAGGCGCAGCGCGTGAAGCTGGCCAAGGAGCTCCACCGCCAGCAGACGGGCAAGACCTTCTACATCCTGGACGAGCCGACCACGGGCCTTCACTTCGAGGACGTCCGCCAGCTCGTCGAGGTGCTGGAGCGCCTGGTTGACGCCGGCAACACGGTGCTTGTCATCGAGCACAACCTGGACGTCATCAAGATGGCCGACCGCATCCTGGACATGGGTCCCGAGGGCGGTAACGGCGGTGGCACCGTGGTCGCCTACGGCACCCCCGAGCAGGTGGCCAAGGTGCCCGAGAGCCACACCGGCCGCTTCCTCGCCCCCATCCTCGAGCGCGACCGCGCCCGCCAGGCCGCAAAGGGGGAGTAGGGCATGTCAAAGCGCGAGAAGGTGCAGAAGACCAATGCCATGCGGGAGCTTGACCGGGCGGGCATTGGCTACGGGGTCCAGGAGTTCGAGGAGACCGACGTCTCCCGCGGCGTGGGCGTGCGCATAGCCGAGCAGCTGGGGGAGGACCCGGACTCCTCCTTCAAGACGCTCGTCTGCGTGGCCCCGGGCGGGGACCACGTGGTCTGCTGCATCCCCGTCGCCTGCGAGGTTGACCTCAAGAAGGCCGCCGCGGCCGCTGGCGAGAAGTCCCTCTCGCTGATGCCCATCAAGGACCTCGAGGCCGTGACGGGCTACGTCCGTGGCGGGTGCACCCCGGTGGGCATGAAGAAGGCCTTCCCGACGATCATCGACGAGACGGCCCAGCTCTATGACGCCATCGGCATCTCCGGCGGGCGCCGCGGCCTCTCGTTGCGCCTCGATCCGTCGGAGCTCGTCGCCTTCCTGGGGGCCACGCTGGCCGACATCACCCAGTAGGCGGGCGCTTCTCGCCCGTGGTGCCCCCTGCCGCTCCTTGCGTCCGGCCCTTGTCGTTGTGTTCTTTGGCGGCGCTTTGACCCGTGGCAGGTCCCGCTCCCCGCGACGGTGAGACAATCGCCCCTTGTGTTGTTTCGTCAGAAGAAGGAGCGCAGAGGTGAGCTACCAGCCCAGGCACATGAGGGGCAGCGAGGCCAAGACCGGGGAGGCGCCTGCCGCCCAGCAGGTCGTCCCCGCCGAGGATTCCGCCGAGGCCAAGACCGCCCAGGTGGGCCGCTCCGCGGCCCTGATGAGCGTGCTCGTCATCGTGAGCCGCCTCACGGGCTTCTTCCGCACCTGGGGCCAGGCCTACGCCATCGGCGTCACGGTCATGGCAAGCTGCTACTCCATTGCCAACAACCTGCCCAACCAGCTCTACGAGCTCGTGG
Organism: Paratractidigestivibacter faecalis; assembly: GCF_003416765.1. Lineage (NCBI taxonomy): Bacteria > Bacillati > Actinomycetota > Coriobacteriia > Coriobacteriales > Atopobiaceae > Paratractidigestivibacter > Paratractidigestivibacter faecalis. Next base: position 1,224,856 of record NZ_QSNG01000001.1, on the reverse strand, counting down.
TGGCGGGCATGCTCACCACGGCCTTCCTGCCGGTCTACATGTCCGTGCGCGAGAAGGCCGGCACCAAGGGGGCCAGCGAGTACACCTCAAACCTGGTCTCCATCGTCCTGGTGCTGATGGGCGCGGTGACGGTGCTGGGCTTCGTCTTTGCCGCGCAGCTCGTCTACACGCAGTCCTTCTCGGCAACCTCGGACTTTGACTTTGACCTCTCGGTCTACTTCTTCAGGTTCTTTGTCATAGAGGTCGTCCTGTATGCGCTCTCGTCCATCTTCTCGGGCGTGCTCAACGCGGAGAGGGACTACTTCTGGAGCTCCGCGGCCCCCATCTTCAACAACTTCGTGACCACGGCCTCCTTCTTTGCCTACGCCTTCCTGGCCGACTCCAACCCCCAGCTGGCCCTCGTGCTGCTTGCCCTGGGCAACCCGCTGGGCGTCCTGGTCCAGGTGGTCTGCCAGATGCCGTCGATGTACCGCCACGGCATCCGCCTGCGCTTCCGCATAGACCTGCACGACCCGCTGCTCAAGGAGACGCTCAAGATCGGGGTGCCGTCCGTCATCGTGATGGCGTCCTCCTTCGTGACCACCTCGGTGCAGTCCTCCGCCTCGCTCTCCGTGGTGGCCACCGGCGCCTCCATCACCTACTACGCGCGCCTCTGGTACACCCTGCCCTACGCCATCCTCACGGTGCCCATCACCACGGCCATGTTCACGGAGCTCTCCGACAGCTGGGCCAAGGAGGACCGCGGGTCCTTCGTGCGCGGCCTCACCTCCGGCGTGAGCCAGATTCTCTTCTTCATGGTGCCGTTCATGATCTTCCTGATGGTCTTCTCCGTGCCGCTCATCTCCATCCTGGCGGCCGGCAAGTTCGATCCCGAGGCGCTCCAGATGACGGCAGACTACCTGGGTACGTACGCGCTCACGCTGCCCTTCTACGCCATCTGCATGTACCTGCAGAAGGTTGTCTCGGCCATGCGCCGCATGGGCCTGTACGCCCTGGCTAGCGTCATTGCCTCCGTGGTGCAGGTGGTCATGCTGCTGGTCTTCACCCAGTACTTCGGCCTCAACTTCGTGGCCTTCTCGTCCACGGTGTTCTTCCTGCTCATTGACGTGGTCGTCTTCGTCAGCCTGCGCAAGAACCTGGGCCCGCTCGGCCTCTCCAAGGTCATCGCCGCCTTTGTGAAGTCGCTCCTCCTGGGCCTTGCGGGCGGCATCGTGGGCTTCATCGTCCTGGGCGTCCTCGCCTTCTTTATGGGCAACTGCGCGGGCAACACCATGCTCTCCATGCTCTATTGCGTGCTTGCCGGACTGCCCGCCGTCGCGGTCACCTACGGCCTGGCCTTCATCTTCAACATGCCCGAGGCCAAGCTCATCAACGGCCTGGTCCGCCGCTTCGCCCGTCGCTAGGGGGCCGGCCCGCGCCCTTCTCGGCGGCGCAACGTTACGAGTGTGTGAGCAGTGACTCCCTGTCACTTTAGCGTGCTAAAGTGACACCACACAGCGACAGGCGTGGCGAGAAGGGACAAGAACGTGATTGCAGGCACCGCGCGCGGCTTCCGCGACATCCTCCCGCAGGAGGCCCTTGCCAGGGAGAGAATCACCAACGAGGTCCGCGAGTGCTTCAGCGCCCATGGGTACCTGCCCGTGGAGACCCCGCTCCTGGAGGACCGCGCCGCCCTGGAGCGCGGCGGCCGCCTCAAGGACTCCCCCTTCCAGCTCTTTGACACGGACGGGACCCTGCTCGTCCTGCGTCCGGACCTGACGCTGCCCGTCGCCCGCCTGGTGGCCGGCCGCGTGGACGCCGGCAGCCTGCCGGCGCGCTTCCGCTACGCGGCGCCCGTCGTGCGCGAGGAGCCCTCGCTGCGCGGCCAGCCCCGCCAGTTCACCCAGCTTGGCGTGGAGCTGGTGGGCACCGACGGCGCCGCGGCGGAGATCGAGGTCGTGGCCCTCCTCGCCGAGGTCCTGGCCAAGCTGGGCGTTCCCGCCTGGCGCGTGGTCTTTGGCTCGGTCACGCCCCTGACGGCCCTGCTGGCCAATTGCGCCCCCTCGCCCGACTTCCGCGAGAGGGTCCTTGCCTTGGTGCACGACTCCGACCTCGTCACCCTCGACGAGCTCGTGGACGCCACCCCCACGCTCAAGCCCTCCGCCGTGCGCGCCCTGCACGCAATCCCGCGCATGCACGGCGGCCTCGAGGTCATCGACAAGATCGACGCCCTGCTGGCCGAGGCCGACGTGCCCGTGGCCGAGCGCGGCTGCCAGGAGCTCCGCGCGCTTGTGGCCAAGCTCGGTGACCTCTTTGACGACGGCCGCGCGAGCTTTGACTTCTCCATCATCAACTCCTTCGACTACTACACCGGCATCATCTTCAAGGCCTACTCGGAGGGCATCGCCGCGAGCCTGGCCTCCGGCGGCCGCTACGACGCCGTCCTGGCAAACCTCGGCCGCCCCGGCCTTGCCGCCTGCGGCTTTGCCGTCTCGCTGGAGCGCCTCCAGGAGGTCCTGGGCGAGCCCGGCGACTCCGGCGTGGTGACGCCGGGCGTGCGCGTGGCCTCCCGCCCGCTGCGCATCGCCGTGCCCAAGGGCTCCCTGTTCAAGGACACCCTGCGCGTCCTCGAGGCGGTGGGCCTGCCCACCGAGGAGCTCGCCGACCCCGGCCGCAAGCTCATCATCTCGGCTGGCGACGTGGAGTACGTCATCGTGCGCGCCCAGGACGCGCCTGCCTTCGTGGGACACGGCGGCGCCGACTGCGGCATCTGCGGCAAGGACTCCCTCATCGAGGCCGGCCTCGACCTGCTGCAGCTCGTCGACCTGCGCTACGGCGGCTGCCGCTTCGTCGTGGCCGAGCCCGCGGCCAACGCCGGCCAGGCGGAGCGCAACTACCGCTGGCGCGGCACCGTGCGCGTGGCAACCAAGTACCCCCGCATCACCCAGCAGTACTACGACCGCATCGGCCAGCAGGTGGACATCCTCACGCTCCACGGCAACATCGAGCTCGGCCCCATCGTGGGCATGACCGACCGCATCGTTGACATCACGGCCACCGGAACCACCCTGCGCGAGAACGACCTCGTCATCGTCGACGACGTCATGGAGTGCACCGCCCGCTTCTTCGCGGGCCCGGCGGCCTATCGCTGCGACAAGAGAATCCGCGACCTGGCGGCACGTCTCGCCGAGGTCAGCGCCACCACCAAGGAGGCATAGCAATGAGGAAGGTAGAACTCACCGGCGGCCGCGCCCTCACGCAGGCCGACCTCAACCGCTCCGGGGCACTGCCGCGCGAGGTCATGGACGCCGCCGAGGACATCGTCCGCGACGTGCGCGACCGCGGAGACGCCGCGGTGCGCGAGTACTGCACGCGCTTTGACGGCGCCTGCCCCGAGAGCTTCCGCGTGCCGGACGAGCTGGTCAAGGCCGCCCCGTCCATGGTTGACCCGGAGTTTCTGGAGTCTCTCACCCGCGCCCGCGACCAGATCCTGGCCTTCCACCAGAAGGAGCGCGAGGAGTCCTGGTTCACCACGCGCCCGGACGGGACGCTGCTGGGCGTCCAGGTGACGCCGGTGGCCTCCGCAGCCGTCTACGTGCCCGGCGGCCGCGCCCAGTACCCCTCCACCGTGCTCATGGACACCATTCCCGCCAAGGTGGCCGGCGTGCCGCGCGTGGTCATGGTGACCCCGCCCCAGCGTGACGGGTCCCTCTCGGCCTACACCCTGGCCGCCGCTGCCCTGGCCGGCGTCGACGAGGTCTACGCCGTCGGCGGCGCCCAGGCCATCGGCGCCGTGGCCTACGGCACGGAGTCCATCTCCGCGTGCGACAAGATCGTCGGCCCCGGCAACGCCTACGTGGCGGCCGCCAAGCGCTACGTCTCGGGCGACGTGGGCATCGACATGGTGGCCGGCCCCTCCGAGGTGTGCGTGCTGGCCGACGCCACCGCCGACCCCGTGGTGGTGGCCGCCGACCTCATGGCCCAGGCCGAGCACGACCCGCTTGCCAGCTGCTACCTGGTGACCTGCGACGCCACGCTGCCCGACCGCGTCCTTGCGGCCGTCGAGCGCCTGGTGGCCCAGTCCCCGCGCGAGGAGGTCACCCGCGCGAGCCTGGACAACCGCGGCGTCATCGTGGTGGCCGACACGCTCGACGCGGCCGCCGAGGCCGTCAACGTGGTGGCGCCCGAGCACCTGGAGCTGCACTGCGAGGACGCCATGGGTCTCCTGGGCAAGATCCGCAACGCCGGCGCCATCTTCGTGGGCGCCTGGAGCTCCGAGCCCCTGGGAGACTACGTGGCCGGCCCCAACCACACGCTGCCCACCGGCGGCACCGCGCGCTTCTCCAACCCGCTGGGCGTCTACGACTTCCAGAAGCGCTCCAGCGTGATCAGCTACACGCCCGAGGGACTTCTGGCCGACGCACCGGCCGTCCAGGCCATGGCCCAGGCCGAGGGCCTGTGGGCCCACGCCCTCTCCGTCGGCATGCGCCGCCGCCTGGCCGAGTCCGGCGAGAAGCGCTACGAGGACGCCGCGGCCGCCTGCGAGGGAGCCAACCGCGTGGCCTGGCCGCGCGACCTGGACGTGCCCGGCGTGCCCTACCTGCCCGGCTATGCGAGGGAGGCCTAGCCATGGCCGACCGCGACGCCAGCCCGCTCGACGTGACCGGCCGCGTGAGGCCCGCCCTGGCGGGCTTCGAGCCCTACGACCCGGCCTTCACGCCCTGCCGCATCAACCTCTCCGCCAACGAGAACACCCACCCGCTGCCGGCCTCCGTCACCGAGGCCATGCGCGCCGCGGCGGTCTCGTGCGCCCTCAACCGCTACCCCGACCCCATGGCCAACGACCTGCGCGACCTTCTCGCCGCGTGGCACGGCGTGGAGCGCGGCAACGTCATGGTGGGCAACGGCGGCGACGAGCTGCTCTTCAACCTGCTCTTCACCTTTGGCGGGTCGGGCCACGCGCTGGTCACCTGCCCGCCGGACTTCTCGGAGTACGCCAACTTCGCCAAGATGTGCGAGACGCCCTGCGTGGAGGTCTGGCGAGACGCCAGGACCTTCGAGGTTGACGCGGACGCCCTGGTGGACGCGGCGAGAAGCGCCTCGCTGGTCATCCTGACCTCTCCCAACAACCCCACCGGCAACCTGCTGGACCCGCCCCTGGTGCGGCGTCTGCTGGACGAGACCGACGCGCTGGTGCTGGTGGACGAGGCCTACGTGGAGTTTGCCGGCACCCCGTCCCACCTGGGGGAGGACGCGAGCCTGGTCTCCTGGGTGGCGGGCTGCCCCCGCCTGATGGTCCTGCGCACCCTCTCCAAGGCCTTTGGCCTGGCGGGCCTGCGCGCGGGCTACCTGGTGGCGGACCCGGCCGTCATAGGCGCCCTGGCCTCCATCCGCCAGATCTACTCGGAGGACGTGCTGGCCCAGGCCGTGGCCGCCGCGGCGGTCTCGCGTCGTCGGGAGCTCGTGGGCGTGGTGGCCGACGTGGTGTCCGAGCGCGAGCGCCTGGCCGCGGGGCTGGTGGCAATCCCCGGCGTGGAGGTCTGGCCCAGCGCGGCCAACTTCCTGCTGGTTCGCCTGCCCGGCGCCAGCCGCGTCCGCGCCCGCCTGCGCGACGAGTACTCCATCCTTGTGAGAGACTTCAGCTACGCGCCCGGCCTGGCCGACTGCCTGCGCCTGACCGTGGGAACCCGCGAGGAGAACGACCGACTTCTGGACGCCCTGTCCATCCTGGCAAGGGAGGAAGCATGACCCGCACCGCAAAGGTCGTCCGTGCGACGGCAGAGACTGACATCGGGCTCTCCATAGACCTCGACGGCACCGGAGTCGCCGACGTGGAGACGGGCGTGGGGTTCTTCGACCACATGCTCTGCGCCCTGGCGCGCCACTCCATGATCGACCTGACGCTGCGCGTCAAGGGTGACACCTACGTCGACGACCACCACACCGTGGAGGACACCGGCATCGTCATGGGCCAGGCCCTGCGTGAGGCCCTGGGCGACAAGCGCGGCATCCGCCGCTTCGGCTCGGTCATGGTGCCGCTCGACGAGGCCCTGGTCATGGCCGCCGTGGACATCTCCGGCAGGGGAGAGCTCTTCTGGGACGTGGCAATCGGCCCCGACAAGGTGGGCAGCTTCGACACCGAGCTCGGCCACGAGTTCTTTGCCGGTCTCGCCCGAGACGCCGGCATCACGCTCCACCTGCGCCTGGTCTGCGGCGAGAACGCCCACCACATCCTGGAGGCCACCTTCAAGGCCTTCGCCCGCGCCCTGCGCGAGGCCGTGGAGCCCGACTTCCGCTCCGCTGGCGCCATCCCCTCCACCAAGGGGAGCCTCTCGTGAGCGCGCCCATCGTCGTGGTCGACTACCACAAGGGAAACCTCCTCTCGGTGGCCCGTGGGCTTGCCGAGGTGGGTGGCGAGGCCGAGGTCACCGACGACCCGGCCCGCATCGCCGAGGCCGCCGGCGTGGTGCTTCCGGGTGTGGGCGCCTTCGAGGACGCCATGGCCTACCTGCGCCAGAGCGGCCAGGACGAGGCGATCCTCTCCGCCATCGGCCGCGGCGTGCCGTTCCTGGGCATCTGTCTGGGCCTGCAGCTCCTCTTCGAGCGTGGGGACGAGCGCTGCGACGGCGCGCCGCACGGGCCGGACGATCCCGAGCGCTGGGCGGCCGGCCTGGGTGTGCTGCCGGGAAGCGTCTCTCGCCTGCGCGGGCGCCTCAAGGTGCCGCACGTGGGCTGGAACCAGGTGCACCTCACGCCCCACGGCCGGGTCTGCCCGCTTCTTCGCGGCGTGCCCGAGGGCGCAAACGCCTACTTCACGCACTCCTACGCGCTCGACGAGGACGTTGACCCCCTGGTGGTGACCTGTCGCACCCACTACGTGCGCAGCTTTGCCTCCGCCGTCTGGCGCGACAACGTCTACGGCGTGCAGTTCCACCCCGAGAAGAGCTCCGCGGTGGGCCTGACCATCCTCAGGAACTACGTGGATCTCGTGCGCGGGGGTGGAAGATGATCCTGTTTCCCGCCATCGACCTCGTGGGCGGTCGCGTGGTGCGCCTGCAGCGCGGAGACCGCTCCAAGATGGACGTCTACTCCGACGACCCGGCCTCCGTGGCACGTGACTTTGCCGCGGCCGGCGCGGAGTGGATCCACGTGGTGGACCTCTCGGCGACCTTCGAGGAGGACGAGGAGGCCTGCGCGGCAAATGCGGCCGCCATCCGCGCCATCTGCCAGGTGGCGGGCGTGAGCGTCGACTGCGGCGGCGGCGTGCGCTCCATGGCCGCCGTGAGCCGCCTGGTGGACCTCGGCGTCCGTCGCATCGCCATTGGCACGGCCCTCGTGCGCGACCCAGCCTTCGCCGAGCGGGCGGCCGCCGAGTTCGGCGAGCTTCTCGTCGCGGACGTGGCCGCCAAGGACGGCGTGGTCAAGGTCAACGGCTGGCGAGAGGGCGAGAGGGTCTCGCTCTCCGAGCTCGTGGGCCGCCTGTCGGGCCTGGGCTACCGCCACCTGGTCTTCACCGACATCAACCGAGACGGCATGCAGACCGGCGTCGACGTAGACGCCTACCGGAGCCTGGCCGCCCTGTGCGGCTTTCCCGTGGTGGCCTCCGGCGGTATCTCCACGCTGGACGACGTCCACGCGCTTGCCGCTGCCGGGCCTGACGTCATCGAGGGCGCCATCACCGGACGCGCCCTCTACGAGGGGAGCTTCTCGCTGGCAGAGGCGCTGAAGTCGGCGAGGGCCTAGCCCGCGGCGCCGGTCGGTCGGGTTTCTCGCCCGGCTCGGCGCTCACTACGTTCGCTCGCTGCGCGACTCGCCTGGCGAGAAACCTGGCCGACCGGGTCGAGGGGAAGGATCCAAAGTGCTTACCAAGAGAGTCATCCCATGCCTGGACGTCAAGGACGGGCGCGTGGTCAAGGGCGTCAACTTCGTGGACCTGCGCGACGCGGGCGACCCGGTCGAGCTGGCCAGCCGCTATGACCGCGAGGGCGCGGACGAGGTGGTCTTCCTGGACATCACCGCCACCTCCGACGACCGCAGGACCACCATCGAGCTTGCCTCGCGCGCGGCCTGTGAGCTGCGCATTCCCTACACGGTGGGCGGCGGCTTCCGCGACGTGGCGGGCTGCCGCTCCATGATCGCCGCCGGCGCGGACAAGGTCTCCATCAACTCCGCCGCGGTCAAGGACCCGGGCGTCATCACCGCCTGCGCCGAGGCCTTCGGCAGCCAGGCGGTCATCGTGGCCATCGACGCAAAGCAGGTGGGCACCTCCGACAAGTGGGAGGTCTACCTGGCCGGCGGGCGCATCCCCACCGGCATCGACGCGGTCGCCTGGGCCGAGGAGGCCGCCCGCCGCGGCGCCGGCGAGATCCTGCTCACGAGCATGGACCGCGACGGCACCAAGGACGGCTTCGACATCCCGCTCACCCGCTCCGTCGCCCGTGCGGTGGACATCCCCGTCATCGCCTCCGGCGGCGTGGGCACGCTGGAGCACTTTGCCGAGGGCATCATCGACGGCGAGGCCGACGCCGTCCTGGCCGCCAGCGTCTTCCACTTTGGCACCTACAGCATCCGCCAGGTCAAGGAGTACATGGCCAGCCAGGGCATCCCCGTCCGCCTGGACTTCTAGGGCATCCTCGGCCGTCGCGCCCTTCTCGCCGCCTGTCGCCCCGCTGTTTGCATGTGAATTTGGTCGCTAGGGCCGCTCCCAGCGTCCAAAAGCACATGCAAACGGCGGGATCGCTGGCGCTGGGTATACTCGTTCAGAGTAGATTCAGGCGAGAAGTGCCCGCCCCGGCGCGGGCAGGACCAAGGAGCCCCACATGGCAGACGTCAGGCCCTCCATACCCCGGACGCCCGCGCAGGTCACCCTGCGCGTGGTCTCGGCGATCATGGCCCTTCTGGGAGGCCAGGTGGTCGTGGGCGCCGTGCTGGTCTTTCTCAACCAAGACCAGCTGGGGCTTGCTGAGGAGAGCATGTGGACCGTCCTCACCTACGGCGGCATCATCCTCGCCGCGGCCGGCCTGCTCCTGCTCACCGCGTGGCTCGGCTTTCGCGCGGCCGACGACTCCTCGCGCGTTGGGCCGTACCGCTTCCTCTGCTACTTCGTCGGTCTCGTGGTGCTCGTTGCCATCGTCTGGGGCTGGGGCATGGGCATGTTCCTGCTCTTCAACCCCGTGGTACTCGCCAGTACGGTGACCTACGTGCTCGTGTGCTCCCAGCTGGCCGACAAGGTGGCCGAGGAGCACGAGGCCGGCGTCAAGGGCGAGGTCTTCCTGCGCACCGGTCGCCAGCGGACGCTTCACCTGCTGGCCGAGGTCGTCCTGGTCAAGGGCGCCATCCTGGGCGTCGTCGTGGCGGTCCTGGCTGTGACGGCCTTTGCGGTGACCGGCGGCAGCGCCGGCGCGGACCTCGCGCGCGACCTGGGCCTCGAGGGCTCCGACCTCGTGACGGGCGTCGTGGTGGGGCTTCTCACCGCCGCCGCCAACGTGCTCGTGGGCTGCCTGGGCATCTGGGGCTCCAACCGTCCCCAGAAGATTGTGCCATTCTTCGTCATCGTCACCGCCTCGCTTGCCTTTGACGTCGCCAAGACCGTCGTCAGCGTGGCCGTTGCCGGTGGGCTCTCGTCCGTGGGCGTGGACGTCCTGCTGGACCTGCTGTTCACCGGCAGCTGCGCCTGGCTCTCCTGGAAGATCTGGAAGCAGCCGCGCGAGCTCGTGGACAAGCGCCTCATCGCGGAGCAGTAGCGCCGCCGGCGCGCCCCTCCCGCGGTGCGCCAGGATGGGTGGCCATATGCCGCCGCCCAGTCCCAGAGGAGAAGAACGTGAGCGAGAAGACCGCCGCCGCGCCCGCCGGCGCCCTGACCTGTGCGAGGCGCCGCCTGTGCGTGGCCCTGCTGGTGCTGCTGGGCTTCTCGCTGGTGGTGCTCACGCTGTGGTTCGCCCGCCGCGAGGGCATCCGCGGGCAGGCGGGCCTCCGCTCCGCCGCCTGGGGCGCCGTCGATCTGCGGTGTTTGGGGCCAAATCTTACCCTGGTAACCTTGCAGATTGACGGCACCCTGCAGGCGAGAAGCACGCGGCGGGGTATAGTGGCCTTCCCGGCAACGAGACCCAAGGAGACCCCATGAACGTCCACAAGATGCGCCGCGCCGCGCAGGCCCTGACCGAGGACGAGTGCGTGGAGGTGCTCCGCCGCGGCACCGCCGGCGTGCTGGCGCTGGCGGGCGGGCCCGACGAGTGGCCCTACGCCGTGCCCATGTCTTACGCCTACCGGGACGGCGTCGTCACCTTCCGCGGCGCCATGGAGGGCCACAAGCACGAGCTCATTGCGGCCAACCCCAACGCCTCCTTCTGCGTCATCGACGCCGACGAGGTTGTCCCGGCAGACTACACCACACGCTACCGCAGCGTCATCTGCTTCGGCGCCATCGAGGTCGTAGACGACCCTGCCGAGCAGGAGAAGGATCTCATGTTCATGGGCGAGGCATTCAACGTCGGCCACCCCGAGGAGTGCCGAGAGGAGATCTCCCACTGGGCTGGCAAGACCCGCGTCCTGCGCCTGCGCGTGGAGCGCATGACCGGCAAGGAGTCCGGCGCCCTGATGCGCGAGCGCCGCGCCGCCGACCCCTCCCGCGGCGAGGGCGTGGCCTAGCCGTGGGCAAGGCTAAAAGGCCCCACTCCGCCGCACTTCTCGCCGTGGTATGCCAGCGAGAAGAGCGTGACGGGGAGAGGCCTCGTCGCCCGACCATCCAAGGGGATGTCTTTTTGAACCTTGTCCGATAGGTAGCGTGCCCGGCGCACGCGCTAACTGAAGAGCCCGGAGGCGGCCGCGCAAGGCGGCCGGTTTTCTTGTGGCAAAAACCTATCGCAGAACAAGGAGAATCACTATGCCAGACGGTATGTCCACCCGTCCCAACCCCCTCAGCCGCTCCAACGGCTACGACTCCGCCCTCGTGCACGAGCTCATCATGGGCCCCAACCCGCTCAAGCTCTGCGAGGAGACCCTCGACGACGCCGCGGCGCACGGCAGCGGCCTGGCGCCCGGCTCCCTCGTGCTCGACCTGGGCAGCGGCAGCGGCCTCACCTCGGCGTTTCTGGCCGCGCACATCTACCTGGCCATCTCGGGCCTGAGCTGCGACGTCGCCGACTTCGGTGGCGCGCTTCCGCCGGAGCTTTCCTGCTCCTGGACGCCCGAGCAGCTGGAGTACCTCTGGCCGCGTGGGCGCTGGGAGCGCCTCTTCGCGGCGGAGGGCGACGTGCGCGTCGAGCGCATCCGCGACCTCTCCTGCAACGACGAGGCCTGGCGCGACTGGGTGGCCTGCGACAACCCCTACGCCGCCGGCGACCGCGCGGCCATCGAGGCCGGCGCCCTCGCCTGGCTAACCACCACCGAGGTGGTTCTCCGCAGACTCTAGCCGCAGGCGAGAAGGGCGCGGCCGCCCGCGGAGCCTCTCCGGGGACGGCCGCGCCCCCGTGCTATCGTTTCTCCCCAGCGCAGACGCCAACGCGACCAGGAAGCAGGGGAGAAGAGCATGCCCAAGGGAGCCAACGAGTCCTACGCACTTCTGAACGTCACGCTGCTGGACGGCAGTGAGCACATGAAGCCGCAGCGCGGCATGGCCGTCATCACCGAGGGGAGCAAGATCTCCTGGGTGGGGCCCGCCGCCTGCGCGCGGGTTCCCTCGGGCGCCCGCGAGATGGACATGGGCGGCGCCTACCTCATGCCGGGCCTGGTCAACATGCACGTCCACCTCTGCGGGTCTGGAAAGCCCGTCTCGGCGGGCAACGCCGGCGACCTCATGCGCCGCCTGGACAACGCCCCCGGCCGCGCCATCGTGCGGCGCGTGCTCGCGGGAAGCGCCCGCCAGCAGCTTGCGAGCGGCGTCACCACCGTCCGCGGCGCGGGAGACCCGCTCTTCGGCGACCTTGCCGTGCGCGATGCCATAGAGTCCGGGCGTCTGGAGGGACCGCGCCTGGTTGCCCCCGGCACGGGCATCACCGTCCCCGGCGGGCACGGCGCCGGGCTCTTTGCCCAGGTGGCAAACGCGCCCGAGGAGGCCGCGGCCATGGTGCGCGACCTCTTTGCCCGCAAGGCCGACGTCATCAAGCTCTTCATCACCGGAGGCGTCTTTGACGCCACCGAGCCCGGGGAGCCCGGTGTGGTGCGCATGCCGCTCGAGGTCGCCCGTGCGGCCTGTGCCCAGGCCCACGGGCTGGGGCTCCCCGTCATGGCGCACGTGGAGTCCACCGAGGGCGTGCGCCAGGCGCTTCTCGCCGGCGTGGACACCATCGAGCACGGCGCCAAGATGACGCCCGAGATCGTGGGGCTCTACCACGGCTCGGCCGGGACCCAGCTTGCCGGCAGGCCGGCCTCCGTGACCTGCACGATCTCCCCGGCGCTGCCCTTCGTCAAGCTTCCGCCCGAGAAGACCCACTCCACCGACGTGCAGAAGGTCAACGGGGACATCGTCTGCGAGGGCATCATCGAGAGCGCCCGCCAGGCCCTGGACGAGGGCATCCCCGTGGGCCTGGGCACCGACTCCTCCTGCCCCTACGTCACGCAGTACGACACGTGGCGCGAGCTCGCGTACTTCTCCAAGTACGTGGGCGTGACGCCCGCCTTCGCGCTCCACACGGCCACGCAGGTCAACGCCGGCCTGCTGGGCCTCGGCGGCGTCTGCGGCACCGTCGCGGCCGGCATGGACGCGGACCTGCTGCTCACGCGCGGCAACCCCCTGGATGACCTCTCGGCGCTGCGCGAGCCGCTCCACGTGCTCGCCCGCGGCCACCTGGTGCGCAAGTCGCGCGTCAAGCGCATGCCGGAGCTGGACGCCGAGCTCGACCAGATCATGGCCCTGCCGGCGTAGGCCGCCCGGGCATGCCGTTCGCCCCGTCCCCAATGGCACCCTTCGCCCAAGCACCGCGTCCGCGCGCCGCCCTTCTCGCCGTTTCGTTACGTCTTTATGAGCGGGAAATTACAGGGGTTCCGGCGTCCCGGCGCGGTGCTAGGATGAAGACCCGTAGAAGATGCGCACGGTGGTGCGCAAGGGCTCACTACGGGAAGGTCCCCACATGACAAAGCACATTTTCGTGACCGGCGGCGTCGTCTCGTCCCTTGGCAAGGGCATCACGGCGGCCTCCCTCGGCCGTTTGCTCAAGGCTCGTGGCTACAAGGTCATGATGCAGAAGGCCGACCCCTACCTCAACGTCGACCCGGGCACCATGAGCCCGTTCCAGCACGGCGAGGTCTTCGTCACCGAGGACGGCAAGGAGACCGACCTGGACCTGGGCCACTACGAGCGCTTCATTGACGAGAACCTCACGCGCAACTCAAACTTCACCACCGGTGCCATCTACCAGAGCCTCATCGCGCGCGAGCGCCAGGGAGACTTCCTTGGCGGCACCGTCCAGGTGGTCCCGCACGTCACCAACGCCATCAAGGAGCGCTTCTTCCGCATCGAGGAGCAGACCGGTGCCGACGTGGTCATCACCGAGCTGGGCGGCACCATCGGCGACATCGAGGGCCAGGCCTTCGTCGAGGCCATCCGCCAGTTCCGCAAGGAGAAGGGCATGGCTGACTGCTGCCTCATCCACGTGAGCCTGGTGCCCTATATCTCCGCCGCCCACGAGGTCAAGACCAAGCCCACCCAGCACTCCGTGCGCGAGCTGCGCTCCATGGGCCTGCAGCCGGACTTCATCGTCTGCCGCTCCGACCACGAGGTTGATGCCGACATCCGCGCCAAGATCGCCAGCTTCTGCGACGTCGAGCCGGGCTGCGTCTTCGAGAACTCCGACTGCCCCTCCATCTACGACGTCCCGGCCCACCTCGCCGAGCAGGGCTTTGACACCAAGGTCTGCGAGCGCCTGGGCCTCGACCCGCGCGAGAGCGACATGAGCGGCTGGTACAAGTTCACCAACGCCATGCACGCCGCCAACAAGAAGGACGACGTCACCAAGATTTGCGTCGTCGGCAAGTACACGCAGTTGCCCGACGCCTACCTCTCCATCATCGAGGCCCTTCACCACTCCGGCGTCTACTACGGCCGCCACATGGACATCGAGCTCATCGACGGCGAGGAGCTCACCGAGGACAACATCGAGGAGGTCCTCGGCGGCGCCGACGGCATCCTGGTGCCCGGCGGCTTTGGCCTGCGCGGCATCGAGGGCAAGATCGCGGCCGCCCACCGCGCCCGCACGCTCAAGATCCCGTACCTGGGCGTCTGCCTGGGCCTGCAGGTGGCCGTCTGCGAGTTCGCCCGCAACGTGGCCGACATGCCCGGCGCCAGCTCCACCGAGTTCGTGCCGGACTGCGCCTACCCCGTCATCGACCTCATGCCCGACCAGGAGGACGTCACCGACAAGGGCGGCACCATGCGCCTGGGCGCCTACCCCTGCAAGGTCAAGGCCGGCACGCTGGCCGAGGAGGCCTACGGCGAGTCCCTGGTCTACGAGCGTCACCGTCACCGCTTTGAGGTCAACAACGCCTTCCGCGACCAGCTGACCCGCGCCGGCTTGGTCATCTCCGGCCTCTCCCCGGACGAGCGCCTGGTCGAGATGGTCGAGCTTCCCGAGGACGTCCACCCGTGGTTCGTGGCCTCCCAGGCCCACCCCGAGTTCAAGAGCCGCCCGACCAAGCCCGCGCCGCTCTTCCGCGAGTTCGTCCGCGCGTCCATCGCCCGCCACGAGGGCTGCGACCGCCACGAGGTCGAGCCGGAGGCCTAGGGCTTCCCGGAGCGCCGGAATGAGGTAACGTTTGGGTCGGGTCCTGGCTTTCTGCCGGGCCCGGCCTTTTTTGTGCGGCGATCAGCCGCCTGGACCAGGGGAGGGAAGGCCGCATGGACCTTGCAGGCGCACTCGGCGAGTACCTCGACTGCCTCGCCGTCGAGCGGGGGAGCTCCCCCAACACCGTGGCCGCCTACCGGCGCGACCTGACCCGCTACCTGGACTGGCTTGCGGGCGAGAAGATCGTGGAGCCGACCGACGTCACGCGCGCCGACGTGGAGCGCCACCTGGGGGCCCTCTCGGAGGTGGGGCTCTCTCCCGCCTCGCTTGAGCGCGCGGCCTCGGCCATCAAGGGCTTCCACCGCTTCATGGTGCTGGAGGGCGTCTGCGACGAGCTCCCCACGGCGGACATGCCGCTGCCGGCCAAGCCCTCGCGCCTGCCGGACGTGCTCTCGCGCGAGCAGGCGGCCTCCCTGCTTGACCAGCCCTTCCCCCAGACGCCCGCAGGTCTGCGCGACCGGGCCGTCCTGGAGGTCCTCTACGGCTGCGGCCTGCGCGCGAGCGAGCTCTGCGGCCTCGACCGCCGCGCCGTCCTGCTCGACGAGGAGCTGCTGCGCGTCTTTGGCAAGGGCAGCAAGGAGCGGCTCGTGCCCATCCTGGGGACGGCCGCCGCGTCCCTGCGGGCCTACCTGGAGGAGGGGAGAGGGGCGCTCGTGGGGCGCATGCCCACGCCGGCGGTCTTCCTCAACGTCCATGGCGGACGCCTTTCTCGCCAGTCCGTGCACGCCATCTGCGAGAAGTACGGCCGCGTGGCGGGCATCAAGGGGCTGCACCCCCACACCCTGCGCCACAGCTTTGCCACGCATCTTCTAGAGGGCGGGGCGGACCTCAGGGCCGTGCAGGAGCTGCTGGGGCACGCCGACATCTCAACCACCCAGCTCTACACCCACCTGGACCGCTCCCACATCCGCCGCGTCTACCTCGCGGCCCACCCCCGCGCCCACCTCGGCGAGTAGCCTCTGGGGCGGCGCCCCACTGGGTGTGGGACGGCGCCCCACACCTTGCCACACCACATGTGGGACGGCGCCCCACCGGGCCGGACGGGCCCGCGCGACGCCTCAGAGAAGCCCCTGGCTGCGCTTTGGCTGACCAGGGGCTTCTCGTAAAAACGGCGACAAACGCATGTATCTACCTGCGGATTCATGGGTTCATCACAATTGCCTGCGCACTTGTGAACGCCTTGTGCGCGGCTTTGGTGCAAACGGGCGTTCGCTCCCCAAGATGTTGGGTCGCTTCAGTCCAGCCGACCCCCTTCTGCGGTCCAAAGGACGCCTTCTGTGTCGCAAGGTGTTTTTTGGTGTGGCGAAGTGGGGCAAATGACGTATAGTGATTCCACGCTCCAATCGGGGGCTCGTCCAGATACGTCCTGAGGGGAGGGTGACATGCTCACTGGCGCTTATCCGATGTCCGTGGATGCCAAGGGCCGCGTCACGCTTCCCGCTGTGTTCCGCAAGCAGCTGGTCGACGAGACCAACAAGACCATTCTGCTCGTCCCCTTCGATGGCTGCGTGAACGGCTTCACCCGCGAGGGCTTCAAGGCGTGGGTCGACGGGCTCTTTGAGTACGGAGACCACCACTTTGACCCCCGCAACCGCAAGGACGTCATGCTCAAGCGCGGCCTCATGGGCAGCGCCGTGGAGATCGACGTCGACTCCGCCGGACGCGTCGCGCTCGGCAAGCTCGACGTCAAGCCCGGCACGCGCGAGAAGCTCGGCCTTGTGGCTGACGTCACGGTCGTGGGTGCTGACGACCACTTCGAGGTCTGGAACACCGAGGAGTGGAACAGGCAGCAGGCCGACTTCGAGATGGACCTCGAGTCGCTCCTGTACCACGACTAGGAAGGGCGGGTGAGCACCTTGACAGGCGAATATCGGCACGTACCCGTGATGCTCGAGGAGGTCCTCAGAGAGCTCGACCCAAAGCCGGGAGAGGTGGTCTGCGACTGCACCCTCGGTGGGGCCGGACACTCCGTGGAGCTCGCCAGGAGGGTGGCCCCGAACGGCCTCTCGATTGGCATCGACCAGGACGACATGGCCCTTGCGGCGGCAACCGAGCGCTTCTCGCGCGAGGTGCCGGAGGCGGACTTCCTTCCGCTCAAGGGCAACTTCGGAGACCTCGACCGCCTGCTCGTTGAGGCGGAGGTCCCCGGCGTGGACTGCTTCCTCTTCGATCTGGGCGTCTCTTCGCCCCAGCTTGACATCCCAGAGAGGGGCTTCTCGTACCACGAGGATGCCCCGTTGGACATGCGCATGGATTCGGGGAACAACACCCTAACCGCACAAGAGGTCGTAAACACCTACAACGAAGCTGACCTCACCCGAATCCTCCGCGTATACGGCGACGAGCGCTTTGCGGGCAAGATCGCCCGGAGGATCTGCGAGACGAGGGCCAAGGCCCCCATCGAGACCACTCTCCAGCTCGTCGACGTCATCAAGGCGGCCATCCCGGCTGCCAAGAGGAGAAGTGGCGGGCACCCGGCGAGAAAGACGTTCCAGGCCCTGCGCATCGAGGTCAACCACGAGCTCGAGGTGCTGGACCGGGGCCTCAGGGCCGCCGTCAGGTGGGCCAACCCGGGTGGCAGGATCTGCGTCATCGCCTACCACTCCCTCGAGGACCGCATCGTCAAGCACGTCTTCGCGGAGCTGTCCCAGGGCTGCACCTGCCCACCGGACCTTCCGGTGTGCGTCTGCGGCAACGTGCCGATCGTCAGAGTCAAGACGCGCAAGGCTCTTGTCGCCACCCCTGAGGAGGTCGCTTCCAACCCAAGGTCGAGAAGCGCCCTCACGAGGGTTGCGGTGAAGCTCGATCCCTCGGGGTCAGATTTCTAGGATGCCGGTCGAAAGGCCGTCTTCCATAGCACGGCAAACAGACCAAACACACACCACCAACGCACCCCAAACGCACCACAACGCAGCACCACCGAAACATTCAACCTAGTTAATCTGCACCCTTAAGGAACGCTCAAGCAACCTTTGAGGAACACTCAACTATCCCTCAAGCTCCCAGCTTCCTGACACCGTTTTGAACGCACATGCAGCGGGCCACGCGTCCGTCGGATAGCAGGGAATATCAAATGAGGTACCAGGGCTCGGCCGTCGCAAACGAGGAGTACATAGAGAGGGGATACGCCCTCCCACAGGAGCGCCCCTCCTTCGAGGTCGTCTCCGGCGGTGGGCTGGACGCCCGCGCCCGCCGCGGCGTGGCCCCGGAGTTTCTCGCCCGCGTCAAGGCGGTAGTCGCCTGCGCCCTGGTCTTCTTCGCCCTTGGCGCCTGCCGCGTCGCCCTCACGTCCGGCGCGGTCGCGGCGCTCCAGGGAAACGCCACCCTCAAGTCCCAGATAAGCGAGGCAAAGACCACCAACGACAGCCTCATGATCGAGCGCTCCGCGCTCTCCTCCAACGCCCGCATCAGCCGCATCGCCACCCAGAACCTTGGCATGGTCCTCTCCACCGACACCGAGACCGTGACCATCGGCGCCGCCGACGCGGCCTCCGCCGATGCCGCCCCCTCCGACGGGCAGGCCGCTCAGGCTGATGGGGATGCTGCGCAGTCCGCGGCCGAGGACGCCTCCGCCCAGGGCGTGGCGTAGACTCTTTCCCCGTGTCAACTACTAGAGACAGACAGGGCCGCCGCGGGCGGCGTCAGATGCCGGGGGCCTCGTACGACGAGGCCCCTCGCGTCACGTACCGCGCCGGGCGCCGTGGGCCTGGCGGGCAGGGTCCCGCTGACTTCGACGCCTGCCGCAAGGTGCTGCTGGGCCTTCTCTGCGTCATCGTCGCGGCCGTCGCCCTGCGCCTCTTCTGGCTGCAGGTGGTGGATGGCCCGCGCCTTGCCTCCGAGGCCGAGAGCCGCCGCACCAACGTGGTCACACTAACCGCCCGCCGCGGCACCATCTACGACCGCAACGGCAAGGTCCTCGCCATGAGCGTGGAGTGCCAGACCATCTACGCAAACCCCAAGGTCGTGGAGAACGCCTCCGCCGTGGCGCAGGTCCTTGCCCAGAACCTGGGCGGCGTGGCCTCCGACTATGTGGGCGACCTCACCGCCGACACCACCTTCCGCTACATCAAGCGCCAGGTGGACCAGGACGTGGCCGACAAGATCAAGCAAGAGCTCTCCGACCAGGGCCTTGCGGGCATCTACTACCTCAAGGACTCCAAGCGCGTCTACCCCTACGGCAGCACCGGCGCCCAGATCCTGGGCTTCGTGGGCAGCGAGGGCACGGGCCTCTCGGGCCTTGAGTACTACTACAACGACATCCTGACCGGCACCGACGGCCAGATGATCATGGAGACCGGCCTGGGCGGCACGCCCATCGCCGGCGGCACGTCCGAGGTCACCGAGGCCCAGGACGGCACGGACATCATGCTCTCCATCGACATCGACCTCCAGGAGGAGGCCGAGAGGATCATCGCCGAGGGCGTGGAGACCTACCAGTCCGAGTCTGGCTCGGTCATGGTGAGCGACCCCAAGACCGGCGAGATCTACGCCGCCTGCTCCACACCGCTGCCGGACTTCTCCAACCTCACTGACTCCTCGTCCCTCGACCTCAAGCTCGTCTCGCAGTCCTACGAGCCCGGCTCGGTCTTCAAGGTCATCACCACGTCCACCGGCTTCGACCTCGGGCTCTACACGCCTGATACCGTCTACAACGTGCCGGCCCGCTACACCCTGGGCGACAACTACGTCCAGGACGACGACGGCCGCGACTACGCCGAGGACATGACGGTTCGCTACATGCTGCAGCACTCCTCCAACCCCGCCATGGCGCTTCTCGCCAACGAGGTCATAGGCCCCAAGCGCTTTGCGGAGGGCGTGGAGAAGTTCTGCATCGGCCAGAAGACCGGCATCGACTTCCCGGGAGAGACGGCGGGCATCGTCAAGTCCTACGACGAGTACGACGGCACAACCGCCGGCTACATGGCCTTCGGCCAGTCCGTGGCCATCCCCATGATCCAGATCATCCGCGCGTTTGCGGCCGTGGGCAACCAGGGCACGCTGACCACGCCCCACTTCCTCATAGCCAAGGCCGGCGAGAAGGTCGACTGGCCCAGCGGCGGCCAGGCCATCTCCGCCGAGGCCTGCGAGAAGGAGATCGACGCCATGCGCGCCGTCATGACCGACGGCACCGGCAAGAACGGCGCCGTGGAGGGGTATGACATTGCCGGCAAGACCGGCACGGGCGAGCAGGCAAAGGACGGCTCGGACGGCTACGAGGGCTACTATTACGTAGCCTCGCTGTGCGGCTTTGCCAACGCCGATGACCCCGAGGTCCTTGTCTACGCGGGCCTCAACGGAACATCTCACCTGGCCCTGGGCTCCGCTGCGCACATCTTCCACGATGTCATGCAGCAGTCCGTGGCCATCTTGGGCATCGCGCCCGCCAACTAGCACCAAGGAGAGTGAAGCAAGATGCGCATCAGCACATGCAAGCTCGTTGACGCCACCGGCGCAAGCATCCTCGCAAGGGGCGCGGCCGACGTCGCGGGCGAGGTGACCATCGACTCCCGCGCGGTCGGGGAGGGCTCCGTCTTCGTGGCCTTCGCCGGCGAGCGCGTGGACGGCAACGCCTACGTGCGCTCCGCCATCGAGGCGGGCGCCGCCCTGGTGGTCGCGAGCGCCGAGGTGTCCGAGGCCGACCTCGAGGCGGCGCGCGGGCGCGGCTGCTGGGTCGTGCGCGCCGAGGGCGACGACTGCGAGGAGTGGATGCTGCGCGCCGCGGCCCTGTGGCGCCGGATGCACCCGGAGTGGGTCGTCGTGGGCGTGACGGGCTCGGTGGGCAAGACCACCACAAAGGACATGCTGCGCTGCGGCATCTCCTCCCAGCGCCGCACCCACGCCACCGCTGGCAACTTCAACAACCTCATCGGCCTGCCGCTCACGGTGCTCTCCGCGCCCGAGGACACTGAGGTCCTCGTCTGCGAGCTGGGCATGAACCACCCGCACGAGATCGACCGCCTTGCCGCCGCCTGCCAGCCCACGCTGGCCGTCATCACCAACGTCGGCACGAGCCACATCGGGCTTCTGGGCTCGCGCGAGAACATCGCCCGCGCCAAGGCCGAGGTCGTGGGAGGCCTGGTCGACCACGGCGAGCTGCGCCGCACCCTGACCCTCACCAGCGCTAACGACTACACGCCCTTCATCGCTGATGGCTTTGCCCGCCCGGCCGGCGTGGACGTGCTCATGGCCGGCTCCCGCGCCGAGGACGACGTGCGCGTCCTCGGCGTGACGCTGTCCGCCGAGGGCTGCGCCACGCTCACGGCAAGCTGCTCCGACGGCTGGAGCCGCGAGGTCACGCTCTCCGTGCCCGGACGCCAGGTGGTGCCCGACTTCCTGCTGGCCCTCTCCGTCATCTGGAGGCTCGGCCTGGACCGCGACCTGGCCTGCGAGGCCATCGAGCGCATGCCCGCCACCCACATGCGCCTTGACGTGCAGACGGCCCCCTCGGGTGCCCGCGTCATCGACGACTCCTACAACGCCGCCCCCAACTCCATGGCGGCCTCCCTTGACGTCCTCGCGCAGATGGCCTGCTCCGGCCGCCGCATCGCGGTCCTGGGCGAGATGGGCGAGCTCGGTGCCGACGAGGGGCGCCTCCACGGCTACGTGGGCGCCTACGCGGCGGCCAAGGGCCTCGACCTGCTGGTCTTCATCGGCCACGATCTCGCTGGCCAGATGGCCGAGGCCGCCCGCACGGTCGGCCAGTCCGAGGACGCGCTCGAGGTCTTCCCCGACGTGGCGTCGGCCGCGGCCACGCTCGGCCCCATCCTCTCCGAGGGCGACCTCGTCCTCGTCAAGGCATCCCGCGCCGCCGGTCTCGACGGCTTCGTCAAGGAGGTGCTTGCCCAGTGATCGGCAACCCCGCATACCCCACCTACCAGGTCTTCCTGGCGGTCTTCGTCTCTGCCGCCATCACCTGCCTGCTCATGCCGCCCTTCATCAGGCTGATGAGGCACGAGCACCTGGGCCAGCAGGTCAGGGCCGACGGCCCCCAGCGCCACCTCATCAAGCAGGGCACGCCCACCATGGGCGGCGTCGTCATCCTGCTGGGCATCGTGCTCACCTGCGTCCTTCTTGCCAAGTGGACGCCCGACCTGGTCCTGGCCCTTGTCGCCACGCTGGTCACGGGCTCGCTTGGCCTTCTGGACGACATCGAGTCCGTGGCCCACAAGCGCTCCCTGGGCCTCACGCCGCCCCAGAAGATGGCCGGCCTCATCCTCATCTCGGTGACGTTCTGCCTGGTTGCGGTTAACGTCATCGGCATCTCCCCGGAGCTGCGCTTCCCGGGCGGCCTCGTCCTCGACCTGGGCGTGCTCTCCAGCACCCTCACCATCGGCAGCGTCACCTTCACGGTGCCCTGGATCTACCTCGTCTTCGTCTTCTTCCTCATGGCGGGCCTGTCCAACGCCGTCAACCTCACCGACGGCCTTGATGGCCTCGCGGGCGGCTGCACCATGGTGGTCATGCTCGTCATGGCCATGGTCGCCTTCCGCTACCAGGAGATCAACCTCGCCATCTTTGCCGCCTCCATCGCCGGCGCCTGTGTGGGCTTCCTCTGGCACAACTGCTACCCGGCCACCATCTTCATGGGCGACACGGGCTCCCTTGCCCTGGGCGCCGCCTTCGCCGCCTTGGCCATCCTCACCAAGACCGAGGTGACCTCCCTCATCATGGGCGGCCTCTTCATCGCCGAGGCCGTCTCCGTCATCATCCAGGTCGTGAGCTTCAAGGCCACGGGCAAGCGCGTCTTCCTCATGGCCCCCATCCACCACCACTTCGAGAAGAAGGGCTGGGCGGAGACCAAGGTCGTCATCCGCTTCTGGATCGTCTCGGCCGCCTTCGCGGCCCTCGGCTTCGCTCTCTACTTCCAGCTCGGCTAGGAAAGGTCGCACGCATGGCTGCATCTGGCGAGAAGTACCTCGGTGACGTGCTCGTCCTGGGCATGGGCGGGACGGGCGCGGCGGTCTGCCGCTACCTGGCCTCCCAGGGCCCCGGGCGCGTGTCGTCGGTGACCCTCTACGGGGGCGCCTCCTCCAGGGAGGGCGACCTCTCCCGTGAGCTCGAGGCCGAGGGCGTGAGGTGCGTCTTGGGCACCGAGGACGTGGCCGGCAGCTACGACCTCGCCGTGGCCTCCCCGGGAATCTCGGAGTTCTCCGCGTTCTTCTCCGCGACGCGCGCGTGCGCCAGGGAGGTCATCGGCGAGCCCGAGTTTGCCTTCCGCGAGAGCCCCGAGCGCTGGGTGGCCATCACGGGCACCAACGGAAAGACCACCACGACCTCGCTCACCACGCACCTGCTGCAGGTCGCGGGCATGGGCGCCGAGGCCGTGGGCAACATCGGCACCATCATCACCGGCGAGCTTGCCTCCCGTCCGGCCGGCGGCTGGCTTGTGGCGGAGCTCTCCAGCTTCCAGCTGGCCACCACCAGACTGCTCCACCCCCGCGTGGCGACGCTTCTGAACGTGACGCCCGACCACGTGGAGTGGCACGGCTCCCTCGAGGCCTACGCCGCCGCCAAGGAGAAGGTCTTCGCCAACCTGGGCGAGGGCGACCTGGCCATTGTGAGCGTGGACGACGACTGGTGCCGCGCGGTGCGCGACCGCCTCATCGCCCGCGGCGTGGCCACCTGCGAGCTCTCCGTAGAGGGCGAGCCCGCCTCCGCCGACGCCGCCTTCGTGCGCGACGGCATGCTCGTCGTCCGCGCGTCCGGCGTTGAGCACGAGCTCCTGGCCGCAGGCACCCTCAAGATCCGCGGCCGCCACAACTGGGAGAACGCCCTTGCCGCCGCCGCGTGCGCGCTGCACCTGGGAGCCTCCGACGAGGCGCTGGTGCGCGGCCTTGCCGACTTCAACCCCATCGAGCACCGCATCGAGCCCTGCGGCACCCACGCGGGCGTCCACTTTGTCAACGACTCCAAGGCCACCAACACCGACTCCGTGGAGAAGGCCCTCACCGCCTTCGGGGCCGGCTCCATCGTGGTCATGCTGGGCGGGCACGACAAGATGACCGACCTTGCCAGCCTCGCCGCGGCCGTGTGCGGCACCTGCCGCGCCGCCGTCTGCTTTGGCGCGGCGGGCGAGCGCATCGCCCGCTCCGTCGAGCAGGCCCGCAGGGCCACGGGCTCTGCCGTTCAGGTCATCCGCGCGCCCCACATGCGCGAGGCCTTCGACGCCGCCGTCGCGGCCGCCCGTCCGGGCGACACCGTGCTCCTCTCGCCGGCGTGCTCGTCCTTCGACGAGTTCAGCAACATGGCCGAGCGCGGCAGGCTCTTCAAGGACCTCGTGGCCGGCCTCGGCCAGGACGGGGAGTAGGGCTTGGCTGTCACGGGAACCTATCAGAGGAGCGCTGGCCGGCGCGCCGCGGCGTCGCAGGCCAGGTCCGGCCAGGCGGGTGCCTCCCGCCCGCGCCCGGCGGCCCGCAGGCGCGGCGAGAAGGGCGGCGTCGGCGGTGCCGTCCAGAGGACCGAGAGGAAGATCTTCGGCGTGCCGGAGCGCTTCATGCGCCCGCGGCTCATCCTCATCGCCACGGTCGTGCTCCTCACGGCCTTTGGCTGCCTCATGATCTACTCGGCCTCCTCCATCAGCTCGCTCACCTCCGACGCGCTGGGCAACGACCCCGCCTACTACCTCAAGAAGCAGCTGCAGTTCATCGCCCTGGGAGGCGTCGCCGCCTTCGTGCTGGCCAAGGTGGACTACCACGAGTTCACCAACGGACGCGCGTCCATGCCCATGTGGACCGCGATGGTCGTCGTGCTCGTCCTGGTGTTCACGCCCATCGCGGGCCAGTCAACCTACGGCGCGAGCCGCTGGATCAGCTTGCCCCTCATCGGCAACCTGCAGCCCTCCGAGTTTGCCAAGATCGGCATCGTCTGGCTTGCGGCGGGCGTCTGCCAGCAGCGCTTTGACGACGGCACCATCGACGACGCTCAGTTCGTCAAGAACGGCGTCCTGGCCACCGTCCTGCCGCTGGTCCTCATCGTGGTCCAGCCCGACAAGGGCACCACCATGGTTATCGGCGTGGCGCTGCTGGCCATGCTCTTCTTTGCCGGCTTCGACCGCAGGTACCTTGGCATAATCGCCCTCGTCGCCCTGGCGGGCATGGTCT